>CAZLEY010000034.1:0-21476 GCA_964558675.1 uncultured Dehalococcoidaceae bacterium | reverse complement strand
AGGAAACCATTGAATACGCTAAAGAGCGGGTTCAATTCAATAAACCTATCGCCAAGTTCCAGGGGGTGTCTTTCACCCTCGCCGAAGCAGCGACCTACATCGAATTAGGCCGGTGGCTCTGCTACCGGGTGCTGTGGATGAGCGACAACGGGATTTCTCATAGTAAGGAATCGGCTATGGTTAAATGGTGGTGCCCGAGGACAGCTTTTAACATTATCCATGAATGTTTGCTCATCCATGGCCACTATGGCTTCAGCAAAGACCTGCCCATAGAACAGCGGCTGAGGGACGCCATTGTTCCGGAGATAGGTGATGGCACACCCGAGATTATGAAATTAATCATAGTTCGCCAGATGTTAGGCAGAGAATTTCTTGATTACTAAGAAAGATGTAATGAGCTAGCCAGTCTTTACCTGAAAAAATCATGTTTTGCTTTATATAAACTTGCTTGATAGTTACCTTTAATGGACACCAGGACATTTATTACCTACATAGAGGAGTCTAACACAGTTCAGGCACATCTTTAATAATAAGAAGAACAATTGGTCAATTGTATTGCAGATAAGACCAACTGCTTTGAAAATAGCTACAAACCAAAGCTAAAAGCGTCCCTGGAGCGATTCGAACGCTCGACCCGCTGCTTAGAAGGCAGCTGCTCTGTCCAACTGAGCTACAGGGACGTATTACATATTAAATTTAACACTGCTTTGAAATACAGTCAAGATTGAATATCGGCTCTGGTTATCAAATATCTCATTATCTTCGTTTTTTCTAGGCTGTAAAAAGATTAGCGATAGTCCATCCCAAGACGGTGGCGCAGGTCACGATTACTCCGGCGATAAGAACCCCCACGAGTATTGATACTATTGCGTGCCTAAACTTGAGGCCGAGAAGAACTGCCAGAATAGAACCTGTCCAAGCACCGGTAATCGGCAGGGGTATGGCGACGAATAGAGCCAGGCCGATGCGTTCGTATCGCTCAACGATATTGCCTCTCTGTCTCGTCCGCACGAAAAACCACTGAATAAACCTGTCCAGCAGGTGTACTTTACTGAGAAAAGCGATAATAGTATTTAGAAAGAGAAGGATAAAGGGGACGGGCAGCAAATTACCGATAATACTGAAAAGGTATGCGTAATA
The DNA here is from genome assembly GCA_964558675.1 of uncultured Dehalococcoidaceae bacterium. Lineage (GTDB taxonomy): Bacteria > Chloroflexota > Dehalococcoidia > Dehalococcoidales > RBG-16-60-22 > CAZLEY01. The sequence goes on along the minus strand of CAZLEY010000034.1, from coordinate 20,336 downwards.
CCAGGTGAAATGATATTTCACTATAGCAATAGGGATGGCACCTCTGAGTTCTAAAATCGGTGAGGCTGCGGTACCTATGACTTTGAGGATATCAAGTAAGTCCATTAGTATATCGTTCTCGGGATATATTCACCACTGGAATTGTGTTTCAACAATGTAGACAAACTCCTCAGGAGGGCTTACTCCGTGAGTCTATCAGAACCGGGTGAATAGAGTCAAGATAATCATCAGAGATGGGTGGGGAGGGCTCCCAGCTTGACAATTCTTTATCTACATTGTTAGTATTGAAATTGGTGTCCGTGTTTGACAAATAAGACGACCATGCCAAGATTGCTGGATAAAATCGATAGCCCCGCTGATTTAAAAGGATTATCGTTACCGGCGCTGGAGAAGCTGGCCGCAGAATTCAGACATGAAATCGTCACCACAGTGACCAATACCGGCGGCCATCTGGCTTCTAACCTTGGTGTTGTAGAACTCACCATAGCTCTCCATCGTGTCTTTAACAGTCCCGTGGATAAAATTATCTGGGACGTGGGGCATCAGTGCTACGTACACAAACTTCTTACAGGCCGCAGGCAACGCTTTAATTCTCTGCGTCAATATGGAGGATTATCCGGGTTTACCTGCCGTGACGAGAGCCAGCATGACCCTTTTGGCGCCGGTCATGCCAGCACCTCAGTTTCAGCAGCCTTGGGCATAGTCACCGCCCGTGACCTCGCCGGCGATGATTACCAGGTAGTTGCTATTATCGGTGACGGTGCCATTACTGCCGGCATAGCTTTTGAGGCGCTTAATCAGGCAGGTCATCTTGGTTCCAAGCTCATTGTGGTACTCAATGATAATGGCATGTCCATTTCACCAACCGTAGGTGCCCTGGCCAAGCTGTTGAGAAGAGTGCGATTTGACGAGCATTACCGTGAGGCCAAGAAAAAGGGCAGGCAGCTGATTACGGCATTGCCCATGGGCGACAATCTATGGCAGTTCAGTACGGAGGTCAGGGACAGGCTAAAAGGACTCGTACTGCCGACAATGCTGTGGGAAGAACTCGGCTTTACGTATATTGGACCGATTGATGGACATAACATTCATGAGCTTGAGACTACGCTTACACAGGTAAGAGACGGTTCCAACAGACCGACTCTGGTCCATGTTATCACTACAAAAGGTAAAGGATATCTTCCTGCCGAGAGCAATGCTGTGTATTTCCACGGCTTGCCGGCTAAAGGCGGCAATGATGAGAGCATCCCGACCTACAGTGAGGTATTCGCCCAGACTATGCTCAGGTTGGCTCGTAATGAGCCGAGACTGGTGGTGGTTACGCCGGCTATGCCCGAAGGAAATTGCCTGAGCATCGTTGAGGCAGAGTTCCCGGAAAGAGTGTTTGATGTCGGCATCTGTGAACAGCATGCCGTTACTTTTGCCGCGGGACTGGCGACACAGGGTTTTATTCCGGTGGTAGCGATATACTCGACATTTTTACAGCGTGCCTTTGACCAGATAATACATGACGTTTGCATTCAGAAACTGCCCGTTGTCTTTGCTATTGACAGGGGAGGTATTGTCGGTGATGACGGCAAGACACATCAGGGTACATTTGATATCTCCTATCTAACGTTAATCCCCGACCTGATTGTCGCGGCCCCGAAAGACGAGAATGAGTTTCAACACCTCTTGTATACGGCGATAAAATCGGGGCGTCCTATGGCAGTACGTTATCCTCGCAGCGCTGGTCTGGGAGTGAAACTGGATACAGTACTCCATGAAATCGCTATAGGTGAGTATGAAACCCTACGGCATGGAGGGGATGTAGCCATCCTGGCTATAGGCGCTATGGTGGCTCCCGCCATGAAGGCAGCGGATGAGTTAGCTTTGAGAGGGATTGAGGCCACCGTAGTCAATGCTCGTTTTGCCAAGCCACTGGATAGGACACTTGTTGTTGACCTAGCCAGTCGTATTAAACGCATGGTTACCATTGAGGAAAATGTGCTGAGTGGCGGCTTCGGCAGTAGTGTACTCGCTTTGCTTCAAGAGTCGGGATTATATGATATAAAAGTGAAAAATATAGGTATCCCTGACGAGTTTGTGGAGCATGGGACTCAGGCTATTCTACGCTCGAAATACGGTCTGGATGCTGAAGGCATCATACGGCAGGTCTTGGAACTCTTTCCTGACCACAGCATTGATTGGACAGGTGTCAGTGGTAAAGCCAGGACTGCCTGATTTTTTCTTCAACAATGCCGGTATTCAGGAGTGAAATATGAACAAGATGACCCTCAGGGATATTGAGGTCACTGATAAAAGGGTTCTGGTTCGGGTTGACTTCAATGTTCCTATTGATACACGTACAGGGGCCATCACCGACGATAGCCGTATCCGGGCGACCCTGCCAACGATTCAATACCTTATTGAACGTAATGCCAGGATTATTCTTATTTCTCATCTGGGTAGGCCCAAGGGAAAAGTTATTGATGAGTTACGGCTGACACCCGTTGCCCAGCGCCTGTCGCAGATACTGGGACAGCAGGTCGGTGTTGCCATAAACTGCATTGGTCCCGAAGTGGAGAAGTCCGTGGAAACGTTGCGGGACGGCGATGTTTTACTTCTGGAGAATCTCCGTTTTCACTCCACTGAAGAAACAGGCAGCGCCAATTTTGCCAAGGCTTTAGCGCGATTGGGTGATGTCTTTGTTAATGATGCTTTCGGCACCTCTCATCGTGCCCATGCCTCGATAGCCGGTATTGCTCATTACCTGCCAGCGGTAGCCGGCTTGTTGCTGGAAAAGGAGATAAACACACTGGGTGGCCTTCTGGAGAAACCGACTCCTCCCTTTATCTCAATTTTCGGTGGTGCCAAGGTAAGTGACAAGGTTAATATGCTGAAGAATATCATGGGTAAAGTTGATTGTCTTTTAGTTGGCGGCGGTATGGCGGCTACCTTTCTGAAAGCCAGGTCATACGAGATAGGGAAGTCGCTGATTGAAGAAGAGAGTGTCGGCACGGCGTCCAGGATAATGGAGGAAGCCAACAAAAGCCGTGTTCGCATCATACTGCCGGTTGACGTCGTTGTTGCTGATGAGATTACTGCTGAAGCTAAGGGTGAAATAGTATCTGTAGAAAATATCCCGCCAGACAAGAGGATTGTTGATATTGCTCCGGAGACTCTTGAGAAATTCCGCATAGCGTTGCTGGGCGGCAGGACAGTATTCTGGAATGGACCCATGGGCGTAGAAGAGATACCACAGTTTGCCGAGGGCACCAAAGCCCTGGCCAGGTTATTAACTGACCTTAACGCGACTACTATCATCGGCGGAGGCTCTACCGCTGAGGTTATTAATGCCATGGGACTGGCGGATAAGGTTACCTTTGTTTCAACCGGAGGTGGCGCTTCGCTGAAATTCCTGGGTGGTGAAGAATTGCCGGGTGTGGTAGCGTTGCGGGATAAAGGTTAATGATATGGACTATCTGGCATTGATGAAAGAAATCTCCAGGCCTTCGCCCACGAAGATTGTATTGATAGTAATTGACGGTCTGGGGGGACTGCCGAATCCAGAGACAGGCAAAACCGAATTGGAATCAGCCCATACTCCCAATCTGGATACTCTGGTTACAGTTGGAGAATGTGGTCTGGCAGACCCGATAGCACCCGGGATAACACCTGGTAGTGCCCCGGGGCATCTGGCCCTGTTCGGTTATGACCCCATCAGTTGTAATATAGGTCGTGGCGTACTGGAAGCTATCGGTATTGATGTTGAACTTCAGCCGGGAGATGTGGCTGCCCGGGGTAACTTCTGCACTGTAGATAAGAAAGGGCTGGTTACCGACCGGCGGGCAGGGCGTATATCAACCGAGAAATGCACCGAATTATGTAGATTGCTTGATGGAATGTCTATTGACGACGTAAAAATATTGGTCTACCCCGTTAGGGAGCACCGCTTTGTGGCTGTTTTTCGTGGCAGTAATCTGGTCGCTGACGTTACCGAGTCCGACCCCCAGCAGACAGGAGTTGCCCCACTGTCGATTACTGCCTTAAATCCGAAAGCTGCTAAATTAGCTGACGCCGCCAACAAGTTTGCAGCTCAGGCGAAGGAAATCCTGGCAGAGCAACACCCGGCCAACATGGTTATGCTCCGTGGTTTCTCCCGGCAACCTGACCTCCCCACCATGAGCGAAATCTACAAATTAAGGCCGCTGGCTATTGCTATTTATCCCATGTACCGGGGTCTTGCCCGATTGGTCGGCATGGATATTGCACGGACGGGGACAACCCTTGAAGATGAGTTCACGACACTAGGGCAAAACTATAAAGACTATGACTTTTTCTTTTTGCATATAAAATGGACGGATAGCGCTGGTGAAGACGGCGACTTCGGTCGCAAGGTGGATATTCTGGAACAGATTGATAGAGCTTTGCCTGATGTAGTGAACATGGAACCGGATGTACTGGTGATTACCGGAGACCACTCGACTCCAGCCGTACTCAGCGGCCACAGCTGGCATCCGGTACCGCTCCTCATTTGTTCGAAATATTGCCAACCTGACGGCGTTCGGGCGTTTTCGGAGCCGGCTTTTCTGCAAGGGGGCCTTGGCAGGCTCAACGCCACACAAATTATGCCTCTGGCTATGGCTAATGCCCTGAAGCTCAATAAATTCGGTGCTTAGGAGAACAGGAATGCGTATTCCGATGATTGCCGGTAACTGGAAGATGAATACCACGGTAGGGGAAGCTGTCAAGCTGGTCAGGTCAATGCTGTCCGGACTTGATAAAGTAGGTGGTGTCGATAAGGTAGTCTGTCCGCCCTTTGTTTCTCTGGCAGCAGTTAAGGATTTACTTAAAGGAAGCTCCATCAAGCTGGGGGCACAGAATATCTTCTATGAAGAAAAGGGGGCTTATACCGGGGAAATTTCGCCGTTAATGCTTGCCGACCTGTGCGAATATGTAATCATCGGTCACTCGGAGCGCCGACAGTATTTCGGCGAGACTGGCGATGTGATTGATAAAAAAATAAAAGTTGCACTTAATGTGGAGCTGAAGCCCATTCTCTGCATCGGTGAAAGGCTGGAGGAGAATGAGAAGGGGAAGACGGAAGAAGTCTTAACCCGTCAGCTTACAGCGTCGTCAGACCGCGGGTATTATGTCGGTGGACTCGTCATCGCCTATGAGCCGGTCTGGGCTATCGGCACCGGAAGGTCGGCCAGTGGCTCAGAGGCGAACGAGACTATTGGTTTTATCCGGCAGTTGGTCTCTCATCAGCATGGCAGCGACGTTGCCGATAATGTCCGTATTCTGTACGGCGGCAGTGTTACCGCGGAAAATATAGCCGAATTTATCCGACAGCCTGAGATTGATGGCGCTCTCGTCGGCGGAGCCAGTCTGAAAGCGGACGATTTTATTAGTATAACCAAACAGGCTGCGGAGATCAGGGGTCTTAACTGATGGCATGAAGCGCCTGGTCGCTATAGTTGGTCCCACCGGTGTCGGCAAAAGTCGACTGGCCCTGCATCTGGCATCTCTTTTCCACGGAGAAATAGTAAGTGCCGATAGCCGGCAGGTATACCGCTATCTGGATATCGGCACGGCCAAACCAAGCCCACGGGAGCAGGCACAGATACCGCACCATATGATTGATATCGTTAATCCTGACGAGGATTTCAGTCTGGCTCAATATCAGGAGCTGGCTTATCAGGCCATTGAGGATATTCAAAGGCGCCGCAAATTGCCGTTTCTGGTCGGTGGCAGCGGGCTGTACGTGAGGGCGATACTGGAAGGATGGCGTATTCCAAGGGTTTCACCCGACCCCGAATTCAGGTATAATGTAGAAAAGAGGGCGACCGGGAGCGGTATCGATGAAATTTATCAAGAGCTTATCAGGGTTGACCCTGAAGCGGCCCGGAAGATAGACCGCCGTAATGTACGCCGGGTGATAAGGGCGCTTGAAGTGCATACAAAGACAAAGAGGCCGTTTTACCAGCTCCGGCTAAGAGAAGCCCCCGAGTTCAATTCATTCATAATTGGCTTAACTGCTAACAGGGATGAAGTATACCGTATGGTTGATAAGAGAGTTGATGAGATGATAGAGCAGGGTCTCGTTGGGGAGGTGGAAAATTTGTTAAAAATGGGGTATGATTTTAATTTATCGGCCATGTCCGGTATTGGCTATAGACAGATTGGACAATATCTCGGGGGCGAACTGAAACTGGATGATGCCAGCGAGAAAATAAAGTCGGAGACCCACAGGTTTATCCGACACCAGTATGCCTGGTTCCGACTGAAGGACGAAAGGATACACTGGTTTGATGCCGTGCGTCCGGACGAAATGGAGATAGAGAGAGTACTGGCTGAATTTATAAAGGGTGAATAGAATAGACTGTAAAGAGAGATAGCCAATGGATTTTACCAAGATGCAGGGTGCTGCTAATGATTTCGTGCTGGTCGAGGCTGGCGGTATACAGCGTGACTGGTCCAGGCTGGCTGTAGCTGTATGTGACCGTCATCTGGGTATTGGTGCCGACAGCCTGCTGTTGCTGCTGACTTCGGATAAGGCTCATTTTTGTATGCGTATCTTCGATGCAGACGGTTCTGAAGCTGAAACCTGCGGTAATGGTATAAGGTGCCTGGCAAGATATGTTCTGGAAAAAGGACTGGTAAGCCACGGGACTGAAGAAGTAACAGTGGAGACCGCAGCCGGTGTCAGTAGAGTCAGGTACGAGGAAAAGGCCGGTAAAGTGGTAAAATTCTGGGCTAATATGGGGAAGCCGGAATTCGAGGCTGACCAAATCCCCGTAGCTATAAATCCGGGTGATGGTGGCGTAGTTGACATAAAATCAATGCTAAGCTGCCAGGTCACTGTAGACGGCATGAAGCTGGCACTTAACTGTCTCTCTATGGGGAACCCGCATGCAGTTTTCTTTTACAAAGACCCGGTTTCTGTTTTCCCTTTATCCAGAATCGGGCCACTGGTGGAAAATATGTCAATATTCCCCAAACGTGTGAACTTCGAGGTAGCCCGGGTGCTGAGTAAAAATCACCTGGAAGCCCGAGTTTGGGAGCGTGGGGTAGGGGAGACACTCGCCTGCGGCAGTGGTGCCTGTGCGATAGCTGTTGCTTCCAGGCTGCTAGATTATACCGGACATAAAGTGGATATTAAACTCCCCGGCGGTACACTGGATGCCGAATGGAATGGTAATGGCGAGGTAATACTTGGTGGGCCGGCGGAGATAGTATTTGAAGGAAGATGGCCAGATTGAGGTGTGATTTATGAGAGTATCAAGAAGAGTTGAAAAATTAAGACCTTACCTGTTTGTCGAGATTAATCAGAAAATCGCCGAGAAAAAGGCTAAGGGTGAGGAGATAATAAGCTTTGCTATTGGTGACCCTGATATGCCGACGCCGTCCCACATCATTGAAAGGCTGTGTACTGAGGCTCATGATCCGGCTAATCACCGCTATCCAGAGACAGCGGGACTGCCTGAATTGAGCCAGGCTATAGCTCAGTGGTATCAAAGGCGGTTCAATGTTTCCCTTGACCCGGAAACAGAGGTATTGCCCCTTATAGGTTCCAAAGAGGGGATTGGCCATATCGCCTTTTGTTATATCGACCCGGGAGACACGGCGCTGGTGCCGGACCCGGCTTATCCGGTCTATTCGATAAGTACCATGTTAGCCGGCGGGAACCCTTACTATATGGCGTTAAAAGAGCAGAATGACTTTCTGCCGGATTTAGATAGCATCAGCGAATATATTTTGCAGAGAGCCAGGTTGCTGTGGATAAACTATCCTAATAATCCTACAGCCGCCGTCGCCGACCTTGATTATTTTAACAGGGTAGTTGAGTTTGCCAGGAAACATGATATAGCTGTCTGTCATGATGGAGCATACTCGGAGGTGGCCTTTGACGACTATCAGCCGGTGAGTTTTATGCAGTCGGAGGGCGCCAGAGATGTAGGCGTGGAGTTTCACTCGCTTTCCAAGAGCTATAACATGACCGGCTGGCGAATCGGTATGGTAGTCGGTAATGCCAAGATGGTAGATGCCCTGAGAAGACTGAAGTCTAATCTGGATTCAGGGATTCCCCAGGCTATTCAGTATGCGGCCATCGAGGCATTAAACGGTCCTCAGGACTGTATCGCGGAACATAATGCCGTTTACCAGAGACGCCGTGACCTTGTCGTTGAACTACTGACCAGCATTGGCCTGGAAGTCAGGGTTCCCAAGGCCAGCCTGTATGTCTGGGCGAAGGTCCCTGAAGGCTATAACTCAGTGGACTTCACGGCTGATTTACTGGAGCAGGTGGGAGTAGCGGTTACACCTGGTGTAGGTTATGGCAGAAGCGGTGAAGGCTATGTAAGATTGTCTCTAACTGTCCCCGATGCGGCGATGGTAAAGGGCCTATCGCGGCTTTCGGGATGGCGTAATACCCGGCGCCTGACACTCAAGAAGTAGCTTGACATAATCAAGCATCAGAGGAGACAGCTATCACTAGAAGCACAATTCTCACCAGAGCCGCGCCGGAACTGGCATTATTATTAGCCGTAACCTTAAAAGGAAAAAGGGGAAAGCAGTTAGCCGAAGGCTCAATTGAAGAGCTGGAGCGATTAGCTGATGCCGCCGGGGCAGATGTGGTAGGAAAGGTAGTCCAGCAATTACAGGTACCGTCAAATGCTTACTATGTAGGCAAAGGTAAATTACAGGAGTTATTAGACCTTCGGGACAGCACAGGTTACAGTGTTCTCATACTTGACGATGAAATTACACCGGCGCAGCAGCGGCACCTTGAGGAAGCCCTGAAAGTTAAGGTAATTGACCGCGCCGCACTAATTCTGGATATTTTCGCCAGGCGTGCCCGTACCCACGAGGGCCGTTTGCAGGTGGAGCTGGCCCAGTATCAATATCTCCTGCCCCGACTTGCCGGGCAATGGCAGCATCTGGAAAGGCTGGGTGGCGGCATTGGCACAAGGGGACCAGGTGAAACACAGATTGAGACGGACCGACGCCTGATACGCCGTAAGATACAGCATTTAAAAAGACAGACCGAAGATGTAAGAAAGCACCGCGCATTGTACCGCCAGAAACGGAAAAGAAGCGGTATGCAGGTTATAGCTATCGTTGGCTATACCAGCGCCGGTAAAAGCACCCTGTTAAATGCACTCTGCAAGGCGGAAGTCGTAACGGGCAACAGGCTCTTCGCCACCCTCGACCCGACCACCCGCAGATTGACCCTTCCCGATAAGAGAGTGGTACTTATTACCGACACCGTTGGCTTTATACGGAAGCTGCCGCCGACCATTATCGACGCTTTCAGGGCAACCCTGGAGGAGTTGGCCGAGGCGAACCTGCTGTTACACGTGGTTGACCTGGCTTCGCCGGATGCGCCGGAGCAGTGCCAGGCAGTCGAGGATATTCTTCGTGACCTGGAGCTTGCCGATAAACCGCGGATAACTGTGCTTAATAAAATCGACTTGTTGCTGGATAACGATGGGAACTGGGACGAGAAAACAGCCATAGATTCTCTTTCTAACCGGGTTGAAGACGCAGAGAATAATACGCTGCTTATCTCAGCCTCAAGAGAGTGGGGCTTAAAGGGTTTGCTGGAACTGATAGGTAAAAGCCTGAGTGGGGATAGTGTAAACTAAGTTTACATAATACTACTGGAATGGAATTAGGCCCTCTTTTTGCTATATGTACGGCAGCGTCCTTTGCTGTGACCCAGGTACTGGTCAGAAGAGCTACGTACCTGTCTGAAGAATCCTTTACGCCACTTGCGGTTTCCATGCTGGTGGGTACACCCATTTTTGTAGTTGTCGTGACTTTGTTTGGAGAATGGGAAGAATTCCTGTCATTCACCTGGCAGCAATACGTTTTACTTAGTGCGGCCGGTTTGATTCACCTTATTGTTGCCAGGTACCTTTTCTTTAACAGTACACGCATTATCGGTGCCAATCCCACGGTCGCTATTACCAGGACAAGCGTTATATTCTCTGTCATCATGGGATTCGCTTTTTTGGGGGAATCGGTTACAGTACAGAAAATAATCGCTGCTTTACTTATCATGCTGGGGGCGATACTGACTACCACCGAGATAAGCCGTACCACTTTCAAGATATCAACACAGGGTCTTTTGATGGGACTTGGCACCGCCCTGTGTGCCGCGGGGTCGGCAACGTTAATTAGGCCAGTAATGGAAGTAACTGACGCCGTTTATGCGGCCACCTTTATTATGTACCTGACTGCCTTCATCGTAATTATTGTTTTACTCCTGATACGCCAGCAGCAGCGAAGTTACGTCTTCCAGCAGAGCCGCCATACTTTTCTCATATTATCCATCGGGGCTGTCTTTCTGGTTGTTGGCCATCTGCTTCGCTTTTCGGCTTTGCATTATAGTCCGGTTAGTGTGGCGCAACCCATTATGGCAAGTATTGTCATTTTTGTTCTGTTATTTTCATGGATAGTCAACCGCCGGATAGATGTTTTTAACTGGAGGGTTATTGCGGGAATAGTGCTGGTGCTGGGGGGAGTTTTCTTAATGTCTATATGATTTTAGTCGCTCAATATATTTTGTCCTGGGCTATATTATCGGTCTATAATGTAATTCGATGATATATTTTGTAACAGGAGGTTTTTAATGACATTAGAGCAAATGGAAAAGAGACTGAGGGTTATGGAAGACATAGAGGCGATTAAAGTTTTGCAAAGGGATTATGTCTATGCGCTGGCCAGCCAGCAGTGGGAAGACATGCTGGACTGCTTTGCCGAAGACGGCAGCGCCGATATCTGGACGCACGGACTGTGCAAGGGCAAGAAGGAAATCGGGGACCTGTTCCAAAGCTTTGCCGGGAAAATACTGCCGAGTCATGGGCATCTGGTAGCCCAACCGGTAATCGCTGTGGACGGCGATACAGCCGAGGGTTACTGGATACTGTATCTGTTTATACCGGCGCCGGACGCAATGTGGGTGCAGGGCCGGTATGACTGCGAATATATCAGGGTAGACGGGAAGTGGAAGTTCAGCTATCTGAAGTATACGCGACCCTGGCCGGCGCCTGAAACCATCACCAGGAAATCTGAATAAAGAGGGTGTTCACATGATATTGGAAGAAATGGAAAAGAGACTCAAGGTTCTAGAAGATATCGATGAGATAAAGAAACTGCACGAAACTTATGTATACTGTCTTTCCAGCCGCCAGTGGGATGTCTGGCTGGATTGTTTTGCGGAGGATGCCGTGGCCGATATCCAGATGCATACTTTGCGTAGGGGTAAAAAAGAAATCGAAAAGCTGATATATGAGGACTTTGAAAAGCTGCCGAAGACGCCCGGGCATCTTGTGGAGCAGCCGGTCATCACGGTTGATGGCGACAGGGCTAAAGGCTACTGGATTTTATATCTCTTTCGTGATGGCGAGCCGTTCTGGATACAGGGAAGGCATGAATGCGAATACGTTAAGGTAGACGGACGGTGGAAATTCAGCCTGGTTAAGTTCAAACGACCCTGGCCACCTGTGCCAGAAAACTAAGGGAAACAATTCCTTCGTGGTTGGCTTTGGATTGTTTTTGGAGTTATGTTAATTAGTTGTGGGATGGTGTCCCCCGGGGATAACCCGGCGGGAGCGGGTCCAGCAACGCCCGAAGGAATGACGCGCTGAAATCAAAATCTGAGGGCTTTAATGTAATTTTGCGGGGATTAATATTAATCTATTGCCCAGATTTTCAAATATTCGGACTAGAACCCCCCTTTATCCCCATGATATTTTTTCTACCTCACCCCCTAGGTACACCTCTCCTCAGGAGGTTGTCAAAGGAGGGGTATGGGATTTATTTCCCGCCCGAGCCCAACCTTTATGGTAAAGAGGGGCTGTGCCCCTCCTGGACACCCCGTGGAGAGTAGGAGGTAAAGAGAACAAAATCTCCCTTAGTCCCTCCTTACGAAGGAGGGAGACAAATTGGGTAAAGGCATTGATATATGGGGTTGGAAAATGGGGAAAAGGGGTGATGGATATTCATGGGACTGGCCGCAGATGCTACGAGGGCGGCGGTCCTTCACAAGTGAAGGATATAGGTGGTAATAGATATCATAGAAAAGAGTTTACATAAAAACAATTGCAAATTATTCGCCATGTAGTATAATTTGGATAATAATTGCTATGATTGATATTGTATTTGTTATTTTACTCTTTGTGGGTATACCAATAATCATGGTGTTGCTTTCCGGACATACAATATTGCAAACTACGTCTATTTGTGTTTGGATTGCCGTTCTTTTATTTAGCTATCACAAGCTAAAGAAGAAATAATATCTATTAAAAAAAAGTGTGTAGTTTTATTATGGCTGAAAACTATATGCAAGACAGTGAGGTGTCAAAATACTACGACAAATGGATACACGGGCCAACCTTATTTGACCATCCACTTGATACGGAAAGATTTTACAAGTTCGTAAAGGCATGCACTAATTATGTCGGTAAGGGAAACACTTTTAAAAAACTTGACATCGATATTCTAAAAGCTCACTTATATGATAGCTTTGCAGAATTAAGAGAAAAGAATTATGCTGCATATGATGAAACGGTTTTTAAAATAGTAAGCTTATTCCAAACATTACTGGAATATGAAGACACCAACCTGCCCTGAGTTTATGTAAACCATCTTACCTTTATTACTTTGGGGCGCACAATATATGTTATGTAAGATACACACAGGATTGAATTTACATAATTGATAATGAACCAGGACACTCCCCTGCCGATAACTATTCTTTTAAAAATATAACAGGTTATAATTTTAAAAAATATTCAAAAGATATAATTTTGTTGGCGGGTTTTAAGCAGCCTGAGAAAATTGCATAAAAATATTTGAGAAAAACTATCCCCTGCCGGTTTGTTTTATACCTCGAATATTATGGAAAGTGTTATCGGGAAGAAAATAAAGATTATGGTGGGCTCGGTAGGATTCGAACCTACGACCAATCGGTTATGAGCCGACCGCTCTGCCGCTGAGCTACGAGCCCGAGGATATTACTTAGAAATAGAGTCTTCAAACAAAGTGTAACAACCGCAACAGAACAACCCTACCCTTATAAAATATTCTAACCATTTGGATATTTAGCGTCAAGTCATGTTTAACCTGAGGAGCTAATCGGTCTTAACGGCGACGGCAAAATAGCTGTCTTTAACGTCACAAATACTGATTTCTCTGAATCCAGCAGTTGACAGCAGCTGACGCATCCCGTCTTCTTCCGGGATGAGATGGTTATGAACTTCGGGGAGCTGACAGTGTATCTCGTTAATCGTCTGCCGGCTGGAAGTATGACAGATAAAAAGCCTGCCGCCGCCTTTGAGCAAACGGTGAATTTCGCCCAGCGCCCTTGACTTGTGCTCGAAATGAGGGAAACTGGAATAGCAGATAACGGAATCAAAACTCTCATCGGCGAGTCGGCTGTCCTCTATATCCGCACAGATATACCGAATATCACCCTTAAAGCCTTTAACCTTGGCATGGTTCAACATCTCTTCAGCATAATCCAGGCAGACCAGCCGGCCTTTCTCGCCTATCTCACGCAGAATGAAAGGCACAAGGACCCCGGTCCCGGTGCCGACATCCAGTATGGTGGAACCGGGTTTGATATCCATACGCGCCACCATAGCCTCAAGTTTGCCGGCATCCTTCTCCGCCACCGTTTCGTCCCAGATGGCAGCCCTGGAATTAAAGAACGCCCAGGTCATGAGCTTTGCTCCTCAACGGGTTTTTGCTGCCAGCCCTTTATCTTCCGCTTTGGTGAGAAAATGGCCGCCAGCATGAAGATAACGGAAGAAGTCACCACAATCGTCGCCCCGCTGGGCACATTAAACAGGTAGGAAAAGAGGAGGCCGGTCAGGCTGGAAAGGACTCCGAATACGGCCGCGAGCAGGAACATCCTGGCCATGTTATAGGTAAGCTGGTAAGCGGCAGCTGCCGGGTTAAGAATCAGACTGAAAATGAGCAGGCCGCCTATAGAGCGGAGGGTCACCGTAATGGTAGCACCGGTCAGGAAAAGAATACCATATAGAAACAGCGTAGCCGGTATGCCCACGGAGAGCGCCATGTCGCGGTGAAAGATAGTCGCCTGGATTTCCTTGTAAAAGATAATCACTATACCGACGACCACGACGGCCGTGATACCAAGCAAGGTGATATCGCTCCGGGTATTGGTCAGAATGCTGCCCCATAACAGCTCCATGGCGCCTGATTTGGTACCGGGCATCAGCCCCATAAACAGGAAAGCCAGTCCGAGCATAAGCGAGAAGATAACGCCGACCGATGTCTCCGGATTGAGCTCACCGCGGTCAGCCAGCGGGCCGATGACCGCCGCTGCCGCCAGGCTGACGCCAAAGGCGCCTATTAGGGGGTTGAAACCGAGCCATAGGCCGAGAAGTGCCCCGGCAAAGGCAGCATGAGACATGCATACCCCGATAAAGGGCATATGCATGAGAACTACGAACACCCCTATCGTGGCGCAGGCAATGCCACCCAGCACGCCGGACAGGATGGCGTTCTGCATGAACTGATAGCCAAAAATAGAAAAATCCAAGGTTTCTTAATGTCAGGCCAGTATTTCTTCGGTCCTTCTCTTCCTCACTGCCGTGATGGGCATATCATAGAGGCGGCTGAGGTTGTCATCCGTAAGCTGCTGCTGCGGCAATCCCATGCTCCAGATTAAACCGTCTTTCATCAATACCACCCGGTCGCAGGCTACGGGCAGAGCACTGAGGTCGTGGGTCACGAACATGGTGGTCAGGTGGCGGGTATCATGAATCAGCTTCACAAGGTCGATAATGTCAGTTTTAGCCCGCCAGTCCAGTGAAGCAGTGGGTTCATCCAGTAGAAATATCTCCGGTTCCTGAGCCAGGCAGCGGGCTATGGCTACGCGCTGCTGCTCGCCGCCCGACAGATGCCCTATAGGCCTGAGAGCCAGGCGGGTCATACCAACCAGCTCCAGCATCTCGTCAACGACCCTCCAGTCATGCTTGCCGGGACGCCGGAAAAGCCCGAGAATACCGTAGCGTCCAATCATCACCACTTCACGAACGTTCATCGGCATCCTGGGGTCAATATTCTGTGCCTGGGCGACATAGCCGACCCGCTTCCTCAGAGAGTGGCCATTGCCCGGCGACAGTGAGTGCCCCAGTACCCGCACAGTGCCGTGAATAAGCTTACCCAGACCGTTAACGATGGTCAGGATGGTGGTTTTGCCGGCGCCGTTAGGACCGACAATACCGATGAATTCACCTGCCTGTACCTCTAGAGAGACGCCGCGCAGAGCCACGTCCTCACGGTAGGAAACAACGGCATTATCTATCTGTATGACCGGCGTGTTCATCTTTTACAGCTCATTATTTCAGCGTATTCGATAATAGCTCGACGTTGTATTCGATTGTCTTTTCCCAGGTCTCGGTGTTGTCATAGCCACCGGGGAAGTTAGACAGTATCACCCTGGCGCAGTCCAGTTCTTCGGCTATGCCGGCACCAGCATCCTGACCGCTTTGCATATTATCGATAATCAGGGTAACATTTCCTGCCTTCCCTTTGTCGACAAGGTCTTTGACAACCTGCGGCGTGAGCGAGTCCGGCCGACCGTAAATAGCGACGATATTGAAGCCAGCCCAATTGACAAATCCTGGCTGCTGGTCAGCGCACATCACGCTTATGCCGGTCGGATTGAGTTCGGCCAGTTTATCTTTCATTTCCGACTCTACCCCGGCGATTATCTTTTCGTATTTATCCGCCGCTTCCCGGTAAACGGAGCTATTGCCATCATCTATCTGGCATAAGGCATTGGTTATCTTGGCTACGGCCGCTTTCTGCACTGCCGGCGTCATCCAGTTATCGTTTTCGCCAATCTTGACGTTAATCTGAACAACGGTCAGTTCCGGGTTGTTGGCAGAGGCTATCAGCTGTTCGGAGAACTTCTCACCCTGCCAGCCGTGCAGGAGGAAGAGATTCGCATTGGATAGCTTTTGAATATCGCCAGGCTTGACGTCAAAGTGTCCCGGGCACTGTGCCGGCGGAATAATATTAACCACATCAACCTTATCGCCGCCAATCCGCTCCACTATCTGGGAAATCAGCGATGTGCTGGTGACTATTTTAAGTTTAGAGGTTTCCTCCTCGGAGCACCCACTAAATAACAACCCCGCTGCCAGACTTAATACCAGAAAAGCAGTAATAAAAATAAAGAATTTTCTCATGAACCTGCCCTGTTTATATGCGGTAAACTCATTTAGTGCATCTATAGTTAACTGCAACTGTTTGCATTAAACTGGTAAAAAAACATAGGCATCTATCTCGTCTTCGTTCGGCAATTCCGGCAGAGTCCGCTAATGACAACATGTCTGAAATCAGCTTTGAAACCATACTTTTCATGGATTGTTCTCTCTATGGGCAGTAAGAGGTCCTCATTGCATTCTATACTTCGACCGCAAGAGCGGCAGACGAGATGGTGATGATGCCCTTCTTCGGCATGATGATAGATGAATTTATTACCGATTTCGCTTTTGAACACACACCCGAGTTCCTCGAGAAGCTCCAGGGTGCGGTAGACGGTAGACTTGTTAACGCCGGGAGCCCTGGATTGAACATAATTAAGGATATCCTCTGCGGTCAGGTGTGAATGCGTATCATGTATAATGTCCAGGATAAGCCGACGCTGCGGCGTGAGCTTCAGGCCTTTTGCTTTAAGTGTAATAGTGCAACTCATTGTCAATGCACCCAGTCGCAATTATAACCTTTATCGTTATCATTTGTCAAGATGTATATTCAGTGGATTTTTCTTAATTATCTCTCGCTTGTTTATTGGAAATATTGAAGTGTTTTTGTTAAATTATATAAAGAAAGAGCGTGACGCTGGCACTTCCCGGATGAAAGGAGACAAGATGGCTGAATATGCGATTGTTGCCGAGGACCTGACATATTCTTATGGTGACCTGATTGCCGTGGACCATATCAATTTTAAAGTAGCTGAGGGGGAAATCCTGGGTTTCTTAGGTCCAAACGGTGCCGGTAAGACGACTACTGTCAATATGCTGACGGGACAGATGAAACCAAAAGGAGGCAGGGCTATCTTGCTAGGTATGGATGTTGCCAGAAACGTTGAGAAAGTACAGGGGGATATCGGTGTTTGCTTTGAAACTACTAATCTGTACGAGCAAATGACCGCTGTAGAAAATCTGAATCTGTTTGCGCGCCTGTTTGGTATCAAATCGTTCGATGCTGTTACGCTATTAAATCGGGTTGGTTTGGAGGGCAGGGAGAAAGACCGGGTTGAGACATATTCCAAAGGCATGAAGCAGCGACTTATGGTAGCCCGGTCAATAGTGAACCGGCCGCGGGTATTATTTCTTGATGAACCAACGGCCGGTCTGGACCCAACGTCTTCGGAAGCCATCCGCAACGTTATCCTCCAGGAACGCGATAGAGGGGCTACTGTATTTCTTACCACCCATGATATGCTGGAGGCCGATAAGCTTTCCGATCGGGTTGCCTTTATGAACCAGGGTAAAATCGTCGCTCTGGATACGCCGCTTAATCTTAAACGCCAGTATGGTAAGCGCGCCCTTAAAGTAAAAGTATCTACCCAGAGTGGTGAACTTGAAGACCGTGAGATTGCTCTGGACACACCGGAGACACCGGGTGACGTCCAGGAGCTCTTTTCCCGTGAGCAGATAGTGACAGTTCACAGCGAGGAAGCTACCCTGGAGGATATCTTCATCAAAATTACGGGGCGGGGGCTTACCGAATGAACTGGCGCATTGTAGGCACCCTGGTTTCCAAGGACTTGTCCCTTTTCTTCAGGAAAAGGGCCATTACGGTATTAACTTTTGTTGGGCTCATTTTCTATTTAGTCATCTATTTTGTTATGCCGAGCTCGGTTGATGAAAATCTCAAGATTGGACTTTATTCGCCGTTTTCACTTCCGGCCTCTATTCAGTTGAATGAAGAAGGCCTGGACATCACGGCTGTAGACTCGGAGGCGTCATTGAAAGAGGGGGTGATTGACGGCCAGTATATAGTAGGTATATCACTCCCGGATGACGTAATAGAAAAGCTCAATTCAGGGCAGAAACCAAAGATAAGCCTGTATTTTACTCCGGATGTCCCACAGGAGATAAAAGATGCTGTAGAGGTTTTAATCAGCGAACTGGCTTATATGCAGACAGGGCAGACCTTAGCCCTCGATGTATCCGAAGAAATACTGGGGCCGGATATGCTCGGAACGCAGATACCGCCGCGAGACCGTCTGCGTCCCCTGCTGGCTGTCTTTATCATTATGATGGAACTCCTGGGTCTGGCCAATTTGATAAGTGAGGAGGTGGAGAGGCGCACCGCTCATGCCCTGCTGGTTACCCCCACGACGGTCACAGAGCTTTTCGTAGCCAAGAGTATTGCCGGTATAGGCCTGGCATTTGTACAGGCAGTGCTTATCATGGTCATCATCGGCGGTATGAATACGCAGCCGTTTGTAGTGCTGGTAACCTTACTGCTGGGGGCGGCGCTGGCCACGGGAGTAAGCTTTCTCATCGCCGCCCGGGCCAAAGACTTCATGTCAGTCATGTCCTGGAGTTTTCCCGTTCTTATTATCCTGATTATTCCATCGTTTACCGTGATGTTTCCCGGCGTCATCACCGGCTGGGTTAAGATTATCCCCTCTTACTACCTTGTGGATACAATACACCGGGCAGCTAACTACGGCTCCGGCTGGGCGGACGTCTGGCTGAATTTGCTAATACTCCTTGGTTTCACTCTGGTTATCACCTGGGCCGGTATATTCGTCTTGAGGAGGAAGTTTCAATGAGTATAAGACGCGTGGGTGTACTGTTGAGCAAGGAGTTCCTCTATGGTTCCAAGAGCTATATCTTCATATTCGCGGTAGTTGGTCCGATTGTTATTTCAATCGTCTTATCTCTAATATTCGGGACATGGCTTTCCGAGAAACCAAGGCTGGGTGTCATGGACGAGGGCAGCTCGCAGCTGGTCTCCATGATTCAAGAGAAGAATTCAGTGGAAAGTATTGAGTATGGCACTGTCTCTGAGATGAAAAAGGCAGTGGAGAGCGGTTCCATTGATGCCGGCATCGTGCTTCCTTCGGGTTTCGACAGCTCCATAATCCGGGGCGAAATGACGGAAATTAAGGCTTATATCTGGGGAGAAAGCCTAGCCAAGAGCCGAACCATTATAGGGGTAACAATATCCAGCCTGGCAAGAGAGCTGGCCGGTCAGGAGACACCTATAGAAATAGAGACCACTACGCTGGGTGATGAAGTGAGTATGCCCTGGAGTGACCGGCTGCTTCCCTTCATCGTACTCATGGCTGTGTTCCTGGGAGGACTTTTGTTACCGGCGACTTCGTTAGCCAACGAGAAGGAAAAGAAAACGCTGGGGGCATTGACAGTAACGCCGACCTCAATCGGAGATGTTTTTCTGGCGAAAGGAATGCTCGGTTTTATTCTCAGTCTCTTTATGGGCGTCCTGATTTTGGCGTTAAATCAGGCCTTCGGCGCCGAACCGATACTGCTGACCGTGTTGCTGGCGCTGGGAGCTATAATGGCAACCGAGCTCGGCGTGATGCTGGGAGCCTATGTGAAGGACTTCGCTACTATATTTACTATCTGGAAATCCGCCGGGATTATACTTTTTGCGCCCGCTATTATCTACCTGTTCCCCCAGATTCCGGGGTGGATTGGCAGAATATTCCCTACCTACTACGTCACACAGCCTATCGTCGAAATAAGTCAGCTGGGTGGTAGCTGGGCTGATATCGCCACGAATACCTTCGTTCTAATTGCTATAGACATAGTCCTCATCATTATCTTGTTGTTTATATTGCGGAGAAAGCAGTATGAGATAACAGGCGGAAATTAGCGTTTTTGACAGTTAGCGGCGTGACCTTTAATGCTATATCTGTGGAGCGGGAGATAGGACTAGAACCCGCGACAACCTGCTTGGAAGGTCTCCGAGAGAAAAGCTAGCGATGGCTTACTAGACCAACCGCTTGCCTCCTTTCTGGGAAGAAGTATAATCTGGATTACCGATTTCTCCAAGCGGTTTAGGAATCTGTGTACTGTTGTGTCGTCCCGTTGTTTTATATTTGGAGCGGTGATGTTGCATACACCCGTGAAAATGGGTTCTGAGTGTGAAATGCCGCCGGGTATTGTCGCGTTATGTATGGTGCGTTAGCTAAATGTTAGCTGGAGATAATCAGAATCTTACAGTTTACCGATCTCAACCCCATAGTATGAAATGGGTTTGAGTTATATAACAATCTACTTGTATATTACTTCTGAGGCTAGTGGGTGCAATTGAAACCATCA
>CAZLEY010000033.1:0-23449 GCA_964558675.1 uncultured Dehalococcoidaceae bacterium | reverse complement strand
CGGCTCAATCCCTATACCTACAATATCACCATGAACACGGGTATGGCTGAAAAGAAGGGATTGAAAGACGGCGACCTTATCTGCCTGGAGACACCCTACGGGCGGAAGACTACCGGCACTCTCAAGACGATGCAGGGCCAGCACCCCCAGACGGTTGCCATATCCGCCTGCTCCGGCGCCTGGGCCAAGGGTGCGCCCATTGCCTACGGCAAGGGTACCAACTTCAATATTCTGCTCGAATCGGACTTCAAGCATGCCTGCCCGGTATCCTGGAGCCAGGAGACGGCGACTACGGTCAAGGTCTATAAGATTGACCACAGAATAGAGTATGACGGAGCAGGAGGTGACAAGCTATGAGGTGGGGAATGGCGATAGAACTGAAGAGATGCATCGGCTGCTATGAGTGCGTACTCGCCTGTAAAGCAGAGCACTTCCTTCCACCTGATATTTTCTGGAACAGGGTGCTGATAGGAGAGAGCGGCAAGTATCCCACGGTGACCAAACTCATATATAATGTCCGCTGTAATCAATGTGCCGACCCGCCCTGCGTCAAGGTTTGTCCTACGGGGGCTACACAGCAGCGTGAAGACGGCATTGTCTGGGTTGACGAGGACAAGTGCGTCGGCTGCCGGTACTGCATGGTCGCCTGTCCCTATCAGATGCGGACGATATACGAAGACGGGAATGCGCAGTATTTCCCGGGTCAGGGACTTACCGAGCACGAGAAGGCTGGACGGGAGTTGTATCCCCACCAGCCGGGGGTAGTTCAGAAGTGTATCTTTTGCAAGGAGAGAATAGATGCCGGCCTGGCGGCGGGGTTAACACCCGGCGTTGACCGCGAGGCGACTCCGGCCTGTGTTATCAGTTGCCCGACCAAGGCGATGCACTTCGGCGATTTGGATGACCCTTATAGCGAGATTAACAGGATAATCAAGGAAAAGAAGGGCCATCAATTTCACCCTGAATATGGCACGGACCCATCAATATATTACATAGATTAAGAGAATGATTTACCAAGGAGGCATCAGGCGATGATTCAGACAAAACCATACGATTTCATGGTGAAATATACGCAACAGAAAGAGTGGATAGAGGGGAGGGGGAACTTTATTGCTTTTGCCTTCTTCCTGGGAGGTATTAGCGGAGGCCTCTATCTCGCTGCCTCTTATTTCGATAGCCTTTTGGGTCAGTTCGTAGCCTGGCTGCTCGCCCTGCTCATGGGTGTGTCTTACATGATACACCTGAGCAAACCGTTCAGGTTCTGGCGTATGTTTATGAAGCCGGGGACGTCCTGGATAGCTCGCGGCTTTATCTTCATCATGCTGTTCATCGGGTTTACGTTTATCCAGCTCATCCTGTCCCAGTGGGTATCGGGTGCGACTGCGGCTATTACGACATTCACGGTACTGGCCGGGATATTCGCATTTGCCCAGTCCATCTATACCGGCTTTGCCGTAAGCTATGTCAGTGCTATTAAAATCTGGAATTCCGCAATACTTCCCATACTCTTTGTTGTCTGTGGTATCACCGGTGGACTGGCCATACTTCTGGCTATTATGATGAGTGGCGACCATGCTCAACTCGTCGCTCTTGAGAATGTTATCCGGGTAATGCTGATTGCCTTCGCTATTATCGTAGGGGTGTACCTGTGGAATACCACTTATAGCAGCATAACGGCAAAAGACTCGGTGGTGAGGTTAATCCGGGGCAGTCTTGCCCCGCTCTTCTGGATAGGGGTCTTCTTCTTCGGCATACTCATACCGATAGTTATCTCGGTTTCCACCTATTTTGCCGGTGAGGCGGCAACGGGATTACTGATTACCGCGGTGATAAGTGAAATCATAGGCGGTCTGGCGCTGAGATTCGCCGTGCTCAAGGCTGGCGTGTACAGCCCCCTGCTGCCGGCTGAATAGCAGTTAAGGCGCTTCAGGTAATAGAAGTTTTAGGGAGCCATCGTGGCGGTGTATATACCGCCCGGTGGTTCTCTTCATTTTGGTATTCGCTCTGCCCTGCCACAGCCCACCATTCCATGATATCTATTCCCACCCATGCCGCCCAGTATCATCCACTGCTTATCCCGTGAGATATCCCCACCCAGCCCCCTCTCAAAATACCCTCCCCCTCTCCGAACAAAAAATCAATCACTTTCCCCGGTGTTACTGTTTGGAGAGGGGGATAAAGGGGGTAAGGTAAGCTTATTCTACCGATGGTGTAAAAATTTCAAACATTCTCGTATAATGACCTCAGGAGGACGTTGATGCCTTCTAAGGCTAATACCTACATCGGCACATCCGGCTGGTCTTACCCTAAAGGCGAGGGCACCTGGAAAGGGCATTTCTACCCCGCCGGCAAGATAAACGAGCTGGAGTATTACAGCCAGTTCTTCGATACCGTAGAGATAAACAGTTCCTTCTACCGGCCGCCCAACCCCGGCTATGTCTATAACTGGGCGCGCCGTGTGCCGCAGGGGTTCCTCTTTACGGTTAAGCTGTGGCAAAAGTTCACCCATCCTAAAATGTATAAAGAAGCCACTGGAGAGGAAGCCGCGATTTCGCAGGCTGATGTCGACCAGTTCAACCAGAGCCTTGAACCACTGGTAAAATACGGCGGACTAGGCGCGCTGCTGGCCCAGTTCCCGCCCAGCTTTAAAAATGACGGATACGGACAGCAGATACTCATGGCGGTGATGAAAACTTTTGGGCAGTACCCCCTGGCCGTGGAACTGAGGCACCGTAGCTGGAGCGATGATGCCGATACCGCCCGGCTCCTCACCGAACATAATGTGGCCTGGGTGCAGATTGACGAGCCCAAATTCGGTACATCGTTAGCCCCGGAAGTCCCCGTTACCGCGGACATGGCGTATTTCCGCTTTCACGGCAGAAACGCTAAAGACTGGTGGACGGGCGATAGTGAAACGCGTTACAAATATCTCTATTCTTCAGGGGAAATCGCCGAGCTTACGGACAGGGTTAAAACCGCTGGAGAAAAAGTCCGGATGCTGTTCGCCTTTTTCAACAACCACTGGCAGGGCTATGCGCCGCGCAATGCCGCCGACCTGAAAAAAGCGTTGCAACTGCCTTTTCAGAAAATGCCGATGAGCTTTGATATCGTGGAAGAAGAGAGTAAAAGTGATAAATAGGGAGTCTGTACAACGTGCTGTCTGAGCTTACGGTAAAGGGTTTCGGTATCATTGAGGAAATCGCCTGGAGGCCGGCGGAAGGACTGAACGTGATTACCGGGGAGACAGGTGCCGGCAAATCACTGGTAGTCGATGCTGTTGAGGCCCTTCTATACGGACAGGTGCAGGAAGAGGATATTCGTCATGGCTCTGATGAGGCGCAGATTGAAGGCATTTTTCGTATGGCTCGAAACGAAGGAGAGGAAAAGCTCCGGTCACTGCTCGCGGAAAAGGGGCTGGAAGATGATGAAGATAACCTGCTTGTCACCTGTAATTTTCGCCGGAACGGTCGTTCCTCGCCGAGGGTAAACAGGCAGGCTGTGTCAAGGTCTCTACTTCGGAACATTAGCGCTTCACTGGTTGATATCCACGGTCAGAGCGGGCATCTATCTCTGCTTAATAAAGACCAGCACCTGGAGTTCCTGGATGCCTACGCACATACCCGGGAACTGAGGCGCAGTTTCAGCGCTATGGCCTCGGAGCTATATCAGGCAGAGCGCGAAGTCCAGGCACTATCCAGGACCGAGCAGGACATGTCCCGGCAGATAGAACTGCTGAATTTCCAGATTGATGAAATCAGGCGGGCCGAATTACAGCCGGGTGAGGAAGAGGAACTGGAAAGAGAACTGGCTCTCCTGGCTTCCGCTGAAAAGCTGAAAGCAGCTTCGTACGAAGTTTACAGGATAATCTATGGAGATGAAAACATGCTCGCTTCGTCTTCAGCCGTGGATAAACTCAATGAGGCACTCCCTGTGTTGAAGCAGGTAATAGAAACCGACCCCTCCCTGCAATCACGGCTCGATTATCTGGAGGAGATGGTACACGGATTGGAAGAACTGTCGCGGGAAGTCCGCTCTTATGGTGAGAATCTTAACTATGACCCGCAGCGTCTTGAGGAGGTTCAGAACAGGCTTGAGCTTATCAGGAGCCTGAAGAGGAAATACGGGGGGTCTATTGACGAGATACTGAAATATCTGGGAAAGGCGGAGGGTGAACTGGAAGGACTCACCTATTCCAGCGAAAGACGCCAGCAACTGGAAGAGAAAATAGAACGATTGAAGGATGAGATGGGCACTCTTGCCTCTCGGCTTTCCGAAGAACGCAGGCAGGCAGCCGAAAAGCTCGTGGCTGCGGTGAAAAAAGAGCTTACCGACCTGGATATGTCACAGGTGGATTTTGATGTTCGGGTTGCACGGGAACTCTCCACCGACGGAATTCCGTTTCCCGACGGTAAATGGTATCGGTTTGACACCAGCGGGGCTGATATTGTAGAGTTCATGGCTTCAACGAATCCGGGCGAGCCGCTCAAGCCGCTGGCCAGGATAGCCTCCACCGGCGAAATCTCGCGGTTCCTGCTGGCGCTGAAGAGCGCCCTGGCTGAAGCCGACACCATTCCCGTGCTTATCTTCGATGAGATAGACGTCGGCGTCGGGGGGCGGAGTGGCGAGGTCATCGGCAGGAAGCTTTGGAACCTTTCCAGGAACCACCAGGTAATCTGCGTTACTCACCTGCCGCAGATTGCGGCCTTCGCTGATGCTCACTATAACGTTAGCAAACAGAGCGCGGGCAGCCGTACGGTCAGCACCATTGAAGCCCTGCAGGGAGAGTCGCGTCTGAATGAGCTGGCCGTGATGGTTGGCGGGACCAGTTACGCGGCGGACTCGCTTAACGCCGCCGGTGAGCTTATGCACAGGGCCGAGACCTGGAAAAGCGGTATGAACCGGGGGTAACGTAACTGACGAATGGGGGGTGAGAAAAGTGAAAAATAAAACACAGAAAGAGCCTGAAGAGAAGAGCGAAGGACTGCTGTTAAGCGAATTTCTTGAAAATATCAACCAGCAACTGGATTTGGACACACAAATAAAAGAGCTTATAGTATCTTTCATAAAGAGTTCGTCCAGGAGAAAAAGGGTTGGCTTAGTTGAGGAAAAGGCAGATATCATCAGGAATTTGTATATAGAAGCTGAGTCATTACAGGCCGAGGGAAGAGCTATTTTCCATCAACTGTTCGGTATTGAATACGGATAACAGCTTAGGCCGTTATGAATTTACTTGAATAATATATTTGAAAAATTGCCTGGGTTCCCTCTGGAGGTTAGTTATGAAGAATGAACAACAGCGTACTTTGCTTGAATTATGGCCGGTAATACACGAGGACTTTAAGAAATTTATGTCCAACCGGCCCGGCTGGTTAATCGACGTGCTTGAAAATGCCCGTAATACCAAAGGGAGCCGGGGCTGGGATGATGTTGGCAGGGTAATCAATATTCTCCAGTTTTTGAAGGATACCGAGATAGAATATTACTGAGCCGTTATAGAAATGTATCGCTGGCCGGGAAATCTCGACGATATATTACCTCTGCAGCGCCCTCTTGCCGGTAACTTCATGTTTTTTATACCAGTTATCAACAGCGTTGCAGACCTCTTCGGGGGAGTCGAAGACACGCAGTAGTTCAAAGTCATCCTCGGAGATAGCGCCGTGTGCTATCACTGTACCCCTTAACCAGTCGAGTAAACCCTGCCAGTACTGGCCTGAGAATAATATAACCGGGAAGGGTTTTATCTTTTCTGTTTGTATCAACGTCAATACTTCGGTTAATTCATCAAGAGTGCCCAGCCCGCCGGGCATTATTATGAAGGCGGTAGCGTACTTTACCAGCATTACCTTGCGTATAAAAAAGTGATGAAACGTTATTGACCTGTTGGCGTAGTCATTACATACCTGCTCCTCGGGCATCCTGATATTCAGCCCGACTGATTTAACTCCAGCTTTGTGTGCGCCCTTGTTGGCCGCTTCCATCACGCCGGGTCCGCCGCCGGTCATGATAGAGAAACCGGCCTGACCCAGCCTGAAGGCGGTCTCTTCGACCTGTGCATACAGCTTATTGTCGGGTTTAAGCCGGGCTGACCCGTATACCGTTACTGCTGGCTCGATATCTGCCAGACTATCAAAACCTTCTACCAGTTCCCCGATAATGCGGAACAGCCGCCACGATTCCTCTTTGGCAAGTTGATTAATCTCATATTCGTTCTTCATCGTTCCTCCAGCATAGTATATAACGGTTTTAGATTTCGTTATTCCAGACGAACCCTGGTTTTATACCCTGGCACGGTAGTTTCGAAGCCGGTTTTTTCTCTCAGGAATTCCTGAAATCGTTCGGCCGCCTTTACCTCTCCGTGAGTAATGAAAACATGCCTGGGATTAACCGAAAGTTTGGAGAGCCATTTTAAAAGCTCGTCTCTATCGGCATGTGCCGAGAAGCCGTGTATCTGGGCTACTCTGGCTTGGACGGAGCGCGGCTGCCCGTGGATTCTCACGCTCTTGGCACCGTTAAGTATGTATCGACCCAGCGTGCCCTCTGCCTGGTAGCCGACAAAAAGGATGGTGCTGTTCGGCCGTGAAATATTATTGACCAGGTGGTGCTTTATCCTGCCGCCGGTACACATCCCCGAGCCGGCTATAATCATGGCCGGTTCGGTAAGGGTATTCAGGGCTTTGGATTCCTCCACCGTCTCCACCATCGTCAGGCCGGGAAAATCGAAAGGCGACTGGTGTTGACGTAATAAGTCTTTCATATCACGGTCGAACAGTTCATCGTAGCGTTTGAATACCTCGGTGACTTTTATCGCCATCGGACTGTCAAGATAGACCTTTAGGTCCGGTATGCGGTCTTCCATCAGCAGCTTGTTCAGATAGTACAGGATTTCCTGCGCCCGCTGTAGAGCGAAGCTGGGAACAACGATATTCCCTCCGGCTTCGTATGTTGTATTTATTGTTTCCGCAAGGCTGTCGCCAATATCTTTGGAGCCTTCGTGCTGCCTGTCGCCATATGTAGATTCAACGACGACGTAGTCCGTTTTCCTGAACACGCTCGGGTCTTCCAGTATCGGTCGGTCCCACCTGCCGACATCGCCGGAGAAGATGATGCTCCTTTTTTCTTCTCCCTGGCTTATCCGCACCTTTATCATGGATGAGCCGAGGATATGACCGGCATCATGGAAAGTGGCTTCTATGCCTTTGCCGATAAGTACAGGCTCCTCGTATCCCACGGTGTAAAACAGTGGCAGGGAAGCCTCGGCGTCCGCAATAGTATAAAGAGGGATTTCGGGGTAAGGCCCTTTTCTCCCCTCTCTTATGTGCCTCTTCTTCTTGTACGCAGCATCCTCTTCCTGTAGTTTGGCGGCGTCAAGCAGTATGATTTTTGTAATATCGGCTGTGGCTGGAGTGCAGTAAACCCTCCCCTTGAACCCCTCTTTTACCAGCTTGGGGAGCAGCCCGCAATGGTCAAGATGTGCGTGGGTTAACAGGACGGCATCCAGTTCTTGTGGTGGGACCTGGAAAGGGTCCCAGTTCCTGTGTTGGAACTCCCTTTCCTGGTAAAGTCCGCAGTCAATCAGGATATTGGCGTTATTCGCCTCTACCAGATACCGGGAGCCGGTTACGTTGCGGGCAGCGCCCAGAAAACTCAGGTTAATATCCACTGTTGACCTTATTATCGCTTATTATGATAACTTATGACAACACCTGTTTTTATCCAGTGATTAAAATTCTTCAGTGATGGGGGAAATATGGATAAAAAGGGCGTGTGTCCATACACGGTCACTCCGTTTTTCCTGCCCGAAAATATGTTATAATCAGCCAGACCGCTGTATCATTATTTAATAAAGGAGAGACCTGTATGCCCAAGCGGAACGATATCAGGAAGGTGATGATTATCGGCTCTGGCCCAATTGTTATCGGTCAGGCATGTGAATTTGATTATTCGGGAACCCAGGCATGCAAAGCGCTGCGGGGACTCGGCTATGAAATAGTTCTGGTAAATTCCAATCCGGCTACTATTATGACCGACCCCGGCATGGCCGATGTTACCTACATTGAGCCGCTTAATCTTGAGACTATGACGAAAATCATTGAAAAAGAGAGGCCGGATGCTTTGCTGCCCAATCTCGGCGGGCAGACCGGACTGAACCTCAGTGCCGAGCTGGCGCAGGCCGGCGTGCTGGAGAAGTATAACGTTAAAGTTATCGGCGTTGAAGTCGATGCCATTATTCGGGGTGAGGATAGAATCGCCTTTAAAGAGACCATGAACCGGCTGGGTATAGATATGCCGCGTAGCGAGGCTGTTTACAACATTGAAGATGCCGAGAGAGTCGCCTCAGAACTTGGCTATCCTGTCGTTGTGCGCCCGGCCTACTGCATGGGTGGGACCGGTGGTGGTCTTGTTTATAACATTGAGGAATTACGCACCGTAGGCAGCCGCGGCATTGCGGCCAGTCTGATAGGCCAGGTGCTTATTGAGGAATCGGTGCTGGGCTGGGAAGAGCTTGAGCTTGAAGTGGTGCGCGATGCTAAAAACCAGATGATAACGGTATGCTTTATTGAAAACGTCGATGCTATGGGAGTGCACACCGGTGACTCATACTGCACGGCTCCCATGCTTACTATCAGTGAGGAACTTCAGAATCGTCTGCAGGATTACTCATATAAAATAGTTGAAGCGATAAAAGTAATTGGCGGCACCAACATACAGTTTGCCCACGACCCCAAGACCAGGCGTGTCGTGGTTATTGAAATCAACCCCAGGACATCACGCTCGTCAGCGCTGGCGTCAAAAGCCACCGGCTTTCCCATTGCCTTGGTATCATCCAAGCTGGCTGGCGGCCTTACGCTTGATGAAATACCTTACTGGCGCGAGGGCACCCTTGAGAAATACACGCCCTGGGGTGACTATGTTGTCGTTAAGTTTGCCCGCTGGGCTTTTGAAAAGTTCAAGGATGCCGAGGATAAGCTGGGGACGCAGATGCGCGCCGTCGGCGAGGTCATGAGTATCGGCAAGAACTACAAAGAGGCTTTTCAGAAAGCCATTCGTTCGCTGGAAATCGGAAGGTCCGGCCTGGGTTTCGCTAAAGACTTCAATAATAAATCTCTGGATGAGCTCATGGTCTTGCTGAATGAGACCGGCAGCGAACGCCAGTTTATCATGTACGAAGCCCTGCGTAAGGGCGCCGGTGTTGATGAGCTTTATGAAAAGACCTACATCAAGCCGTGGTTCATCCAGCAGATGAAAGAGCTTGTGGAGCTTGAGGAGAAAATTCTGAAGTATCGGGGTAAACAGTTGCCCGATGAACTGCTCATTCAGGCTAAAAAAGACGGCTTCGCCGACCGTTACCTGTCACGGCTGCTCGGTATAAAGGAGGAAGAAATACGGCGGAAACGGCTTTCCCTCGGCATTGAAGAGGCATGGGATGCCGTGCCCGTGAGCGGAGTTGAGAATGCCGCCTATTATTACTCGACCTATAACGGCCCGGATAAAACAACCACCAGCGACCGTAAAAAGGTTATGGTTCTCGGGGGAGGCCCCAATCGCATCGGTCAGGGTATCGAGTTTGATTACTGCTGCGTACACGCCGCCTTTACCCTGCGTGACGAGGGCTACGAGACGATAATGGTGAACTGTAATCCTGAGACCGTTTCCACCGATTACGATACCTCGGATAAGCTGTATTTCGAGCCGCTGACGGTGGAAGACGTATTGAGTATTTACCAGAAGGAGAAGCCGGAGGGCGTTATTGTTCAGTTCGGTGGCCAGACGCCCCTGAACATTGCCAATGAACTGGCCGAGGCCGGCGTCAGGATTCTGGGCACTTCACCTGAATCCATTGACCTGGCTGAAGACAGGGACAGGTTCCGGAAAAGGATGGAAGAAATGGGCATCCCTATGCCGCCGTCAGGGATGGCCAGCAACCTGGATGAAGCCCTTGAAGTCGCTGCGGAAATAGGCTATCCCTTAATGGTGCGGCCTTCTTATGTGCTCGGCGGACGCGGCATGGAGGTGGTTTATGACGAAGATATGCTCAGGGAATATGTGGCGGCGGCGGTAGGTGTTACTCCCGACAGGCCCATCCTGATTGACAAGTTCCTGGAAAATGCCATTGAAGCTGAAGCCGACGCCATCGCCGACGGGTCTGATGCCTTTGTCCCCGCCGTCATGGAGCACATTGAACTGGCGGGGATACATTCGGGCGATTCTGCCTGCGTGATTCCTCCCGTAAGCCTGGCACAGAAACATATCGATACGATTAATGCCTACACGAAGAAGATTGCCCGGGAGCTTAATGTCGTGGGACTGATGAACATCCAGTATGCTATTGCCGGTGATATTGTCTATGTGCTGGAAGCTAATCCCCGCGCCTCCCGCACCGTCCCGATAGTATCAAAAGTATGTAATGTCTCTATGGCGCGTATTGCCACACAAATGATGCTGGGCAGGCGGCTGAGCGACCTTAATCTGAAGCCGCTGGTAATACCTCACTTCGGGGTTAAAGAGGCGGTCTTCCCGTTCAATATGCTCCCCGAAGTCGATCCGCTGCTGGGTCCGGAGATGCGTTCCACGGGTGAGGTGCTCGGCATTGCCAATGCTTTCGGCCTGGCCTATTTCAAAGCGCAGCAGGCGGCGCGGCAGTTCCTGCCGACCGAAGGAACGGTTTTGATAACGGTATCACCGCAGGACAGGCCTGCCGTATACGATGTTGCCCTTCAGTTTGCCAGTCTGGGATTTAAGATACTGGCGACACAGGGCACTCATGAGTTCCTCACCGGTAGAAATATAGATACCGAGTTAATACTGAAAATGCATGAAGGGCGGCCCAACATTGTTGACGCTATCATGAATGGTGAGATTCAGTTGGTCATTAATACGCCAACCGGTAAGTTAAGCCAGTATGACGATTCCTATATACGTAAAACGGCTATAAAGTATAAAGTACCCTACATAACCACGTTAGCCGCAGCTATGGCCGCGGTGAAAGGCATTACGGAACATCGCCAGTATCAGCCGGGCGTGAAGTCTTTGCAGAGCTATCACGCAGACATTAAATAGCTGAACCGCATCTAGCCTTTTTTACCTGACCTGTTTATTGGTTCCCGAACTCCCTGGCTAACTCTTCGAATATCCTTGTACGTCGTGCCAGAAACTTCTCCCTGGTGTCATCTGTGTATGCGGGAAGCACCCATTCCATCTTCTCCAGGTTTCGGGTCATTACGGGTATCCAGTCATACGGTATGGAGAATAGAAACAGTCCTTCAGGATATACTCTCCTTCCCTTCAGGCCAAGGGTCAGCCCGGTGATTACGTAATTGACCTTGCCGCTCAGGTACGGATAAGCGAAAAGGTAGGCGCAGGCGCCACCCGAAGTTGCCTTGCTGGACCATATTTCTCCGGTCGAATAGCTCAGAGCCCTCAGCACGATTTCCGCCTGGCTGGTAGTGGTCATAAGAAACAGGAGGTCGGGCTCGAAGGTTATCTGTTCCAATGGAGAAAAAACGACGTAATTTATATTGCCCGGGGGCATTTTCGGCGAATCCCCGACCAGCCTTTCGTTAACGCGTGCCTCTTGATAGATGCCCCATTTGACTCCCAGTTCCCCGCCCCCTGCGTGTAGCATAGGTGCCACCATTCCCAGTATCATTGCCCCGGCGCAGTCCTCATTGTCTTTGTCAATGTAAAATGCGGTTCCCCTTTGCTGGGCTTCATTGACCATTTCGCATAGGGCCATGCTTTTATCCAGCTGCTCCATTCCTTCCGGTCGACTGGGCAGGAACTTGACACCCACAGGTGGATACTTAAAATTGAATTTCTTGTAAATAGACATGTCGGTTATCAGCGGTTTCATATTTACCTCCTGAAAATTATATTCAATATGGTAAGGTAGTTGAGAAGTAGTTGTTAATAGGATTGGGCAATTGGTTATTTTACTCAGGGATTCATAAACTCCTGGGCCAGCTCCATCATCGCTTTCTCGCTCCGGGCGAGGAACTCTTCGCGGGTATCCGTGTAAGAGGGGAGCACCCATTCCATCTGGTTCAGATTTTCCGCGATAATCGGTATCCAGTTGTACGGGATAGATAGCGAAATCAGTCCCTCCGGGTAAATCTTTCTTGCTTTCATACCGAAGGTCATGCCTGTTGGTATGTAATTTATGTTGCCGCTCTGGTATGGATAGGTAAAGAGCCAGGCGCATGCACCTACCATGGATACCTTGCTTGACCATATTTCACCCGTAGAATAGCTCGCTGCCCTCAGCATGATTTCCGCCTGTGAGAAAGTGGCGATGAAAATCATGAGGTCTGGTTCGAACGTTAGTTTATCCAGCGTTGCGAAAACGGCGTAGTTTACCGTACCCGTTGAATTTCTTGGCGCCTGTTTATTCATTTTGCCATTGGCACGCGGCTCCTGAAAGATACCGTATTTCATGCCCACCTGCCCGCTTTCCGCTATCGGTGAGGGGTCCTCCATTCCCAGTGTCATTCTCCCGCCGCAGTTCTCGTTCTCTTTGGTGATGTAAAAAGGAGTTCCCCTTTGCTGAACTTCACTGACCATTTCGCATAAAGCCATGGTCTTGTCCAGTTGCTCCATTCCTTCCGGCTTGCTTATCAGGTACTTTATGCCTACAGGTGCATACTCGAAGTTGAACTTACGAAATATGGATAAGTCTGTTCGTAGCGGTATCATAGTAACCTCCTTTTTCATGCTTCTTTCTATTTCCAGACTTATGTGCCTGCCTTAGCCATTTTCATATTCCTTCCATATCTCTCCGGCGGCGTTCTTAAAATACTCGCCTATTTCGTTTTCTCCTACGGAGTATGCAGGAAGAACCCAGTCCATGTCTTTCAGATTTTCTATCATCATCGGGAGCAGGTCGTACGGGATGGATATGAGTATCAGACCTTCTGGCAGCACCTTTCTTGCCTTCATGCCGAAACCGAGACCGGTGATGGAGAAATTTGATTCGCCGCTGACGAATGGATAAACGAACAGCCAGGCGCACATTACCGCCGGCGTAGTCTTGGTGGTCAGGATTTTACCCGTCGAATAGCACAGGGCTCGTAAAAGAATTTCTGCCTGACCGGGGTTGGCGGTGAAAATCACTACATCCGGGTCAAAAGGCGATTTTTCTACAGGGGAGAAAGCGACATATCTGACGGTATCCCTTTCCAGTTTGGGAATGTGCTGGTAGATTCTTCGGTTGGCACGTGCTTCCTTATAAATTCCGTCACTGGCGCCTATCTGCCCGCTTAGGGCAATAGGCTCGGGCTCTCTCATACCCAGCAGTATTGGCCCCATGCATGCGAAGTTGTCTTTTGCGGCGTAAAAAGGGCTTCTGTCCTGTGCCTCTTTAAACATCTGGCAGAAAGTTAGACTCTTGTCCAGCTTCTCAATGCCATCTGGTTTATTGAGCAGGAACTTGATACCTAC
Organism: uncultured Dehalococcoidaceae bacterium; assembly: GCA_964558675.1. GTDB lineage: Bacteria > Chloroflexota > Dehalococcoidia > Dehalococcoidales > RBG-16-60-22 > CAZLEY01. The sequence continues at coordinate 10,015 of CAZLEY010000033.1, read as the reverse complement.
GGGCTTCCTTTCGAAATTGAATTTCTTGAATATTGAAAACTGTTCCTGAATCGAGCTCATGTTAACCTCTTTCCTTCGTCATCGTAGTTGATGCGGCCCCTGGCCCTTTCTATAGTATCCTGTTCTTAGCTTATAAAGCACGTATCCAGCCGGTTCGCGGGCAGTTTATCCAGCCCTCATCATGCCGGGTAACCAGAGACTTATCTGGGGAAAAGCTATTAAGATAGCCAGGAAGATAAACAGGGCTATCAGAAACGGCGTTACCCCGCGCAGAAGCTTATCCACCGGGATATCAAAGGCGGTTCTCATCATAAATAGTTCCAGACCCATCGGCGGTGTAATCAGTCCTATCTGCATATTCACCACGTAGAGAACGCCGAACCATATCGGGTTAAAGCCGAGGGCGGATATTAACGGGACGAAGATGGGAACCGTCAGCAGCATGATGGTAATGGCGTCGATAAAGCAGCCCAGAATCAGGAGCAGGATATTGATGGCGATAATCACCAGCCAGGGAGACAAGTCGGATGTCGTCACGAAACCGGTTAAAGCCTTCACCGCACCGGAAGTGCCGATTACGTAAGAGAACAGCCAGGCTCCGACCATCATAAACAGAATCATACCGTTTATTGTCGCCGTTTCTAACAGAGCCCGCTTCAATCCCTCCCAGCGAAGATGGAAAACGGTAACGCCTATAATCAGTACCACAACACAGCCGACGCCGGCGGCTTCGGTAGGAGAGGCTATGCCCAGGTAAATCGAGCCCAGAATAGAGAGCATCACCACCACTATGGGCCAGACTCTCTTCAGTGAGGAGAACCGCCTTTTCCAGCTGACGCCGCCCACGGGGGGTCCGAGCGCCGGATTTCGCCAGCAGATTATAACAGCTACCGCCGCCAGCATTAATGCCAGGAGAACGCCCGGCACCATGCCGGCCATGAAGAGATGACCTATAGATGTCTCTGAGAGGACGCCGTAGATAATCATGCCGGCACTGGGTGGGATTAAGGGGCCGAGGACACCGCCGCAGCATAGCCCGCCCATAGCCAGCCCCTTATCGTAACCGTATCTTTTAAATTCCGGTTCAGCTACCTTACCCACCGCCAGGATAGTAGCGGTGCTGGTACCTATGGCGGCCGCCATGGCGGCTTCGCCCCAGATGCTTGTAACGATAAGACCGCCGGGAATACGTGATAACCAGTTCCGGGCGGCCTCGTAGATGTCTTCACCGATTTTGGTTTCGGCGATAAGACAGGCGATAAGAACGAACAGCGGCAGTGGCGTCCAGTTTATATTAAAGAGGGTGTTGAACGTGGTCCAGCCTAGCTTTTCCAGGCTGAGAGCGCCGTATGTAAAGTAAGCAACAACCAGGGCAGTAAATCCCAGGGCATAGATGACCGGCATGCCCATCAGCATCAAAAATAGCATGCCCGCTACGCATACTATCGCCGCTGTAGTAAAATCCATAACTACCTCAATTTATTAAGTACCAGACAGCATTACGACTGTTCTGGCTGGTCCTGGTTTTTACCGCCACTCATTAGAGCTATGCCTCGACAGAATTTCCCTATGAGAATGAGGCAAAGCAGGGTGTAACCAAAGGGTATAACGAGTTTAATCGGGGCCAACGGCAGTGCCCACGGCGATTGAGTAACCTGACCAATTTGTAACGCGTAGAGCGCATTATCCAGGCTCTTCCAGGTGAGTACGCCACAGAAAATAAGCGCCAGAAACGGGAAGATAGTGCTGAGGACGATATGCTTCATTCTGGAGGGGAAACGGGAGGCAACGATATCGTTCCTGACGTTCTGGTCCAGCTTCTCTACCCCGGCTACAGCTAAAACACCACAGAACAGAAGGAACATGGTACTGAGCTCGTAGGCAAGGGGGTCGGGAGAATGGAATACGTATCGCTTGAACACACCGTATGTTTCGGCCCATGCCATAAGCAGTATCATAACCCCGCTCACTAACAGCAGAATCTTGCTGACACGACCCAGCCAGTGATCCACTTTCTGCATCACTCTTGTGAACAAATTTATTACTCCCGGTTGGAATTAGCGCCTTTTACCTGTAGGGTGACCGCCCGCGGCTCCAGAGCCGCGGGCGTATCGTAGTCTCTCTCCTCATTTAACGAGGATACTTGGCATTTGCCGCGTCAACAATTTCCATTACCTGCACGCCAAAGTCACCGTAAATAGCCATTTGTTCGTCGATGATTCCCTGGCATGCCTCTTTCCACCTGTCTATCTCTGCCCCGGGCACTTCATATATCTCTACCCCGGCAGCGGCTATCTTATCGAAATCACTAACCCATTCGCCCCTCAGCCACTCATCGATGACGTCCGATTGCTTCTGCGCTTCCTCGAGCATTATGTCCTGGACGTCCTTGGGCAGCTTGTTCCAGGCATCCAGGTTGATGGAGAATCCATGTACAGCCGGTACCATATAGGCCGATGTCATGTAAGAACCGACATCAGTCAGCATGAATATGCGTATGGCTGCCGGTGCTGTTATCACCGATTCTACCGTTCCCTTCTCCATCAGCGAGTAGGAATCGGTATATGGCACCCCGGTTACAGGGGCACCGCCCAAAGCCTCCACCATACTCGCAATTGTGGGTGAGATGGCCTGGACCATCAGACCATCCCAGTCTTCCAGGGTCTTAACCGGTTTGGTGGAGATGAGCGCCATCCCGGTATAGTTGTGGAGACAGAGCAGCTTCTGGTTGAACTGATTTTCCAGTATCTCGCCGTACAGCGGGTATAAACCCGGTACGGAAGCGATGTGGGCGTCTAGGTTATTAAACAAAAAGGGCATTTCCACGATACCTAGCTTCGGCTCGTCAAAGGAGTGGAAGTTAGGGGTAATAGCGCCCATATCGGCGGCTCCGGTCCTCACGCCATCAACAAGCTCCATAAATGCGAGCATCTCTCCGGCGCCGTAATACTCGATGGTATAATCAGGGCCGCAACGCGCGTTAAAGGCGTCGACGAAAGCTTGCTCAACGTCAATGTATTCCATCGTGGCGGCGCTGGCCATCTTTAAAACCACCGGTTCGGGCGCTGGTGATGGTTCAGGCTCAGGAGTCGGTTCAGGAGTCGGTACCGGAGTTGGTTCCGGTTCGGGCTCGCCGCAGGCTACCAGGCTACCAATTGACATAACCATAATAACCATGGCGATAAATATCATGAGTACTTTTTTCATTATAACCTTATACCTCCATTATTGATTCTGAATAGGCTGTTTTTCTCTTATCATATGACTGTATTTTATCACCCCCTTTGTCTGGAAAAAATCCGATAGATTCTTGGAAATGCGGCTGGCGCTTATCATCAACTCTTTTACAAGCTCGTCCACACTCGATTTTACCCGGCTTTCAGGTCCTATGATGCTCAAAGCGGCCGGCCACGTATAATTCTTAATGGGTACAGATACGCATAAAGCCCCTGGAATCCTTTCACTATAGCTGATAGCATATCCTTGCTGCCTGATTTGTTGAGACTGGGCGGTTAGCACGGTTTTATCGGTAATTGAATGCTCCGTTATGCGCCTCATGGTGATATTTTTTACCGCAATTTTCAGTTCTTCATCACCCAACTGGGAAAGCAGTACTTTGGCTGTCGCCCCTACATACACCGGACCCACCGGGTCATCCCCCTCAATGACTTTGAGCTTGTGCCGGCTCATTATGTCGTACAGCCGCACGTATAAGATGCCTATCATCAAATTCAGGGCGACGGTCTCCCCTGTCATATCCCATAAACGTTTCATTTCCTCGGCAGCACACGTAATCAGGTTAGTGTGAGTCGTTTGCGGATTTGATGAAAGCTGGTTAATCAAAGGCCCCATGTAGTAACGGTGTTTCATGGGGTCATACGTTGCCAGATACAGTTCTTCAAGTGTCTTCAGGAGTCTATGCGTCGTAGAGTTGCTGAGTTTGCTGCGTTCTGCAATATCGCTTATGTTATCGTAACCGTTACTTAGGCAAATAAGAATATCTACGGCACGAAAGATAGACCTGATGACGGTTGGTTTCTCGGTGTTGTCTGAGGTTATTTTCCGTACAACGGGAAAATAATTGCTTTTTTGCACTCCTCATTATACCACGGTATGGTATATTGTCAAACCAGTTTATCACAGTGTTGTTATATTTACACTTATCTAGCTTCTTCTTTTCCTGCCGGCCGCCGCGGCCAAAGGCGCTACGGCTATCCAGAGAGTAATCGTAATCAGCATGGACTTGACGTAGGTGATAGTGGCTATCCCGAATTCGGGTGATATCGCCCCCCACAGAAGCATAAAAAAGAATGAGCTTAAAAAGAATCCGGGTATTGCTGCCAGTATAGCGAAGTAACCCATATCAGTCCCCCTTTCCTTTGTGACTGTCTCTCAGCTTTGAGTTAATTAACGTGTCTACACCGAGGTGCGCCGCCTGTCTGAGGTCTTCCAGAACTTCGTGTATCGTGTTCCCCATGCCTGCAATAAGGGGTTGCCAGATGATATAGTAAGCACGGGTTTCCTCATCAAAACTTATATCAATGTCGTTTTTCGGTGACACGGTTATACTGCCTCCTCAGGATGACTACTCCTCCAGTATGGACTCGATATCATCGTGGGCCTGCGAAAGAACCTCCTGAATCCGCTTCAATTTTTCCGGGTCCGTGCCAAAGAGCCTGCGGCCTAGGACATGCTCTAGAGCATGATACTCTTTCATTACCATGGCCATTCTTCCGATGTTCTTAAAGCTCCACCGGTTCTTCATCTGGCTTCTGACTTCATCGGCTGAGTCCTTTCGTTCATCCAGGAATTGAAGTCCTTGTTCCGTTATGGTGTAAATTTTCTTGCCGTCCAGCTCCTGGGAGCTGGCATAGCCCATTTCTTCAAGCATCTGTAGCGTGGGGTAGACGACACCCGGACTGGGTGTGTATAAACCGTGGGACTGCTCCTCAAGGGCGCGGATTATCTCGTATCCGTAACGCGGTTTTTCCTTTAAAAGGTCCAGAACAACGTACTTGAGGTCGCCTTTCTGAAAACGACTTTCTCTCCCTGGCTCACGGAAAAAGCGCTCGTGCCGGAGAAATCTATCTTTAAACATAATGAACTCCTTAATTGATGCATTCTCATGATATATCATGTAATATCACGATATATCGTGATATATTATACATATTATAGACGTATTTGTCAAGGGGTTTTCAAAGAATTTTTACAGAAGTAAGTGAATGATTCTGGAGGCACGAATATGAAAAAGCGGTAGATTAGTGTTTGTATCTGCTATCCTGCAACTCATTAAGTCTTTCTCATGATAAAGCAGACCGAGGTGCAGAGTTCCGGGTTCTTATAAAACACATCTATCTCCTGCTGTGAACTCTGTAGTTCTTTAAGAATATTCTGGTCATGCGCGTATTTAGTGCGGGCCTCGCCTATCAGCCTTTCCAGTGGAGCGAAATACTCCTTCCACCAGGTATCTTTATTAAGAACGAAATGGTCGATTAGCTCGTAGCCGTAATTGGATATCTGCTCTATTTTCTCGGCGATATTGCCTTCTTCGTCATGCACCATGAGGTAGCCATTTTGCTTGAGGAAGCGCTTCCATTCATGGAGGCCTCGTTCAAAACCAATGGCGAGTATTGAGCCTTCAGCCCAGATTATATCGAAGCTCTCCTCCGGGAAGGCCATATCGGAGATGGAGCAGTTTATTGCCTTAACTCTATCTGATAAGCCTGCCCGCTTTATCTTTCTCTTAAGTATGTCCAGAAGAGTCTGGTCAATATCCAGGGCTGTTATTTCGCCGTTACTTAATTTCGCCAGTTCCATGGTCGGGACACCTGTGCCGCAACCTGCGTCTAAAATTCGCGGCCTGTCCAGTTTCGGTAGCGTATGAAACGCCTTTCGCGTGTATTTCAAAAGCCGTTTTCTTACAAGCTCTTTTTTTCTCTGGAACGGCGTTTCTTTGGTCACTGATTAATAGCCTCCTAAATGCTTCATCCGCTTTTACGCCGCATTAATCTAAATATCCCCAGGAAGATATTCATCATGGGCACCCTCTGCATATAGTCTTTATAGTCGTCACCAAACTGCTGGACAAGTTTCTTGTCTTCCTCTTTGCAACTCAGGTATGTAACCGTTGCACCCAGAATACCCAGCACGGCAAACAGCCAGTGCGGAAACCATAGCAATGTGGTAACGAATATTATGTATATCCCGCCTGTGTACTGGGGGTGTCTGACGACGGCATAGATACCGGTATCCACCAGTTTAGTCGTATGGACGAGTGATTTTCCCCTGGCAACTCCGCCGCGGCGCGGGAACATGATAATCGGTGCCATGACCAGCACCATGCCGAAGACCCAGGACACGCAGCCGATGATAAACAATGCCGTGTATGATTCGACTTCCAGTACACCCGTGAATACCAGGGGATTGGCCGGTAAGCATACGATACACAGGATGGTGAGAATAGTCACCCATAAGGCATCTCTTTTGCTGGCAAACATCATGGCTTTGTTACCCCTACTGAAAATTCTGGAGATAGAAAAACAGCTATCGATTATTCCTTGACAGCCGCCAGGCAGACAGTATGAGCACGCCGGCAACGAGATACGGCAGGCCGAGCATTGTCCAGACAAGGAAGTGATTTCGCCCGGCGAAAAAGCCGATATGCGCTCCCAGTGCTGCTGAAGTTACCACCAGTAGTATGCCGGCAGGGAAATCACGCAGCCATGACAGGATACAGCCGGCGAGGGCTATTAGGCCGATTATTCCTAGCAGAACGCCTTCTGTGGATGTTGTCATAGAGCCCTCGGAAAGGAGTTCGCTGACAAATTCGCCAATCAGCATCATCGCCCCGAAGATGGTGATAAGAGTGGCGATTATCCGGGCGACCCATCTCATTAGTCTGGCTGCACGATTCACGTTTTCCACTGACATCCTCTCTCAGTGGTCGCAGATGTTGTCCCCGGTAGCCAGTCTGCCTTCCAGGTGACTCAGCACGGACTTCTCCGGGTCGCTTTCAAGCGAGCCGAGTACCACCTCAATGCCATTCTCCTGAAATATATCCTGCGCCCGGGGTCCCATGCCCACGGAGATAATCACCGAAACGCCCCTTTCCGCCAACCAGGCGGGCAGAAGCCCGGGCTGATGCTCCGGCGAATCGACGAATTCTTTATTGGTAATCTCTTTCTTCTGTTCGTCAACGTCAAATAGGGCAAATTGCTCGCAATGCCCGAAATGTGGGGACATCATGCCGCCATTTACCGGTACTGCGTATCTCATTAAGTACCTCCGGATTTATCTAGTCGATTTTTAGTTCGTACTCGGGTTTTCCTTTTTCTGTGTTTATTACCAAAGATACCTTTCTCCCCTCGGCAAGATACCGTTCCGATTCATCACGTATCCGCTTTGAATCAGGGGATTTCAAAAAAGACAGCAGAGTCTCGAATCTCTGTTGCACTTCCTCGTCAACGCCCTCTTCCCGGAGCAGCAGCATCAGGCAACTGTTGAGTTCCTGCTCGGCGAGGCATTTTAAGCACTTGCCCGGGATTTCCTTGGTTGAATACCTTGGCTCAAGTTCAAATGATTCCATACTTTTACTCCTGTTCAGCTTGGCATGGCGCGTATACAGCGCCCGGCACACTCATAGCTGTCAAATTTCATACTCCTTATTATACCTCATAATCATCAGGCAAGGTGGCTAATGCGACGAGAAACAAACCCTCTCGAGATTAAGCAGTGCCGATACCCCGGCACCGGTGACACCGAAAATGATTAGCCGCTTGCCCTCTGAGGCCGCCTCGGTTCGAAAATCATCGAATGTGCTGTTGGTAAGCGTGCTGCTGGTCACCAGCAGTACGTCGCACCACCTGATGAGTTCCGATTTCCTGCTTATACCATCCCAGATTTCAACGCTGAAGCGGTGAGAGCCGACGTTCTTGGGATTCAGGTCGGTGCATCTCACCCTGTCTTTCCCGAAAGTACCGGCCAGGTGTTCCAGTATCGCCGGCTGATATCCCACCAGGCCAACATTAACCGCCCCGTAGTTGTTTTGTATATAACAGGCGATTTCTGCGGCACATGTCTCCGGCTCTTCATCACGGCAATGGAGAACGCCGGTGACCATGTTCAGGTGCGCCATGACGGCGTTGAGCGTAGCCACGAAAATTGCCCTTTTGTCGTTGGTACCGAGGGCCAGGTTGAGTACGTCTTTCAGCAAACCAGTGAAGGCCTGCGGCCTGTCCGTAAAGGCCTGTCCGGCGCTTCCTCTGAACTGTGCCTCAATCATTACCTCTCTGCCTTCCAGCAAAGCGAAGTCCGACCGGTGGGGACTCCCTATCGCCTGCTTTACCGATAGTGTACCGACAGTAACCTCCACGGGTTCGTCACCCAGTTGATGCCTGCTGATTAATATCTGTAGCTTCTCCTTGGCCTCCTCAAGAACGAGTTTTAATGCCAATATTGCCTCACCTCCTCAAGTACTCCTGGTGGCGTGCCGGACGGCTTAAAGAAAGTCGCATCTGGGGGGAGTTCAACTGGACGGCATTCGGGGGTCTGGGCATATATAACCTTCTGATATATTATGAACATATGCTCACAATTATTTTAGCATACCATCATTCCATAAGCAACATGTTCGGACAACTAAAGCTGACTGGTAAATGTTGATATAGCTTTGTCCCCTTTACCCCCGGGCTGGTTGTCGCTCTCCTGTATGGAGCGGGTGACGGGGTTCGAACCCGTGACGTCTTACTTGGGAAGCAAGCACTCTACCACTGAGTTACACCCGCAAAAGCGTATTTATTTTAACTCAAAAAACTACGGTTGTAAAGAACGGGAGGTTGATTTTCTAGAGACCGGCAACCATACCGCCTGTTCTGAGTGTAGCATATATACTTTCTTCAGGACATCGCCGGGCATTTTCACAAAAACTATAATGATGTGTTTGCATCTATATTTGACTTGACACTATGGCTTTGATATACTGCGTTGGGCAGGTAACTCTACCGATATAAACCGATAAAACGGGCAGACCAAGCCTATCTCAAGCATACCATTAATTAAGGAGGAGAAAGATATGTCTGGAGATTTAGTCAATCTGATAGCCGATTTAAAGGAAGGCGAAGTACTGGAACTGGTTAAGCAAAGGCTTGAAGCCAAAGAGGACCCCATGAAAATTCTGGGGGATAGCCGGGAAGCTATGGCAATCGTTGGCAAGCGCTTCGCCGACGGTGAATATTTTCTGCCGGAGCTTGTCTTTTCCGGTGAGCTTCTCAAGCAGATAAGCGAACTGGTTAAACCGTACCTGACCAAGGCGGTTGAAACCGAGCGTCTGGGCAAGATAGTCATCGGCACGGTGGCCGGGGATATTCACGATATCGGCTTGAATATCGTTGACTTCATGCTGGATGTGAACGGTTTTGAAGTGTACAATCTGGGCGTCGACGTTCCTGTCGAAGCATTCGTAAACAAGATGAAGGAGACCGGAGCCCCCATCCTGGGATTGAGCGGATTTCTGACGCCCGCCTTTGATGCCATGAAGGAAACGGTGGAGGCTGTAGAGACTGCCGGACTGAGAGACAAAATAAAAATCATGATTGGCGGCGGTCAGATGGACGACGAAGTCAGGAAATATGCCAAAGCGGACGCCTATGGTAAGGACGCCATGGCGGCGGTAGCTCTGGCGAAGGGATGGATTGATGCGAAGTGAATACCGAAAAGAAATGGGTGGAATTAACCTCGGATGAAAAGCGGGAAGAGCGCTTCAAGCGGTGGCTTTCTGAGCCGGGCGTAAAATTCTCCAGCCCGGAAGCCGAAAAGCTCTATAAAGAACGGGTGACCAGATTCACCAGAGCCTTTCAGGGGGAAAAGCCCGACCGGGTCCCCTGCATTGTGCCGGCCGGCAATTTCGCGGCATACTATGCCGGGGCAGACCTCCGTACGGTCATGTACGATTATGATGAACTGAAGCGCACCTGGCGTAAGTTCCTCTATGAATTCGGCGACTCCGATATGTTTT
>CAZLEY010000032.1:0-26922 GCA_964558675.1 uncultured Dehalococcoidaceae bacterium | reverse complement strand
CGGAAGAACCAGCGGCGGAAGAACCAGCGGCGGAAGAACCAGCGGCGGAAGAACCGGCGGCGGAAGAACCAAAAGCGGAAGAACCGGCAGCGGAAGCGGCTCCGGCCAAGGCTGAAGAACCGGCACCGGAGAAAGAAGCGGCCAGGAAGCCCAAAGCAGCCAAGGAAGATGCTGGCGCGGCGGCTCCGGCCAAAGCGGATAGACCGAAGAAGTCGGCGGCTATTGAAGAAATAATAAAGACTATCCGGGGCATGAACGTGCTTGACCTGGCGGAGCTGGTGAAGGCTCTGGAGGCCGAGTTCGGGGTGAGTGCGGCGGCACCGGTAGCCGTGGCGGCACCGGTAGCCGTGGCGGCGGCTCCCGAGGCTGAGGAGCAGACAGAATTCACTATAATTCTCAAGGAGATAGGCGCTAACAAGATTAACGTAATTAAGGCAGTCCGTGAGTTAACTACGCTGGGTCTGAAAGAATCCAAGGACCTTGTGGAGAGTGCGCCACAGCCGGTCAAGGAAGGCATTACCAAGGAAGAAGCGGCTACAGCCAAACAGAAGCTGGAGGCTGCGGGCGCTACTGCTGAAGTTAAATAGCCGGTTATATTTCTCAGCCGGGCGGTATTTGAATATTCCGGGCGGATGACATATAGTTAGCACTAACAGCACTCCCGTTTAAGGAGTCGGCCGAGATATGACACAAGGGGATTGGTTCATACTGATGGGTATAGGTGGGGGGTTCATTATTCTTGGTCTTATCGGGATTTTATGGGGCAGACATGAGGAAAAAAGCCTGTTTGAAGCCCTCGCCGAAAAGCGCGATTTGAGGGAATTTTCGCTACGCCATGTGGAGAGTCCTCAGCCGGGAGCTTTGAAGATAGGGGGGTGGATAGCCATCATTCTTGGGGCACTTTTACTGGTGGTAGGCATAATCCTCTGGCTGCTGGCATAGCCCCGGGTCTTCCCTGTAGAAAATCCTGCTCTGTACGCAATCTATCTGCCAATACAATGGGTTTAGTCGTTATTACGATGGTATTTCTATCCCTACGTTTGCCGGACTGAGCTACTTCTCGTCTTTCTTGGTGTACATGCCGGCAGTCCCGAGGCCAAAATGGAAAATGGGCCTGTCCGCTCGCCGGACTATTAACGGGCAGTGCTTCAGCCCCGCTGGTATAAAGACGATGCAGCTTTTAGTGAGCATATACTTCTCGTCTTCCAGCCACATCTCCACTTCGCCGCATAAATCAAAGGGGTCTTCCGGGTTACTCCCGTAAAATGCCAGCATTTCGTCAAAATCGTGGGTATGGGCCTGGGGTCCGGAATCAGACCCTTTCCAGAACCAGCAGCAGTCAACGACAAAGGAGCCTTTTACATACTCGCTGTCCAGATACGTCACCGTGGTCAGATATTCGTTTATATTGGGAGGTATTACCATCCCTTCGGGGGGTTTTCTATCAGGTTTTGGCTTATAGATAATATACTTCTCATATTTAGATTCGGCCATTTATATCATTCTCCTCACCTTCGTAAATATACTTATTGGCGGTTATTTCTCGCTTAGAAGTACATTCTGCCCGGCCCGGAAGTAAAATGAAAAACAGGCCTGTCCACTCTGTGGAACTGGAGCGGGCAGTGCTGTAGCCCTGCCGGTATGAAGACGATGCAGCTTTTGGTAATGATATGCTTTTCATCTTCCAGCCACAGCTCCACCTCGGCGCCAAGGTCATAGAAGTCGTCCGGATTGGTGCCGAAGAAGCACAGTATCTCATCCCAGTCGTGTTTATGCGCCTGTACGGCGGGTTCGCTCCTTGGCGGAGCGTCTTTGGGGAAGGGCATAATCCAGACGCATTCCAGGTAATTGGCGCCCGGGACGACCTCGTTATCCAGGAATAGCAAACGCCCGCCTTTGCCTTTACTGACCTGTGAGGGGGGTGGACTCCAGGGTGCTTCCACGACGTCTTTCTTCAGTTCGGTGACGATATATTTGCCGTATTTTGATTCTGCCACTGGTTCTGCTCTCCTTTCCTGCAAACCGATAGCTGAAGTTGCCAACAGCGTATTCGTTACCTGAGAAGCTATAATGTCTCACGGTGTATCCGCAGCTAGGAACCGAATTTTTTACCTATGCCCGAACCGCGCGGATTGGACGTAAAGTGGAATATCGGCCTTTGGATATTCTTGATAGTCATTGGGCCGTACTCCAGCCCTGCCGGTATGAATGCTGCAAAGCTGTTTGTTATAACGTGCTTCTCTCCGTCTATCCAGAGCTCGACTTCGGCGCCGAGGTCGCGGATATCGTCGTAGTTGTAGCCGAAGAAGCCGATAAATACGCCGTAGGGTACGGTATGCGCATCCATCATTTTCTGCCCGGCAGCAGACTTCTCCCCGGGCAGTAGCCACATGGTTTCACAACCGAAATCGGCACCGGGGACGGTCTCCTCATCGATATATGCCAGACGGCGTGTGTATTTGGGGTCGGTAGGATGCTGGTACGCAGGGGGCTTTAGATTGGGTTTATCCTGAAAGATAAAATTTTTAGCATTTTTCTGTTCAGCCATTTTATTTTTCCCTTCTGTCTCGACTCTTTGTTTCCTTTATTTAAGCTGGGACAGTGTAATTATCTTTATACGTACATTTCGCCCGGACCAATGGTGAAGTGGAAGAAAGGCTTTTCCTGTCTCAGCACCTTCAACGGGCAGTGGGTCATTCCCCCCGGAATGTAGACGACGAAGCTTTTATCAAGGATGAATTTTTCATCTTCCAGCCAGAACTCGACTTCTCCATACAGTTCCTCCGGGTGCTCCATGTCCGTACCGAAGAAGGACAGGAGTTCGGGGAAGGGGTGGGCGTGAGGGGGCACTCCCTGAAAATTTTCCATCTGCTCGGGAGTCATCGCCGGCCTCTGCATTACGTTCGGCATCGTCGAAGGCCACAGCCAGACGCATTCGGAGTAGAAAGAGCCCGGCATAACCTCGGAATCCGTCCAGACGACGTGCTCCATCGGCCGCCGGCGGCCTTCGATTTTGTCCTGGCCTATCATGTCTGTCTCAAAATCCCTGTAACCCGGCAGCCTTATTTCCTTCTTCAGTTCTGTGCAGATATACTTGCCGTATTTTGATTCCGCCATTTTACCTTTTTCCTCCCTTGTTATTAGTTATGTATATGAATCCCCGGATAGCCTGCCTTGCCCCGGGATCATTATTCCTCAACCGTTCGCCCCGGCATCGCCTTGGCGAAGTCGCCGCAGCCCAGCATCATCGTTATCTCAATATGGGGACGCGTGACCTTCTTCCAGACCATTGGTCCGTGCTTCGTGCCCTTGGGGATAAAGATGGCGGACGTAGTATCGAAGACAAGCGTTTCGCCTTTGAAGCCGTATTCTATCGTACCGCCGAGGTCCTGGGGATTTTCGTGGTCGCCGCCGATGTGCATGACAATTTCATCGTAGTTATGCGTATGTTCGTGGACATAGGGGTTTGGCTCCGGCACGTCGTATATCCAGCTGACTTCAATATAGGTGTTGCTTCCGGGCACCAGGGCATTGCTCATATATGTCATTGAGGGAACCTGGTGTCCCTTGTGGACTCCCACCGCCTCCACGCCGACCTCCAGTATCGGTTTCCTGACTATGTACTTTTCGTATAGTGATGCGGACATTATCTATCGTTCTCCTTTCTGAATAATATAATAATCAAAAGGCGGCCGGGTTTGTCTGTAAGGCAGATTTTACACCTTAGCTCAGATGTAAGTCAATTTTAATAACCTGGATATTGGCATAGCCTCTAGGCTTTAGTCCGAGTCCGGTTGGGGTTCCGGGCTCAGCGCCTGGAGGTCAGCCTCAATTCTCAGCGCGTTAGCCTGAAAGAGGTTGGAGGGTATCACTTCCCCATCTTTAAAGACGAACCAGCTGGCCTGCTGCCAGTAGGGACGCAATTCCCAGTCCTCATTAGCGGTCATGTCAACAACGACATACCAGGTGCCGGAGCCGTCTTTGTAATATTCCGACTGGGCAGTCCAGTTATCGCAGCTGGCATAGAAGTCGGAGAGATACGTCTTGGCTTCATAGCTCTCCGCTTTACCCAGCAGCCTTTGATAGACCGCCAGTATGGCGGCATCTCTGGTATTGATGACATCATGGCTTGTTTCCACCGGTTCGGGTTCCGGCGTTTCCTCTGTGGATGTAGTAGAAGGGAATCCCATACCTTCACATGCGGTAACCGTCCCAAGCAGGACGACAAGTAGAGATATAACCAGGACAATCTTGATTGGCTTTTTATTCCAGTCAGCAATTTTCATTTTAGCTCCTCTTAACCGGGCACGTTGCCTGAGATATATAGTCTGTGGAAACGTGGGTAACAGTTCCAATAACCAGCATATCATACCGAGTCTTTAAGTGACAAATATATTTTTTCAGGTATTGTTACGGTCTGTTGTTTTTTTATGTGTAATATATTGTATCTAACACCTTATTTGTTGGCCTTCAATGAAAAGGTAAGCGGAATTTTATCTCCCTTCAGCCCCCACCATCCCGGTTTCTTCTCCTCCATGGAAGGCAGGGCTTGCCAGCATATTACGGGAAACTCATGGATATATTCAATCCTGAGACCAGCCTGAATGAGTGAGTTGATTACATCGCCTATGCCGTGTGACCACTCATAAGATGGATTTAGGACCTGGGCATCGCCGTCGGCATAAGAGCCCTGCCATTCCCATCTGGTGGGCTCTGGCTTGTGAAAGTATGAATGGACGACCCTCAATTCAGTGGCATCCCTTGAATCATCAAAGACGGTCGTGAATGGATGCTCTTCTACCATGTAGAAGATACCTCCCGGTTTCAGGAATCGGGCTATAATTTCAGCCCACCGCTTGAGGTCGGAAAGCCAGGAAAGGACACCCCAGGAAGTGAAAACGATATCGAACTCACCTTTCAGGACATCAGGCAGGTCGTAAATGTCGCTGCAGATGAAGTCAGCCTTGATGCCTGTCTCCCGACTCAGGGAGCGTGCCAGGGTAATGGATGCCTCTGAGAAATCAACTCCCGTCGCTTTTGCCCCCCGCCGGGCCCAGGAGAGTGTGTCCAGTCCGAAGTGACATAGCAGGTGAAGCAGCGACTTGCCGGAGACATCCCCCACCTCCTCAAGCTCGATGGACTTAAGGGTGCATTTCCCGCGTTTAAAACCGGTTATATCGTAGAAGGCTGACCGCTCGTGAACAGGGGTCAGCTCATTCCACAGTTTCTTGTTCTTTTCTGAGTACTTGTCCATGATGTTAACCCATACCTACTCCGTCCTTCTGGGGCGGTACTGGACAGCTTCAGCCACATGGTGGGCTTTAATGACATCGGAGCTTTCCAGGTCGGCGATGGTCAGGGCAAGTTTGAGGATGCGGTGGAAGGCGCGGGCGGAAAGATAAAGCTGCTTCATGGCAGCCTGGAGCAGGCTCTGGGCCGACTCTTCCACGTGACAGAACTCGCGTATCTCGGTGGGCGTCATCTCGGAGTTGCTGGTTAATCCCGTTTCTTTAAATCGCCCAAGCTGACGGGAACGTGCGGCCGTCACACGCTCCTGCACCGTCCCTGAAAGCTCTCCCAGACGTTCGTCAGTCAGCTTTTCGTAATCGATATGGGGCACCTCGATGAATATATCCACGCGGTCAATGAACGGACCGCTGATGCGTCTCTGGTACCGTGAAACCAGACTGGGAGGGCAGGTACACTGCCGGAAGGGGTCGCCGTAATACCCGCACGGGCAGGGATTCATCGCCCCTATTAGCATGAAGTTGGCCGGAAAGGTAACCCGCCCCTGGGCGCGGCTGATAGTAACTAATTTATCTTCCAGGGGCTGGCGCAGTACCTCGAGCAGCGAATGCCCGAACTCGGGTAGTTCGTCAAGGAAGAGGACGCCGCGGTGACTGAGGCTTATTTCCCCCGGCTTGGGCCAGTGCCCGCCGCCGACCAGGCCGGCATTGGAAATGGTGTAATGAGGGGAGCGGAAGGGCCGCTGCCGTACCATCGGAGTATTTGAGGGGAGCAGTCCGCTGACGCTGTAAATTTTGGTGACTTCCAGGGCTTCTTCGGTGGTCATCGGCGGCAGAATCGAAGGAAGCGAGCGCGCCAGCAATGTCTTGCCGCTGCCCGGTGGTCCGCACATTATCACGTTGTGCCCTCCGGCGGCGGCGACTTCCAGGGCGCGTTTTACGTGTTCCTGTCCCTTGATATCGGCCAGATTGGTATTAGCAAACGACGGCGGAGCTGGGTCGGGTACTGCGTCCGCCTTATATTCCGGGATCGGTATCTCCCCTCGTAAATAGCTGACTAGCTGGGCCACTGAAGCCATCGGAATGATTTTTATACCCTCTATCAATGATGCCTCGCTGGCATCGACATCAGGCACGACAACGGTCGATATGCCCTCGTCGTGAGCCAGGGCTGCCATGGGCAGGACGCCGTTGGTGTGTCGTAAGCCGCCGTCGAGAGATAGCTCGCCGAGGAACATAATGTCGGAAACCTCGGCGCTTACCTGCTCGGAGCTCAGCAGGATACAGATGGCGATGGGCAAATCATAAGCCGGCCCGGCCTTTTTAAGGTCGGCCGGGGCAAGGTTGACCACAATACGTTTCATGGGGAAGGTGCAGCCGGAGTTGCGTATAGCCGCGCGGACACGTTCCTTGGCCTCCTGGACGGCTGCGTCCGGCAGTCCGACTATGGTAAACGAGGGCAAACCGGAGGAAATATCTACTTCGACTTCTACAATAGCCCCGTCGAGGCCTATGATAGCGCCGCTTCTCACTTTGGCGAGCATGTCAGCCTATTGTAGCCTAAATAGGTGCAGGTACGCAAAGCAACGGGTGGCGTGGTGGAAATCTAAGTGACAAACTGCCGCTGATACGAGGGTAGCGGTACAGTTAGAACTCATGTTACCCACGTTCCTTTACCTGGTTCGGAACTATTTTATCCTCTTTTGCACTTTAGCCCACGACGGTGTGATGAGGAAGCTTTCCTCCATATTATCTATCATGCTTATGAACTTGCCCGTGGGTGCTGAGAATGTGAGCCTGTCCTGCGGAACGAAAGGACGCGCCGAAACATCGAACATGCCGATGACTCCCCTGGGATGGTCGGAGTTTCGCTCCAGATAAGGGAACTGTACGATTGAAGAGCAGCCTGAGCCGAACGGGGCAATCACGCCGTTCTCTTCCGTTTCGTCAAAACTGGCGAGATTAAAAAGGCCGGAGAGTACATCGGGACTGGCAAAGCATATCACGACCTCCGGGCTGTCCGACTCTTCAAGCATGTCCCATCTCTTGAATACTATGAAGCGGCCCGGCGCTTTCAGTATCGGCGAGTGCTTCATGTATTCTTTCACCAGTTCGGGCGACTTCTTGTAGCGTTCGCCTTCCAGTTTTCCGGGAATCCCGCACGAGAGGAAGTACTCGAAGTCGGGCATGATTTCCTCGGCGAAGCCGAGGTATCTTTTACCGCCGGGACAGCCTATGGAGTCTGCATTGAAACAGAGTGACCGCCCGTTCCTTACCTCCTTCAATGCCCCGATTACGCATCTGTGCGCCGGACCGGGTCTGGCTAATTCGGCGTGGCCCTCTTCGGCAGTGTAATAGAAGGTAATGGGTAGTTCGGCATGGTTGAAATATTTAGCCCAGAGAGTCAGGAATTTCTCTTTGATAGCTGCGTCCATTTATTGGCTCCTTCGCCTTCATTCGCCTCTGTTTCAGTTTCTTACTGAAGAAAAAGGCCTAGCTATTCCTTGAGTACTCTTTGGCAAAGAAGATATTCATAAAGATAATAGGTTTGTCCACCCTCTTGAAATTAAGCGGGCAGTGATACAGTCCGGCTGGAATGTATACTGTTGTAGCCTTGGTAATAACGTGCTTTTCCAGGTTCTTACCATCTTCGCTTAGCGTTAGTTCGACCTCTCCCCCGAGGTCCAGCATGTCTTTGCCGTCACCTCCGAGGAAGCACAGGTACTGGGGAAAGTCGTGGTTGTGGTGCTCCGATACCATCTCAAAGGGTGCAGGAATGCATTCCCAGAACACCGAGAACCCTAGGTTACCGTAGTTCTCATCGCTGTTCAGGGCAATAATCGGTTGCTCGACCTTTTCGTGTTGCGACGGCATGGTAACACCTGTCCTGACGTATTTAGCTGTTTTCATTTCTGCCATAATAAACGCTCCTTTCGGTCAATTCGGTTTATATCGGTTTTACAGGCTAGCCTTTGCTCTGCTTGCTGTACTGTAAGGCGAAGTGGGTATCGATGAAAAGTATCGGCGATGTCACCTCCTTATGATTCGACGGCCTTGTTGGCACTTCTCTAATGTATTTTACAGTTTTTAGTTCTGCCATTTCTCTCCTCCTTTGAGTGAATTTATCATTCAGGCACTCTCTTCTTCACTCTGAAGTAATGCTATTCTTTTCTTCCATATTCGGGTGAGAAGAAGAGGTCATGGAATAAGATGGGCTTTTGGGGGTCGTTCACCTTCTTGAAGTTGAGCGGGCAGTGGTACAGGCCGGCCGGAACGTAGACCATTGTGGCCTCGGTAAAGACAAACTTGTGTAGCTCCTTGCCGTCTTCGCTCAGTGTCAGTTCGACCTCTCCTCCAAGGTCTTCCATGTTGGTAAGGTCGCCCCCGACGAAAATCAGGAACTGGTCAAAGTCGTGGGCATGGTTATCCGCCACCATTTCAAAGGGCTCGGTAATGGCCCACCAGCTCATGCTGAAATCCAACCCGCCGAAACCTTCGTCACTTTTCAGGCCCAGGCGCGGGGCCGTGACCTCGGGATGTTGTGTTGGTGCTGTTACGACGCCTTTCCTGATGTACTTCTCCAGTTCTGTTCTTGCCATATTAATCCCTCCTTCTTTAATGTGGTCTCATGCGTAACCCGGCTTGGTTGCCGTTATAGCAGCCTCGCCGGGCCCTCTATGCGTGCCCTGAGTTCTTCGTAGAATTCCTCAGGCTCTTTGCCTATTGATAGTTTTTCCATGGGGCACATGCTGATGCCGTCCGGCTGTTGTATGTATGGCACGATTTTGTTGATGTGGCAGGTGATTTCGAACCTGTCGAGTGTCCTGACGGCAAGCTCGCTGCCCAGCGGATTGTAGACCTCCCGGCAGTTTACCCTGGCGGCCAGCAGTGCGGCGGCGTTGCCCATGATTTTATCGAATATCGTTACCTGCTGGTGGCTGGAGCCTGCATCGGCGATATATTCCATCAGGGGTAGCAGCCTGTCCTTTTTAGAGGTAAAGACCGGCGCATCGCCATCGTATACCCGGAGCGTGTCATCGCTTTCCAGAAAATCTCTGTATAAGTCTTCATACATGGACATAGCTAACCGTCTTCTTGCGGGACACTAATTATAATATCCGCACGAAGTGGAAATGTCAAAACGTGGAGATGCTGTTGACAGGGACGTTGTATAATGTATATGGTAGGGCTGTGCGGTTAATGAAGCGATAGTCGGCCGGCTATAAGGAAGGTGAGAATGGGTTGGATTTCAGCTATTAAGAAGATATTCAGCGCTGATGATGTCGGACTGCGCGAGGCCAGAGCCAAACATAAGGGCAGCGAGGCCGACCCCGAGGCCGAGTATTTGTACGAGGAGCAGCAGAAGCGCTTTTCGGAAAAGTTCGACGTGTGGGATGAAATAGACGACTTTCGCACTAGTTTCTTCTTCGGGCGGTTCCTGAGCCGGAAATTCAGTATGCCCCGCTCCGAAAAGCTCAGGCAAGAGCTGGAGGCTCTGGAGAAGAAGAAAGCGGAGGAGAGGCAGCAGAAGGGGGAAGGGTAGGTTCAATAATGACGGATGAGTCTTCTAGGAATATTATAGTAGAGACCTTTTGGAAAACTCATCACACCACTTTGTCTTTTTTGCTTTGTTCCTTAAGTATGACCATGTAGTCCCGCAGGCTCACCAGGTAACCCGCGCGCTCTACCTTGCCGGGGAATTCTTCCACATAATCGCCATTCGTGTATTCTTCCTGGGGGCTGTTTTCCCATTTGTGTTCCCGGATGGCTCTCCTGTAGAAATAGATTAATAGATATATACCAAATATCAGGAAAGCAACTATGGCTATAGTCTCCACCAGCAGTATAAGTGAATTGGACTCAGTGATAATAAACTCACCGTAGCGGAAGATATTAGAAAGATGCCATAAGACAAAAACGCTTAAACCCACATTAATAATTCCGCTTATCAGCGCCATTAATACCATAATTCCAGACCTCCAGAAAGGCGGGTCCATCCGGGCTGTTTGGCCGCGAGACCGGATTTGTCCGCTGTCTGTCCAGAATATAGACGATTCGTGTAAATAATTGGTGTGAAACAGGTAAGAGCTAGGTAAGAATTTAACCCTGTATATCCGGGAGCCAGCCTCAATATATTTCCCTTTATGAAATCTTAAGAGTTCCTTTGCATAAAATTTACGTTCTTTACAGGCTTCTTTATATTCAGGTGCTATGGTAGGTAATGTGGTTTAAGTTAATTCTGGTTAACTAAAGTGAGGTTTGAGGGACCACACAAAATAAAAACAGGTAGTTGAATTCGATGCAGGGTTTTGTTATTGCCGGTAAAGCTAAACAGGTCTTTCGCCTGATTGAGTTAAAGGCGCAGCGGGAGGCTTCAGAGAAGAAGCGGAAGCAGGAGAGGAAGAAGAGGTAGTGGAGAATAATTATAATAGCAATTGAGTACTTGGTACTAGTAAAGGTAGTTCATCCCACGTGCGCCCCTCAAGCTCTCGCCCCGCCCTTTTTTTATTTATACCACCCCACTGCTTGAAGAAAAAAGGTACTTTTTTATCCTGGCATTGGTTGCGAATATCAATAACCCAGTTTTCTTTTATGGGTCTGGATTTTGGGCCAGATTCTCCACCAACAATAACCCAGTCTATTCCTTCTAGACATAAATTTGAAATAGGCCCAAGAAGTGGTTCTAGTGATAAGAACTTAACCTTGGCGCCTGTTTTTTGAAGATTCCTAATGCGATATGCATAAGTTTGCTCTTCTACTGTGACACCCATCCAAATATGAGACATCCACGTTAGTTTCGGACTAAGCTCTAGCATTCTTTCAGAACGTTTAGTAAGAATCTGGAAACGGTGCCAATTCGCACGACACATAACTTCAAATATGTGAAAGATAAATTCTATTGGTATGTCCTCATGGAATAAGTCACTCATTGAATTAACAAATATTGTTTGTGGCTTTTTCCATTTTAATGGGAGTTCAAGCATGTCTTCATGCGTAGTTACAGAAAATCCGTTTTTATAACTGGGATTGCCCATCGTTTTAAGCCGTAGTGCCATGCGTTCAGCATAGCAGTTTGAACACCCTGAGCTTATTTTTGTGCATCCGGTTACAGGATTCCACGTAGAATCTGTCCATTCTATTGATGATGTGATTGCCATTAGATATTTTACTCCTTCGTTGGGAAAGTGACTGTTACATTATCTCCAAGAGTATTTTTACGTCTTTCATCAGTGGGTGGATTCATAATCACTTCACCTTGTTCTTCAAGTTCCATTAGAACTCTCTTATAGTTTTTCTTGATATAACGAGTGCCAACGTTGTGAATATCATACAATTCTAATACAGGAAGAGACTTTCCTGCAAAAATACTAATTAATTCGGTTTTCAACTTATCTAAGGGCGAATATGGTGGTAAAAGGTAAGGCTGAGAGTTTTTAATAGACGAGTATTCGAATAATGGCATTTCTTCCACATGTCTAGAACTTGCTTTTGCCATAATACCTTTCATAATATCATAACCTTTTCGGTGTTTGGTCACAAATATTAGATGATGGCTAATGCGATTACCTATATCACTTCTGAAGCGAAATGGTAAAACAAACTCCCCACCCAAATCCTTTAAGGTTTCAGTTAAGGTATTTAGTATTTCCTTTTCTCTTTCTGATGGTTCAAGTAAGTTCAGTTTAGTCCTTAGTTTGTCTATACAGGCTTCTCCAAAAAGAGCATGCATATGTTCCTTAACTTTATCGTTTCTAATCCCCATATTGATGCGATTGTAATTGAAGAATATTATACAATCACAACCCCAGTCTTTTATAACAGAATTAATTAATTGGCAAGATAATCCTTTGTATCCCCAAGGGTCTAAAAAAGTAAGAGATGGAATCATTCTGGTCGATTTAAATATCTCTGTAATATCATCATCAACTATATCAATATATACTTTTGGTTTATGTTTTAATGTTTCAATTCCGGGTATTGAATCTATCGCGTTTTTGAGTGACTCAGCACTTGATGGGTCTGAATCATTAAAAACTGATACCAACATATTACGCATATCTGAATCATTTATAGCTCTCTCAATAACTAGTAGTGGTGTAGATTTTGTTCCATCTTTATATCTACCTGCGCCAGCAAATAAATCAATATATGCTATCTTATTATCTCTGGTTCTTGTTGTTGGTATGACGACTTTTGCCCAAGCCCACAGGTATTTTGCAACTATATCAGCCTTTACTTTTGATTGCTCTGTTGATTCATCAAAGAAAGATGAACTACTCACTGTACTTTATGCCTTATAGTTATTTTATGTAAATATTAAGTTGGAATAACTTTAGGCATAAATATTACCTTTTGTCAAGGAAAATAGATATGCTAAATAATAATATCTCTTTATTGTCTACACCCTCCCCCTCAGACGCTTTATAATCGCGTCCATGTAGGTCTTTGCCAGTCCTCTGCCGTGCTTGGGCATGCGCTCCTTCTTTTTACGCCGCTTCTTCTCGCGGCGCTCCTGGCGGGTATCGTCCCCCTGACTTTCCTTAACCATCATTCGCTGCTATTTTTCCTTGAGCAGTTCGTCCCACAGAATCTCCGTCGCTTTAGCGACGACCTTCTGTACGTGTTGGACGCATTTCTGGGCTACGCCGGCTTCAAAGGCGAGTTTAGCCTGCGCCGGGTCGCCGAAATCGTAAAAAACGCCGTTCCCGAATCGGGTGACGATATCACGGCAGGTAACGTTGCCTGTATCTTCCTTAAACCACCTGTAAAAATCAGCGGCCTGCTTGGTTGATTCCCTGAGCTTCTGCATACCGTTCTCAACGTCCTGCCGCCCCCGCCCGCACACTCCTCCCAGTATCATACAGGCACCAATCATGGAACCGCAGGTATCGGCCAGCCCCCCGATACCCCCGGTCAGAGCGCCGGAAGCCTTCAATAAAATATCGTCTTTCATGTCGAACGTGTCCTGCAACGCAAGAACCGTACTATAGCTTCAGCTAAAGTATTTATCCATGTTTTCGGACGCTTTAGCCTGCACCATTTTTACGGCTTCTTCTTTGCTTTTCGGAATCATAGCTTGTGCTCCTCCCTTATTTTATGGCTCGTTCGTCCTCTATGACCAGTTCCTTCCGCAGCTCGATAATTCTGTCTCTAATCAGGGCGGCCTTCTCGAACTCCAGCGCCCTGGCGGCGGCTTTCATCTGGGTCTCCAGTTCTTTGATAAGGCGGGAGATATCCTCGCGGGTGGCCGGGGCTTCAAAGGTGTAGGTAGCGCGGGTCTCGGCTACCGCCTTTATACGCTCGGTGATGTCCTTGATAGCCTTGCGGATGCCCTGCGGGGTGATGCCGTACTCCCGGTTAAAGTCTTCCTGAATCCTGCGGCGGCGTTTCGTCTCGTCGATAGCTGCCTGCATTGACTTTGTGACATTATCGGCGTACATGATAACCTGCCCGTCAATGTGCCGTGCGGCGCGTCCCATCGTCTGGATTAAAGCCCCCTTCGACCTCAAGTATCCCTCCTTGTCGGCATCGAGGATGGCAACCAGGCTGACCTCGGGGAGGTCGAGTCCTTCGCGCAGCAGGTTGATACCCACGACGACGTCGTAAACGCCGAGTCGGAGGTCGCGCAATATCTCCACCCTTGCCAGCGTATCAACCTCGGAGTGAAGGTAATGGGTCTTGATGCCCATCTCAAGGAGGTAGTCGGCCAGTTCCTCGGCCATGCGCTTGGTCAGCGTGGTAACCAGGCAGCGCGTGCCCTTATCAACGCGGGTACGGATATTCTCGAGGAGGTCGTCTATCTGACCCCTGGTGGGCTTGACCTCGATAACGGGCTCAAGGAGGCCGGTGGGCCTGACGAGCTGTTCGACCACCTGCTGGCTGTGTTCGTATTCGTACTCGGCCGGCGTAGCTGACGTGTAAATGGCCTGATTGACATGCTCCTGGAACTCGTTGAAGTTAAGCGGGCGGTTGTCTAAAGCTGATGGCAGGCGGAAGCCGTACTCCACCAGTGTCTCCTTGCGGGAGCGGTCGCCGTGAAACATGCCGCGTATCTGGGGCAGGGTCATGTGCGATTCGTCAATGAACAGGAGGAAGTCTTTGGGAAAGTAATCGAGCAGTGTCCAGGGGGCGCTGCCCGGCACCCGCCCCGCTAGATGCCGGGAGTAGTTCTCAACTCCGCTACAATACCCCGCCTCCCGGAGCATCTCTATATCATAATTGGTGCGCGCGTCCAGCCTGGCGGCTTCCACTATTTTCTCCTGCTTCCTCAGCGCGCTCAACTGCTCGGCCAGCTCTTCCTGGATGGCCTCGATTGCCTTCGTCAGCTTGTCATGGGAGGTAACGAAATGCTTGGCGGGGTAAATATCAACCGAATCCATCTCGTTGAGCATCTCGCCGGTAAGCGGGTCCACGGTCACGATGCGGTCTATATCATCCCCGAAAAACTCGATACGGATGGCAAGCTCTTCGTAAGACGGCTGTATTTCCAGTGTGTCGCCGCGTATGCGGAACGTACCCCGGCTGAAGTCGATATCGTTGCGTTCGTACTGCATGTCCACCAGCTGATGCAGTAGCCTCTGGCGATTGTAGTTGTCGCCCCTTTTTATGCTGGCGACGAAGCTGCGGTACTCCTCTGGCTCGCCGAGCCCATAGATGCAGGATACCGAGGCGACGATGAGCACGTCGCGGCGCTCGAAGAGGGCGCGGGTGGCGGCATGGCGGAGCTTGTCAATCTCCTCGTTGATGTCCACCTCTTTTTCGATGTAGGTATCGGTGCGGGGGACATAGGCCTCCGGCTGGTAGTAGTCGTAGTAGCTGACGAAGTACTCAACGGCGCTTTCCGGGAAGAACTCGCGGAACTCGCTGGCGAGCTGGGCAGCCAGGGTCTTGTTATGGCAGATGACCAGCGTGGGACGCTGCACCCTCTCGACGACGTTAGCCATCGTAAAGGTCTTGCCGCTGCCCGTGACGCCGAGAAGTGTCTGGTGCCTGAAGCTCCTGTCCAGGCCCTCCACCAGCTTATCCACCGCCTGCGGCTGGTCGCCGGTCATTTTAAAGTCTGAGACTATTTTGAAAAGTGGCATAGCATTTTTATTAAGCGGAGCTAATCAGGATAGCGATAATAAGTCCAAGTATCATGCCGGTGATGGCCCCTGACCAGGGACTGGATGTAGCGCCTCAGGTAGTTGTTTCACAGTCCTGGTTGCGCCGCCGGTGGCTGTTGTATCGGCCAAGCAGCCACCCCAATCCTCCCCCCACGATGATGCCTGCGATTGTCCAAAGAAGTGTCATTGTTTGTTCCCTTTATCTATTAAGTATATACCTTTTGGGGGGGATAGGGGAACGCTTTATGGGTTTTCTACCTCACCCCCTCGGTCCCCCTCTCCTTGATAGGAGAGGGGGAAGAAATAAAAAGAGGGGCTGGCGCCCCTCTTAAACTCTCCGTGGGGTGGGTATAGATAAGTAAATTGTGTTAAGAGTTAACCCTTTTAACGCTTTGTTATTTCTGTAACTTTAAGCGGTCTCCGGCGGGGAGAGCCGGGGACTCTGAACTTTCTGTTATCAAGGCGTGGTATGGCTATTTCAGCCGGTTTGTCCATCTGGGGGACCCATTCGTAGGGCGCCCGGTAAGCGCGGTAGACCATATTCGTCTTCAACTGCCTGTTTTTATAAGGGCTGATGTATTCCCATACCGTTTCGTGTTCCTTCGTCACCTCAAAGATACGTCCCCCTGCCCCCTCCGTTATCAACGTATTTCCATTAGCGAGTCGCTGAGCCGAGCTGACAAAACTACTGTAGAAGCCGCTCATGGGAGGCATGAATCCTTCACTGTGGGGAGGGTATTGCCAGATAATTTCAAGCGTCAGGGGGTCGAACTCCAGCACCCGCGAGAAGTCCCTCCGGGCGTTACCGGTGCCGGTGGGCGCGCCGGGATTGGGGGCGCCGTAGCCGGCCGATCCCCCATTGTCGAAGACGAGGACGTTCCCCTCCCCGGGAAGCCCCCTGGGAATCATGTGAGCATGGTGCTGACCGATTATCCAGCCGATTTGCCTTAGGGCCTCGGTAGCCGTAAAATCTGGCCCGAGCTGCCAGACAATCCTGCCCGTTTTTCTTTCTATGATGGCAGTAATATCGGTCTGGCGCCCGTCCCAGATAATATTGTCCGGGTGAAAGCGTTCATCGCCGCCGTCGAACCATCTGTTTGGTCCGAGGGTAGACATCGAGTTTACATGCGTCCAGTCCCCTACTCTACCTTCGGTGAATTGCGTGCCGGGATTGTGTGCCAGGGCGTTTTTGGCTTCTTCGCTGAACCCCATCTCGTCGAAATGCTCGCTGCAAGTCCACTCCCAGGTGATTTTTCCGTCCCATGTTACCTCGATGATGGTGTCGTCAAGGAGTAGCTTCTCGCTTATCCGGGGGTTCTTGAGGTTCTTGTGGCACAGGATGAGGGTGCTGCCGCTATCCACCAGCGACTCCATTCCCGGGACGTAGTACCCCACCGGATTCCCCTCCCTCTGGTAATCATGGTGCTGCCTGGCCATCCACCGCGGTTTCTGGCGCGGGTCCCTGATACGTTCGTATCTATCGAACTTCCAGACGATTTTGCCGTTCCAGTCCACCTGCACCATGTCGAGCATGTCCTGGAAGCCATATTTGAAGTTCCTCACGCCGGTGCTCCCCATGATATGCCCGCCGGGTAGTATTTTGTTGGGCATGCCGTCGAGTCCTTTCCACTGGTTGACCACGTTGCCGTTCATGTCAATAAGGACAGCCCCCAAGCTCGGGGTCTGATTTAACGTAGCCTGAAATACGGTATAGCCGTTCCAGCATTTCTCCGGGTCGTAAATGGTCGTACCGGTTGGATAGACGCTTGCCGTCATGTTCTTACTCCCTGTATGCAAATATATACATACTATCGTAACTGGTTGATTTTTTCTACCTCACCCCCTCGTTCCCCCTCTCCTGACGAGGCTTTCAGTAGGAGAGGGGGAAGAAAAAAGAAAGAGGGGCTGATGCCCCTCTTAAACTCCCTGTATGAGGGTGGGGTGGAGACATCTAAGGATTAGCCCGAGATGGTACGAGGGTAGCGGGTGGGAAAAGATATGAAAGGAAGAATAGCCGCAGCCCGAAAGCCACGGCTATTCTTGACCACTACTATTATTAATAACGGTGATTAAATCTTACATCCCGTAGTCCATACCGCCCATGCCGCCGCCGGGCATTGCCGGAGCCGCCTTCTCCTTCTCCGGGATATCGGAGACTAGAGATTCGGTAACGAGGACCATGACGGCGATGCTGGCGGCATTTTCCAGAGCGCTCCTGACCACTTTGGTGGGGTCAATAATGCCCTTTTTCACCATGTCGCCGAATTCATCGGCCTCGGCGTCATAGCCGACGCCTTTCGGGCTCTTTTTCACGGTATCGACAATTACGGAGCCGTCTTGGCCGGCATTATCGGCAATCCAGCGAAGTGGTTCATTTACTGCCTTGCGGACAACATCAACACCGGTGGCTTCGTCTCCTGGTACATCCAGTTTGTCAAGACATGGCAGCGCATTGAGCAGGCCGACACCGCCGCCGGGGAGAATACCTTCCTCTACCGCGGCCCGTGTCGCCGACAGTGCATCCTCCACCCGATGCTTCTTCTCCTTGAGTTCAACCTCGGTGGAGGCACCTACCTTAATTACCGCTACCCCTCCTACCAGTTTGGCCTGCCGCTCCTGGAGTTTCTCACGGTCGAAGTCGGACGTGGTCTCTTCAATCTGGGCTTTAATCTGCTTGATTCTCCCCTTGATGTCCTCCTCCGAGCCTTTGCCTTCAACGATGGTGGTGTTATCCTTGTCGGCGGTTACCCGGCGGGCCCGACCCAGGTCTTCCACCGTAACCGAGTCCAGTTTCCGTCCGATGTCTTCGGAGATAACCGTACCGCCGGTAAGAATGGCCATGTCTTCCAGCATGGCCTTGCGCCGGTCGCCAAAGCCGGGCGCCTTAACCGCCAGAACATTAATGGTACCACGCAGCTTGTTGACCACCAGAGTCGCCAGAGCCTCACCGTCGATGTCCTCAGCGACAATGAGCAGGTTCTTGGAGACCTGGAGTATCTTCTCCAAGGCCGGTAGAAGGTCAGATACCGCTGATATTTTCTTATCGGTGATGAGGATATAGGGGTCTTCAACCTCGGTTTCCATGCGCTCCGCATTGGTAACGAAATAAGGGCTTATGTAACCGCGGTCAAACTGCATACCTTCAACATATTCTATCTCATACTGCGTGCCCTTGGATTCTTCCACGGTGATAACCCCGTCCTTGCCGACTTTCTCCATAACGTCGGCCAGCAGGCTGCCGATTTCCGGGTCCTTGGCGGTGATGGTGCCGACCTGGGCAATCTGCTCCTTGTCCTTGACCTCAGTGGAGGCCTTCTTCAGTTCCTCAACGATAGCGGCGGTTGCCTTCTGAATGCCTCTCTTTAAGGCCATGGCATCGGCACCGGCAGCTATATTCTTAAAGCCGCCGGAGATGATGGCATGCGCTAGGATGGTCGATGTGGTCGTACCGTCGCCACAGGCATCATTGGTCTTACTGGCGGCCTCTTTGACCAGTTGCACGCCCATATTTTCAAACGGGTCGGGGAGCTCAATATCCTTGGCGATAGTAACGCCGTCATCAATGACCGATGGTGCACCCCATTTTTTATCCAGAGCCACGCAGTGCCCCTTGGGTCCCAGGGTGACTTTCACCGCATCCGCCAGGGCATCTATTCCCTTTTTCAGGGAATGCCTGACGTCTTCACCGAATATAATCTGTTTTGCCATTTTCTTCCTCCTTATCTACCCTTGTTATTTGGTCTTCTTCGCCAGAATATCGCTTTCACGCAGGATAATCAGCTCTTCATCGTCAACCTTTATTTCGGTACCGCCATATTTGGCGTAGATCACCGTATCGCCCACCTTCAGGTCCATTACTATGCGTTTTCCATCCTCGGTCATCTTGCCCGGACCAACAGCGAGTACCTTTCCCTCCTGGGGTTTTTCCTTGACTGTATCAGGCAGGTATATCCCCGATTTGGTCATCTCCTCCTTCTCTATCGGTTTAACCAGTACCCGGTCAGCCAGCGGTTGCAATTTAGCTGCCATACCATTCCTCCTTTCTGAATTAAACAGCTCTTCTACAGTTACGTTTATTAGCACTCTCGGGGTGAGAGTGCTAACATCTATATAATACCTTAGATTTTAATCCATCGCAACTCCATATATAGGTGTTTACAGCCAGCTACAGCAGCTGAACTGCTTTAATCTACTGAAAATAACAAATATCTCCGCATAATAATATAATATGGGACGTATTTCTGCATAGCTCCCGGGGAAGGTATATACTTCTGGAATATGCAGGAGATGATGCGAGGGTGGCTAGCCTACGCTAAAGCTACGGCGGGCAGGCCGGGTGGGAAAAGATATACTAAAAAGGGGTAGGTTGGCCATTCGTTGTCAGCCATCTTTGAAACTGCTATGATATATGGGAAATCCCCCGGAGAATCTTATTGTTATGGCTATTATCAAGGTACTAAATTTAACCAAGAAGTTCAAGCAACTGGTGGCGGTAGATAATATCAGTCTGGAGATAGAGGAGGGCGAGTGCTTCGGCCTGCTGGGGCCCAATGGTGCCGGCAAGACGTCTCTCATCAGGATGATAACCGCCGTTTCACCGACTACCCATGGTGATATATGGGTGGTGGGCAAGGACCTGAAAAGGTATCCCCGTGAGGTGAAGGCTATCCTGGGAGTCGTTCCGCAGATAGACAATCTTGACGAGGACCTGACCGTAATACAGAACCTGATTACCTTTGCCCGGTATTTTGCCATACCTAAAAAAGAGGCATATCACCGCAGTCTGGAGATATTGCGTTCCATGCAGCTTGAAGAGAAGCGGGACAACAAGATTGATGAGCTGTCGGGGGGCATGAAGCGACGCTTATTGATAGGACGGGGTCTGGTTAATGCGCCGAAAATCATCATTCTTGATGAGCCGTCGATAGGCCTCGACCCCCAGGCCAGGCATATGGTCTGGCAGAATCTGCGAGAGTTAAAATCTCAGGGGGTTACCCAGCTGCTATGCACGCAGAACATGGAAGAGGCCGCCCGTCTCTGCGACCGTGTGGCGATAATCCACCAGGGTAAAATAATTGATATCGATACTCCTCAGGCACTTGTTTCCAGGTATATGAGCAGCCAGGTGTGGGAGATTGATCTGGTGTCCGTTGAGCGGGATAAAATTATCAGCGAACTGGAAAGACGGCAGCTTGATTTCGAAGAGTTTTCCGGCATAATCCATGTTTTCCCGACTGATGACAGGCCAATGGAAGGAATTCCCGGGGTAGCCAGGGCGGCCACTCTGGAGGACGTCTTCTTCAAGCTCACCGGGAGGTCGTTAGTCGAATGAGGCCTTTTTCGTGGCGGTTTTTCCGTCTATGGCAGCGTAACAGGGACGTCTTCTTCCGGCTGTGGCATTCGGAGGGGGCCGGCGCCATTATCGAGCCCATTCTCGTCCTGCTCGCGTTCGGGATGGGGATGGGGGCTTTTATCGGCGCTATAGACGGGCAGAGATATATCGAATTTATAGCCCCCGGCATCATAGCCGCCTATGCCATGTTCGCTGCCAGCTTCGAGTGTACCTACGGCAGTTATTTCCGGATGGAGCACCATTATACATTCGATGCCATTCTGGCGACGCCGCTGAATGTCGAGGATATTACCGCCGGCGAAATTTTCTGGGGAGCTACCCGTGCTTTCATGACTGGCTGTATCATTCTGGCTATCGCCGCGGCTTTTCAACTGGTGCCTTCTTTCTGGGCGCTGCTGATACCTCTGGTGACGGCACTATCGGGGGTCATGTTTGCCTCTATTTCCCTGTTCTTTACCTCCATAGTGCCTTCAATTTACACGTTCAACTTCTTCTTCACCCTGTTCATCACCCCGATGTTTTTGTTAAGCGGCGTCTTCTTCCCACTGACCGAGTTTCCCCAGATAGTGCAGACGCTGAGCTGGATAGCGCCTTTAACGCCGGTTGCCCATCTTACGCGGAGTCTGTTTCAGGGAGAGTTCCAACCCAACATGCTGCTGGCTCTGGTTATCATCATCGCCTGGGCGGTGGTATTCTTCTCAATAACGCTGGTTACCATGAGACGGCGGTTGACCAAGTAGAAAGCATGTTGAGGAGCACAAATGTCAGTCCTTTCAGGGAACGATATACGGCGTTTAGTCGAGCAACAACCTCCTCTTATCGAGGGCTGGATTGACCTTGATGAGCAGGTGCAGGCCAACGGCTTTGACCTGACCCTGCGCGAAGTAGCCGTGCCGCAATCGATGGGGAGTATAACGGCGGCCGGCGGCCAGAGGGCAATTTCCGACCTGTCGCCGCTGGTGTTCGACGGGATAGGTTCGATTGAGCTGGTTCCCGGTACCTATATCATAACGTATAACGAGATTGTGCACCTACCGAAGGATATCATGGCGCTGGGGAGGCCCCGGTCGAGCCTGCTGCGCTGTGGCGTTACCGTGGGCACGGCGGTATGGGACGCGGGGTACTCCGGGCGCTCGCAGTCGCTTCTGGTGGTATATAATCCGCGTGGTATTCGCCTGCAGAGGAATGCCAGGATAATACAGCTTGTGTTTTTTGAATTGACCGGCGAGTCGGAGGGTTATGGAGGTATTTATCAGGGGGAGAATATATAGAGGGTTTAGTAACCTTACCCCCTGTGTCCCCCTCTCCTGACGAGGCGTTCCGCAGGAGAGGGGGAATAAATAGAAGGAGGGGCTGGCGCCCCTCTTAGACACCCCGTATTGGGGGGTGGGGATATCTTACGGGCTAAGCCGCAGATGATGCGAGGGCGGAGGGTGGGAAAAGATAACAAAGAGGGGGTGGGGGGCAATTGTATACCTTAAAGTTCTTCAATTTGATGAGTTTTTAAGTCTAATGCAAGATATACTGCCCTAGGCAACCAGTCGGGTGTGGCATACGCACGTTGACCATCGGGGGCGAATACGTAGCCACCGCCGGGGAAGTCCTCATCAACCGTTCGGCCTGCCTGAGTCGCCACGGCAATCCAGATACCGTACTTCTGGGCGTAGCCTTCCAGGTATTTCCGGCATTCTTGCTCCCACCACTCGAAGCCCGACCGCCAGTTACGGGTGGACTGTTCGCCGTATAAACCCGGTGCTGCCAGTTCAAAGACAATTCGCGCACCCTGGCGGGCGTATTCGGCAAACACGTCTTCATTGCCGATATCAGAACAGATGGCCATCCCGAAGCACAGGTCATCATGTGTGAAAACGGGGACCGAATTTCCCGGTGTAAACCATGCTGCTTCTTCATCTTTGATGGTCTTTTTACGGTAGCAGCCCGTCAGTTTTCCATCGCGGATGACAACCTGGGTAATAAACGGCTTATTCCCGGGGTTCTCCTCTAGCAGACCGGCTAGAACTGTAGTTTTCCGACCCTCTGTCATTTTAAGTACAGCTTCGATTTCCGCTCCGTCCAGGCGAATGATAGCTTCGGGGTATCTGGTCGGGTCGGCATAACCCGTGATGCTCATTTCGGGGAAGCCGATGATGTCTATGCCTTTCACATTGGCCTCGGCAATATATTCTGACAGGATTTTCAGATTCTCGGTAATAGCGGCTTTCTCGCAGCGCATTTGAATCAAGCCGATTTTGAGCAAAAGCCTTTCCTTTGTCATGGCGGACTACCCTGTAAACTGCCCCGCCACAAAATCGGGCACAGCCACCGTGCCCAGCAGTATCGGTTTCTGATGGCAGTCGCTACCCCCGGTCATGAGCAAGTCGTGTTTCTGGCAGAATTTAATGTAATGCGCCGTGGTCGCGGCGTCATTTCGGGAGTGCCAGCATTCCACGCCGTCGATATACTCCAGCATATTTCCCTCGATGATTTTGGTCTGCTCAGTCAGGTCATTAGTGAGGCTTATAAGAGATGTCCCGTTGGGGTCGTTGGGGTGGGCAAGAGAGAGCCTGCCGCCAGCGTTCCTGATAAGCTCCGAGGCCTCGGGAAGCGAAAGCGGGTACTTGGGCACATCGCATTTGACCAGGTATTTATCGAAGGCTTCCTGGCGGGTGGTGACAACGTCCTTTTTGATAAGGTAATCGGCGATGTGGGGTCGGCTTAAAATTCCGTCGACACCTTCCTGCATTAGATTAAGGTCTTCATCGGTGAACAAAGGGAGGTTCTCTTTTTTAAACTCGGCGTTGAGGTTTTCTATTATTTTGCGCGCTCTTTTCGCCCGATGGTCTCTCACCAGGTGCAGTTTGTCCTTAAACGCCCGGTCAGTGTAGTCATACCCGTATCCCAGGAAGTCGAGCGAAACGGATTTAGTGGCATACGGAAAAGTGACATTCAACTCGACGCCGGTGATATAGTGAATACCGTATTTAGCTGCCAGTGCAACGGCCTGTCCCTGGTGGTCTATGGCATCGTGGTCGGTTATTGATAGCAGGTCGATATTTCTTTTTTTAGCTTCATTAAAGACTTCCCCGATGGTGAGAGCGCCATCGGAGCCGGTGCTGGTATGGATATGTAAATCAATCTTCATAAAGTAACCACATTATCTCTTCACTTCACTCGTAATATACCAGTCTTCGGGCGGGTCTTGCGTGGTATCAACTGTCAGGTGAACAATATCCAGTTTGGAATACAGCTTTTTCAAATTATCTATATTTACAGCTTCAAACTTCTTTTTATTGTTGAGGTAGGCTTCCTCGGTCAGGGCATTAGACACATATTCTTCCTTAGTCCGGGCGAGTATCCGCCTGATGGATACCTTCTGGGGGCAGTCTGTCTGAAGGATGACGAAGGTCTTGGCATGTTTCGCGGCGATACCCGCCGCCCTTTGCCGTAGCGACTGCGTGACGAAGGTAGCGTCGAGGATGACGCAGTTGCCGCTGTTTAAGGCTTCATCCGCCTGCCGGAGCATCTCGTTGTAGACCATGGTGCGTTTATCCATATTGGCGGCGACCTTTTCATCGAAGATATCTTCGTTTTTCAGCACTTCCAGCCGGATGATATCGGTCCGCAGGAGCTTGCAGCCCTTGATTTTAGCGACTTCTTCGGTGGTCTCCGTCTTCCAGGTACCGGGGAGACCGCAGGCGATAAGCAGAAAGCCGGGCCTCAATCTGGCTTCTATATATTTAGCAAATGGTTCTCTCAACTTGTTACCTCCTAAATCGCCTTATATGTACGATTCCGCCAGTTCAAAGTAGCTCCGGGCGTTAGCCATGACTCTCTCCTTTTCGCCGGGGGAGATATAAGGGTCATCGTACTGGAAGCAAGCTACCTTGCCCCGCACGTATGCCCGGTAGCACTTGTAGAAATTCAGCAGTTGCTTAAGTTCCCCGTCGCCGCTTTTTTCCACATAGGCTACTACGAAGCTTTCGGACAGGTCAGGCCGCCCGTAGTGGTCCAGGTCCATAGCCAGGAAGGCGACCTCCGAGGCGACATCACAGTAGCGGAAGCGGTCATTGAACTCGATGCAGTCGTAAATGCAGATGCCGTTATGGAAGCAGATATGGGCGGCGTGGAGGTCACCATGGCAGTCCCGTATCCTGCCATCGGAAACCCGCTTCAGGAACAACGGAGTATTCATCTCGATAAAGTCATCGGTGTAGTTCTTAATACGTTGAAAAGTGTCACGGGGAATAATATCGCCGATGTATTTCTCGGTCTGGGTGAAATTCTCATCGGTATTCTGATTGATGGTGTCAATACCGCCGAAGACGTTAATATCGCCGCCGGTCGCCGCCTGACGGTGGAATTCGGCAAGCGTTTTCGCTACGTCAGCTAACATATCCGGGGTTACTTTATTGGCTGCCAGCAGGACGTCCATCATAGCTTCATAGGGCAGCCGGCGCATCTTTACGGCGTACTCTTCAATCTTACCTTTACCGCCAATGACGGTGCGTCCATTATCGCTTGTCACTGTCACAACATCCAGATAGGCATCGGGGCAGAGCCGCCGGTTGAGTTCTATTTCCTTCTGGCAGTAGAAACGGCGATTCTCAAGAGTGGTGTAGTCCAGGAAGCCGAAATCTACCGGCTTCTTTATTTTATAGACGTAATCGTCGGTCAGGAAAACATAGGACATCTGGGTCTGCGTGAGCTCAACCTTCCGGGGATGGTGGGGGTAGGCTTTGGGGTCGAGGAGTGCTTGAATAAGTTCTGGTAGTTCCGACATATATTATCTTTTAACTCTCCGTAGCTCTAAGCCAATTTTTTAAGTCGTCCAATATCTGATAGTAACTGGCCCTGGTTACGGTCGCCAGTTTTACCTGAGGTTGTTGCTTGATGGCATCCGCCCACGGGTTAGCCTGAAGCATAATCGTTCCCAGCAACGTTTTACCGCCGCTAATTACCTCTGATACCGCCTCCCGGAAGTCAGCCGAGAACATCTCCATTTTGCCGATTTCATCAACGATTACAATGTCGCACTGCTTAGCGGCCCTGCGCAGGGTCGGGACACCGACTCTATCCAGGCTGGCAACATCAACCCCGTATTTACCTATCTGGAATCGCTTGTTGAAATCAACATGAGCCAGTATCGCCTCGTGGCCTTCCAGGGTAACCAGCCTGAAGCCGAGCCGTGTGCCGCCGCTCCGTATTTCCTCGGTATAGAATCCGCCTGCCTTGAGTTCGAGGTCGGCCACTGCCTGCTTGATAAGGCTGGTCTTGCCCGTACCTGGCTTACCGGTGAGCAGGTAAACTGACTTCATAGGCGGCACCTACCAAACTGTACATACTACCGCCGGCAGGCTAAAACACCAGCAGTGTACTAAACTGTTAGGAAGGAAGGAGCTATTTCGCGGCCTGCGGCTGTGCCTTTCTTTTCTCCTTCAACTTTTTCGCTTTAAGCCGGTGTTTCGCGGCGGCGACTCTCTTTGATTTGTTCATCAACAATAATATACCTTAAATCAGCTTTTCTTACCACCCCGGCTTTGAAAGACCTCAACAAAGCGGGCGAAAGAGCGGTCATAGGTCCGTTCCACCTCCGGCGGAAAGACGCAGGCGGGAAGCTCGTCCATTCTCAGGTGGTAGGCGATGCACTCACAGCATTTGCCCTTTCGGGAGCATGGTTCGTAGGTGCAGTTGCACCTGGCTTTATTGGCTTCGATATTACACTCCATATTCAGTCTCCTGTTTCATATTTCCAAAAATGACTTTCAGAGAGGCCAGATAAGCGGGATTAAAAGCACGGCTATGCCCCAGAATATCAGGTTAAGCGGTACGCCGATGCGGGTAAAATCGGTAAAGTGGTAGCCCCCCGGGGAGTAGACCATGGTGTTGGTCTTGTAGCCGATGGGGGTGGCGAAGCTCGTCGAGGCCGCGAAAGTAATGGCAATAAGCAGGGGGCGGGGGTCGATATTCAAAGAAGCGGCGGCGGTGAAAGCAATCGGTGCCAGTATCGCCGCGGCGGCGTTGTTGGACATAGCCTCGGTAAGCAGGGCAGTGATTATATAGAGTGTCGCCAGCAGCATAACCGGCCCGTAACCTGCCAGGGGCTCCAGGACATGGTCAGCCAGCCATAATGTGGCGCCGCTCTGTTCCAGTGCCAGCCCCATCGGTAGAACGCCAGCCAGCAGGAAGATTATCATCCAGTCGATGGCTTTATAGGCTT
>CAZLEY010000031.1:0-28363 GCA_964558675.1 uncultured Dehalococcoidaceae bacterium | reverse complement strand
GGAGAGCGCGTGTAGCCTTTGGCTACCGTGGGTTCGAATCCCACCCTCTCCGCCACCCATATGAAGAAATCAGTGTGACGGGGCGTTTAAGAGGAGCCAAGCTCC
The DNA here is from genome assembly GCA_964558675.1 of uncultured Dehalococcoidaceae bacterium. Lineage (GTDB taxonomy): Bacteria > Chloroflexota > Dehalococcoidia > Dehalococcoidales > RBG-16-60-22 > CAZLEY01. Next base: position 28,258 of record CAZLEY010000031.1, on the reverse strand, counting down.
TCCTTTTTTACTTTCCTTATCTTTTCCCACCCACCGCCCTCGTATCATCGGCGGCTTAACCCGTAAGATGTGTCCCCCAACCCCACAGAGAGTTATAGAGAGGCTTCGCCTCTCTATCTAATAATTCCCCCTCCCTTTCCAAGGGAGGGGGATAAAGGGGGTGGGTTGTCAAATATCAAGGGGTGAGTAAGGTAACACTAAAATTGTCATCAGCCTACCCCTATGCTAGAATTAAATTACCTTGAATGAGCATATTAAATACTGGGTGGCCTTCAGCAGTATACCAGGCATCGGTCGTGTCAGGCTGACACAGCTGGAGAACTACTTCAGCAATCTGGAGAACGCCTGGAAGGCGTCTCCAGGTGACTTGAAACGTGCCGGCCTGGATAGCGTCGCCCTACGTGCCATTGCTAAATGGCGTCCTGGCGTTTCTCCGGAAACGGAGATGGAGAAGCTCCTACGCTACGGTGTCAAGGTGATTACCTGTAACGATACCGACTACCCTTCAAGACTTAGGGAAATATACGACTATCCGCCGGTGCTCTACATTCGTGGTTCACTGCTGCCCGAAGATGAGTGGTGCCTGGCAGTTGTCGGTACCCGGCGGGCTACAGTTTATGGTAAACAGGTAACCGAAGAGATAGTAACCGACCTGGCTCAGAGTAAAATCACTATTGTCAGCGGTCTTGCCAAGGGGATTGATACCATTGCCCATCGGAGCGCACTGGAGACCGGCGGCAGGAGTCTGGCTGTGTTCGCCTGTGGTCTTGATATTGTTTACCCCGGTGAAAATGCCAGGTTAGCCCGTGATATCGTTGAGCAAGGAGCCCTGATAAGCGAGTATCCCCTGGGCACCAGGCCCCGGGCGGAGAACTTCCCTAGGCGTAATCGGATTCTCAGCGGTCTCAGCCTGGGAGTCCTGATTACCGAGGCGGGTGAGAACAGCGGGGCCATGATTACGGCCCGCATGGCGCTGGAGCAGAATAGAGAGGTTTTTGCTATTCCCGGCAGTATCCTGTCACCGGTAAGCAGGGGGACCAATAAACTGATTCAGGAGGGAGCCAAACTGGTCTGCGACTATACTGATATCCTGGAAGAATTGAATCTAACGACGGTAGCCCGACAAATAGAAATGAGAGAGGTTCTCCCGGAATCTGAAACGGAGTCTATCATTCTCCAGCAGTTGAGTGCTGAACCGATTCACATTGATGAGGTCTGCCGGAGCAGCGGTCTCTCGGCGGCTGCGGTCAGCGGCACCCTGGCTATGATGGAGCTCAAGGGTATGGTAAAGCAGGTAGGTACCATGAAATACGTCCTGGCGCGGGAAGCCCGGCAGGAGTATCGGGTAAGAGTTGATTAGCGGCTATGAGTAAAAAACTGGTAATAGTGGAATCGCCGGCTAAAGCCAGAACGCTGGGCAAAATTCTCGGCAAAGAATACAGTCTCAAGGCTTCGCTCGGTCATGTGCGGGATTTACCCAAAGGCCAGATAGGCGTGGATATAGAAAATGGTTTTATGCCTAAATATGTGGTGCCCAGAGCCAAAATCAAGCTTGTCAACGAACTCAAACAGGCCGCCAGAGGCGCCTCGGTAGTATACCTGGCCACCGACCCCGACCGTGAGGGTGAGGCCATTGCCTGGCACCTGGCCGAGGTAGCAAAATCAGACCAGCAAATTTACCATAGGGTCGTCTTTCGTGAGATAACCGAGGATGCTGTTAAACGTGCTTTTCAAAACCCTCGTGGCATAGATATGCAGCTGGTTGACGCTCAACAGGCACGGCGTATCCTGGACAGGCTGGTCGGCTATAAAATCAGTCCCCTGCTCTGGCAGAAGGTAAGAAAGCGCCTTTCTGCCGGTAGGGTTCAGTCGGTGGCTGTGAAGATTATCGTTGACCGTGAACGGGAGATACAGGCTTTCGTTCCTGAAGAATACTGGACCATAGAAGTAGAACTCAACAGGAAGAAGGAGAAAGCAAGCTTCAGGGCAGCGTTAATTGGTCTGGCTGACGGCACCAGGATGAACATTCACACCCAGGAAGAGTCGGATAAAATCAGTAGCTCGCTGGAAAAAGCTGCCTACGATGTGCTCAAGGTAAGCACGAAGAAGGCAACCCGCCAGCCATCTCCGCCCTTTACCACCAGTACCCTGCAGCAGGAAGCCTGGCGTAACCTTCGATTTACCGCCAAACAGACCATGTCTATTGCTCAGCAACTCTATGAAGGTCTGCAGGTCGGTAATGAAGGGAGTGTGGGGCTTATTACCTATATGCGTACTGACTCCACCCGTGTTGCCGAGACGGCACTGGCTGAAGCCCGTGAATTCATCCATGATAAATTTGGCTCAGAGTTCTTGCCTCCCCACATCCGTTCTTTTACCAGACGTGCCAGAGGTGCGCAGGAGGCACACGAAGCCATCCGCCCTACCAGAGTCCACCGTGAACCGGCTATGCTTAAGAAATATCTGAATGCCAACCAGTTCAGACTCTATGACCTTATCTGGAAGCGAATGGTGGCCAGCCAGATGGCCGCCGCCCTGTTTGATAACACCACCGTTGACATTGAAGCCAAAAATCACACCGATTATCTGCTGAGGACCTCTGCTTCTGTTAATACCTTCCCCGGTTTTATGACCATTTATAGTGAACGTAAGGATGAGGTGGAGGACGAACGAAAAGGCTCTCTACCTCGTCTAGAAAAAGGCGATGAGCTTGAGCTTCGGGGTGTCTTTCCGGAACAGCGTTTTACCCAACCTCCACCCCGGTATACCGAGGCCACTCTGATAAAAACGCTGGAGCAATGGGGTATCGGCCGTCCCAGCACCTATGCGCCGACGATATCCACGATTCAGGAGCGTGAGTACGTAACCAGGGTTAAGGGAGTTTTTCAGCCGACCGAACTGGGTACCGCCGTTAACGATTTTCTCATCCAGTACTTCCCCGACATTATCAACATCAGGTTTACCGCCGGCATGGAAAACGAACTTGATGATATTGCCAGTAATGAACGCAAATGGCCCAGTGTTGTACAGGATTTCTATACCCCCTTTGATAAAGACCTGCAAAAAGCCGTCCTGACGGCGGAAAGGGTCAAATTAGAGGATGAAAAGACAGGTGATGCCTGTCCCAAGTGCGGAAAGCCTCTGGTAATAAAGACGGGACGTTTCGGCAAGTTCATCGCCTGCAGTGGATACCCCGAGTGTAAATACACTCAGTCATACCAGATTAAAATCGGGGTTAATTGCCCCAAATGCGGTAAAGAAATCGTACGGAGAGTAAGTAAGAAGAAGAAAGTCTTCTACGGCTGTAGCGGCTACCCGGACTGTGATTTTACCACCTATCTTAAGCCCCTCCCCCAACCCTGCCCTCAGTGCGGCGGACTGCTCACCCAGTACAGGGGTCGGCAGGCGAAGTGCACCAGGTGCGAGTATAAGGGGAAACTGCCTCAGAGTTAGACCCATGCAGGAAGTCTTTAACAAATACATCGACTATCTTCAGGCAGAGCGTAACGCTTCGCCCTATACCGTGCGGAATTATACCAATGACCTGATGGAGTTCTTTAACTTCGTGATGAGCAAGGGAATCGACTCCTTCAATAAAGTGAATAAGGAGACGCTGCGCAGTTACTTATCTCACCTGATGGAGCAGGGCAAGGCCAAGTCCAGCATCGCCCGCCGGCTTTCGGCGATACGCTCTTTCTACCGCTTCCTGATGAGGGAAGAGCTGGTCACGGTGAGTCCGGCGGCCACTACCGCTTCACCCAGGCTCGACAGGCGCCTGCCCTCGTTTCTTACTGTTGAAGAGGCCAAACGCCTGGTGGAATCGCCCGACCTGTCCAAGCCGCAGGGTCAACGCGACCGCGCACTGCTGGAACTGCTCTATGCGTCCGGTATGCGCGTCAGCGAGCTGGTAAATATAAACATGGAGCAGGTCAACCTGGCCACCAATGAAATCCGTGTCTGGGGCAAGGGGGCTAAAGAACGGGTGGTGCTGATAGGGGCTCCCGCCGCCTGGGCGCTGAGCGTTTACATGAGCCAGGGGAGGCACGAGCTCCTCGGCGGTAAAAAGAACAATGCCCTTTTCGTTAACCGCTACGGTGGGCGCCTGCCGGCCAGAACAGTACAGAAACTGCTGGAAAAATACGCCGGGACTATAAGTAAAAAAGTACACCCTCATATGCTGCGTCATACCTTTGCCACGCACCTCCTTGACGGAGGGGCTGACCTGAAAGTGGTGCAGGAGCTCCTGGGGCATGCCGACCTGTCTTCCACACAGATATATACCCACGTAACGCAGAGTCGGGCACGCAAGATTTACCTCTCGGCTCATCCTATGGCACGGAAAGAAGGCGATGATAGTGAATAACCGCCTGCAAAAATTACGCGGAAAGCTGGCCTCGAACAAAGTCGATGCCATCTTAATATCACAGCCGGAGAACAGGCGTTACCTGTCAGGATTCGACGGTTCGTCCGGCCTTCTGCTGATTACTACGCAGAAGGCGATACTGGCGACCGACTTTCGCTATACCGAGCAGGCGGCGAATCAGGCTCCCGATTATGAAATTCTACGGATAACAAGCAGCATCGCTGACTGGTTTCCCGGTATGGTCGGGGATTTAGCTATCAAGAGGCTGGGGTTCGAAGCCGGGGATATTACCTATACCACGCATCGTCAACTCAGGGATGCATTGAATAAAAAAAACTTTCCCGCAAAACTGGTTCCCGTAAACGGACTGGTGGAGTCACTCCGTGCCGTTAAAGAGCCCGGGGAAATCAAGCTTATCGAGAAGGCTGTAGCCATAGCCGATGCCGCTTACGAATATGTGGAAAATGGCATTAAAGCGGGCATGACGGAAAAACAGGTAGCCTGGGAAATAGAGAAAAGCCTGCGTGAAAACGGCAGCCAGAGCGTACCCTTTGAGATTATAGCCGCCTCCGGGCCGAACGCGGCGCTGCCCCATGCCCAGCCGTCCGACCGCATTATAAGCTCCGGTGAGCCGGTAATGATAGATATGGGAGCTAAATACGATGGATATGCCAGCGACCTGAGCCGTACCATCTGTATCGGCACTCCTGACAGCACCTTTAAAAAGGTTTATCACACCGTACTTGACGCACAACAAGCCGCAATGACTATAATTAAAGAGGGGACAACGGGGCATGAGGCCGACCTTGCCGCTAGAACGGTTATTGAAAAGGCGGGCTACGGCGAAGCCTTCGGGCACGCGCTGGGGCACGGTGTCGGCCTGGCGCCTCATGAATTACCCCGCCTCGGTACGAACTCGAATGAACCGCTGACCGAAGGCATGGTATTTACGGTCGAACCCGGTATCTACCTGCCAGGGTGGGGGGGTATAAGGATTGAGGATACGGTAATGATGAAAAACGGCGAAGCCAGAGCCATCTCAAGAGCCAGGAAGGCGAGATATGATTAATGCCACAGAACTGAGAAAAGGGGTTATCATTGAGCTTGAGGATAAACTCTACCAGGTTGTTGACTACCAGCACGTCAAGATGAAGCGGACAGCCCTTGCCAAGGTAAAGCTGCGCGATATTAACGCCGGTCATACTATAGAGCGTTCGTTTCAGTCCAGTGAAAGGCTGGTCCGGGCGCGCCTCGATTCGCGGCAAATGCAGTATCTCTATAACGACGGCGAACTCTATTACTTCATGGATGAGGGGAGCTATGAACAAATGCCCTTGAATACCAGCCAGCTTGGCGATGCTCTTAGCTATCTCAAAGAAGGCAATTCCGTAGAGGTATCCAGCTATAAGGACGAAATAGTGGGCATTGCCCTGCCGATTACCGTAGAACTGGAGATAACCGGAACCGACCCGGGGTTTAAAGGAGACACCGCCACCGGCGGAAACAAGCCGGCAACTCTGGAGACCGGATTAACCATACAGGTTCCCCTGTTCATAAACGAAGGGGATGTTATCAAGGTGGATACGCGTACCGGCACCTATCTGGAAAGGAGTGGCTAAGTCAGACTAAATTGTTAAAAGCCGACCTTCATATACATTCGGAATATTCCATGGACTGCAATACGCCCCTGGAAAAAATCATCACCCGCTGTCAGGAGCTGGGGATAAGCTGTATCGCCATCGCCGACCACGGTACCGCCGAGGGGGCCTTGAAAATGCAGGCAATAGCTCCATTTCCCGTAATTGTAGCTGAGGAGATATTGACGCACCATGGTGAGATTATGGGCATGTTTCTAAAAGAGACAATCCCCAGCGGTCTGTCCGTTGAAGAGACAATAAAGCGAATCAGAAGCCAGGACGGACTTGTCAACATACCACATCCTTTTGAGATAATCAGGGGCTCCTCATTGAACGGTAGGATAACAGAGGAGATTGCCGGACAGATTGATGTTATGGAAGTATTTAATGCCAGAAGCCCCTCGTCAGCCAGTTCGGCGAAAGCTCAGGCATTTGCTCAGAAGCATGGTATTGCCCAGGGCGCCGGCAGCGATGCCCATACACTGCATGAAATCGGTAGCGCCTATATAGAGATGGCTGAATTTAACGGTAAAGAAGAATTTCTCCAGGCTCTGGCCCGGGGTACGATTTACGGACACCGGTCAAGCCCGGCAGTGCGTCTATATAGCACCTGGGCCAAGATTAAGAACCAGTTCCTCAACAGGGGGTAAAGGTGAGTATATATAAAATCGGCTGGTTTTCCACGGGGAGGGGTGAGGGTTCCAGGGGACTGCTTAAAGCCGTACAGGACAGCATTAAGTCCGGCGAACTCGATGCGCAGATAGAATTCGTGTTTTGCAGTCGAGAACGCGGCGAGACAGAAGCCACCGACGAGTATCTGGATATGGTGGAGGCATATGGTATCCCCGTGGTCAACTTCTCTTACCAGATGTATAAAGCGGTGCGGGATATGCCCAATCCCGAACCTTCAGCACCCCTGCCGCAGTGGCGGCTTGACTACGATAGAGAAGTCATGAAACGCCTGGAAGGCTACTCACCCGACCTCTGCGTGCTGGCCGGCTTTATGCTGATTACGGGGCCGGAGATATGCCAGAAGTATGATATTATCAATCTCCACCCAGCGGCACCCGATGGCCCGGCGGGAACTTGGCAAGATGTAATCTGGAAACTAATAGAGACCTGGGCTCACGCTTCAGGAGTAAAGATGCATGTGGCTATACCCGAGCTGGATGAAGGCCCGACGGCCACCTACTGTACATACTCCATAAGGGGCAAACCGTTTGACAAGTACCGGGATGAAATAAAGGGACGTTCTGTTGAAGAAATTAAGAAGGAGCGGGGTGTGGATAACCCCCTGTTTAAAGCTATCCGGCAGCACGGATACACCCGGGAAATTCCTTTGATAATAGCCACCATCGGGGCGTTCAGCCAGGGGAAGGTTAAAGTGACGGCGGATAAGCAGGTTGCCGATGCCAGCGGCAGCCTGATAAAAGGCTATGACCTTACGTCTGAGATTGACGAAAAAGTAAAAGGTATTCTGTCTGAATAGTCTAAGTTAGCTGAAAGGCCCTCGCCTATTTCTTTTCTTTCTTCTCCTTCTCTTCCTTTGCCTCGGCGGGTTTATTCAGGACCTCGTCAATAATGCCGTATTCCACAGCCTGCTGGGGATTTAGGTAGAAGTCACGGTCAGTATCATGGGTTACCTTGTCCAGCGGCTGCCCGGTGTGCTTGACGATGATGTCCTTGATTATATCCTGCTGACGGGCAATCTCACGCGCCGCAATAACGATATCGGCCGCCTGCCCCTGAGCGCCACCCATCGCCTGGTGCATGTGGATGGTTGCGTTGGGCAGGGCATAGCGCTTGCCTTTGGCTCCAGAACAGAGGAGCACAGTTCCCATACTGGCCGCCAGTCCGACACATATGGTAGAAACATCGGGACGGATAAGCTGTATGGTATCGTAGATAGCCAGCCCGGCACTGATAATACCGCCCGGAGAGTGGATATAGAGGCTGATATCCTTGTCCGGGTCCTCGCGCTCCAGGTAGAGAAGCTGGGCGATGACGACATTGCCCACCTGGTCGTTTATTGGTGTCCCCAGCATGACAATGCGCTCTCTGAGCAGGAGTGAATATATGTCGAAGGCCCGCTCACCCCTGGCGCTGCTCTCAATAACCATAGGAATAACATTAGCAGGATAATTGTTCATTTCTCTTCCTCCTTTGTATCTGTTTCGGGTTTATCGGTATTTCCGGCTATTTCCGCCAGTCTTTCTATCGTCTTTCGCGTCATAAGTGACTGCTTGATGGACTCGCGTGTTTGCGGGGTGTCAAGCAGTTTCCGAAGCTCACCTTTTTTATCGTCCCCGGCGTTCGCAGTCATGCCCTCAATCTGGCTCTCTATTTCGGAGTCGCCAACTTCTATCTTCTCCGCCTCGGATACCCTGCCGATTACCAGGGAAGCAGCCACGTTTTTTGAAGCTACCGGTCGCAGTTCCTCTCGCAACTGCTCGGCCGTCTTGTTGATACTCTGCAAATACTCGTCCATGCCCCGTCCGGTCATCTGCAACTGCCGGTTCTGCTCGTTGAGAATCCGGTTGATTTCCATCTCCACCAGAATCGGCGGATAGTCTACCTGCGCCTGTTCGACGACGGCACTGATTACCCGCTCTTCGAAGTCCATTCGGCTCTTCTCCCCGGCTGACTGTTTAAGTCTCCTGGAGGTCTCTTCACGGAGCGACTCAACCGTTTTGAAATCAGGGGAAACCTGGCCCGCAAGCTCGTCATTAAGCTCAGGTAGTTTTTCCTCTTTGATTTCAGATAATTTTACTTTAAAGGAAGCTTCCTTCCCGGCTATCTCGCTATTGGCAAAGTCCTCAGGTAAGTTTAGCTTGAACTCCTTCTCTTCCTCTTTCTGCATGCCGATAATCTGTTCAGCAAATCCAGGTGCCGGCGAGGCAGAATCGCGGAGTACCTGGTACTGGGCACCCAGTCTTTTTATAAAGGGTTTCTCCTCTACTTCGCTATTGATGTCTATAACCGCAAGGTCATTATAGTCCAGCGGTCTATCGACAGGTTCCCAGGTGGCCTGCTGATGACGCAGCTGTTCCAGCACGGCATCGACATTTTCATCGGTAATCTCCACCGGGTCCGGCGTCAGCCGAACGCTGTTATAATCACCAAGTTCAACTTCAGGCGCCAGAGGCACAACTGCCTTGAATATCACGGGGTCGGCCTGAGTTATCTCGATTTCCGGCTGGGCAAAAGGTTCTATTTCCTGCTCCTTGATAGCCTGCTCATAGGCTTGAGGCACCAGGTATTTCAGCGCTTCTTCAATGAGGTTTGCCTTTCCCAGATAATTCTCCACTACCGAGCGCGGTGCTTTTCCCTTACGAAAGCCGGGAATACTGGCCTTTTGCGCCAGACGCCGATAGGAGTCCTCCATGGACTCTTCCATTTCGGCAGGCTCAATTTCAACGGTTAAGAATGCCTGGCTGTTTTCAGTCTTTTCCTTGGTTACTTTCACTATTCCTCCCGATAGGCTACTCTTCACGCAAACGAATATGCAGTTCGACAAGCTGCTCTTCCGTAACCGGCGAAGGCGCATTGAAGGTCAAATCGGCCGCACTCTGGTTCTTGGGGAAGGCAATAACATCCCTGATATTTTCCTCGCCGGCCAGTAGCATGACAATACGGTCGATACCCGGCGCAATACCTCCATGTGGCGGTGCGCCGTATTCAAAAGCTTCAAGTAAATGCCCGAAACGTTCCTCGATTGCTTCGTCGTTATAACCCAGAATTCCGAAAATTTTCCTCTGTAAATCACTGATATGAATCCTGATACTGCCACTGCATAACTCGCGCCCATTACAGACAATATCATAACTCTTTGCCCTTACCGCTTCAGGGGCGCTGTCAAGGAGTGGTATATCCTCGTCCCTGGGCATGGTGAACATGTGATGCATCGCTTCGAGCCGTCCCGTATCGCTGTTCCTTTCAAACAACGGAAAGTTATTTATAAAGGCAAACGCGTATAAATCATCTACTGCCAGCTGAAGGCGACGCCCCATTTCACGACGCAGTTCACCGAGTACCGTGTTAACCAGCATATTGTCGCCGGCGACTATCAGGAGAAGGCCTCCAATGCCAGCGTTCAGGCATTTCGCCATTTCCTTAATCTGGTTCAGAGTTAAAAATTTGGCGGCTGCCGATTTTATCATATCGCCGGTCAGTTCATCCAGGCTGCTAATGGAACCACTTAAAGCGATTGTTACCAGTCCCCCTGCTCCTGTCTCCTGCGCCAGCCTGTTCAGTTCATCAAGCTGTCGGCGCGAATACTCGGCGCAGCCCGGAACGCTTATACCTTTGACACGCCCGCCATTATCAATTGCCGTTCTAAAGACTTCAAATTCTGAATCCGCCAGGATATCCGAAAGGTCTTTAATCTCCATATCAAAGCGTAAATCCGGTTTATCCGAACCATAACAGTCCATGGCTTCGGCATAGGTGAGGCGAGGAAACGGTGTAATCATGCGCATATCAGGCTTTAGTGTTTTTACCAGTGTTGTCAGCATTTCTTCGAGCAATATGAAGATATCCTCTTCCTCTACGAAGCTCATTTCGATGTCAAGCTGGGTATGCTCCGGCTGCCGGTCAGAACGCGTGTCCTCGTCACGGAAACAGCGGGCAATCTGATAGTACCTGTCCACTCCGGCTACCATCAGCATCTGTTTGAGCTGCTGCGGCGATTGCGGTAACGCATAGAACTCGCCCGGATGGAGTCGGCTCGGCACCAGGTAATCCCTGGCACCTTCCGGCGTACTTTTTATCAGAATCGGCGTTTCTATATCAACAAATCCCCTGGCGTCGAGAAAATCACGCATAAATTTAACGACCTGGTGGCGCAGGAGAAGGTTTTCTTTCATCCGGGGGCGGCGCAAGTCAAGGTAGCGATACTTAAGGCGGAGACTTTCATCCACTTCAACCTCTTCGTTAATGTAAAACGGAGGCGTCCGGGATGGATTGAGTATCTGTGCCTCTTTGACGATAACCTCAATGTCACCGGTGGGCAGTTTGGGGTTCTCCGTGCCTTCCGGACGCATTGCCACCTCCCCGCTAATGCTGACCACATACTCATTGCGCATCTCTTCAGCTGTACGCAGGCCCTCAGATGATATTTCCGGATTGAATACCGTCTGGACAACGCCCTCCCTGTCCCGGAGGTCGATAAATATAAGCCCGCCATGGTCGCGCCGGCGGTTTACCCAGCCAGCCAGCTTTACCTCACGGCCAATATTTTCCTTCCTCAAGTCACCGCAGTTATCGGTCCTGAGCAAAATCACCTCTCTATTATATCAGGGCTTCACTTCTGATTATAGCTTATGCTGATAGGCGCTTCAACTTGGAGAAGTGGGGGTAACTATGGAAATATCCTTAGACAACACGGTGTAGCGTGTGCGATAAGATGAGAAATGAAAATATTTTATCTACCTCACCCCCTTAATCCCCCTCTCCTTACGAGGTGTCAAAGGAGAGGGGGAGGTTTTAGGGAGAGGGGCTAGCGCCCCTCTTCGCAGGCTACTCCCCTTCTGGAGATAGCGAGGCGTAACTTATAGGATATGGCGGTAAACAGGGATTACTTCGTCGTCCTTCCAAGAAGGACTTCCTCGCAATGACAGGGACAGTAAAAGGTGAGAAATGGGCGGGGGTGGGGGGGGGGTGGAAGATTTAAGGGCTAGGCCCCCCGATGATACTGGGCGGTGGGTGGGGAAAGATAAGCAAGGGGGTGGTGTTAGGGGGCAAGGCATCACCATCAACCGAATATGAACAGAACTCCAGTATCATCAAAGTTGTATTGGGGGTCTGACTCTGTTACAATGTTATGTAACCCCGATAGTATGGTTTCTATAGGTAAGGGGGAGCAGGCTGTTGGCTAAGACGATTGAGGAAATCAACGAGAAAATCAAAGAGGGCAAGGCAGTAGTATTCACAGCTGAAGAGATAATTGACGTGGCTAAGGAAAAAGGCGTGAATAAGGCTGCCCAGGAGGTGGACGTGGTAACTACCGGCACCTTCGGTATTATGTGCTCTTCCGGCGCCTACTTCAATATCGGGCACTCCAAGCCACGCATCAAGCTGGGTGGGGGCAGGGTATACTTTAACGATGTGCTGGTCTATACCGGACTGGGCGCTGTAGACCTGTTCCTGGGTGCTAACGCCCTGCCTGATGACGACCCGAGAAACAGGGTTCACCCCGGCGAATTTAATTACGGTGGAGGTCATGTAATCGAGGAACTGGTAGCCGGCAAAGACATAAGGTTGGTCGCGACGGCTTACGGCACCGATTGCTATCCGCGTAAGCGACTCGAAACATGGATTAATATCAGGGACCTTAACCAGGCGACGCTGTTCAACATCAGGAATGCCTACCAGAACTATAACGTAGCCGTAAACCTTTCAGACAAGACAATCTATACCTATATGGGCATTTTGAAGCCCCGTCTTGGTAATGCCGACTTCTCTTCGGCCGGGCAGCTCTCACCGCTGTTCAACGACCCATATTACAAAACAATCGGCATCGGTACGCGAATATTCCTGGGGGGCGGCATCGGTTTTATCGCCTGGCAGGGAACACAGCATAACCCCGATGTTCCCCGTACCGATAAAGGCTTACCAAAGACAGGGGCGGCAACGTTAGCTACCATAGGCGACCTGAAGCAAATGAGTCCGCGCTGGCTGGTAGGAACGAGCATGCTTGGTTACGGATGCAGCCTGACTGTTGGAGTCGGCGTGCCCATACCGATATTATCCGAGGAAATCCTGGAGTATACCACCGTAACCGATGCGGATATTTTGGCGCCGGTTGTGGATTATTCGGAGGCATACCCGCAAATGAAGCCGGATATAATTGCCGAGGTCAGCTATGCCGAACTCAAGAGCGGTAAAATTAGGGTCAAGGGGAAGGACGTGCCTACCGCTTCTCTGTCCAGTTACCCGAGAGCGGTAGAAATCGCTACAATACTTAAAGATTGGATAAAGTCGGGTAAATTTACGCTCACCGAACCGGTGGAGCCGCTACCCGGCGTGGAATCCGGCGTAACTATTAGACCTCTTGATGAACGCCCTATAGAATATTAACTGGAGAAATAAACTAAATGGCAGTTACTAAGAGAATCGTCCTGCGTTTCCCGAGGCGGCTGGTAGAACGCCCGATAATATACCGTCTGGTCAAAGACTACGACCTTGAGTTCAATATTCTGAAGGCTTCGATAACACCTGAAGAAGAGGGCCTGCTGGTACTGGAACTGAAGGGAGACCAGAAGGAATACGACAAAGGCATTAATTTCCTGGTTAAGGCTGGTGTGAAAATACAGTCGCTCAGCCAGGACGTTACGCGTAATGAGGAAAGATGCACAAACTGTGGCGCCTGTGTGACCATCTGCCCTACCGGAGCTTTCCGGGTCGACCCGAAAACCCGTGTAGTATTTTTCGATAATACGAAATGCATCGCCTGTGGACTCTGTATCACGGCCTGCCCGCCGCGAGCGATGGAAGTGCATTTTTAGTACATGGAACCGAGGACATACCGGCACTGGATTGAAAGCAGAGACTTAATTCCGTTTCATGTAACAGTCAAGGAGACTGATTTATATATCCGTGCCACCTCCAACCTCCAGATAAAAACTCAGAGACTGGTGCTGAAATATCGCCGCCAGATAGAGAAATATATTAAGGAGAATCCTGCCTTCCTTACGGCACTTGAGCCTATTCCGATGCCGGAACACGCTCCCCTAATTATACAGGCAATGATACAGGCATCCAGCAATGCCGGTGTCGGGCCGATGGCTTCGGTAGCCGGTGCCATAGCTGAAAATGTCGGACGGGAACTCCTGTCCTTCTCGCCGGAGATAATAGTAGAAAACGGCGGCGACATTTATATAAAGAGCCTTAATAAAAGGATAGTGGGCATATTCGCCGGCAATTCACCATTGACCGGCAAGATTGGCCTGGAAATCAATGCCCAGGATACACCCCTGGGGATTTGCACCTCATCAGGGACGGTGGGGCATTCCCTGAGTTACGGTAAGGCGGATGCCGTTGTCGTCCTTTCGCCTTTAGCTACCCTAGCCGATGCGGCGGCGACGGCTATCGGTAACAGGGTCAGCCATGCCGGTGACATTAGCGATGCCATTGAATTCGGTAAAAGCATTAGCGGTTTGACGGGGCTGATAATCATTAAAGATGAAAATATAGGCGTCTGGGGTGGAGTAAAGCTGTGCCAGACATCTGCGTGAGCATCCTGTTCCGGTAATTACCGACTGATGGTTATTTCCAGAGTGTTCACTTCCCCCTCTACTCCCTTGAGTGGGGCAATCATACCAAGAATAGTACTTCTGATTATTTCAATCGGGAAGTACTTGATTGGGACTTCAGCATTGTTTAGCTGTATTGCTACCTGTCCCTCATTATCAATAGTAAGCTCAAGGCTTTCTATTTCACCTGTGTCGTTCAAGCTGGCCACAATACCGCCAACGGTATGTTCGATATATGAGCGTACGAAATGGTCCAGATTGATAGGAATATTATTGACCGAAAGATTTACCTCCCCTGCCATTACACTATTTCCTCTCTGATTTTATAACTCTTTAGTCGCCAGCGGACTTCTGTAGAAGTAGGCTTATTAACCAGACAAAGTATAGCACAAAGCTTACCCGCCAGCCAGCACTACTTTTATACTGTCTCAGCGATAGTCCGCAAGAGGCCGGATGCATGTGACGCTATCCCTGATCTTGTAATATTGTGTTAAAATATCATCGAATTTACTGACGGCTCAGCCTGTGGAGCGCCAGTCCCGTACCGCCAAGAGCAATACCCATAACAACCATGGAGGCACCGCTGGCCATGACCACCTGAACAAGACCAAAGGCGGCAACAGCCAGATACAGATAGTTCTCAAGATTCATTGCCTGAGCGTAGGTTAACTGTTGGAGATTGGTTGGGTCATAACGGCCACCGGCCAGAAGTTCCTGATAAGAGGGCGCTATACCCCGGCGGTGTTCAGCGATGGTATCGGCGGCTTCCTGTGCGGCATCGATATCTTTTACCTCGGTATAAACATCCGGATTGTCGGGGTCCAGGGCTAAGGAAACCTTCTCTACCTCCATCCTGTCAACAATTAGTTTGTTCTTGGCAAACCCCTGGCCAATAAATACTCCGCCTATCGCAATAGCTACAACACCCAGAATAATAACTAGAATTGATAATCCGCGAACCATTTTCATAATCAGACCTCCTCCCAATATTTATTATTGTAGTGAACTTGTATTACTCTGTCTGTGATATAACTCACATTTTACAGTGGATTGATGTTAACCGCGATATCCCCGTAATGCAGACGGAGATTGTGTGACTTTTATCACTTACAACATGAAAAATTCACGGTAAAATTCATAGCAAAATACTCATTTAGAAACTGTTGACAAAACGATAATATAAGTTTATTATCCGTTACACAGCGTAAATCATGTAAGCGAAACGCTGCCCATCAAGTGAAGAGGAGGAAGCAAGGTTATGACTACGGAGCAGGATAAAACACTGGGAGCGCTACAGAAAGCCATCCAGATGGAAATAGACGGCAAGGAATTTTACCTGAAGGCCAGTCAGGCAAGTAAAAACGAGCTTGGCAGGAAGCTGCTGAAATCGCTGGCAGCCGAGGAGGATGAGCACCGGCAGGTTTTTGAGGATATTTATAAGGCTATCAGCGCCGAGAAAGGCTGGCCTGGTAAAGAATTCCATCCCGATGGCGGCAGGGGCCTGAGAACGATATTCGCTAAAGCTCTCGACCAGATGGATTCCGGTATTAAAGCCATGCCAGACGAGCTTGATGCCGTACAGACAGCGATGTCTATGGAGAATGAGACCTATGATTTCTACAGAAGTCAGAGTCAAAAAGCTACCTATGACGCCGAAAAGCAGTTATATGAGTCTCTAGCCGTACAGGAAGAGGAACATCACCGTGTCCTTCTTGATTACTACGAATTCCTCAAGAATCCGGCGGCTTGGTTTGTCCAGAAAGAACACCCCTCGCTTGACGGTGGTTAAGGTCAGAGAAATACTGTAATTAAATCGTAGGGTCATGGAGGTGTAAAGTATGCTGAAGATTAAAGACCTGTCCGTAGCCGTAGAAGACAAGGAAATCATACATGATGTCAATGTGACCATAAATAACGGCGAGACTCATGTCCTCTTCGGTCCCAACGGCGCCGGTAAAAGCACTTTACTCATGGCTATAATGGGTTTTCCCAAGTATAAGGTTACCAAGGGTAGCATCAGCTTCAAAGGGAAAGATATAACCAATCTGACTGTAGACGAAAGGGCGCGCCTGGGTATCGGTATGTCATTCCAGCGGCCTCCGGTGGTGCGCGGCGTCAAGACCCGCGACATGGTAGCCGCCTGCCTCAAAGGTCATGAGGACGATGATGCCATCGTAAAGCTGGCGGATAAAGCCGACCTTGGTGATTTCCTAGAGAGAGATATTAACTACGGCTTTTCCGGAGGCGAGATAAAGCGCTCCGAATTAATGCAGCTTCTCGCCCAGAAACCGGAACTAACCCTCATGGATGAACCGGAATCGGGCGTCGACCTGGTAAATATAGTCCTGATTGGTGAGCTTATGAATGAGCTCCTGGAAAAGAACTGTCCGATACAGTACCGGAAGTGCATGGGGCTTATTATAACCCACACCGGTCATATCCTCGACTATGTCAATGCCCGTACCGGCTACGTCATGTGTGACGGCACTATAGGATGCGTGGGCGACCCCCACGAGATGCTGGCGACGATAAGGGAGAAGGGCTATGACGAATGTATAAAATGCTATCTGGGGAGGGTGCCTTCACATGAGTAAAGCAAATAAGTCGAAGGACTATAAGGACAAGGCCAAGGCGGCGGCCGGCAAAGCCGCCTCCCTCGGTGAGGATATTGACTTAAGCAGGTACGTCAGCTCAGGCGAAGAGTACCCCTATAGGGCCAACCTGTCTCAGCTCCCTCCCAAGGTAAAGAAGCAGATGCTTGGTGCCGGAGTTATGCTGGATGACACCAGCCAGAGGTCGGGCACCTACGTACAGATGGACAACACACCGGTCCACTTCTCCATGAGTCAGGATGGTGTTGAAGTGATGTCGGTTAGCGAGGCGCGTGAGAAATACGACTGGCTGGAGGACTACTGGTGGAAAGCAGTACCCGTGGACACGGATAAGTACACGGCAAATATCGAGTTAAACCAGAATAACGGTTATTTCATCAGGTCTCTGCCCGGCCAGAAAACTGACTTTCCGGTTCAGGCCTGCCTTTATCTGGCCAAAGAGCAGCTGGTGCAAAACGTGCATAATATCATCATCGCCGAGGAAGATTCGGAACTGCACATTATTACCGGCTGTACCACTGCTTCCACTGAAGACCCCGGACTGCACCTCGGTGTTTCCGAGTTCTATATAAAGAAGGGTGCCAAGGTTACGTTTACCATGATACATAGCTGGAATCCGGAAATAGCAGTGCGACCCCGCACCACCGCTATCATTGAACAGGACGGGCTTTTTATGAGCAACTATGTTCTCATGAAACCTGTGCGTTCACTGCAAATGAATCCGCTCGTAAGATGCGTGGGCGATAATGCTACCGCCAGGTTCAACAGCGTACTGGTGACGGGCGAGGGTTCATCGCTGGACGTGGGTACGCGGGTAATTCTCGATGCCAAGGGCGCTAAGACCGAAATTATCTCCCGCGCTATCACTACCGGGGGTAATATTATAGCCCGGGGTTACATAGAAGGCAATGCCCCTGAGGTAAAGGGACACCTTGAGTGCCGTGGTCTGATTCTGGGTGAAAAAGGTGTTATTCATGCTATACCCGAGCTGAAAGGTACGCTGGCCGGTATTGACCTGTCCCACGAAGCCGCCGTCGGTAAAATCGCCGAAGAGGAAGTAGAATACCTGATGGCCAGAGGCCTGACGCGAGACGAGGCCACGGCTACTATAGTAAGGGGCTTCCTCCGCGTGGACATTGAGGGATTACCTCCATTGCTGGGTGAAGAACTCAAACGGGCGGTAGAAGCCAGCGAAAAAGAGGTTATGTAGCGGGAGGTAAGGGAAATGAACCTTAATGCTCTGCACAAGCTCAGCTATGGCCTGTATATTATAGGCTCAAGAAAAGGTGACAGGCTCAACGGGCAGGTCGCCAATACGGTAATCCAGGTAACATCAGAACCTCCAACTGTTGCCGTAAGCATTAATAAGACCAATATGACACATGAGTTTATCAAAGCCAGCCGGGTCTTTACTGTTTCTATCCTCTGTGAAGCAACACCTCTCCCTTTTATCGGTAATTTCGGTTTTAAATCGGGGAAAGACACCGATAAATTGAAGGGAATGAGTTATAAAATATCCAAAACAAAAGCCCCCATCTTTATAGATAACGCCACCGCTTACCTGGAAGTTGAGGTAATTCAGGATGTGGACGTGGGAACACATACAATGTTTATCGGCAGGGTTGTCGCTGCGGAAATCCTTACCGAAGAAAAATGCATGACCTATGAATATTATCATCAGGTCAAGCGAGGCACTATCCCCAAGACCGCCCCCAGCTATATCGGAAAAGAGAAAGGAGGCCATGTATAAGGATGGACAAATATGAGTGCACTGTCTGTGGCTACGTCTACGACCCGGAACTGGGCGACCCCGATGGTGGTATCGAACCCGGAACGCCTTTTGAGAAAATACCTGACGACTGGGTATGTCCGGTCTGTGGTGCCGCCAAGAACGACTTTGAAAAAGTGAAGGATTAGAGGTGGCGACTATGATAGAGAACCTGAACTGGGAGCAATTGGCAGGAATCCTGGAAACGATACCAGTGGATATCTCCTTTGTTGATGAGAATGACACGGTCAGGTTCTGGAACAAGCACGAAACGAGGGTCTTCAAGCGGCCACCGTCAGTACTTGGCAGGACTGTGCAGAAATGCCACCCGCCAGCCAGTGTGGACAAGGTAGACAGAGTAATTTCTGATTTAAAAAGCGGTAAAAGAGACTTCGCTGAATTCTGGATAGACCTCAAGGGGAGGAAAATCTATATCAGGTATTTCGCCGTGCGTGATAAAGAAGGCAAGTACCTGGGCACACTGGAAGTCGGTCAGGACATCACCGATATCAAGCAAATAGAGGGTGAAAAAAGACTGCTGGAATATTGAGAGCCACGTGGTTAGGCTATTTAACGAAAAAACTTTTTGCTTTATAGAATAATCTTAGGAGGTGACCAATGGAAAAAGAGAAAATTATTGAACTGCTGAATGCCGACCTGCAGGATGAACATGGCGCCATTATACAGTATCTGAACCATGCCTACGCTATGGGAGAAGGCGAGATGGCCTGTGAGGTTGAAGCCATCGCCAGGGAGGAAATGAGGCACCTGGACTGGCTGGCGGAGTTAATCGTTGAACTGGGCGGTCAGCCAAGTCTGAAACGGGGCTCCATGCGCATGGGAGGTAAGACCATCCCTGACTTCCTGGGCAATGACGTACTGCTCGAAGAAGATGCCATCAGCCACTATAAAGAGCATATCAAGATGGTTGATGACCCCAAGGTGAAGCGGCTTCTAAAGCGCATCCTGGCTGATGAAGAGTCGCATCACGGCGACTTCGAGCACTTCGTGGAAAAATCAAAGAAAGAGGGTACTCAAGACCACAGGGGAGAGCATAAGGACAGCGTCACCAAGACACTTAACTGGGGTATCGAGCACGAGTACACAGTCGTTCTACAATACCTGTTTCAATCCTATATGACCAGGAACCAGGAAGCCAAGAGACAGCTTGAAGACCAGGCTATTAACGAAATGCAGCACCTGGGATGGCTTGCTGAAGAGCTGGTTGACGGCGGCGGTACGCCGAGAATTGAGCATTCTGAAACCGACCAGTCGACTCATACAGCGGATATGCTCGAGGCTGATATAAAAATCGAAAAGGAAGTAGCTGAAGCCTATGACCGCGCCGCCAAAGAGGTCAAAGACGAAGGCCTGAAGAAGCTGCTCCTGCGTATCAGGGACAACGAAATTTATCACATCGATGTTTTCAAAGACCTGCTAGAGGAAGAGGAAGGCGAGTCTCCAGGAAGCGCTTCTGGCAACCTTCCATAAAGGGGGACCGGAATGGCAAATTTTATAGAGGCTGGCAAGACCGGCGAATTTCAAGACGGAACCATGAAAAAGCTCCAGGTGCAGGGACAGGAAATACTGCTGGCAAAAGCCGGAGATAAATACTACGCTGTAAGTAATCACTGTCCTCACATGGGAGCTGACCTGTCCGTGGGTAAGCTTGAAGGAACGATTGTTACGTGTCCAAGACATGCCTCTCAGTTTGACTTGACAGATGGAAAAGTGGTCCGCTGGATGAAGGGCTCTGGTCTTTTTTCAGCAGTAGGGAAAGCACTGAAATCGCCCAGACCTCTCAAGACATATCAGACAGCGATTAAAGGTGACGCCATACTGGTAGAGATATAGATAATCAGTCTTATTGCCTCTGAAGAAAAGCATGTATGGAGGTGCTGAGTCATGTCTATTGTCTTCTCAAGCAGCGAGCTTATAAATATAGCCATCGGCATCGAGAGGAGGGGGATTACCTTCTACGATATCATGGCCAAGTCAACCGAAAATGAAATTGCCAGGGATATCTTCGCAGGTCTAGTGGATATGGAACGGGAGCATATCAGGATATTTCAGGACATGCTTGGCGATGCTGAAATAGAACAGCCTTCCGAGTCGTCAACAGGTGAATACACCGGTTACCTTCAGGCGCTCATTGATGACGCCGTTTTTACAGATGACATGATTACCAGTGAAATGGCTTCGCAGGCAGACAGCGATATAAAAGCCTTAGAACTGGCGATAAGTTCTGAAAAGGACTCCATATTGTTTTACTATGAAATGAGGGATATCATGCCCCGGCGGACTCTGCCCATGATAAACAACATAATAGCCGAGGAAAAATCACACCTCCAGCAGCTTACCGAGGTAAAGAAAAGGCTGGCAGAGACCTAGCGGTACGGGGGATATAGATACTGATTACCCATACTCGTGGCCCCAGCTTTAACAGGGCACGGTTTTCGTCTTAAAGCATAAGGCTCTTGCCTGCGGGCGCCTGTAATGAGTTCAGATATTAACATCCGGATTATTAGAGCTTGTTTTAAGAAGTCAGGAGTTGAATAAATGGTTAATAAGTTAGTTATCGGGATACTGGTACTGCTGGTGATTTTTACGGGACTTATCGGTTATTACTCCTATACTCTCAACCGGCAGATTGATGATTTAGGTGAGCGGTTAACAGCCTTTGAAATAGAACAAGCCGCCAGAGTCGATAACATAAGCGATGAACTTTCCGGGTTACGAATGGATACTTTAGGCAAACTCGGAGCTCTGGAGGGGCAGATAGGAGCAACCCAGGCTGATGTTGGCGCCGTGCAAGCAGAGATAGGGACAATAGAAAACCGGATTGCCGATATAGAAGATGAAATCGCCGGAGTCGCGTCTGATGTTGATATTCTGGATAACCGCATTACCAGTGCTGTTGACGCAATCTCCAGTTCGGTGATAGATGCCAGCGCAATCTACGAGAAGGTCAGCCAGGTTACGGTCAGGATTAATAACGGCCAGAGTACGGTTGGTTCCGGGCTTATCCTGGATAATGAAGGCCATGTTATTACGGCCCACCATGTTGTGGATGGGCTCTTCCCAATATACGTCATGCTGCATGATGGCATGATTTCCCCTGCCACTCTGGTCGGCCTGTGTGAGTTCAGTGATATTGCCGTGCTGAAACTTGAAAAAAACCCGGATATTGAACCGCTCTTACTGGCGGATTCCAGCCAGGTGAGAATCGGGGAGCCGGTAGTAACTGTCGGCAGTCCGCTCGACCTGCGTGATACCCTTACGGAAGGTATCATAAGTCAGACTGACCAGTATGCCGAAATACGATATGACACACAAAGCCGCTGGGTAACCAACCTTATTCAGTTTGATGCTGCGGTCAACGCCGGTAATTCAGGTTGCCCTCTGGCCAATGCCGACGGCAATATCATTGGTATCGTGGTAGCCAGAATATACCCAACTGAGGGCGATGGCATTTACTACGCAGTTTCCTCTAACAAGGCAAAGAGAGTCGCCGAGGCGATACTCGACCAGGGCTTCTTTGAATACCCCTGGATTGGAGTCAACATTGCCGACCTGACTCCGCAGATAGTTGAGCAAAGAGGTTTAGAGACGGTCAACGGGGTGCTCGTGGGGGGAGTCATCAGCGGCAGCCCGGCCGAGGCAGCCGGTATTGAAGTTAATGATATCATCCTGGCTATAAATGACGTGACGGTCAGGGATTCGGCTGAAATTACCTCTTATCTCGGAGAATATACAAGTCCGGGTGATGCGGCCACAATCATCATTGTACGGGACTCCAATATCATGGAGTTATATATTGAGATAGGCAGGCGAGAGGAATAGCTGCAGGAGTCAATAGCTTTTCCCGTATCTGATAAAAGCACCAACTTTTTTTCTAACGATTACTGTTACCCCAAACCAGAGCAGTATCAAGAGCCCAACCAGTTCCGGTATGTAAACTTCTGGATACTTGAATATACTTTGCCATACCATTGATAACCAGTCTGTTAAATCAGCTCTGTCAAAAGCAAAACCCAGAAACGGCCATAATAAAGTACGCGGAGTAAGCCACATTTCATCGAGAATAAGGTGTATGAGGGTACCGAATGCAAGGGTAAGCAGCCAGACCTTACGGTAACTTCTATAAAGGTAAAAACCCACCGCAGCAATAATTACGAGAAAAAGCAGAGTATGTGCGTATATCCTGCCGTAGCTGAATGTTTCCTGGAAGAAGTACTGCCCTACTGGTTTATCGATAATATCCGGTAAAAGCGAGCCGATAATAAGTATCCTGATATCTATATATCTCGACACCGACGCAAACCATGATATCCTGCTTATTTTAGATTTACTATTATACTGTGCAGCGCCGGCCAGGAGCGTTGCCGCCCCGAGTGTAATTCCAGTATGTGCCAGTACCAGCATATTTACTAGACTCCCTTTCGTTGAATACCACGGCTAAATAACGCCACCGCCGCTTCTTCCAGAAGGGTAAGGTCCCTTGCTATCCGGTAAAAATAAATCCCCTCCAGTAACGGGTCGCCACAGGGGAATCGTACGTCTGTTTCTTTCATTGTTTACTTGTAATACAGCTACTATCATATATAATATAATAAACAGCACCCTTTTGGGAATTTTAGCTATCAGGTATGGTGTCGAATGAAAATTATCGGTCTTACGGGCGGTATAGGCAGCGGTAAAAGCACCGTGGTCCAGTTTCTGGCCGAACTGGGTGCGGTTGTACTGGATGTAGATAAAGTGGGCCATGAAGCTCTTGGGCCAGGGAGTGAAGCCTGGGAGAGGGTTATCAGTGAATTCGGAAACGATATTATGACAGTCAGTGGTGAAATCGACCGCGCCAAACTGGGCAAACGTGTCTTTAATAATCACGAGGACTTGCTGCGCCTGAATCGAATAACACATCCGATTATAGACAATATGCTTAAGGCAAAACTCGATGAATACCAGCGCCGGGGAGACAGCGTAGTCGTGATGGAGGCGGCTGCTTTGATAGAATCGGGGAGAGCTTCGACAGTCGACGAGATATGGGTTGTCGTCGCTCCAGAGGCTGCCGTACTGGAGAGGCTTGCCGGAAGAGCAGGGTATTCCGAAGATGAATCGAAGGCACGAATCCGCGCTCAGCTGTCCGCCGAGGAGCGAATCAAACATGCGGACGTGGTCATTGATACCGATTGCAGCCTTGATGAGTTGAAAGCAAGGGTGGCGGTACAATGGGAAAGGTTGCAGGCGCGCCTCTAAGCATGATATATCCTGAGCTTTGTACGATGATTCCCAGACTGGCGTTTGACTCTCAGCTATAAAACTGGTAGAATATATTCTTTGGAGGCTTAATATTTACGCTATTATTGAAACAGGCGGCAAGCAGTATAAAGTAAACGGGGGCCAGACCATAGATGTGGAACGTCTGGATGTGTCCGATGGCGGTACTGTCGAACTGGACAGGGTGCTGCTCATTGCCGATGGCGATAATGTGAGCGTGGGGAAGCCGTTTATTGAGGGAGCCAAGGTACTGGCAACGGCGCAGCATAGTGGTAAAGGTGACAAGGTTATCGTCTTTAAATACAAGCCCAAGGTGCGCTATCGGCGTAAGAACGGACACCGCCAGCTTTATACCAGGCTGAGCATTGACAGTATAATGGCACCGGGGATGGAGGAAGCCAAGCCGGTAAAGAGGACCCGTCGCAAGAAAAAAGAGGTGACTACAGATGGCACATAAAAAGGGAGGCGGCACCAGCCGGAACGGTCGAGATAGCCAGGGACAGCGACTCGGTGTCAAGAGATTTGCCGGGCAGACCGTTAACGCCGGGACTATCCTGGTACGCCAGCGAGGCACTCGCATTCACCCCGGCAATAACGTAGGCGTGGGTAGAGACCATACACTCTATGCCCTCATTGACGGTTTCGTCAAATACGAGCCGGCCAGGAACAACCGCAGAAAGGTCAGCGTCTACGCTGGTTGAATATAATGAAAGAGAAGATACACCCGAAGTATTATACTGACGCCGAAGTGGTCTGCTCCTGCGGCAACGTGTTTACTACGGGTTCTACGAGAAAGCAGCTAAAAGTTGAGGTATGCAGCCAGTGCCACCCCTTTTACACCGGTGAGCGGCGTATGCTGGACACTACCGGGCGCGTGGAGCGGTTTAAGAAGCGCTACAAGCTACAGGATTAAACTTTAAGTTACCGGGAAGGCAGGAGCGGGATATATATAAAACCGCTCCTTTTTGTTTATTTGAATGTCGGACAAGAAAAAATATAACTACGGCGGCCAGGCAGTTATTGAAGGGGTAATGATACGCGGACGCAAGGCAGTGGTAACTGCGGTTCGACGTCCCGGCGGTGATATTGCCGTTGATGCCAGGCCGGTGCCATCTATTTCTACAGGCCGGATGAGACGGATGCCCCTGATAAGGGGTGTCGTTATTCTGATTGAAGCCATGGTACTGGGGATTAAGAGCCTGCTCTATTCGGCCAATATCGCCGTGGAAGAAGAAGAGGAAGAGATTCCTGCAACGGCAATCTGGGGCATGATAGCCTCGGCGGCGGTTCTGGTGGTCGCCCTCTTTTTTCTCGCTCCGCTCTTTCTCACCAAACTGGTAAACGAGTATATCCCTAACACTGTCGTATTCCATATCATTGAGGGAGTGATACGTCTGGCCATCTTTGTCGCCTACCTGAAGATAATAGGACTCCTGCCCGATATCAAGCGGGTCTTTACCTATCACGGGGCAGAACACAAAACGGTAAATGCCTATGAAGCCGGTGTGCCGATGGAGGTGGAAGCCGTTAAAATATACAGCACGGCACACGTACGCTGCGGCACCAGTTTCCTGTTTACAGTGCTGATAATCGCCATAATAGTCTTTGCTTTTATAGGGCGTGAAATCCTGTGGCTGATGATTCTATCCCGTATTGTCCTTATACCGGTAATTATGGCCCTTGGCTACGAAGTTATCTATTTTGGTTCCAAGCATGCGAATAACTGGTTTGTGAAGTTACTTCTGGCTCCAGGACTTCTTCTACAATCACTGACTACCGGGGAGCCTGATGGTAGTCAGCTGGAAGTGGCCATATCGGCATTGAACAGAGCGGTGGAAATAGACCTGGCGGAGGAGACGGCTCAGGCATCCTCTTGAAGACCTGTTTCTGTATCAGGCTCGATTAGCTCCTGAAAAAAGCAGGTCCTGTTGCCCGTATGGCACACGGGGCCGGTCGGATGTGCCATGACCAGAATAGTATCGCTGTCGCAGTCGAGCCACACCGAGCTTACCATGAGGCGGTTGCCCGAAGTTTCTCCTTTGTGCCACAGTTCCTGACGACTTCGGCTGTAGAACCAGACCTCGCCAGTAGATAATGTCCGGCGCAGGGATTCTTCATTCATATAGCCCAGCATGAGTACTTCTTTTGTATCATCATCCTGGACTATTGCCGGAACGAGTCCGGCTTCGTTGAGCTTCAGTCCGCCTGTCAACTTAAGACCTTTCTCAGCCAATCTGCCCCCCTTAAATCTGGCTAATATTCGCCATAGCCTGCTTCAGGTCAATATCTCCCGTGTATAAGGCCCTTCCCACGATAGTACCATCGGCGCCAAGCTTCTGCAGCATCTTCAGGTGACTCAGCGATGAAATACCCCCGGCGGCAATAACAGGCAGCTTGATAGTATCAATCATCTCGGCAATCGCCGTAAAATTCGGCTCGGTCAGCGTGCCGTCGCGGCTGATATCGGTATAGATAAAGCGCCTGGCACCGAGCTTCTTCATAGTCTCAGCCAGGTCCACGGACTTTATCTCGGTATCCCTGAGCCAGCCACGGGTAGCCGCGTAACCTTCACGGGCATCAATACCAATAATTATAGACTCGCGGAACTGGCGGCACGCGTCAATAACCAGCTTGGGGTCCTCCACCGCTGCCGTACCCAGAATTACACTATCTATGCCGACTTTCAGCAGCTTTTCAATCGTTTCAAGGTCGCGTATACCGCCGCCCAGCTGGGTGGGTATCAGCATGGCGTTGGCAATCTCCTTTATAATATCCAGATTGCGCATTTCCCCGGAAGCAGCGCCGTCCAGGTCAACAATGTGAAGTCGTGGCGCTCCCATGGACTGCCATCTAAGGGCAACGTCCAACGGGTCTTCCGAAAACACGGTCTCCTGGTTATAGTCGCCCTGGTACAGGCGTACGCACCGCCCGTCCCTCAGGTCTATTGATGGTATTATCTCTATTCCGGGCCTCTTCTCACCGGTTATTACGAGTAAATTATAGCACTTAGTTAATAGCTTGAACAATTTAAAGTATTCGGCGATAATCAGAGCAGTAGATTAACCGGCCTTAAAAGCCAGATGTGATTTTAATGTGCATTTTTGTGTATTGACAAGACAATAAATATAAGGTAAAATGATAATTACCATCGACCTGTATGGCGGTGAGTTTAGAGCTTAAAACCTTAACAAATTAAGTCGCTTGGATCGGACTCGACCGAGACGGCAATAGGTTATCCAAGTTATTCATGCCCTCTCAGTTGTGTCTGAGAGGGTTTTTTATTTGAGAGGTATAATGCTCAAAGTAGGATTTATCGGTGCCGGAACCGTGGGTACTGCCCTGGCTATACTGCTGAGCAGTAAAGGCTACAGGTTTGTGGGCGCAAGTAGACGGAGCCGCTCTTCAACCGGTAATTTACCCAGAGCCGTCAGCAACCTGCGCTTACTGGATAGCAATCAGGAAGTTGCCGATTCCGCCGAACTTGTCTTCATCACCACCCCGGACGATGCCATCGCCGAAGTAGCCAAGCAGGTACGCTGGCACAGTGGACAAAGTGTCGTCCACTGCAGCGGCGCTGATTCCACCGATGTTCTGGAACCGGCCCTAAAAGCCGGCGCCATGGTGGGATGTTTCCATCCCCTCCAGACCTTCGCCGGTATTGAGCAGGCTGTAGAGAATATCCCCGGCTCTACATTCGCTATCGAAGCAGAAGAACCGCTGCTGACCACTCTTAAAGATATGGCTGTCACGCTGGGCGGACAGTGGATAGAATTGAAAGCGGCTGACAAGGTGGCCTACCATGCGGCGGCTGTATTTGCTTGCAACTATATGGTAACACTGGTCAAGCTGGCTACCGACCTGTGGCAGACATTCTCCATCCCTCCCGACCAGGCTACCAGGGCGTTACTGCCCCTGATACGCGGCACACTCCACAATATTGAATCAATCGGTATACCTCAATGCCTCACCGGGCCCATAGCGCGCGGTGACACCGGCACCATCAAAAAACACCTTGAAGCCTTACGGGAAAAAGCCCCGTCCCTGCTCTCTCCTTACCAGGAACTCGGCAGGCAGACCGTTCCCATCGCTCTCGCCAAGGGAAGAATTAGCAAACAGCAGGCTTTGGAACTGGAGGATATATTAACAACGAGCTGAATAAATAAATTCAGGGGGAAGTCCAATGAGAATAATGCTGAAAAGTAAAATCCACCGGGCCCGTGTTACTGATGCCAACATTGATTACGAGGGGAGCATCACTATTGACAAAAAACTGATGGTGGAAGCCGATATACTCCCCTACGAGCAGGTACAGGTCCTCAATATCAACAATGGCGCCCGCTTCAGCA
>CAZLEY010000030.1:0-29287 GCA_964558675.1 uncultured Dehalococcoidaceae bacterium | reverse complement strand
ATGATATTAAGGAGCTCCTTCTGGTAGCCCTGCTGAGCCAGGGGCATGTGCTCATCGAGGGCTTACCCGGCACCGCCAAAACCACCACTGCCCGAACCTTCGCCCATGCTATCGGCGGTGAGTTCAAGAGAGTGCAGGGCACCCCGGATATGCTGCCCTCCGATATTCTCGGATTCAACCTCTACCGCACCGACGGCAGTTCAACGTTTATACCCGGACCGATATTCACCAACGTACTGCTCGCCGATGAACTGAACCGCACGACCCCACGCACCCAGGCCGCCCTGCTTGAGGCAATGCAGGAGCAACAGGTTACCATCGAGAGAGAGACCTATACCCTGAAAAATCCTTTCATCGTTATTGCCAGTCAGATACCCTACGGCGGCCCCGGAACCTCCCCACTCAGCGATGTCCAGAAAGACCGCTTTATGTTACGAATATGGAGTGCTACCTCCAGCATGGAAGAGGAAGATATTATCTTGCAGAATATTGACGCCATCTCAGAACCGAATATCTCGGCAGTGACCACACCTGACGAAATCACACGGCTCCAGCAAGACGTAAAGAACGTGCATATAGCCGACAGCGTACGACACTACATTCTCGAAATTATCGATAGACTGCGAAACCACCAAGATATACAGATAGGGCCCAGCACCAGGGCTGCCATTGTTCTGCTCAAAGGTAGCAGGGCTTTAGCTTTTATCCAGGGAAGAGATTTTGTTATTCCCGATGATGTGAAGAGACTTCTGATTCCCGCCCTTTCTCACCGACTCCAGATTAGTGCTGAAGCAGAAATGGAAAATATAAGCCCCGAGTCTATCATCAATGAGGTATCTACCGAGGTCCCCGTACCCAAAATGGGCAATGAATAGATTATCGCTCCCATTCTTATGTCAAATATACGTGCTGCTGGTTCTTGTAGCGGCTACTATCATGTCCGCGCTACCTCAATCCCTGCCGGCACTGACGTTGCTATTGATAATGCTGTTAACCACCGTACGGCCGCAGCCACCCAGACTCAATATGGCGATTAACGCAGGCGTCATATTCTTAACGCCGCTGGTACTTGCCCCACCGCTTTACCGTATGACAATGCTCCCATCATTGGCTGTTCAAATTATAGTGGTGGTACTCATCCTCCCTGCAATCTACCTTTTTGATCACAACCTCAGGCAAAATACGCGTGAGATACGACCATTTATGAAGAAAAAAACAGGACGATATATCACGTATACCTTTTTTCCACTACTCATCCTGGCGCTGGCCACAATGCTGCTATCACCGATTATTAATAACCCCGTACTGCTGTTTACCGGTATTACCTTTACCCTTTATCTGCTGGGCATCATGATAGCGATATTCCGTGCTATCCCCCGCCAGCCCTTCACTACCACCGGTAAAACCGCGAGGGTCATCGCCGGCACCGCCGGCAGCATATCTCTGCACGTTACCAACCGGGCATCAGTTATGATGTACAGCCAGTTTCAGCCGTCTGAACCGTGGGCAAAAATCACCCCGACGGAAGCCATCCTGAACAGCGAAAAAACAAGACTGGACCTCAGTTACAAGCCGCCGCTGGCCGGACATTCCCATCCTCAAATCGAGGTATCGGCCATAGACCCGCGTGGTTTCATACAGATTAACCAGCTACTCGAACCTCTGCAATTACAGGTAATCCCCAGAGCCAGATATGCCGAATGGCTGGCAAGGAAATATCTGGAACACTCGGGAACAGGAGTAATGACTGCGGCCACAATGCCCGCTCAGGCCATCATAATGCCGGAGAGGGGAATCGATTACTGGGAAAGCCGTACCTATCAACCCGGCGACCAGTTGAAGGATATAGACTGGAAGCATACCTTAAAACTCAGCCAGTTAATCGTCAAGGAATACATTGACGCTGACGAGCAGGCAGCTATAATCGCCGTCAACCTCTCCGTTACCGACGCCGAGGAAGCCGATAAACTGGCCTTCAATCTGATAACGGCGGCATTAACTCTGGCACGAGAGAATATCCCCACGGCGCTGGCTGTCTATAATCACCGGAGCGTTATCCTCAGTACAGCTATTATCGAACCCTCAGGAATAGTCAGGCAGGCACTGTCATTGTTCAGAGAGATAATTCAGGTGGAATTAATTGACCGGCACCTGGAACCAACAGACATCGCCAGAATCAGGCGAAATATCAACCAGTTGAAAAAGGTGGAATCCGAACCAGCGCGGCGGCTGCTCAGCATCCTGGACTTCGAACACCGCTCAATCGAGGAGGTCGCCAAAAGCCACCCGGCCACTATCGCTTTATCGGCCACCACCCGGCAGGTACCGGCCCCGGCAATGATATTGCTGGTATCACAATTGAATCATGATGCCGAAGCCATAATGGTAACCACTGAGAAGCTTGCCAGGAGAAGATTTACTATAATTCCGATAGATGCTTCTATCCAGTCTATTCCACGGTGACGCTCTTAGCCAGGTTCCTGGGGAAGTCTATAGGACAACCCCTCTGCCTGGCCACATAGTAAGCGAGTAGCTGCAAGACCACCGCATTCACCACCGGGGAAAACAAGGGGTCGACCCCGGGTACAGAAATGACTGAATCAGCCAGAGCGCCGATATTCTCGTCTCCTTCGCTAATAAGTGCCAGCACCGGTGACTTTCTGGCCTTAATCTCCTTAATACTGGTCATAACAGCCTCATAGGTTTCATCCCGGGCAACGACCGCCACAACCGGCGTACGGCTACCCAGTAAGGCGAAGGGACCGTGCTTTAATTCCCCGGCCGCATAGCCTTCAGCATGAATATAAGAGATTTCCTTTAATTTGAGTGCCCCTTCCAGGGCTACAGGGTAGTTTATCCCCCTGCCGATATAAAACACGTTCTCATATTCAGATAACTGGCGGGCATATTCCAGTATAACCGCCTCATCGTCCAGTACCTGCTGGACTTTTACCGGCAATTGCCTCAGTTCTGTAATAAGTTCATCCAGTTTTCTGATATCAATCCTGGAATACGGAAAAGCCATCCAGTACAGGGCTATAATTTGAGCAATATGTGTTTTTGTCGCCGCTACGCTTATCTCGGGACCTGCCCGGGTATAAACAGTCTGGTCAGCCATTCGACTGGCGGTGCTCCCAACCACATTAGTAATTGCGACAACCTGACAGCCCACTGCTTTCAGTCTCTTCATTGCCTTAAGGGCATCTGTTGTTTCACCGGACTGGGTGATGACAACAGCCTTGTTTCGGGCTGATGCGTAACCACCATAGTTAAATTCGGAAGCAAACTCAACTCTCACGGGAATTTTTACCAGCTTTTCGATGATATACTTGCCTATCAGGCCAGCATGATATGAGGTGCCACAGGCCAGTATAAGCACATCCTCCAGAACATCACTTCCATCTACTACCAAATCGGCCGTCGGACTTGCCGCTGATATGCACTCAGCGAGGGTATCCCGTATCACCTTGGGCTGCTCGTGTATTTCCTTAAGCATGAAGTGCTCATAGCCACCCTTTTGGGCATCTTCCACGCTCCATAATACCTTGTGTTCTTCCCGGTCAACGGCAACTCCACCACTTTTCACGTCTACGCCATTGGTATCAACGACGGCAATATCACCATCCTCCAGATAGATAACCCGGCTTGTATAGTCCAGTATCGCCGGAACATCGGAAGCGATATAATTTTCCCGGTCCCCGATGCCGATAATCAGTGGACTGTCCTTTCTGGCAGCCACCAGCCTTGACTCACCTGCCACCAGTGCAATCATGGTATAGGAACCCTCTATGTCCCGCAGAGCAATCTCCACGGCCTTCACTAAATCACCATCGTAGTACTTCTCAATCAGGTGTGGTATTACCTCGGTATCAGTCTGAGAAGCCAGAATATGCCCTTCACTGGTCAACTGCTCCCTTAAACTCTGGTAATTATTTATTGTTCCATTGTGTACTACGGCAATTTTGCCCTGGCAATCACACTGCGGGTGGGCATTTATCTTTGACGGCTCACCATGGGTCGCCCAGCGGGTATGCCCGATGCCGATAGTCCCATCAAGCGGCGATAGCTTATTCGCCAGTGCCTTCACCCTGACGGCATCCTTATAGACCTCGATACTGCTGCTGTCCGCCGCTATGGCTATGCCACAGGAGTCATAGCCCCGGTACTCCAGCTTACCAAGACCATTAATCAAAATCGGCTGAGCTTTTCTCTCTCCGACATAACCAATAATGCCACACATAACGAATCAGGCCCCTTCCAAGCTCAAATCCATATAATACTCTCTATTTACAGAACATGGACAAATTCTATCAATATACCAGGCTCCGGTCAGGTAGTCGACCGCTTATCATCTTCATCATCTGTATTTGAGAATAGTTGCCGACGATAACGCCCGGCTGGGCCACTACATTGGAGTCCACATTACAGTCCTCGCCCAGCATGGCACCTACATTCGCCACCGGGCTTTCCCCGTCTACCCTGACCTCACTCTGACCTCCGCAGGCGGTAAATCGCCCTTTGATGACACAGCCTTTGCCAATAACGGAATCACCTATGATACTGCCGGTGCCAATACTGACGTCATTACCAATAACACTATTCTCAATCTCGGTAAATGCTGAAATAACCACATTATCGCCGATGCTGGTAGCCGGCATAATGCTTACGTTAGGCCCGATATCACAGCCGCACCCGATAACGGCCGGCCCGGATATGTAACTGCCTGACCGTATTACGGTATCCTCCCCCACCAAGACCCGCTCTTTCAG
This sequence comes from uncultured Dehalococcoidaceae bacterium, assembly GCA_964558675.1. Taxonomy (GTDB): domain Bacteria; phylum Chloroflexota; class Dehalococcoidia; order Dehalococcoidales; family RBG-16-60-22; genus CAZLEY01. The sequence continues at coordinate 24,518 of CAZLEY010000030.1, read as the reverse complement.
CGAAACACCTGTCTCAATAGTACCACCCAGACTGGCCTCCATGCGGTGAAGAACGGCACTATTAAGGCTCAGTATATCCCATGGGTAGACTATATCAAGCCAGGTATCATCGGTCTCCAGCGTACTAATGGTATGGCCTTTAGCTATCATGTCATTCAGCACATCAGGAATATCCAGCAGAGACTCAGTGAACTCAAATATCTCTCTTGTAAAGGTGTAAATTCCCGTATTCACTATATTGCTGCCCGCCTCCTTGGGTTTCTCTACAATATCCTTCACTTCATCGTGTTCTATATTAACGACACCGTACCTTACCGGGTTATCTACCCTCTTCACAAGCACGGCTTGAGGTTTTACCTGCACAAAATCGGAAATAGTACCGGCTTCAATCAGGTTATCCCCGGACAAAACCAGGAATTCGTCTTCGGCCACCTCCTTGACCTGTGACAGGGCGTGGGCCGTGCCGAGTTGTGCCTCCTGAGTGACATAAGTGATGTTCACGCCAAACTGCTCCCCGGAACCCATGTAATCATATACCTGCTCTTTCCGGTAGCCGACTACGAACACAATATTACGAATACCATTCTGAGCCAATGCCTCAACCACATATTGCAGTATCGGTTTATCCGCTATGGAAAGCATCGCTTTCGGTCTGGTAACAGTAAAAGGTCTGAGCCTCTGCCCTTCACCTGCCGCTAAGACAATTGCCTGTTTCATAGACCACCCCTTAATATATCCTTGAATTTGGCAAGATAACGCCACTGACCACAGCCCCCAGCCCGATAAAGGCGTTATTGCCAATCACAGAGCCAACATTAATGGAGGCATTTATCCCCGTTTCAACTTGGTCACCGATTATCGCCCCCAGTTTGCGCCTGCCGGTGTCAATGCCAGCTACTTTTATATTCTTCTTATCCAGTCTCAGATTGGCTATCTTGGTTCCGGCACCGAAATTACACTGTTCGCCGATAACACTATCACCCACATAGTTCTGGTGCGGTATCTTGGTGCCTCTCATTATTATGGAGTTCTTTACCTCAACGGCAGCGCCAATGTGACAACCGTTACCAATGGACGTGGCGGGACGTATATAACAGTTCGGCCCGATATCACAATCATCCGCGATTGCTACCGGTCCGACGATATAAGAGCCCGACCTTATTACCGTGTTTCTGCCAATAGCAACTGGCCCGCTGAGCACCACATCATCTTCCACCTTGCCCAGGTTCTGCGGCTCAATTCTGGCCAGCAGCGATTCATTAGCCGGCAGCAAATCCCAGGGGTAAGTCAGATTAAACCAGGTTTTTATCTCCTGATAAGAAATATCATTACCTGCTTCCAGCATCAATTGCACGGAACCTGTTATTTCATATTCACCTCTTGGCGACTTCGCCGTCCTGGATATCACGCTGAATATATCCGGGGTAAACAGATACAGCCCGGTATTGGCCATATTGGTAGGCGGTTTCTGTACCTTCTCATAAATGCGGGCGATTTTGCCATTAGTTATTTCAACCATCCCCAGACCCAGCGAATCCTTGACCTTAATCACGCTTAAAGTATTGCCGGTGTTATTGACAATAGCGGCAATATCCTCCCTCCTGACAATGACATCTCCATTCATAACCAGAAAGTTGCCATCCAGCATACTCTCGACCATTCTGATTGCATCCGCCGTACCCAGCTGTTTTCTCTGCTCGCAATAAGCGATATTGACACCCCACTTATCCCCCTTACCGAAATAACTACGCACCTGTTCATCACAATAGCCGACGATGAAGATAAACTCTCCAATGCCGGCCTCCCGGGCCTCAATGAGCAGGTGCTCCAGGATGGGCTTATTGACAATGGGCAACATCACCTTGGGTCTCGCGCGGGTAAGAGGACGCATCCGGTTACCTTCTCCGGCAGCTAAAATTACTGCTTTCAATTCGTTTTCCCCTTGCTATCTACAGAGTCCCTGATTGCCCGGAGCCCACCATCGTATAGCTTCTGTGCCCCCGCCTCGTTCCGCGCCTCAGCCGTTAGCCTGATTTTAGGCTCAGTGCCTGACGGGCGGACCAGCAACCATCCATCATGGAAGTCCAGCTTAATGCCATCAGTAGTATTTACTGATAACGGCTCCATGGCCATTAAGTTCGACTCCAAACGTGACATGAGCACGCCGTCACTGCCAACATTACCACGAAGCAGCGGGTAAGCGGGTATATCATTAACCAGTTCCGAAAGCCTCTGCCGGCTGGCAATATCCGCAATCTGAGCCGCGGCATAGATGCCATCAGGACATAACGAGATGCCGGGAAAAATCCAGCTTCCGGATGTCTCCCCGCCAAAATCGCCGCCATTCCTGAGTTCCTCGGAGACACAGGTATCACCTACCGGCGTTCGCCTGACATTAATACCCATTTCCTCAATGGCCATGGAGGCATCCAGTGTCGTCACCAGGTCTTTTGACCCCACAGCCCGGGCCAAGACTACCAGCAGCTTGTCCCCGGGAATAAATTCACCCCTGTCATCCACCGCCATCATACGGTCGGCATCGCCGTCATGGGCAATACCGAGGTCGGCGCCGGATTCTTTAACCGCCTTCTTCAAATCCTCCAGGTTGGCCTCAACCGGCTCGATACCGCGGGGAAAGAAACCACCGGGGTGGCAGTTCAGCGCTACCACCGCGCAGCCAAGCCTTTCTAACAGGGGAGGGGTCACTTCGGAAGCGGCTGCACCGCCCGCATCCACCACCACCTTGACCTTCAACCCATTCGGAAAGCGGGACAGAATATAATCAGTATGATGCTTGATGGCTCCATCGTAGATACCGCTACGCTTGACCTCTCCCCAGTGAGCAATATCAAACGATCCGGCTAACATGGCTTCTTCCACCAGCGACTGCTGAAGAGAAGTGAAAGAAGAGCCATCCGGGTTCAGGAGCTTGACGCCGTTATATTCCGGGGGATTATGTGACGCCGTAATCATCACCCCGGCATCGAACTTACGGGTGACAAAAGCCAGCGTTGGCGTTGGCGCTATACCGGCATCCCGGCAACTGGCACCGGCCGCCAGCAGACCGGAGATAACGGCATGTTTCATGACGTCACTGGAAGTCCGGGTATCAGTGCCGACTACCACATTGCCGTGGTTCCTGCCTACCACCATACCCACCTTGAAAGCTATGTCAACAAGGTCTTTATCAAAGACAGCCCGTACGCCGGAAGTGCCAAAAAGCCTCATATCATATTAATTCTACTACTATAGTGACGAATGTCAACCAAGACAACCCTGATGCTTCCTATGGCGGGTTCGTAGCCGGGGGGATATCTAATGGACTAATAGTATATGGCTGATTAGCAGGAATGCCAGAAACTAATCAGAATTCTATTGTTGAAAATTATAAAGTCACTTGCAAGAAACTGAATATGGCAACTCAATGCCGCTGACAAAGAGCCAACACAGAGCCAATACAATGAAACTCTAAGAATTTTTTGGTATTTTCCCTCAATATATCTAGGTACAACCTCGGTTGTTATTTACAGCTATTTATATTAAGTTAGGGCAAGGAATCCCCCACACCGTGTGCGGGTATATCATAGTGCCGTTTAAGTTGGAAAACCAGTAAAAAACAACTGGAGGTTACTCCGATGAATATCAGCAGGAATAAAACGCATATTGCCGAGACCATACAAAACATATACCAGAGCGTGGCTAACCACAACCATTCGGTTAACGGCAATAATTATATAGAGAAAATATATAAGAGACTATTTGAGTTATCTCCTATTGGCATATTCATTATGGATATGGAGGGCTTTATCAGGTACTGCAATCCATCTACACATTATGAAAAAGATTACTCTGAAAAAGACTTAATTGGCAAGCACTTCTCCAAAGTAATAGCTGCACTAGGCTGCGATGTGACTGAATATAACCAGATATATGAATCTCTTATTCAGGATAAAGCACCCCAAACGTTTGAATTTACTTATAGACGGAAGGATGGTAGTACCGGTTACACCGAGGTTCATGCTTCGTTTTTAGATACAGAAGGTAGTGATTTAGATATTCTGATATATGCAATAGATATCACCGAGCGTAAACTGGTGGAAGAGGCGTTGCGGGAGAGCCAGGAGTTCAATAACAGCCTGCTGGAAAAAGCACCAAATCAACTACTCGTTATTAACCCCGATACTTCCATAAGATATGTAAACCCGGCGTTTGAAGAGACAAACGGCTGGACTTCAGACGAAGTTATCGGTATGAAAGTTCCGTATCCATGGTGGCCGGAAGAATCCAGGGAAGAATTTAAAGCTGGATTTATGGAGGCCATGAAACAGGGCAGCGGTCAGGGTGAGGTGATTGCTCAAAAGAAGAACGGAGAGCAATACTGGCTCGCTTTAAAATGGGCATCGATAACAAGGGATGGGGAGTTAGCGTACCTTTTGATAAATTCCATCGACATTACCCAGCGTATTCAGGCGGAGGAGGCCCTGCGAGAGAGCGAAGAAAAGTATCGTGACTTACTTGACAATACAAATGAGCTAATACAGTCTATAACACCGGATGGACGCTTCAGGTACGTCAATAAAAGCTGGCTACAGACTATGGGCTACAATGCAAATGAAGTACCAAACCGGACAATATTTGATATCATTCATCCCGACTACCTGGAACATTACCAAACGCAATTTCTGAAGATAATGTCCGGCGAAGAAATCGGCTCTCTGGAAACAGCTTTCGTAAGTAAAAATGGTAGTAAAGTAATCGTTGAAGGGAATGTAACCTGCAAATTCGAGGACGGCAAGCCAGTTTACACACGAGGCATTTTCCGAGACATTACCAACAGTAAATACCTGGAGGAACAGATGTTTCGCCTATCCAGCGCTGTATCTATGTCCACAGACTGTATTGTAATAACAGACTCTGATGCAAAGATAATAGATGTCAATAGCAGATATTTAGAAATGTACGGTGCTACCAGCAAAGATGAATTGACGGGAAGACACTTCCTTGAATTGATTGCCCCAGCAGAGCGAGTAATAGTAAATAGCGATGTCAAAGAGCTTTTAGACAAAGGATACCTGGAATGCCGAGAGTATCATATGATATCCAAGCAGGGTCATGAGTTCCCTGTAAAGATGAGTACGTCTCTTGTCAGAGCTGCCGACGGCAAGCCTATGGGAATAGTACGTGTAGGCAGCGAACTTGAGCAGTGCGCTTAAATTAAAATAAATTAATCAAGAAACTGAGAGCTAAATCCCCATAATAGGAGATAAGCCACTAGCATTTAGCCGCTTTAACCCCCAGATACTGCGCCACCAGGTCCATAGCACAGTACTGCCCGCACATACTGCAAGCCGAGCCGGTTGTAGCCCTTTCGCGGTGAACATGCTGGGACTGCTCCGGGTCCAGGGACAGCCTGGCCTGCTCCTCCCAGTCAAGCCGCTTCCGCGCCAGAGACATCTGTCGGTCCTTCTCCGCAGCGCCTTTAACCCCTTTAACGATGTCGGCGGCGTGGGCGGCGATGCGTGAGGCGATAACACCCTGCCTTACATCGCCAGCATCGGGTATAGCCAGGTGTTCGGAAGGCGTCACGTAACAGAGGAAGTCGGCCCCGGCCGCGGCGGCAATAGCGCCGCCGATAGCCCCGGTGATATGGTCGTAGCCGGCACCGATATCGGTTACCAGCGGCCCCAGTACATAGAAAGGAGCCCCCTTGCAGATAGTCTTTTGCAGGCGGACGTTAGTATCAATCTGGTTCAGTGGCAGGTGCCCCGGCCCCTCCACCATGACCTGAACACCAGCTTGCTGTGCCCTCTGTACAAGTTCACCCAGAGTGAGCAGCTCTTCAACCTGAGAACGGTCGGTGGCATCATCCAGGCAGCCGGGACGCATACCGTCACCAAGACTCAGGGTCACATCAAATTCACGGGCTATATCCAGCAGGCGGTCATACTGCTCGTAAAGCGGGTTCTCACGCTCGTTATAAAGCATCCAGCCGGTCAGGAAAGCACCCCCGCGAGAGACAATATCAGCCACCCTCCCCTGCTGCTTCAGCCGGGCAATGGCAGCCTGAGTGACGCCGCAGTGCACGGTTATGAAATCAACGCCATCCCGGGCATGCTCTTCAATCGCGCTAAATAGCTCATCAACGCCCATCTTGACAATAGCGCCGTGTTTTTCTATGGCTTCAATACCGGCCTGGTAAACAGGCACAGTCCCTATGGGCAGAGAACTAGCGGTAATAATCGCCTGCCTGATGGCAGCAATATCACCGCCAGTGCTCAAATCCATAACAGCATCAGCCCCGGAACCAGCGGCTACCCGCAGCTTCTCCAGTTCAGTATCAACGTTGCCAAAATCGGAGGAAGTCCCGATATTGGCATTTACCTTGGTGGAAAGCCCCTCGCCGATACCGCACGGAACCAGATTGGAATGCCTGACATTGGCCGGAACAACTACCTTCCCTGCAGCAACACCCTGACGGATTACCTCGGCCTCCAGCCCTTCGGCCTGCGCCACCGCTTCCATTTGAGGTGATATATTGCCCTCTCTCGCAATTTCCAACTGAGTCATTCCGGCACCTCCATATAAAAATAATAAAACCAAGGGCTTCGGCTGATAATGCCAGACCCTTGGTCTGAGTTATTGCCGCTTCCCTACGCTCGCATTACCGAGTTCAGGTTCCTAGGGTCGTCCCACACTTTGTGAAGGACTCTCAGCCCTGAGCACCCCTAGCGGTAAAATTGTGTATACATTATAGCATAGAATAATACGTCAAGTCAAATATTTAGCTTTATAAATTTTCCTTAAAAGGCAGAGTCAGCCTCGTCCCGGCGTTGTTCAGAAAGAACCTGTCACCGAACTCCCGCGCCAGATATGCCGAAGAGGCGAAACCGGTACAGTGCGAGGCCCCCAGGTACTGGACACCCATTTCCTTCAACGCCGCCGCTGTCTTTTCCAGTCGCTCCTTTGAGGCGTGAACGAGGTGCGTGCCGCCGATAGCGGCGTATATCAGTTCCTTCCCCGTTATATTCATGGCATGCCGCAGGGTATTAACAATGCCGTGATGAGCACAGCCAAGGATAACCACCAGCCCGAACTCAGTATCAATAACCAGGGCAAGGTCATCGTTAAGGCTGTCCTGTTTCAATTCTTCACCCTCTTTGACAAGTAGATACTTTTCAATAATTTCATAATCGTTGACCATGGGTATCTCCCCCGTGGTCATTACTTTATCTGAGAGCTTCACCGGCCCGGTTGAAAGATTGAACGAAGCCCCCATTACTTCCAGCGCTTCCCTGAGAAAAGGAATACCAACATACCGCTTCGGACCACCCTCCATACTCCCGTATTTCCTCGCCCAGACATCCGGGTGGGCGATAATTTCCTGCTGACCCGCCATCCTCAACACTTCAAGGAGGCCGCCGGTATGGTCATAGTGCCCGTGGCTGAGCACCATCCTGTCAACCGCCGAGAGGTCAACCCCCAGAACATGAGCGTTGTGCACTGCGGCAATACCACTGCCGGTATCAAAGAGGACTTTCATACCGTCGACTTCCACAAGCATACTGAGACCCCACTCCCCCAGACAAACGGTAGTTGCCGTGTTTTCACTTAGTGTCGTAATTTTTATCTCCATGATAACCTCCTTATTATATTTTATATTGGCCAGCCAAGCCATTCAAAGACTTCCATCATCTTCAGTCCCATATAAAACATTATTATGATAAAGATATACCTCAGATACACGGCGGACAGCCGGTGGGAAATCATGGCGCCGACCTGTGCCATGCCGACACTGGTCATTACCAGAATAAACCATGACGGCAGATTAACATAGCCGATAGAATAGGGCGGCAGGCCGGCGACACCGATACCATTGATGATATAGCCGATAATACCGCCAGTACTGGTAAATATCATCATCCCCAGCGATGTAGCCACGGCAGTGTGCATCTTAAATCTGAGCGCCAGCACCATTACCGGGACCATGACGACAGCGCCGCCAATGCCGAAAATTCCCGATAGTAAGCCGATGGGGATAGCCCAGGCAATCCATATCCAGGTATTATCCAACGCTTCTCTCACGGTTCTCGGCTGCCGGGCAATAAGCATCCTGACGCCGCTGAGAAGAACGATAGCGCCGTAAGCAATTTTCAGTTTTTCGCCATCGAGGTAAGCCGTCACGGTAGCCCCGACCATGGCAAAAGCAAGGCTGCAAACCCCCATGGTAATGGCAGCCCGCCAGTATACTGCCCCTTCCCGGTGATGCCGCCAGGCCCCGCTGGCGGCGGTGGGCAGGACAACCAACAAATTGGTGCCGAAGGCCAGCTTTACGGCCATATCCGTCGGCAGGCCCATATCGGTAAACACCAGGTACTGCACAGGGGTCATGATAAAGGCACCGCCGAGACCTAAAAGACCACTGGCAAAACCGACCCCGATGCCAGTCGCCAGCAGAACGATAACATGAGTAAGGGTCACTAAATCACTTTCTCCAATACTGAAATGGTTGCGGAAAGGTAATAACTAAGGACAATAAATAGTTATTTCAACCTAACGTCCAAGCTTTTCCTCAACCGCTTCTATTTTTCCGTCCATGGTCAAAGGCTTGTCACGGCGGTCGTCAATTCTGATGGTGGTAACGACTCTCATAACTCCGGCATCGAAGGCAGAGTCGTGCATCCTTTGCGCCAGAGACAGGAGCCGCTCCAGGTCACCTTCAATAATCGTATTCATCGGCGTCAGCCGGTATTTGATGCCCGGTTCATTCTGCAATATCCTGACAGCACCGGCAACGTACGGGCTGACCGAAGGCGACCGCGTTCCCACCGGCACAACACTAATGTCAATTATAGCCATTTCCCCGGACCCCCTTACAACATTATTATCCATGTAAATGATTCAATACAGTATAAGCTCTCGCTATTATTCTATTTTATTTCTAAGTCGGCGATAATAGCTCTCGGAAAGGTAAAGGGCCGCCAGTGGGTTGTGCCCGAACACCCTGTCCTTCACCGCGATAACAGTCAGCGGGACCTTACAGTACTTGATGAACAGAGTATCATGCCCGATACAGAGTCCAAGCATTATGGCCAAGTCAACACCGGCTTGATTCATGATGAGAGCCTGGGCAATGGGATTGCACATGCTTTCCCAGTATTCCGGCTCGGCAATCTTCTCGGTTGGCTTCAAACCCAGGCTCTCTTTGGGGAAAGCACCCGTCTTGCATTGAACGGTTACAACTTCAAAGCCGTTATTCTCCAGAATGTCGGTAAGAAGACCTGCCTCCTTGAATAGTCCCCCACAGTGGGCAATACCAAGCCTTTTATAACCGCATTTACGGGCGAACTGAATCAACTCCTCAACGCGAGGGAGCTTCGTTCTCAATCCGTCAGGCAGGCGCTCGTAGCACTCGGCCTCCTGTATGGAAGCCAGCCTGGCGAACTCTCGTACCTCCGGCTTATCATATTCAGTCAATGCCTCGGTATACACCCCGGGCATGAGCTTCATGGGACAGAAGGCGGGCGCTTTTTCAAGAGACGGAGGGCCGTCGCTTGCTTTCTTCCCCCAGTTCTCACAAACCCTGGTGGGACACCGGGCACATCTGGGATACCGGTCCTTAGCCATGTATTTACTCCTTTCTTTTTACCCTGAATACTATTCTAGTTACTTACCGACTAAAAGACAACCGTACGGATACTTCAGGAGGCATTGACAAATGTTCACAAATGAATATAATTAACTTACCTGATATGAGATAACTTAAAACAACATACGTTTGGTGGATGAAGATGATGAGCGTGTGATAAGGGCACAGGAACCGTTTTGATAGCGGTGGCTGGTGCCCTTTTTTATTTAAATTAACAGGAGGTATTACTTATGAAAAAAATATTCACTATAAGTATAGTAATAACGCTTATATTATCACTTGTGGTACTCGTAGTTGGTTGTCAGGAGGAGCCGTCTCCACAGCCCACGCCCACACCCGTGCCTGCTCCTGAACCTACTATATCAGCAGAGCCGGAAACAGTGCCCACCCCTGCTCCCGCACCAACTCCTGAACCAACCCCTGCACCACCTGTTACTGAAGAGCTATCTTTCTCATTGGAGGTTCCTCCGATTGAGGTCGCCGCTGGTGAAAATCAACAGCTTGAAGTTGTTGCTACAGACGAGCATGGCGAACGCCTGAGTGATTTCGACACGGCCTGGATAGTGAGTGACGAAAACGCAGGCTCCATTACTGAGACCGGTCGCTTTACCGCAGGAGAAGTGGTAGGGAGTTTTGCCGACGCAGTGGAAGTTAAGGTGACAAAAGGAGATTTGATTCGCACCGCCGTGGCTACGATTACTATCCTACCAGGTTCACTGGAGCACGTAGGCATTGCCCCCAATCCGGCGGAAATCGGAATAGAAATGACTCAGCAATTTGTGGCGGTGGGGGCAGACAGGTATGGCAACCGCATTTCTAACCTTGTCTTTACCTGGAGCGTGGAGAACGGTGGGGGCACCATAGATGAAGCCGGGTTTTTCACTGCGGGGGCTACAAGCGGCAACTACACAGACACCGTGAAAGTTGAAGCTACCCCGGTAAGCGGCACCCGCTCAGCTACGGCTAATGTTACTGTCGAGCCTGACCGCATTCTGTTCATCTCCGGAGAGCCGAATAAACGGAGGGACATATACATTATAGATGCCGATGGCAGTAACGTAAGGAACCTCGTGTCCATAAAAGTAAAAGAGCTTAAGTTCTCATGTTCGCCTGATGGCCGCCGCATTGTCTATGATGCGGGCGACACTTATGGCAAAATTATGGTGATGAGTACTGATGGCAGCGGGAAGCTCTGTCTCCTCGAAAATGACAGTGATATTAGGCATATCTTCCCTGCTTGGTCTCCAGATGGTGCGCGGTTAGTATTCTATTCGTATAACAATATATCGCAGGATACGAAAATCTATTTGATAGATGCGGACGGGGGCAATCTGACTCAGCTTACAGATACAAGTGATTTCAGTGAGGGTAGTCCTGACTGGTCTCCCGATGGTACTCGAATAATGTACCGGCTCCGTGGAGAAACCTGGGTGATGAACGCCGATGGCTCTGACCAGAAACGTTTGTTGTCAATTACTGCCCGTTCTCGGAAGTGGTCACCAGACAGTACTCAGGTTGTGTTTTCGTCAAAAAGCAGTAAAGAGGATTATTCGGATATCTATGTAATTGATGCGGATGGGGGCAATCTGACTCAGCTTACAGATACAAGTGATTTCAGTGAGGGTAGTCCTGACTGGTCTCCCGATGGTACTCGGATAATCTACTCGGTCGAGGGAGAAATCTGGGTGATGAACGCCGATGGGTCTAACCAAAAACGTTTGTTAATTAAAGCCTACTCTTTGGAGTGGTCTCGAGACAGCACTCAGATTGTGTTTTCGTCAGGAAGCGCTAAAGGGTTTGATTCGGATATCTATGTAATTGATGCGGATAGTGGTAATCTGACTCAGCTTACCGATACCAGGGATTACGATGAATCCAGTCCTACCTGGTCTCCAGATGGCACTCAGATTGTGTTTTCTTCCTACAGCCATAAAGAGGAAAAATCGGATATCTATGTGATAGACGCTGATGGTTCCAATAAACGTAAGCTCACTCGGAGTAAGGATATGATAGCTTATTCTCGACCTGCATGGTCACCTGACGGTAGTAAGATTGTTTTCGTTTCCAATGAGTATAAAATGGTAATTGAACATTCTTATTTCCATTCGGATATCGGTATGGTAACCACATGGGAGAAGCAGCATTGGCGAGACGAAATCTGGGTTATGAATGCTGACGGCAGTCACAAAACCTGTCTTACTGATAATTCATATCCTGTTATTAGTAGTCCTCGGTGGCTTCCTCGCAAGAGAGGCGTTGAGGTCACCGAGGACTCGGTCATTATTCCGACGCCAGCACCCTGAAGGAATGACAGCGGATGGGGTTACCCCCGAGCCGGTAAAGCAGTAGGATACGAGGGCGGTGGGTGGGAAAAGATATATACACCTGCCTCACCCCCTTGGTCTCCCTCTCCAAACTGGAGATAGTATGAACAACGTAATTAATATGTTTGGAGAGGGGGAAGGTTTTTTAAGGAGAGGCTTCGCCTCTCCTAGACTCTCTGTGGGGTGACGGGGAGAAAACTATGGGACTAGCTGCTGATGTTAAGAGGGCGGCGGGTGGGAAGAGATATCTAAGGGGGGATTGGGGTTAAGGCAAAAACGTTAACCAAAGGCAGAATCGCCGTCTGGATTTATTGCTCATTACAATCTGATGATATACAATAATACGAGGAGGGGTAACATGTGGCTGCAAACCAGAATGTTCCTACTCGTTGCCTTAATGCTGGGCATACTATACGGCGTTATCGTCGGCATCGGCACCTGGATTGGCGCCGGAAGTGCGCTGGTTTATATCATACTGGCGTTTGTCTTCCTCGGCATCCAGTACCTGATTGGCCCGGCGATGGTCGGCTGGACAATGAGGATAAAGTGGGTATCGGAAAGGGAGGAGCCGGAGCTGCACCGTATGGTGACGGAACTCGCCCACACCGCCGATATCCCCAAGCCCAGGGTCGGCATCTCCCAGCTAAATATACCCAATGCCTTTGCCTTCGGCCGAACGAGAGGGGACGGACGCGTTTGTGTCACCCGCGGTATTTTAAAACTACTAAGTCGAGACGAGCTCAAGGCGGTGCTCGGTCACGAGATTTCCCACATCAAACACCGTGACATGGCCATTATAACCCTGCTTTCCGCCATACCGCTGATACTGTACTGGATTGCTTTTAGCTTCATGTTCCGGGGCATGTTTGGCGGCGGCGGCCGGCAGGGTGGTGGCAGCTACGCGGCGCTGATCGGTCTCGGGGCTCTCATTATGTACTTCATTACGAATCTCCTGGTGCTCTACGGCTCCAGAATCCGGGAGTACTACGCCGACCAGGGGAGCGTCAGGTTGGGCAACAAGCCACAGGACATGGCAACGGCGCTCTACAAGCTGGCTTACGGCAACGCCCGCCAAAAAAACAGCGCGGAACTAAAACGGGTGGAAGGCGTTAAAGCGTTCTTTGTTAATGACCCGTCCCGTGCCTGGGGCGAGATAAATGAACTCAAACAAATAGACCGCGACATGAACGGCACCATAGACTATGATGAGCTCATGGAGCTACGGCAGAAGGAAGTGCGGCTGAGCACCGGCGATAAGCTGATGGAGCTTTTTACCACTCACCCCAACATGCTCAAGAGAATCAAGCACCTGTCCACACTGGCTGTTTAAGGCAACAGCCAGCCAACTCTGTTCCAAAAGTACTATGTCATAAGTGCAATATTTTCTTGACTTTTAAATCGGCATACGATAAACTATTCTGGGTAGGCGAGGAAACCATCTTTTCAAGTCTGAGTGCTTCCCCAAGAAGTCTCAGATTTAATTATGTCATAAGCAAGGTTTGAATGAAGATTGCTATTAGCGGTAAAGGTGGCGTAGGTAAAACCCTACTATCAGCTTTTCTTTCACATATTTTCGCTAATTCGGGCTTTTCTGTTATTGCTATTGATGCCGACCCCGATGCCAACCTGGCGGCCACTCTCGGTTTTCCCCATCCCGAAGCGATTACCCCCATATCCGAACTGGACGACCTGATTGAAGAGCGTGTTGGCGTGCGCCCCGGTCAGTCTGGCTCTTTCTTTAAACTGAATCCCAAGGTTGATGACCTGCCGGAAAAGTACTCCGTGCGAACTGAGGGCATAAGGGTAATGGCAATGGGACGGATTAAGAGGGGAGGCACCGGCTGCTACTGTCCGGAAGGCGCCCTTTTGCAGGCCTTAATCAGCCACCTGCTCGTACAAAGGGATGAGGTAGTTATCCTGGATATGGAAGCGGGGATAGAGCATTTATCCCGCGGTACAACGAAAGCCGTAGACAAACTGATTATTGTCGTTGAACCAGGCCGGCGGAGCATTGAAACAGCCCAGACTATAAGCGAACTGGCGAGAGACCTCGGTTTGAACAGTATATCCATCGTGGGTAATAAAATCCGGAACGAGGATGACAGGAAATTCATAACCTCCAGCCTGCCCGGTTTTGATTTCCTGGGATTTATCCCCTATGACCCGGCTATAACCAAAGCCGACCTTGCCAATCGTCCTGTTTTTTCTGAAAGTCTGTACGCTGCCAAAGAGGTCAGGAATATCTACAATAAGCTCATGTCCCCAATCAGGCAGCCGAGCGTAAAAAACTGACAGATAGGATTTTATAAACTGACGAAATAAGACCGTGATAGATAGTCCCGGGATGACTTGCCAGGCACATGATTTACCTTAACGCAACCTGATAAAGCATCCCGAAACGTAAATTAAAGTACAGCTTAAAATAATACAACAGGAGGTTTCTAGTGGCTTACGATGCAGTCAAGATGAAGGACTGGCAAATCTCGGAGGCGGCTGAAGAGAACATGCCGACCCCGGATGAATGGCAGGAAAAACTGGGCCTGCAAAAAGATGAGATTATCCCCTACGGCAGACTGTGCAGGCTGGATTTTCTGAAGATTATAGACCGCCTCAAGGACAGGCCTGATGGCAAATACATTGAGGTTACCGCCATAACCCCCACGCCGCTGGGCGAGGGGAAAAGTACCACTTCCTGCGGGCTCATGGAAGGCATGGGCAAGCGGGGACTGAATGTTGGCGGCTGTCTCCGTCAGCCATCCGGCGGCCCTACCATGAATATCAAGGGAACGGCCGCCGGCGGCGGCAATGCCCTGCTGATTCCCCTCACCGAATTCTCCATGGGGCTCGCTGGTGATATCAACGATATTATGAACGCCCACAACCTAGCCATGGTGGCACTCACCTCGAGGATGCAGCACGAGCGTAACTACGATGACGAACAGCTGGCACGACTCACGCGGATGCCCAGGTTGAACATTGACCCCACAAGGGTAGAGATGGGCTGGATTATGGACTTTTGCGCCCAGAGCCTGCGCAATATTATTATCGGACTCGGTGGCCGCATGGACGGTTTCACCATGCAGTCCAAATTCGGCATCGCCGTAAGTTCCGAGCTAATGGCAATGCTGTCCATCGTTACCGACCTGACCGACCTGCGAAAGCGAATGGACGAAATTACCGTGGCGTTCGATAAGAAGGGCAAACCGATTACCACCGGTGACCTTGAGGTAGGCGGTGCCATGACCGCCTGGATGCGCAATACCATCAACCCAACGCTTTGTTCCACAGTAGAATATCAACCCCTCATGGTGCACGCTGGACCGTTTGCCAATATTGCCGTCGGCCAGTCATCCATCATTGCTGACCGCATCGGCTTGAAGATGTTTGACTACCACGTTACCGAGAGCGGTTTTGCTGCCGATATCGGCTTCGAGAAGTTCTGGAACGTCAAGTGCCGCTACAGCGGCCTAAAGCCCCATGTTTCCGTGCTTACGACCACCATCCGCGCCCTCAAGATGCACGGCGGCGGACCCAAGGTGGTTGCCGGCATCCCCCTGCCCGAAGCATATACCAAAGAAGACCTGGGCCTCCTGGAGAAGGGGCTGCCCAACATGCTGCACCTTATCGGCGTTATCCGGGAATCCGGCATCAACCCGGTGGTTTGCATCAACTGCTTCCATACCGATACCAAGGACGAGATAGCCATGGTAAGAAAGGCGGCTGAGGGAGCCGGGGCACGCTGTGCCGTATCCACGCACTGGGCTGACGGCGGCGATGGCGCCCTGGAACTGGCTGATGTCGTTAAGGAAGCCTGTGACGAAACCAACGATTTCAAGTTCCTCTACCCGAACGAAATGAAGCTGCGGGAGAGGGTGGATAAAATCGCCAAAGTAGTCTACGGCGCCGACGGCGTCTCCTGGAACGCCGAGGCCGAAGCCAAAGCCAAGTCATTTGAGTCCGACCCCAAATACGACGAGTATGCCACTATGATGGTCAAGACACACCTGAGCCTTACCCATGACCCCACTCTAAAAGGTGTCCCCAAGGGCTGGACTCTGCCCATCCGCGATGTCCTGATTTATTCCGGCGCCAAGTTCCTCTGCCCCTGCGCCGGAACCATCAGCCTGATGCCGGGAACCTCATCCGACCCGGCCTTCAGAAAGGTAGATGTTGACACCAAGACCGGCAAGGTACAGGGACTGTTCTAAGCACCTGTGTGGACTCAGGGAAATTTAATAACAGGAGCGTAGACTGCTATAATAAAAATAGAGCAAGGTAAGGTGTTTTGAGCATTAATATTGCGGTAGCTGGAAAGGGAGGCAGCGGCAAGACCTCGGTGGCCAGCCTGGTCATTCGTTACCTGCTTAAGAATGACCTGGAGCCAATCCTGGCTGTTGACGCCGACCCCAATTCCAATCTGGCTGAGAGCCTGGGACTTGAAGTGAGACAGACGGTCGGCCGGATACTCAATGCATTTCAGGGGGAGAAACTCAATATTCCCCCGGGAATGACCAAGGAAGCCTATCTGGAGTACCAGTTGAACATAGGCATAACAGAAAGTAAAGGCATGGACCTGGTCACAATGGGTCGGGGCGAGGGCCCGGAATGCTACTGCTATCCCAACGTGGTTATCCGTAAGCTGATTGAGGACTGGTCAAAGAACTATGCCTTCGTCGTCATGGACAACGAGGCCGGCCTGGAGCACCTGAGCCGCAGGACTACCCAGAATATAGATGAGCTTCTCCTGGTATCCAACCACTCTGTCAAGGGCTTGCGCGCCGTGGCCAGCATCCGGGAACTGGTTGCAGAACTTAAACTCGTTGTGAAAAGGGAGTCAGTAATAATCAACCTCATTCCCGGCGAAATAGACCCACTACTGAGCCAGGAGATGGATAGACTGGGCATTACGCCTACAGCCACTATTCCTGTTGACGAGGAAATGCAACGATATGACATGGAACAGAGACCTCTGTTCGACCTGCCGGACACATCCAGGGCAGTCACGGCAGTTAACGATCTGATGGAAAGGCTTCTCAGTAAAACCGGGGTATCAATATAATACCCGAGATGGAGAGGGGGAAGTGTTGAAAGTAATTAAAATTGTCTTGCTGTCCTTACTAGTAGCAGCCATGCTTTCACTGCTATTCATACCCGGCTGTACCGACCAAGAAGGAACGGAACCCACACCGGAAGGAGCGGAACCCACACCGGAAGGCACCGAACTCAGCCAGAGTGAACTGCAGAATATATTAATGGATTCCATGAGCGCCATCAGGGATGCTGAAACTTACAAACTCATCATGGACACCACCATGACGGCAGAAGTCATCGGTGGCTCCGATGAGGGTAAAATGGGCATGACTATGACAACTTCCGGTGTTACCAGCCTGGCAACCGGAGAGATGAAGATGACCATGGATATGTCTATGGAAATGGAAGGCGTCGCGGGGGGAGAAGGTATGCAAAACGCATCCATGGAAATGTATATGCTAGAAGACTCAATGTATATGAAAATGGATATACCTGAAATGGGCGAACAGTGGATGAAAATGCCGCTCACAGAAGAACTGAAGGAGGAATTCGACCTGAATATGGTCGACCAGCAACTAACGCCATTGGAATCACCGGGCCAGATAGAGCTTACCGGATATGAGACCTTCGACGGTTCGGAGTGCTACGTTTTCAACATAGTCCCGGATATGCCGAGTATAATGCAATGGCTAAGCCAGCAACAAATGGGTAATATGGAAGTAGACTGGGAAAGCATGGAAGCAATAGCCGATGCATTTAAGGAGCTTTCCTATGTTTGCTGGATAGCCAAGGATACCGGACTAATGAAGAGGTTAAAGGCCGACATACTTATGGAGATTACCGGGGAACAATCAGGTTTAACAGGTAGTGATTTTGACAAAATGACGATGGATATGAGTGTGGACATGGCTATGTTCGACTATAACGAACCTGTTTCTATTGTTCTCCCGGACGAAGCAAAGAATGCTATGGAAATGCCTTTTTAAGGTAGTACAACATTGAGAACATATGTAAAAATGAAAGGGGGTATAGATGACAGCAGAACTCATTAAAGGCGCCGAAGTAGCCAGACAAATTCGGGAGGAACTTCAGAAGGAAATCGCCGAACTCAAGGAAAAGCACAACGTGGTACCCGGGCTGGTTACCGTTCTCGTTGGTGCCGACCCGGCCTCGCAGGTATACGTCGGTTCCAAAGAAAAGACCTCCAAAGAGCTGGGTATCTACTCGGAGAGATATGACCTGCCGGCGGAGACCAAACAGGAAGAGCTACTGAAACTTATTGACAAGCTCAATAAAGACCCGAAGATTAACGGAATCCTGGTACAGTTACCCCTCCCCAAGGGCTTAAACGAGGAAGAAGTTCTCTACGCCATCGACCCGAAGAAGGATGTTGACGGCTTCCACCCGGTAAACGTGGGCAAGCTGATGATAGGCGAGCCGGACTACCTGCCATGTACCCCCGCCGGCATTCAGCAGCTTCTAATCCGATCCGGCACACAAATCGAAGGCGCCGAAGTAGTTGTCGTCGGCCGCAGCAATATCGTCGGCAAACCCATCGCCAACATGCTCCTCCAGAAGGCGCCGGGAGCCAATGCCACCGTTACCATTTGCCATACCAGGACCCGCGATATTAGCTTTCATACCAAGAGGGCTGATATACTTATAGTAGCGGCGGGTAAACCCAAAGCCGTTACCGGCGATATGGTCAAGGACGGTGTGGTGGTCATTGACGTCGGCGTGAACCAGGTAGGCACGACAGCGGAGGGCAAGAGAATCCTGGAAGGCGACGTCGATTTTGAAACAGTTAAAGAGAAGGCCAAGGCTATAACCCCCGTTCCGGGAGGCGTTGGCCCCATGACGATAACCATGCTTATGATGAATACAGTTAGGGCTGCCAAAGTGGCGGCCGGACTAGCTTAATACATAAAGGAAGGTGAAATATGGAATATAAAGTTATAAAAAAGAGTGCGCCCGGCCGGGGAGAGGTAGAGGTACTGGCGGAGACCTATGAGGCAGGCAAGCCGGAAGGAGAAGACCCCGGCAAATGGAGGCAGAAGCTCGAAAGCAGAGATGACAAGCTGAAATACCTGCAAAATGGCGAGAGATACTGGTACAGTGAAGACTGGTTTGGCAGCGAAAAAAGGAAGAACCCAGCCTGAGCAAAGGAGGAGAAATGGCGTTCGAGATTCCAAAGACAGCCTACAGCGGTAAGATTAAAGAGATAACACTGGGCAAGGGCGATAAAGCGGTGACTATTGGTGGTGAAACAGCCTATCCCTTCTATCTTTTTGAGGGTGAGATGCCCAACCTGCCCAAGATAGCCATGGATGTTTACGATTGTCCTCCTGATGAGTGGCCGGAAGCCATCATGGAGCCTTTCGCCGGTGTTACCGATGACCCGGTTGCCTGGGCACAGAAGTGCATCAATGACTACGGAGCCGAAATGATATGCCTGCAAATGGTCAGCACGGACCCCAACGGAATGGACCGCCCGGCCGACGAAGCCGCCCAGGTGGTTAAAAAGGTGGCCGATGCTATTGATGTACCCCTGATTGTCTGGGGCACAGCCAACCACGACAAGGACACCGAGGTCTTGAGAGCCGTCGCCGAGATTGTCCAGGACAAGAGCCTGATTCTGGGACCGCTTGAAGAAGGCGACTACAAGAAGATTGGTGCCGCCGCCATTGGCTACAAGCATACTGTAGTTGCCTCAACACCCATAGACATCAACCTGGCCAAGCAACTCAATATCCTGCTTGGCAATCTTGGTGTTCCCGACGATTTACTCGTCATAGACCCTACCGTCAGCTGCATAGGCTATGGCATTGAATACTGTTACTCGGTAATGGAAAGGATGAGGATGGCAGCCCTGACACAGCAGGATGAGAAGCTCCAGTTCCCTACTATCTGCAACATAGCTAAAGAGGTATGGAAGGCCAAGGAAGCCAAGATATCCGAGGCAGAAGACCCCAAGATGGGTGATGCCAAGAAGCGAGGCATTCTGCTGGAGGCCATGTCAGCTATGGTCTTGCTTCTGGCCGGAGGTGACGTTTTAATCATGAGACACCCCGAAGCAATAAAACTGGTCAGGGAAATGATAGCGGACCTGACCGCAAAATAAGTGAGGTAAAAAAATGGAAGAAGAAGAAAAGACACAGAAGAGTATCGACCAAGCCAGCATTGAGTTGATAGAAAAGGCAGCCAAAGACGGGGTTAATACCGTCTTTGACAGGGCTGATGCAATGAAGCCCTGCCCCATAGGTTCCGTGGGCAGCTGCTGCAAGAACTGCGGCATGGGGCCGTGCCGTGTACCACTGCCCAAAGGCAAGGAGGAAACCCCGGAGGATAAGCTTAAACGGCGGGGTATCTGCGGAGCTACCGCCGAGACCATCGCCGCCCGCAACTTCATCCGCATGGTCGCCGGTGGTGCCGCCGCGCACTCGGACCACGGCCGGGGGGTAGCTGAACTCTTCCTGGCGGTAGCCAAGGGAGAAGCCCCAGGCTACGAGATTAAGGACGAGCAGAAGCTGCTGCAACTGGCCCTGGACTGGGGTATAGAGATTGGCGACCGCAGTAACAACGAAATAGCCATTGATGTAGGTGAGAAGGCCCTGGCCGAGTTTGGTAATCAGGAAGGTGAGCTTATTACCTTGAGGAAGGCCCCGCTAAAGCGCCAGGAGTTATGGCGGCAGCAGGGCATCGCCCCAAGAGGCATAGATAGAGAGATTGTGGAGATAATGCACCGAACCCACATCGGTGTCGACCAGGACTATAAAAACCTGCTCAAGCAGGGGGTGCGGGCAGCTATTGGTGATGGCTGGGGCGGCAGCATGATTGCTACCGAGCTTCAGGATATCCTTTTTGGCACGCCGGCACCGGTATTGGGTAAGACAAACCTGGGAGTGCTCAAGGAAAGCGAGGTGAATATCATCATTCACGGTCATGAGCCACTGCTTTCCGAGATGATTGTCGCCGCCGCCCAGGAACCGGAAATGCTGGAGCTGGCCAAGTCCAAGGGAGCCGAAGGGATAAACCTGTCCGGAATGTGCTGCACCGCCAACGAGCTATTGATGCGCCATGGAGTGCCTATCGCCGGGAATTTCCTGCAGCAGGAACTGGCGATAGTGACCGGAGTGGTTGAGGCCATGGTGGTGGATGTCCAGTGCATTATGCAGTCCATACAAACCGTGGCCGAGTGCTACCACACCAGGATT
Organism: uncultured Dehalococcoidaceae bacterium; assembly: GCA_964558675.1. GTDB lineage: Bacteria > Chloroflexota > Dehalococcoidia > Dehalococcoidales > RBG-16-60-22 > CAZLEY01. Next base: position 3,303 of record CAZLEY010000030.1, on the reverse strand, counting down.
ATCACCACCACGCCCAAAGCCAAAATCACGGGTGCCATGCACATAGAATTTGACGAGCACGATGCCCTGAAGTCGGCTCGGGAAATAGTTAAGACAGCCATTGAGAACTTCCCCAATCGGAAGGGGAATATTTATATCCCTGACGTGCAAACGGACCAAATTGCCGGCTTCAGCCATGAAACCATCAACTACCTGCTGGGCGGAATGTTCCGGGCTTCCTACAGGCCGCTGAATGACAACATCATCAACGGCCGCATCAGGGGATTGGCTGGCGTGGTCGGCTGCAATAATGCCCGGGTCAAGCATAATGAGCCCCACGTCACCATGGTTAAGGAGCTAATAAAGAATGATGTGCTGGTGGTTACTACCGGCTGCAATGCCATCGCCTGTGCCGAAGCCGGGCTCATGGTTCCCGAAGCCGCCAAATATGCCGGCGAGGGACTGGCCGAGGTCTGCGAGACCGTCGGCATACCGCCGGTACTGCACATGGGCTCCTGCGTTGACAACAGCCGCATCCTGATAGCCGCCACCGCCATGGTCAAAGACGGCGGATTGGGCGATGACATCAGCGACCTTCCCGTCGCCGGGGCGGCACCGGAGTGGATGAGCGAGAAAGCCATCTCCATCGGGCAGTACTTCGTTGCCTCAGGCGTCTACACCGTATTCGGCGTTACCTGGCCCACCACAGGCAGCAAAGAAGTCACCGACTACCTGTTCAAAGACATGGAGGATATGGTGGGCGGTATGTGGGACTTTGAGCCTGACCCCATTCAAGCCGCCCATAAGATGATTGAGCACATTGATAAGAAGCGCAAAGCCCTGGGCATTGACAAAGCCAGGGAGAGAGTACTCTACGATATGGAAATGAGGCGCGAGCTGGAAGGCTAGGCTTCCGACATCGCTATAATAAGGAGGTTATGAGGATATGTCCAAGATAATTGCATCAGCAGCCATCAGGGGTGCCCACAAGATTGTTGACCAGGCCGAGAAGAAGTGGCAGGAGGCGATGGATAAATGGGGAGCCAAAGAACCGGTCGGCTTTCCCAATACTGCCTACTATCTACCTGTTATCTACGGGATTTCAGGCATGAAGGTGGAAAAGCTGGGTGACATGGAGCCAGTGCTGAAAAAGTGCCGAAACATACTACCACCACCGGTAAGGGAAGAACACCCCCTCCCCTACCTGGCACCCGCCCTCGATGCCGGTATGGTTACCTTCTGGGCTGAGGAAATTATGGAAGCGATAAGGTATCTGGAGACACCCGACTTCTATATCAAAGGGGAAGATGTTACTGACAGTAATATCTGGCTCGGTGCCGCCGATGACATCATCTTGAGAAAAAGAGGCGTAGAATTTGTCGACGGCACCGCCCCCGGCTTTGCCGCCATACTGGGTGCCGCACCCACCAACGAGATAGCCGTTAAAATTTCTCAGGAGCTCCAGCAGAAGAACCTTTATATCTTTATGTCGGCTGAGGATAACGGTAAGAGGTTCTCAGACCAACTTGTGGAAGCAGGGGTGCAGATCGGATGGCCAACTCGTCTGGTCTCCTTCGGTCCCGATGTTAGCGCCACCGTGTTTGCCGCTGGCTTTGCCACCAGAGCCGCCCTTACCTTCGGCGGCATTGAGCCTGGTGACTATAGAAAGGTTCTTATCTACAATAAAGACCGTATCTTCGCCTTCGCCCTGCCTCTGGGCCAGGTTACCGATGAGTGGTATGCCAACGCCGCCGGTGCCATCAACTGGGGCTTCCCAACCATTGCCGATACCCCGATACCTGAAGTCCTGCCCACAGGAATCTGCACGTACGAGCACGTGGTCTCTAATATCGCCCACGATGAAATAGTCAACAAGGCCATCGAGGTCAGGGGTCTGAAGGTTGCCATAGCCGAGGTGCCGGTGCCAACTGCCTTTGGACCTGCCTTTGAGGGCGAGAGGGTTCGGAAGGGAGAGTGGTATCTGGAATGCGGCGGGGGAAGATCACCCATGCTTGAGTGGTGCACATCCAAGCGGATGGAGGAGGTAGAGGATGGCAAGATTGAGGTAATCGGGCCTGAGATAAGTGATGTTCCTGACGAAAGCCATTTACCCATGGCCATAGTGGTTGAGGTCGCCGGGAGAGAGATGAAGGACGACTACGAGCCTATCCTGGAGCGACAAATCCACCATATCATAAACTACATCCAGGGGATATTCCACCAGGGTCAGAGGGATATTGCCTGGATACGATTCAGTAAAGCCGGCGTAGAAAAGGGCATTAAGATATCTCATATCGGCGTCGCCCTTCATGCCAAGCTGCATCAAGATTTTGGCCGGATATTTGATAAGATGCAGGTCAAAATTTATACCGAGGAGGACAAGGTAAACGAGATAATAGAAAAAGCCAAGGCGACATATGCCGCTAGGGATGCCCGGATTGAAGGCATGACCGATGAGTCCACAGATACCTACTACTCGTGCACCCTCTGCCAGTCCTTCGCCCCCAGCCATGTCTGTGTTATCACTCCGGAGAAAACCGGGCTTTGCGGCTCCTATAACTGGATGGACTGTCAGGCGGCTTACGAAATTAACCCCACCGGACCAAACCAGCCGGTGCCCAAGGGAGAGACTCTTGATGCCAAGCTCGGACAATGGAAAGGGGTTAACGAATTTATCTATAAGGCTTCCCGTGGCAACCTGGACCATTATAATATGTATAGCATAGTAAATGACCCATGGACTACTTGCGGCTGCTGTGAGTGTATCGCGGCTATTTTGCCCATGTGCAACGGGGTGATGACAGCAAACCGGGAATACACCGGAGAGACCCCTTGCGGCATGAAGTTCACCACCCTCGCCGGGACTGTTGGTGGTGGTTTAAGCACCCCTGGCTTCGTTGGTCACGGCAAATATAATATCTGCCAGAGAAAATTCATCGGCGCTGATGGTGGTTTGCTAAGGATAATCTGGATGCCCAAGAGCCTCAAGGAGGAAATCGGCGAACGGATCAAGGCGAGAGCTGCTGAGCTGGGTGTGCCCGACCTCCTTGACAAAATCGCCGATGAAACGGTGGGTGTTACCGAAGAGGAGATTCTCCCCTTCCTTCAGGAAAAGGGACATCCCGCCCTGACTATGGATCCCATACTCGGCTAGGAAAGGAGAATATAGAATGGCACTTACGGGAATAGAGATTTTCAAATTACTGCCCAAGACGAACTGCGGCGATTGCGGAGTACCGACCTGTCTTGCCTTTGCCATGAACCTCGCCGCCGGCAAAGCCGAGCTGAGCGCCTGCCCGCATGTCTCCGATGAAGCCAAAGAGA
>CAZLEY010000029.1:0-30433 GCA_964558675.1 uncultured Dehalococcoidaceae bacterium | reverse complement strand
AGGAGCAGAACCCGCTCTTAACCACCTGTCCGAATTTTGGGGACCACCTCAGTTTTAAGGTGTATTTTTCTTAAGTAATAGAGCAGATGATTGCTTCGATTTCCATAAGGGTACACCTTGACTGAATTTAGGATTGTAATGTAATAAAGAAAAATAATATAGGACACATTTAGTCATAAGGTAAAATTTCAAGAACTAGCGCGTTTAACGAAGGATATGCAGGTAATAATCGGCGAAAAAAGAAAAGCCTCCAAATATTTAGAGGCTAATTCTCATTTTATAAAGGAATTGCCCAAAAGCTGCTTAGAGTGTAAAGTTACATTGTGGCTTTTTGTGTCATTCCACTTACCTCTCACATATAATTATGGCGCGGTGTTGTATGTTTATAAGCAGGAGGTAGGGAGAAATCTCTCATTTACAGTGGTCTATAGATCGGGGTAAAGTCAGTTGTGCTAAGTTTGGATTCGATGACAGAATTAGTGAGAGGACTTCGTTGAAATCAAACTGATGGCTTTTTTGAAATAGTGGGCGGTAGAGGATTTGAACCACTGACCTCTGCGATGATATGTCAGTGGTTCTGTTCGTGAACCGGGGAATAAACTGTCTTCCATTTAAAGACCTCCTCGCTAAGAACTTCGCTTCCTCCTTGTTGCTTGTCTGTGATAAGGTGAGTTTAAAATTAGGCGAACCACTGTCAAACACCATCTGAGGAATCGCCTAGCCCTCTGATTTCTATTCTAGCTTGTATGAAACTTGACATTAAGAGCGGTAAAACCAGAAGCAGATTCAGTTTTACTGGAAATTTCTCTTGCTGGCGTTGCCACGAGTATGACGATTGCTCCGATACGACTCGGCTCAATGTCAAGCTGCTTCATGTTGCTTAGCAATGATTCGCTCTGTCCCTCGAGTTTCTAAAGTCGGTGCCGCTGCCAATGCCTTAGGAAATCCTCCATCAGGGAATCTGCGTTTGCCAGTAACTCCCGTATCTCTTCGTCAGTAATGTCATCCAGGTGAACGCCAGCAATAACACAGCTGTGTCTCTTTGTTTTCCGGCTAACCAGATAAGCCGCTTTCAAAGCTATGGCATCATCCTTATGTCCGCGTCTGGTGATTACCGAGGTTGATGCCCTTTTTGCTTCGTGGTCATACTCACCCACAGCTACCGCGCCAATATGCGCATTTACATTATAGATGGATATCACCAGGTCATCGCCGAGGCTTTTTGCGGAGAGCGTTAACCTCGTTCTGCCTTCCCCCCTGACAATTTCGTGTTCACCCATCAGTCAGCCCTGCTTTCCGGGGGTATCCACAATATCAATACAGTCCCGGCCACCTTGTGAAGAGATTGTGCTCAATATCAAACATATCCAGGACCCTGCCGACAGTGTGGTCGATGAGGTCCTGAATGGTCTGTGGTTTATGATAAAAGGCAGGAACCGGTGGAAAAACTACGGCACCCATCTCTGTCAGCTTTACCATGTTTCTCAAGTGACCCAGATGAAGCGGGGTTTCTCTCGCCAGTAAGACCAGCCTCTTTCTCTCCTTCAGTGTTGTATCGGCTGAGCGGGCTATCAGGTTATCGGCGTATGAGTTTGCCAGTGACGACAGGGTCTTCATACTGCAGGGAGCAATCACCATACCGTCTCTTTTAAAAGAGCCACTGGAGAGCCCAGCCCCGATATCGTTGATGTCATAGCAGACATCGGCCAGTGCTCTTACCTTTTCAGGCTCCCAATCAGTTTCATACCTTATCATTTTTTCTCCGGCCTCAGAAATGATAAGGTGTGTTTCCACTCCTTTACTGGTCGATAATAACTCAAGCAGCCGGATGCCGTATATCGCTCCGGAAGCCCCGGTTATTCCGACTATAAGCAGCATTATGCATACTCCCTTAATAAGTAATAGTATAGTGCTCCGGTAAATATAGCCTCCGGTTCCGGGTCATGCCGAACATGAAGAGAGCCTTAGCCGACGGCTACCTACTTGGTTTCAGCCTGCAGTTTAAAGCTTTCCCGGAGAGCGTTGCCTACTGCTTGTGCGAACTCAGGAGTGTTAATGTGGGTGTCAACCTCAATAACCTGTATCTCCGGGTCCAGGTTTTTTATCAGTTCGTCAACGAAAGCCCTGTCTGTATCCGGTTCGTAAAGGGCTCCACCCTCTACACTCAGCGAAGAGAAGCCCCTGGTGGGGATGATAAACTTAACCAGTTTCTTGTTCCGGTGCTTGTTCAGCTTCTCCGCCACCGCCCGGGCAATAGTTCGTACTTCCTCAGCGTTTGTTCTTGCCTGCACCCGCATAGCATCCTGAACCAGCATCTTTCTTTCCGCCAGCTTCCGGGAGACCCAGAGAGGGTCGCCTTTGTCCTTTCTCTCAACGGGGCCGCAGCTTATCATATCAAATCCGCAGGGAGTGAGAATGTAAGGTATGCCCTGACTACAGGCTGCTTCCAGTCTATCCGGTCCGGCGGCGCGGTTGCCTCCTAAAAGGTACTCGCCCAGGTTGGCGGGCATCATATCAACGAAGCCCTCGAACAATCCCTGGCCAACCAGGTCCTCCACCGCTCTATCGCCCAGTCCCTGAGCGTTAAATGAGACGAAATTGTAATCCTTCTCCAGATACTCCCGTACATAGTGGGCACCCTTATCGCAGAAACCAAACTCCGTAATGGCAATAGACGGTTTTACCTCCTTTTGGGGAGGTTGGTGGCTTTCGACCATACCACATATGGCGCCAGCACCATTAACCATCAGGGTTCTTACCAGGGGATTTAAACCTACAGTGTCGACGACACTGTGCATCACCGTTATATCCCTGACGCTGAAAAATTGCGATAGCCTGCCGGCATATGCTGGAAGGGCGGCTCCGGTTGATATCAGGAGCTTGGGCACCCCGAAAGGCAGGGCTTTCATTGCCGGGAGCGACATAACGGTCCCCGTCAGGCCGGCAACGGCGATGATTCCCTGCAGCTCCCCGGCCTGATACAGCTCAAGCACCTTCTTTGCCAGTCCTTCGGCCATAGCCGAGGTCGCCTTCTCCCTTTCGCTGGCCAGAGTCTCCCTGATTTTATTGATGCTCATGCCGCCAGCCCAGGCCACCTCGTTACAGCTAATATCAGCCTTGAGCGATGCCTCGATGCCTCCGGTACCTATGCTGAAATCAATAAGTACCGTTTTATGACCTCTTTTCTCTATCTGTTCCTTTATTGTCCGCAGTCCCTCCTCCCTCTCATCCAGCATGCCACAGACAGCGATAGTCATATATCACCTCAATAATTATTAAGGATTAGTCGGTATTAATATTATTTAGGGAAGTTAGAACGGTTCCTTAAAACCAAGTTCCTGCCACCGACCGATAACGCGATTCTTCACATCTTCATCCAGTACAATTTTGGTCGGTTTTTCCTTCCATTCGTAGGGTATGGTAGCGTCCATGATAATCTGCGAGGTTATCTCCCGGGCATCAATTGGCAGCGACGGGTCGAGAACCGTGGAACGCGCCCTCCTGACGATGTCTGTATCTTGGACCGCATTGTAACGGACGGATAGCGACCACCACACTCCGGTCAGGTCATCAGCAGGGATATCGTCATCGACAACAATGACCCCTTTCAAGCCATAGTGGCCGGTGGTGGTGGCAACGACGGCATGTCCGACCTGATTGGAATGACCGGGATACATGGTCTTGATGGAAACGATAGCCCAGAACCTGCCCGTGGCTTCGTAGGGGCAGTAAACCGATTGAATCCCGGGTAGATGCATAGCTTCGAGGTCAGACCATAAAGTGGCTGTCCGGTTCAGGGCCTGAATCATGTGGTGTTCACCAACAGGCGGGCCGACACTGGTCATCCAGAAGACGGGGTTCCTGCGGCGCAGGACACGCTTAACGTTGAGCCAGAGCTTGGGAAGGCCTGCCTTGGCTTTTCCGGAGTAGTAGCCGGTGTATTCACCAAAGGGTCCTTCGGGCCTGAGATTCTCAGGGTCAATCTCGCCTTCCAGGATAATCTCGGCGTTAGCGGGAAGCTTTAATCCAGTAAGGTCGCTCTTGAAGACTTCAACAGGTTCGCCCCGTAGCGCTCCAATCACGTCATACTCGTCAACATCGGCGGAAACCATGGAGCTGGAGACAAGGAAGTGAAGGGGGTCGCAGCCTATGACGGCAGCCGCCGGCGTCTTCTTGCCCATCTTCTGATATTTCTTGATGTGGAACTCGGCGTGCTTGCCGGGAAGAACCTGAGTCCCGACGCTTTTCTCATCCAGTGCTTGCATTCTATATGTACCCAGGTTCGTCCAGCCGGAATCGGGGTCACTGGTAACCAGGTAGCCTGTTGTGCCGATATACCGGCCGCCGTCCTGAGGGTAAAGCTGGGGCACCGGGAAATCAAACACGTTAATCTTATCGCCTTCGACTACCTGCTCCATAACCGGGATATCTTTCTTCACCTCAACCGGTTTTACCAGCGCTCCTTTGGAGGTCTTTTCCATCCAGGCACGTGACATATTGCACATCGAATGGCCGATGGGCAGTCCCAGGGTAATGGCGAGTCTCTTGGGGGTGGTAAAGGCACTGGCCAGAACCGGGATTTTATACCCCTTGACATTCTCAAAGATAAGGGCCGGCCCCTTCTTACTCTCATTTAGCCGGGCTATGTGCAACATCTCCAGATTCCAGTCTACCTCGGCCTTTATCCGGTGTATTTCCCCTTCTTTCTCACAGGCTGCAATCCAGTCTCCCATGCTTTTCATGGTGTCCTCCTTGTTATTTTAACTTGTGTCCTTCCCAGTGATTTACATCTTGACCTTTGTCCGCGACAATGCTTTTTCCATCAGAAGCTGGTAACCGCTCTTCTTACCGATAACGGGCTCCCTCTTGCGCTGGCTCCAGACCGACTCAGCGCGGCTTTGCAGGATAAAAATACTATTCGGGAAAGAGAAATCCCTATCAATAGCCCACTCTATGTCCTGAGCGCAGCCATAGTGCTCCTCGATACGCTTGGCCAGCTGTACCAGCTCTTTGATTTCCGCATCATCCAGACAGAGTTTGTTCTGCAAATCCGGGGCTACCTCTACATGCGCGACGCCACCCTTCTCAGGGTCGTGCACACATTCAATATTTTTGCATGCCGTGGACCTTTCACTTACCTCCAGAAGTACCTTGTCCACGATGATTTTATCGGGGGTCACAGCGCCTGAAACCACACTCTCGCCCAATCCCCAGCTGCCCTCAATAACGACCCTTGATAGGTCTCCGTTGAGCGGGTTGAGCGTGAACATGACGCCGGCCGACCTTGCATTCACCATGCTCTGCACGACCGGGGCAATTATCGCCTTAGAGTGTTCTACCCCCTTTTTCCGGCGAGCCGAAGCAGCGCGCGCTGACCATAGGGAAGCCCAGCACCTCTTCACGTTATCCACTATGGTCTCGGACCCTCGCAGGTAATGGAAAGTATCCATCATTCCCGGGAAAGACGATATCGCGCTGTCCCTGACAGCCACCGACGACCGAACCGCCACGTAAGGTTCATCCTCATCTTCCAATAAATTCCGGTAGTTCTCAATGATTTCCTCATGTACCTCCGGCGGTATCTCGGCGGTCTCTATCATCGAGCGGATTTTGCCGGTTGTTTGTTCAAGCGCTTCAAAATCATCATAGTCAAGGCCTTGTATTATTTCCATTATCGGTTCGCCAAGATTATTGCGTTTCAGATGGGTGGCAAAAGCATCTGCCACCACGCAGAATCCCCTGGGAACGTTGAATTTCAGACCGGTTAACTCACCCAGATGGGCTGCCTTGCCGCCACATTCCTGAGCCATATTTTTATTTATTTCGTCAAATTTCCTCGCAAACGTACCCATACTCAACCTCCTTTGACAAGGCTACAGGTCCATGCAAGAGTCAGAAGTCCAGTTAGCCAGCACGCTTAAGAATAGTAACCACGCCGGTATCTCCGTCAACCCTGATAACATCCCCGGTTTTGATTACCGAGCTGGCGATACCGGTGCCGGTAACGGCTGGCAGACTGTACTCCCGACAGGTTATGGCGCCGTGGCTGGTTAGCCCACCGATGTCAGTTACCGCCGCTTTTATTTTAGTGAACACAGGAGCCCAGGCCGGGTTACAGTTCGGGCATACCATAATCTCGCCCTCCTTGAGGGTTACAATCTCTTCAAGGAGCTTGAGCACCCGGGCTGTTCCCTCAACGACTCCGGCCGAGGAGGCAGAGCCCCTGATCTCAGTTCCCTCTTCAGGTACCACCGCGGTGCCCTTGAGCCATTCCGTCACTTTTTCAGTGGTAATGCCCCACAGCATCACGGTAAATGGTTCGGTAACCTCTTCGGGCGGGACGCCGAGTGCCGCTTGCGGGTTCCACTTCCTGGCTGCCTCAAGTATCTTCTTCCGCTTCGCCGCCTTGTCCATATAGTATTTGCCTCTGAGTGGAATATCTACACCCAGGGCCCATCCGGTTACCACTTCCTCTATCATCTGGGGCACTTCAAACCTGTTAAACATGAAGATATCATCCACTTCCTTCAACAGTCCCTGCTGAACGAAGATATTGCCGATGCCCCTTATCTTTTCCCACCATATGGTATGCAGATAGTGCTCCACCCAGAAAAGGTGGTCTTCGGCAAACTTGTATATTGCCCTGACCGTCTTATAAGCATCGTCGAACGTTGCCCTGTCTTCGTCGGACTTAATCAGCTTGCGGTACTCGGTGACCATCTTGTCCCTGGTCTCACTTATCTCATCCAGCGACCTTTCTATCTTCTCTCCCCGGTCCAGCCTCTCAACATAGCTCTTCATATAAGTAAAGGGGATGTCCAGCTTGTTGAGCCAGCTCCCCTCGTAATAGAACCAGCCGCTACCACATGATATATAGAACCAAGGGTTCTTGACATTTTCCATCTCCGCCAGCCACTTATTCCCATCCTCGGTCTTTTCAAGTTCCGCTATCTTTTGCACGGCAGGAGCATCACCCTTGAGTATTTTACCGACGGCCGGGGAGGCAACGGCCAGCCTCGACAGCCGGCAGAGCTCCGCCTCAGGACGGAACATCGATACGTCAGCTCCGGATACCATCTTGGCGATAGCGCTTTCACTTATCCCCGGAAATAGCTTCCTGCCTACGTCAGCGAACATCAGGTAGGCCAGATAGGTCAGGTTCAGCATCTCGAAGTGATACTGCCAGCCCTTAAACATCTGATTTACCAGCATGTTGAAAGCCTCGATTAAATCATAGGTGACGTAATAGCCGCGTGGTTCCGGTATAACCAGTTCTTCAGGGACGTATTTGGGCAACTCTTCGGGTATTTCCACATTTATCATTTCATCGCCCAGCTTTCGAAACTTCTTAAGCCATTTCTCCCACAGTTCATCATAGTGCTCAAATATGTAGACCGCCCGCTTCCCGAACAGCGGGGCCTTCTCCTCGATTATCTCTGGCGGTGGTGGGTCTATGGCGGTGACATACAGGTAACAGCCAACCATTCTGTGGGCAATACCCTGCGCTGTGGGGATACAAAATACCCGGGTGGTGTACTGAGCGAGAGACATCTGCCATGCCTCATGGAATATCAGGTCAAGGGGCGGCATCGCCTCCGGGCCATGTATTTTGTCCTGATACCAGAACTGCTTCTTTTCCCATTCCCCTCTTTCCTTACTGAAGAGATAGTGGGAAGGGTACATCTCCTCCCAGCCATCAAGTTCCTTGGGTACCTGAAATTCGTGCGGGTCAGGAAATCTGGCTACTTTTCCCTCTGCCATTACCTTCTCCTTTCGTATTTTTAATTACCCGAAAAAGGAACACACAAGGGCACTATTAGCCTTTGTATATAGTATTTGGTAATAACTATTAAAGTAAGGAAGGGTTATAGGGATAGTCAGCAGGCTTAACGGCTAAAGCACTCACTACGATTTCGCTGGCATCCACTACCTTTCTATACTTAATCAGCGTCGCATCCAGCCTTCATTGCTTCTTATAGCCGACTCACGTTGGCTTAGATTAATTATACCTATTTTTACTTAATTGTCAATATTCTGGAGTGAACCCCAGCGATGACATACCTGGAGTCAGGAAGGTCTGGCAGTGACTTAAAGCAGCCGCCGCCAGGCAAAGAGAACCAAACAGAATACATGGATTAACAGCTAAGCACATGGGGTGAATTTATACTCACCGGGACTAGTGCCTGGGAACAATGGGCAGGAAAGCCAGTCCGGCAATCACCAGGCAGAGGGAGGCGGATAAGTAAAAGACACTGGCGAGACCAAGGCTATCACCTAAAAAGCCGGAGAGCAGCGGACCCAGTAGCATACCCACTGCGTATATAGCCTGATAGACCCCCATCGCTGTTGCTCTTTGCTGGGCGGCTACGGACCGAATACTCAGGGCCATTAAAATGGTACCCAGCACACCGGAACCCAGCCCATAGGCAACCATAACCGCCTCGAGCACATATACATCATGGATGAAAGGGACTGCCAGTGTTGAGATGCCAATTAGCGCTGCCCCCAGCACGATGGTAAAAGTGTTACCGTACCGCTCCGCGATATGTATCGCAATTAGTGACGCGACCGCTGATGAGCCCAGAGCTACCATGGTAATAATGCCCAGTTCCACGCTTGAGGCGCCGATTCCGGTGGCATACACCGGCATAAATCCGAAGATTCCGGCAAAGCTCGAAAATTGCAGGAGGATGGCCATAAAAGAGGCCATGAGCAATAGCGGATGCGCCGCGACCCGCATGAAACTGGTTGAGGCAATTGTCCGTACCTGAAGCCCTGCTGGTTCGCTGGTAAATAAAAGACCGAGCAGGGCTACAATTCCTATTAAAGCGGCGATAAAAAAGACATGCGTAAAGCCCTGCACCTCGGCTATAGCCCCACCGCAGGATGTGGCAATCACAAGGGCGAACCTCTGTACAAAATTGATGATGCCTATGGCCCGGCCAGTTCGCTCCTGATGGTAGTAGCCGGTAAAGTACACAGTAAAGGTGACCCAGGTAGCAGCTCCCATCCCGGTAACAGCACGGGCCAGGGTAAGCAACCAGGGATTGGGTGCCAGTCCAAGTCCCAGTGCACCGGCCGAAGTTATCGCGATACCTCCAGCTATCAGTGATTTCCGCCGGTTGAGAGTATCAAACAACACGCCGATAGGTATGCGTAAGAGTAACTGCGGTATGGCATAAGACGCTATGACGATTCCCACCATTGATAAACTGGCTCCGAGCGACTGAGCGTAAACCGGCAGAATCGGTACATACAGGTAGAGGGCAACCCAGAATAAGAAGGTGACCGCACCAAAAATTATTATAGACTTACGGTGAGTTAGGGGTAAAATTCCTCCATCTGATCTCTTTCTTAGTGAGTCCGGTGGTTTTGTATGGCTGATTTCTGACATCCTCAACATTTTAGCATACCTAAGTGCAACGTATCCGCGCCGGCGTTTGACTTACAACAGACTGCGCAGTAAACTGTGTTGCAGCGATTATTGTTTATAGTAAGGAGGTGACGTGAATAGTTCTGTAAACGGCGAACAGATTTTCACAAACTGTACCACCGGCGGGCCCGTTGACGTATACGTTAAAGACGGTAAAATAACACGCATCGAACCCCTGGAACTGAGTGAGGATGACCCGACATGGGTTATTGAGGCGCGTGGCAAGAAGTTCTCCCCCGAAAATAGGGCGAGGGTCTCCTCATACGCCCTGGCGGAGAGGTCAAGAATATACGGCGAGAGCCGCCTTCTTCATCCTCTGTTAAGGGTAGACTTCGACCCCCAAGGAGACAGGAAAGCGGCAAACCGGGGCAAATCAGGCTATAAAGAAATAAGCTGGGACGAAGCCCTGGACATTCTCTGTGATGAAGTAAAGCGCATCCAGTTTAACTATGGGCCCGGAGCCGTTTTGACCACACCTTCCTCGCACCACAACTGGGGGAATATAGGCTACCGGCACAGTACCTACTTCAGGTTTATGGGCATCCTGGGCTATACATACGCCGACCATAACCCGGACAGCTGGGAAGGCTGGCACTGGGGAGCCATGCATAACTGGGGATATGCCTGGCGGCTAGGGATTCCCGGACAATATGACCTTCTGGAAGACGCTTTGAAAAACACCGAGTTGATAATCTTCTGGTCTGCTGACCCTTCCACCACCAGCGGCATATACGCCGGACAGGAGTCAGCTATAAGGCGCCTGTGGCTTAAAGAACTGGGCGTGAAAATGGTCTTCATAGACCCATTCTATAACTTCACCGCCATTAACTATTGTGATAAATGGTTTGCACCCAGACCGGGCACGGATACGGCTATGGCTGTGGCTATAGCTTACGTCTGGCTTACCGAAAACCTCTACGATAAAGACTACGTTGCAAAGCGTACCTACGGCTTTGAGAAATGGTGTGACTACATTCTGGGCAAAGATGACGGTACGCCGAAGACACCGGAATGGGCAGAGAAAGAATCGTTAATACCGGCTCGCGAGATTAGAGCCCTGGCCAGGGAGTGGGGACAAAAGAAGACCATGCTGGCGGCCGGAGGGCTCGGTGGCTGGGGAGGTGCCTGCCGAACCGCCTACGGAACGGAATGGGCCAGGATGATGGTCCTGCTGGCAGCCATGCAGGGGCTGGGCAAGCCGGGCAGTAACATCTGGTCAACAACCGGCGGTGCCCCGTACAATGGCGACTTCTTCTTCCCGGGATACGCCGAAGGTGGGATATGCGGTGACGCGCTAAACTCTGCCGCCGAATATCAATTTACCCCACGAGGAATGACAGGACCTCATCCGGTGAGGTCCACGGTAAACGACCCTGGAGGACAGCATATACCGAGGATTCTGGTTCCCGAATGTATCCTGGATCCGCCTCAGGAGTGGCGCGGGAAGGGCTTCTGTGGTGCTTCCACCGAAACCCAGTTTAAGAAGTACAAGTATCCCGAAGATGGATTCTCAGAGGTGAAAATGTTCTGGCGCTATGGTGGCTCCTACATTGGCACCATGAACAACACCAACCGCTGGGTCAAGATGTACCAGAGCCCCAAGCTGGAATTTGTCGTCAACCAGTCTATATACCTGGAAGGGGAAGCCAAATTTGCCGACCTGATACTCCCCGCCTGCAGCAACTTTGAAAGATGGGACATCAGCGAGTCAGCTAACTGCTCCGGCTACATTCCCAACTCATCTTACGGAACCAATCGCCGGATGATAATCCTTCAAAAGAAGTGCATCGAACCCCTTGGAGAATCCAAGTCGGACTATGAAATATTTGCTATGGTCGCCAAGAGGCTTGGATTTTACGAAAAGTTCAGTAACGGAGGCATGAACGAATATGACTGGTGTAAAAAAATGTGGGAATGCACCGACCTGTCAAAACACATTTCGTGGGAAGACTTCGAGAAGAAAGGCTATTTCATTGTTCCTCTCCCGGAGAACTATAAGCCAACACCAGAGCTAAGAGCTTTCGCTGAAGGCAGGAAGAGGGACACACCTGACTGGGGTCCCGTTGGCGGCGGCATAGAAGGACTACCCGACGCCGAAGGTCATATAGCCACCCAGACCGGCCTGATAGAGTTTGAATCACAGAGTCTCAAGCGCTTCGACCCGAACGACGACGAGAGGCCGCCCATTACCAAGTATATTCCTTCCTGGGAAGGGCATCACACCAGGAAGCTCTATTCCAAATACCCCCTGCAATTGATTTCACCTCACCCGGCGTACAGCTTCCATACGATGTACGACGCCAAGGGATGCTGGATAAATGAAATACCGGAACACAGGGTTAAGATGGAGGATGGACACTATTACTGGGTAATCCGTATAAATCCGGAGGACGCCAAGAAGAGAGGCATAGTTGAGGGCGACATAGTTAGAGCCTACAATGATAGAGGCGAGGTCCTGCTGGCTGCACAGGTTACGGAGCGTGTACCCCGCGGAATAGTCCATTCCTATGAATCCTGCGCTATCTACGAGCCGATCGGTGAGCCCGGAGAATCGCCCGACCGGGGCGGGTGTATTAACCTGCTGACAAACCACCGCTTCATCTCCAAGAATGCCTGCGGGATGGCTTCAAACTCCTGCCTGATTGAAGTAGCAAAATGGAAGTAGAAGAACGGAGGATAAGAACATGACAAAGTGGGGTTTTGTAATTGATATATCAAATTGCAACGCCTGCTACTGCTGTTTCACCGCCTGCAAAGACGAATACTGGGACAACGATTATCCCCCCTACACCGCATCTCAACCCAAGCACGGGCAATTCTGGATGAATATCCTCAAGAACGAGCGCGGCAAGTATCCCTACTTAAAGGTCGCTTATATGCCGGTACCCTGTATGCAATGCGATAACGCACCCTGCATTAAGGCGGCCAGGAATGGTGCTGTCTATAAAAGACCTGATGGCATAGTGGTCATAGACCCGCAGAAGGCTGTGGGACAAAAGCAGTTGGTGAAGTCCTGCCCTTACGGAGCCATATTCTGGAATGAAGAAAAGAACCTCCCCCAGAAATGCACCTTCTGTATCCACAGGCTGGAGAAGGGTGGAATCCCCAGGTGCGTGCAGGCTTGCCCAAATGAGTGTATAACCTTCGGTGACCTGGACGACCCTCAAAGTGACGTGTCCAAACTGTTGAAATCGGCCAAAGCCGAAGCCTTTCATCCCGAGTGGAACACCAAGCCCAATGTCTACTATATAGACCTTCATAAGATGACCAAGTACTTCATAGCCGGTGCCGTCATATACGGGGATACAGACGAATGTGCCGAGGGTGTGGCCGCAACCCTGACTGCCAATGGCAAGTCAGCCAAGACAACGACCAACAACTACGGCAACTTTGAATTTGACGGACTTGATGTCGGCAAATATACAGTGAAGCTGGAATGCGCCGGATATGCCCCGAAGACAATCGAAGTCGACCTGAAAACTGACAGTTATCTGGCAGACATAGTACTGGCCAAGGCTTAGGCAGATATTGAGGCCAGTAATAACTTATCTGGAGCGTTTATAAGCTAATAATTTGGAGGGTATAACATGGCTGATTTATTTGACTTAACGGGCAAAGTTGCCTTAGTGATTGGGGGTGCTGGGGGCATTGGTCGTGCCCAGGCCCTAGGGCTGGCTGACGCTGGCGCGGATGTCGCCATAGCCAGCCGTAAACTTGAGCACTTGGAGGATGTTGCTAAAGAGATAAAGGCTAAAGGCAGGCAGTCGCTGGCGGTTACCGTGGACGTGGTTGATGAGAAATCGGTGGCTAACATGGTAGACAGCGTATTGAAGATATTTCCTCACATTGATATTCTGGTTAATGCGGCTGGAATAGCCATTCGCAAGCCGGCTGATACCTTCCCCATTGATGAATGGCAGCAGGTAATGGATATCAATACCCGCGGGACATTCCTCACCTGCCAGGCAATCGGCAGGGTAATGATAAAGCAAGGCAGCGGTAAAATCATTAACGTATCATCGGTAAGAGGTAGGTATGGCTTGCCAGCGGACTACGCGGCCTACTGCCCCAGTAAAGGCGCCGTGGACACCCTGACACGAACACTGGCCTGTGAATGGGCCAAGTATAACGTGCTGGTCAACGCCGTTGCCCCTACGGTTGTGGAGACTGACCTGACGCGTCCCGCTCTGGCCAACCCGGATTATGCCAAGATGATGAAATCTCGTATCCCTCTGGGCAAATGGGCGATGCCGGAGGATATAGTCGGCGCTACCGTATTCTTTGCCTCAAAGGCATCAGATTTCATTACGGGCCAGATACTCTACATTGACGGCGGCGTAACGACGTGGTAATTCCACATAAAGAATACTTTTAACATTAAGGAGAAGTATGATGGGAAAAGAAGTACTGGTTGATTTAAGCCATCCGTTTGGGAACGGCTCACCGCTATGGCCATATTTTGCCGATGTTAAAATTGAAAGAATGCATTATCATGCCAAATCCGGTGTACTTTCCCAGGTGATTACAACTACTATGCACTGTACTACCCATGCCGATTCTCCCGCCCACGTATTTGAGGGAGGTCGTTTTACTCATGAAATTCCCCTCACCTGTTATTATGGTGATGCCGTTGTCTGGGACATCCCCAAGCAAAAATGGGAACTGATTACCGCTAAAGACCTGGACGCCGCCAATAAGGCACTGCCCATGAAAGAAGGCGATATCATCATTGTTCATACAGGCTGGAACAAATACTGGGGTGACAGCATGCAGTATTTCTGTTATTCGCCCGGCCTGGGCAAAGAAGCCGGTGAGTGGTTCGTTGAGCATAAGGCCAAGGCCGTTGGAGTTGACCAGCAAGCTTTAGATCATCCGTTGCACACTGCAATCGGCCCCCACGGCCCCGGCCCCCTGAGACCGGATCTTTTTGAGGAATATAAGCAGTTCTCCGGCGGTCATGAAGTAATCGAAGATTTCCCGGAGTGGGAGCCCTGCCATAATCTATTGATGCGTAATGGCATACTAGGCTGGGAGAATGTCGGCGGGGATATCGCCAAAGTAGTCGGAAAGAGATGTAAAATATCCGGCTTCCCCATCCGCTGGTACATGGGAGATGGCTCCATCGTCCGCATGGTTGCATATATCGATGAAAAAGACCTCAATCCAGTCCCGGACCGCGTTTATAAATACGGAACACAATAATCCTGCACATCCACAACTTATAAGGAAGGATAAATGAAAAAAATTAGTATTAGTGATGTAAAGCCTTATGAAGCACCCGGCCATTTCGGCATGGTAGCCATGAGGTTAAGCGGCAAGGAAGAGACCGGCGCGGAGAAATTCTGGGTGGGACTTTCACATTTTCTGCCCGGTGGCGGCGCGGAATACGCCTACGAAGATTCACCTGCTGAAAAATTCTATCTTGTTCTGGACGGGGAAATCACCGTCAAGAGCAAGACGGAAAAATTTACCCTGGGGCCATTGGATGGCATTTACCTCGCCCCCAATGAAGGCAGAGAAATCATCAATGAGACCAATATGCCCGTCACCATGCTCGTGGCTATAAATTACTAACGGAAAGACAGCAATGCCCGGAATGCTTGAAGGCGTAAAAATAGTCAGCTTCTCCCAGGTCGTTGCCATGCCGGCAACAACCACCATTTTAGCGGATTGGGGCGCCGACGTTATTAAAGTTGAGCCGTTGTGGGGCGACTGGCAGAGAAGCTTGGTAAGCTTTAATGATACTCCCCTGCTGCTTAACCTGGAAAAAGGAGAAATTGAGCTCCACTTCGAGTTTTTAAACCGCAACAAAAGAAGCATCGCCATCAATTTACGGAACGAACCGGGTAGACAGATAATGTACCGGCTCCTGGACAACGCCGATGTATTTGTCGCCAATTATTCGGTAGATGTGCTGGAGCGTTTCGGCCTGGACTATCCCAGTCTCAAAGACCGGTATCCGGGACTCATTCACTGCCTGCTTACGGGATACGGAACGAAGGGGCCGAAAGCGAGAGACCGCGGTTATGATTACGTTGCCGCCTGGTCATACGGCGGCCTGATGAGCCTGGTAACCGCCGACCCAAACAGCCCACCCGCCATACAGCGTCCCGGCATGATGGACATGGTAGCCTCAGCCCATATGGCGGCGGGTATCTGTGGGGCGTTATACTACAAGCAAAAGACAGGTAAAGGGCAGTCCCTGGAGCTTTCTCTATACCATACCGCCGCATGGACGATAGGACTTGATACCCAGGTCGCTCTTTTCGGATATCCACCGAAGAAGTGGGACAGAGCACGTATGCCCAATCCTATGTATAATTCATATCGAAGTAAAGACGGAAGATGGTTCATGATGGTCCACCCCAACCAGGAATACTGGCAGCCATTCTGCAAGGCCATCGGCAGGTTAGACTGGATAAATGACCCACGTTATGCCACCATGGAAAGCAGAGAACAAAACCGTGAGGAGATGATTGGGCTGTTGGATGAGCTCTTTGCTTCGAGGACCTGGGCGGAATGGGATAAGAGTTTCCGGGAAAACGACCTCATCGTTAGCGCCAACCAGACCGTCAGCGAAATTCTTGAGGACGAGCAGGCAATCGTCAATAACTTCTATACGGACATTGAACATCCTGTAACCGGCAAAGCACGGCTGCTCAACAGCCCTGTTCAATTCAGCGAGACGCCGGCACAGATAAAGAGCGTGGCGCCGCCGGTCGGGGCCCATACCGAAGAGGTGCTGTTAGAGCTGGGTTATGGCTGGGAAGAGATAGAACGGCTCAAGGAGCAGGGTGCCATTGCCTAGTATTAATCCCGGTTTTTTCAATCATTCGGGGGGGGGTAAATGAGATTAAAGGATAAAGCAGCACTGGTTACCGGCGCCAGCCGTGGTATCGGACAGGCCATCGCTCTAGCCTTTGCCAAGGAAGGTGCTGATGTTGCCCTTAATTGCTCAACATCTGTAAAGGCAGCTGGGGAAGTGGCTCGGGAAATAAGGGGGCTCGGGCGGCGTGCGATAGTGGTTCAGGCCGACGTGGCTGATAAAGCGGCGGTTGATGAAATGGTGAAGAAGGTTATGGCTGACTTCGGCAGGATTGATGTTCTGGTAAATAACGCGGGCATGTCCGTCGTCGGCGCCTCTGCCGAACTTGAGGAGGAGCGCTGGCGAAGAGGTATAGATGTGATGTTAACCGGTGTATTCTTCTGCAGCCAGGCCGCAGGAAAAGAAATGATAAAGCAGAGGAACGGCAAGATTATAAACATCGCGTCCGTAAATGGGATAGGCGCGTTCCCGGAGCGAGCCTGTTACGGTAGCGCCAAGGCCGGGGTAATACAGCTGACAAGGACTCTGGGCTGCGAGTGGGCAAAACACAACATCAACGTCAATGCTATTGCCCCGGGGTATATAAAGACACACCTGGTTACAGATTTGCTGGCAAAAGGAGTATATGATGAAAAAGAGCTGGCAAATAGGACACCTGCCGACAGGCTGGGAGAATGCCAAGAGGTAGCTGACGCCGCTGTTTTCCTGGCTTCTGAGGAATCGAAGTACATCGTCGGTCAGACTATCGTCGTCGATGGCGGCTGGTCAGCATATATGTACCTTGAGTCCTGGCTGGAAAAGCCAGGCAAATAGATTAAAGCCCCGAAAAAATCCGGCCAAATTGAAGCCCTAGTACTTTCGATATATATCATATTGACATTTCAAAACTGTTGTGTTAATCTTTGTCAAATCTCTTGAATTGTTTTTTAAATATAATAAAATTCATGCCATTAATACACTATACTCGAAGGAGGACAGCTTTATATGAAAAGTCAGACTGGATAACAATTAGCAATAGCTTGCAGTCTCATTGAAAGGAGGAAGGTAATAATGAAAAGGCTTCTTCTTATTCTGTTTTCGATTGTACTGGTGAGTGGCTTAATATTTAGCGGTTGCGCCGAGCCATCACCAACCCCAGAGCCAGCCCCGGAACCTACCCCAGCCCCAACTCCAGGACCAGAAATTCCCAAAGAAATCCTGATAGGTGACGTCGGGTCATTCACAGGTCCTTACGCCGCTTTTGCCCAGGGTAAATTCGGGATAGAGGCGGCTGTCGAGGATATCAACAAACAGGGCGGAATATACGTAAAAGAGTATGACGCCAAAATACCCGTTAGATACATAGCACTGGATATGCAGAGTGATATGTTGAAGGGCGCGACTCTTGCCGAAGACCTGATTCTCCGCGAGAAAGTAAACTTCTTCGTAGGGCACCTGGAGCCGCCGCAGATGCGCCAGGGCGCCGCTACGATGTGTGAGAAATACAAGATACCCCACATCAGCGGAGTCGGGCCTTTTGAATCATGGAATGGTATCAGGGAAGCAGCTGATGCACCCTGGAAATACACCTGGGCGTATGGCTTTGCCATCGGCACGCCGCCTCCTGAGGATGATTTCCGGTTCGGTAAAGATGGATACATGATGGTACCGACGTGGTTTGGGGCACTGGGTCAATACGCCGACCAGACCAACAAGAAAGTGGCTGCCTTCGGCGCTGACGACCCGGACGGCAATAGCTGGTACCAGGCATTTACCGGACTTGCCAATGAGGCGGGTTATGATTGTTACGGTGCCGATAAGCAGTTCGGCATCTTCCCTCCGGGAACCACTGATTTCTCATCCATAATAGAGGAGTGGAAAGACTACGGCTGTGAGATACTCTGGGGCAATTGCCCGGCACCTGATTACGGGATACTCTGGCGCCAGTGCCATACACTGGGATTCGAGCCGAAGATAGTCTTCTCAACCAGGGCGGCACTTTTCTTTAAGGATATTGAGGCCTGGGGCGGCACCCTGCCGCACGGCGTCGGCATGGAGCTTTTCTGGCATCCATCCATCAAAGATGGCGTCGGCATTGGCGGCACCACCCCGCAATCGCTAGCTGATAGATGGGCTGAAGCAACCGGAGAACCACTGAACCAGGCTATTGGCTGGTCTTATATGTCAGCACAGGTAATGTTTGCCGCTATTGAAAAAGCCGGCACACTTGACGGCACTGCGGTTAATAATGCTATGCGTGAAACCGATATGAACTCAATGTACGGTCGTATCGTGTTTGATAAAGATACACAGTTCCACCGCTTTAACGTGCAGTTCGGCCAGTGGCAGGAGACCGATGAACCATGGGTGTGGGAATCGCCGGTAGTCTTCTCCTTTAACGACTCGATACCGAAGACGGCTGACCTGATATTCCCCATGCCTTATGATTAAATAACGTATGAATAAATCAAACGGGGCCTTGGGCCGGTGTGCAGCAACAGGCCCCGTTTGATACTACCAGAATAGAAAGCATACGCGACTAAGCCGAGTTTAATAAATAAACCCGAGCGATGTTTGGTGTATATCCAGAAGCCATCGTGTAAAGACAGAAAATGAGGGTGATGACATGGAAGCACCGATTCTTTTGGTTGAGGGAGTCCACAAGCATTTCGGAGGAGTAGTTGCTATTAGAGACCTGAATTTTGATGTTCAGGAAGGTGAAGCTCTGGGCTTGATGGGCCCGAATGGTGCCGGCAAGTCAACATTATTAAATGTTATATCCGGTGAATATAAGCCGGATTCCGGAACGATAAAATTCAAAGGGCGTGATATTACGAGTCTCGCACCGCACAAGGCTTGTCACTGCAATATTGCCAGGACATATCAGATTCCTCAGCCTTTTGTCAATTTAACGGCTCAGCAAAATATCATGGTGGCAGCGGAATACGGAAGCGGCCTGTGCAGAACTGACGCCGAAAGTGAGAGTCTTAAAATCCTGGATATGGTGGGACTTCTAGATAAGAAAGATATGGTCACCAGAGATTTGGCAGCGATAACCCTGAAAAGACTCGAATTAGCTCGAGCCCTCGCCACCAGTCCAACTCTGCTGCTGCTCGATGAAGTGGCTGCGGGATTAACTGAAGAGGAAATCCCGCAGGTGTTAGATATCCTGCAAAGGGTACGTGAAATGGGTGTGACATTCATATTGATTGAGCATGTTATGAGAGTAATGACGAAGGCAGTCGACAGGATAATGGTGATGGATAAGGGGTTAAAAATCGCCGAAGGCCCACCTCAGGAAGTAATGGAAGACAAGATGGTAATCGAGGCTTACCTGGGTGAATCGGTATAAATAGGGGATTTTTCGAGCATCAAAGTAGGATAGAAAAATATAGCCAGTAAATGCCTGAAGAAATATTACTTAACGTTAACCATATAGACGCATTTCACGGGAGCTTCCAGGCCCTGTGGGATGTATCTTTAACTGTCAAACCAGGAGAAATTGTCGCCATTATTGGCGCCAATAGCTCAGGGAAATCCACCCTTCTGGACACAATATCGGGCCTGGTGCATCCGGCGAGGGGTAGTATTGAATTTGAGGGACAGGATATCTCCACACTGGAAGCTTTCAAGATAGTCAACCTTGGCATCTGCCAGACTCCAGAAGGAAGAGGGATTTTCCCCGACCTTACTGTTCTCGAGAATCTCATTTTAGGTTCCTACAATCACAAGGCAAGACCTAAACGAGCCCAGAACCTCCAGGAGGTTTACCAGCTCTTCCCGATAATGGAAGAGAGGAAGAATCAGCTGGCTAAAACCCTCAGTGGAGGGGAGCAGCAGATGTTGGCGATAGGGCGGGGCCTGATGTCAACCCCGAAACTTATGCTCCTTGACGAGATGTCTCTCGGCCTTGCCCCTATACTGGTTAATGAACTGTATAGAATTTTAAGAGAAATCAGAGAAAGGGGTATCACTATTCTATTCGTCGAACAGAATGTAAGGCGAAGCCTAACCGAAGCGGATAGAGCCTACATTATGGAAGCGGGGCGCGTCGTTTTAAGCGGCACTGCCGCCGAACTCCGGGAGGAGGAAGGGGTTAAAAAAGCCTACTTCGGTGCATGAAGTTGATTAGGACAGATTACAGATGGACTCATTAGCTGATTTATCAACGCCCATAGTGATGGGCATTTTATTGGGCGGATTATATGCTGTAATTGCCCTGGGTCTTTCCCTGGTTTTCGGGGTGGTGAAGGAGATAAACATAGCCCACGGAGACCTGGTCATACTGGGCAGCTACTTCGGTTATGTTGCTATGTCTGTTATAGGGATAGACCCCATCCTGAGCCTGGTCATCGGTATTCCCCTGATGTTTGGGTTCGGTTTCGTCCTTCAGAAGTATATCCTGAACCGGGCTTTTAAAATATCAATGGACGCTACCTTGATAATCGCCTTTGGGATTTCTATCATATTACAGAATGTCTTTCAGCTTATCTGGTCTCCTATGTCCCGGGGGTTGACAACCTCCTACGCTCTCTCCAGTGTTACTGCTGGACCAATCCGTGTCCCGCTGGCGTATCTGCTGGATTTCATTGTTGCTATAGTAGTTATGCTTTTCCTCCGTGAATTTATGCGGAGAACATATCTGGGCAAGGCTATAAGGGCAGCCGCACAAGACAGGAAAACAGCTCATCTGATGGGGATAAACACCGACCAGGTGTATGCGTACACCTTCGGTATCTCCATGGCATTCGCGGCTATAGCTGGCATTTTTCTGGGATTGACTTTTCCCTTTACCCCGGTATCAGGAATGTCTTTCCTGATTATTGCCCTCGGTGTTGTCGTATTGGGGGGTATGGGTAGCATACTGGGTACATTTATCGGGGGTATCGCCTTTGGCCTAGCCCAAACTCTCGGAGGGTATTTCTTCGGTCTTGCCGCCCAGATGCTCGTTGCTTATACTATGGTGCTGGTAGTACTAGCCGTGATACCACGCGGTATATTTGGCCGTTAGGAGAAATATGAAAACCACCTTTCCTCGGCTGCGAGGGGGATTAATACCAGCAATAGTAGTCATAGTCGTGCTGGCACTGTTTCCAGTGATGGGAATACCCCGCCAGTGGCTCCTTTACCTCTTTCTCTTTTTTATATACCTGGCCATGTCCAATATGTGGAATTTGCTGGCCGGATATAGTGGCCTGATATCCCTGTGTCCGGCGGCTTTTATCGGGTTAGCAGGATATACCATGACAGTAATGACATGGCTCGGTCTGCCTTATTATACAGGAATACTACCGGGAGCTATAGTGGCCGCACTATTCGCTGTGCTCATATCTATACCTGTTTTCAGGCTGAAAGGTATCTACTTCGCTATCGGGACACTCGTTGTACCCGAGATATTGAGGTATGTATTTTTGCTATGGCGACCTGTCGGAGATGTGATATACGGCCGGGGTGCGGGCTATACGGTGAAGGGCGTATCGGCTGTTACTCAGGCGCAGCTTTACTGGTTTGCTTTCGCTATCGGGATTGCGTCAGTTCTACTTATGCGGTATATCTTACGTTCCAAACTGGGAACAGGGCTGGCTGCCATCCGTGATAATGATGTCACGGCGGCCAGTTCCGGGATAAACGTTTTCAACTTGAAACTGGGTTCCTTTGTTATTTCCGCCTTTGTAACCGGATTAGCCGGTACAATCTTCTACATTTACCAGGGGTATATAGAGCCAGCCAGCGCCTTCAGTATACGTTGGCTGATCACCATAATGCTCGCTACTGTCATCGGGGGTGAAGGCACTGAGGAGGGCCCCATCGTTGGTACGATAATCGTTGTCTTTCTGTACTTCACGCTTGCCAGATACGCTGAAATCAGCCTGATTATACAGGGTGTAATACTGGTCGGCATAATGCTGCTAGCACCGCGGGGCATCATCGGCACCCTACGCAAGACCCGGCCTTACCGTTCCCTGTTGAAACTGGCTACCAGGCGCTGAGAAAAACGCCGCAGTATCAAATGTGAGTTACCGTTGCGCATTCCAATATTGTAGTGCACTCCACACGAGGTGAGTATGCAGAAAACAATTTGCTTGATTGGTGCTTTGGATAGCAAGGGGCAAGAGTACGCATTCGTGCGGGAACATATACTCAGACGAGGACACAGGGTTCTTACAGTTAATACAGGCGTCCTTGGTTCAACGGATCTTTTCCCCGTGGACGTTGAGGGTGACAGGGTGGCTAGGTTGGGTGGGGGGAACTTGGAGCAGCTTCGGAAAAAGAAAGACCTCGGCGAAGCCATGCAGGTCATGTGTGCCGGGGCAGCGGTAACTATTAAGTCACTTTACGACGAGGGCAAATTTGACGGGATTATTGGTATGGGTGGTACTGGTGGGACAACGGTAGTCACCTCAGCCATGCGGGCACTCCCGGTAGGCGTTCCGAAGGTTTGCCTGTCCACTGTGGCTTCAGGAGATGTCTCGGCTTATGTCGGAACAAAGGATGTAACCATGATACCGTCAATTGTTGACGTTGCCGGTATCAATCGGATTTCAAGGATTGTGTTTTCACGCGCAGCAGGTGCGATTTGCGGTATGGTTGAAACAGATATTCCCGGGGTCAGGGAGGAAAAACCGGTTATTGCGGCATCAATGTTCGGCAACACAACGCCTTGCGTAAATGCATGTGTGAAGGAATTATCACAAAAAGGTTACGAGGTACTCGTCTTTCACGCGACCGGCACTGGAGGCAGGATAATGGAGAGTCTGGTTACCGAGGGACTGGTGGATGCGGTGCTCGATATCACCACGACCGAGTGGGCTGATACTATTTGCGGCGGGGTGTTTGATGCCGGCTCGGAACGCCTTGATGCTCCGGGCCGGATGGGAATTCCTCAACTTATCGTTCCGGGCTGTGTGGATATGGCTAATTTTGGAGCACCGGATACAGTGCCCGCGAAATATAGAGAAGCCAAGCGCACTTTTTATCAGTGGAACCCGTCGGTTACACTCATGCGTACAAATGTTGAAGAAAACAAAAAGATGGGGAAGATATTCGCCGGGAAAGCAAACGCTGCTAAGGCACCGGTTGCCTTTCTGATTCCATTGAGAGGGGTATCAATGCTCGATGCTGATGGTCAGCCTTTCTGGGACCCTGAAGCTGATAGAGCCATGTTCGCTGCTATCAGGTCGAATGTCCAAAAGGGTATTCCGGTGGTTGAGATGAATAACAATATCAATGACCCGGAATTTGCTGCCAGAGCAGTTGAGATAATGTTGGACTTAATCAGACAGGCAAAGCAGGGAACAGCGAAGTAATTCATAGCATTAATACGTTGTGTCGTTCTTCAACGCTTGAGGGATTTTCATATTGGCAATCTGAAGCTAACAGGAGCCATTAGAAGTATGAAGTTAATGTGTGTCACAACATGGCTTTATGTTACAAGGACAGGGATTGTCAATATTTTCAAACCAATTTCAGCAAGAGAACATCCTGTGAGTATTATTATAATTGCTGCCCATGAAACACTTGCTGTAGGCCGGTGATGTAATCACTAGTAAAGCGTCTGGCGATACCGGTGTCTGGGGCGATGTTGTCAAACGCATGGAAGGCGCCCGGATACACATGTAATTCGGTAAGGATACCCGCTTCCGCCAATCTTTGAGCGTATGTCACATTTTCTTTCATGAACAGGTCCAGTTCACCAACAGCGATATAGGCAGGGGGTAGACCTTTCACATCTGATGCTCTACAAGCGGAGGCATAGCACGATACTCCCTCTCCCCCGGGCTCGTGGTTGAGGTACGACCGCCATCCTAAAATCATCGAGGCGGTTTCTAATCAACTGAAGCGCCAGGCCTTGCACAGCCAGGAATTGCTGGATCCGCTACGAGCTATGTTGGCCAGACTGGTGGCGATGATTGCCTCTGGAGATTTGCAGTATTGTTTTTTCACCAACAGCGGTACGGAATCCGTTGAAGGGGCATTGAAATTGGCCCGTTTGCATACTAAACGCTCCGGGATAATTGCTGCCGTTGGCGCATTCCACGGAAAATCTCTGGGCTCTCTTAGCGCGACTTCGAAGGCCGTTTTCCGTAAGCCTTTCCTATCCCTGGTTCCTGGCTTTAGGCATATTCCCTACGGAGATGCGGACATCTTGGAAAAGGAAATAGCCAGTGCGAAATTCACAGGCGAGGATATCGCAGCTGTTATTTTAGAACCAATCATGGGCGAAGGTGGGATAATCATTCCACCTGATGATTATTTCTCGAAGGTACGAGCTATCTGTGACAGCTATGGTGTTCTCCTCATCGCCGATGAGGTACAAACCGGCCTGGGCCGGACCGGTAAGATGTTCGGCATGGACCATTACGGTGTTGTACCTGATATACTCTGCCTGGGCAAGCCATTTGGAGGTGGGGTAATGCCTATTGGCGCCTTTGTTTCTACTAAGGAAATCTGGCAGGAAATGGTCCCCAATCCCTTTTTACATACCACAACATTTGGCGGTAATCCACTCGCCTGTGCCGCCGCTATAGCGGCTATTAATGTGACTTTAGAAGAGCGGCTACCCGAGCAGGCCGCTGAAAAAGGCAATTATTTTATACCCAAAATGCTTGACCTTATGAGTAAGTACAAAAATATCTGTCTGGAAGGCCGTGGTCGTGGTCTGATGATCGGGATGGAGTTCACTTCCAACGAAGCTGGTTATGAGGTATCTAAAGGTCTATTTAAAAATGGTGTTCTGGTAGCCGGAACCTTGATAAATGCCAAGACACTCCGTATTGAGCCACCATTGGTAATCACCAAAGCCGAACTTGATAGGGTACTTGAGGCACTAAACAGCGCCTTTGTTGAAGCATCAAAAAAATTCGGCTAGTGTATACCAAAACGGCTTTTGGGGGATAATACTCAAGAATATCGTGACAGAGGAGTTCAAGGAGAAGAAGGTGGCCTCCACCAATAGGGAAAGTGCATTCGGTCCCCAGCGCCAGGTACTAGGTTCAACTATCGCGTTTCATTAACGAGACTCTCGAAAGACCCCTATGAAAATGGGCTTTTAGCTTGCCTTTCCGCCTTCGGGGATTGATATAATCAAGTAGATACAAAACCTCAGGAAGGAAAAAGGAGCAGTCGGCCAACTGTATATCCCGGGGTGAAACAGTCGCCTTTTCCACTTGTATGACGTCCTTGGAGGGATTCGAACCCACGACCCGCTACTTAGAATGCGGTAGTGTAATTGAGACGTCTTCTATCCAATATTTAGCTTCAGGAAAGCCTTAAAAACCGTCTTTTTTGATTGTAGGCACCGGTTCAACTTCATGGAGACTATTCAGATTCGGTCCCTCCGCTTCCCTTGACCCAATATACAATAATTGCTCGGTGGACAACCATATTTAAAAAAAATTAATCACCATATTATTGTTTTTCTAAACGGTGTTGGCGACACCCTGATTAAAAGTCAGATACTTCTAAAGGTGGGAATGGTGCTTAATAATAAAAGGGCAATGACTAGCCCATTAAGCTCTCTAGTAGTTTTATAGCTATATCAACTGCTTTATTTTATTTACATTTTTAAAGAGGACAAACCTTTAAGGAGTTGATATATTAAAGCCTCATATCTCTCCATGAACCCCCTCTCCTGACGAGGTTTCACAGGAGAGGGGGAGGAATTAAAAAGAGGGGCTTCGCCTCTCTTAGACTCACCATTATTTTATCTTTTCTTTGGCCTTACTAATCCATCCCCCTAGCCCCCTTCCTTTATCAATACTCAACATACTTGCAACAGTATTCTGGAGTTGCTTTTCAGTGACAGGTAATTTATAACGGATTTCTATCTCGCCAGTTGGTCCTAATATGAATTCTTCCACTAATGCATTCAATACGCTCTTTTTCTGTTCATCACTCAGGAACCAAATACCGCCCCAGTCATACATCCGGTTGACGGCTTCCAACTTTTCCATAAAGGCATTCCAAATAGCGTCACTATCATGCTGTAATAACTGTGCATTGGTGAGTTCATTTTGCCAGTGCTCTTCACGTTCTCGGATATTACTCATAGCTGATTTCACTTCACTATCAGTGAATGTACCGTTTTGTACCTGCCGGATAAGCCGCTGTTTTTCCTCACCACATCGCTTTAATTCAGCTTCTGCATTTTCTATTATTTCATTGGCTAAAGCCTTTGATTTTTCAAAATTATCGAGTAATACACCGTTTACACCATCACGGTATTTGTATAACATGTCCTCGACTTCACCCCAGATGAAATCTTCAATCGGCTCCATTCTCCAGTAGGCTGGTTGATAGCAATGGAATATGTCCGGCTTATCACTTTGAGAACAACAATGTATGTAACGATAACCCTTATTTTCCCGACACCCAAGCCTTCCACCACAATGACACCTTCCAAGCTTCGATAGTATATAGGTATGCTTGCTGGTGCACGGGCTCTTTACCCGATTGGTTCTCAGCTTTGATTGAACTTGAGCAAATAGCTCGTCAGATATGATTCTGGGATATGACATCTCAATAACCTGTCCTTTGCCTTTCCTCCCGTAATAGCCCTTACCGATATACTTAGTATCTCTGCAGAGACGGCTTGCCATATCCGATGCCCATTTACCACCCAGTTTTGTAGCTATACCCTGTTGATTGGCTAATTTACACCAGGTACGGAGAGTCATGCCGTTAGCAATACTTTCATACATATTAGCAATAATATCTGCTTCAGCCTGATTTATCTTAAGACCTCCTCCCGGTACAGCATCATATCCAAATGGAATCCGGCCACCACTACGTTTGCCCTGTTTTGCCTTGCCTTCCCTGCCCATCCGGATACGAACTTTCAAGTTGTCCAGTTCCATCTTACCGACTACTGCCATTATAGAAAAAGTATTCATGTCTAACAGTTCTTTGACGGCTTCTAACTTGATATTACGAGGCTCGATGACCTCCATCAGGGCGGCGGCTGGGTACATACCCCGGGACAACCTGTCGGCTTTCCAGCAAACGATGGCGTCGAATTTTCCAGCTTCGGCGTCCTTTAACATGCGTTGAAATTCCGGGCGTTTTTTGGTTGCCCCGGAGTAACCAGCATCGACATACTTGTCAACGATGGTATATCCTTTGTCCCGGCAATATTCCTCGATGTCTGATATCTGAGCTGGCAGGGATACTTTTTCTTCCCCAGCCTGTGTTGAGGTACTTACTCGTGCATATAATGCTGTTTTCATTTCCTCTCCTCCTTCTGACATTTTTCCGATTCCTGATAATGATACTCACATACGGGTCGCCAAGAACCATCCGGCATGGTTATGGTCCCGGTTGCATTGGCGGAGCACTGATGGGCCTGTTTTGTCCATCTTAATTCCATTGACATACACCTGGCAGTGTTTAACTCCATCAATGGAAAGGAGTGGTTCCAATCGGTTATTTCTGTCATCTTAGGCTTGTTTAATTCAGCTCCTTGAGCTTTGGATTAAAGACCCGCCACCATTCGCTGATAATTGCTTCCCTATTAGCATCCTTTGGTGGTAGTTCATGCACCAGTTTCAAATGCCTGGCAAGTAGCCAACGTGCGCCAAAAACACTTTTACATTGGTTACAAATCCAAACTTTATTTTGCTTCTCTGCTATTCCTTCCATTATGCCACCTCGATTACAACTTAATTATATAATATTATGTGGTATAATGCAACATATTTATATCATATTGGTGTCAGTGAACTCTCGCTGTAAGTTCAAAGAGCATGTGCTATTATCCTTACAAACTTACTCATACAGCTCAATTCTCTCGATTTCTCACTCCAGTTTTTGAAGCTAAATTCACACTGAAAGTTACTATTTACAACAAATGGAAGCTACCACGTTATGATCTGCTCCCTAAAACGATACCAGTTATAATCTCATAAAAAGGGGGAAGAAAATGGTCAGGAAAGGCTACACACCAGAGCAGATTATCAATAAGCTCAGGGAAGCGGAAATACAGTGTTCGTGACTAGTAAGCCAGGTGATTACTAAAGCCCGGTGGCGTCAAGGGGGTGGGGGTGGAGGGGAAGGTCAAGCCATTCTTAATCCCTCAGAAAATATTCAGATAATTGATATTCATAACATGCCATACGAAAGATAA
This sequence comes from uncultured Dehalococcoidaceae bacterium, assembly GCA_964558675.1. Classification (GTDB taxonomy): domain Bacteria; phylum Chloroflexota; class Dehalococcoidia; order Dehalococcoidales; family RBG-16-60-22; genus CAZLEY01. Next base: position 2,074 of record CAZLEY010000029.1, on the reverse strand, counting down.
CATGACAGATTCACAGTCCCCTAAGAAACTCGGGCCTAAGCAGAGAAGAATCTCTCGTTGCTAAAACCGCTTCTATTTCCCTGAGCATATTCCCTTTGTGTTGGGGCAACCTCCCTCGAACTGATAGATAATTCGAAGCGTGCATCGAACTGAAGAAGCAATCGGTAAAACTGGAATTCTCGATAATTATCTTCAGTTCTTCCAGAGACTGAAAGGGGGAAATGGCGTGAAATTCCCCTTTCTTCCACTCGTTATAAAGTGGTGTACCCGGAATGAAGCTCAGGGTTAGAGCACCACCATAGTGTGGGTCAATTTCATTGAGGACTTTCGCCGACTCTAGTGCGTGTTCTTTGCTTCCTTCGACTCCTCCGAGCCCAAGAATCACAGTAACCGAGATGGTTATGCCGGCTTCCCTTGCTTTATTTCCAGCCTCAATAATTTCCTGGCGCTTTACTCCCTTGCCTACTTTTTGTAACACTTTATCATCACCGCTTTCAATCCCGGTGTAGAATATCGAGAGCTTCAGTTCTCTCAACTCCCGAAGCTGCTCCTGATTCCTTCGTAGAATATCTTGTGGAGTAGCATATGTACCGATTCTTTCAAGATTGGGGAACCTTTCATTCAGGTAATGGAGCGCTTCTTTCAATTCGGAGAAAGGATAAACAAGAGCATCGCCATCCTGTAGAAATACCCTTTTGCCGTCCCAGGAGCGACCTATCTCATAAATTACTGGGGACATATCAGGAAGATAGATACCTCTTGTTGTATAAGCTGCCAGGGCATCTATTTCTTTCTTCACATCTTCTAGCCCTCTTATCTGAAGACCCATGCCATAATAATTACAGAAAATGCAAGTATTGTTGGAACAGCCTCTGGTCAAAGGGAGAAAATAGCTTCGCCATTCACTCGGTGGGCGGATGATGTCGGGCCTTTCGAAGTGCATAAATAAATTCCTATGATGATTCTTCTAAAGATGATTTGAGTTTCTTTTACCATTCTACATAGAGGGCAGCCCATTCTCAAGGCAGTTAAACGAATTGAATGCGAACTAAACCCCTATCTTTTATGCAGGCAATTATACGATACATCGTTTAGTTTAACACCTTTGAATCATTTTCTTGTTCTCATTAAATAGCCTACTCAAGTGTCGGGAAATCATTCTCTTTTTCTAGATTATTCTTTACTTTCGGTTTTATCGAAGCCTGTATCTTAAGCTTCTGCTTGAGTTCAGCATTTTCTGCCCTTAAAGCTTCTATAGTCTTCGACATGACAACCAGTAGCTCTTCCCGAAGTTTCTTCTGCCTTTTAAGTTTATCTATTTCTGGATGAAAATTGCCTCTCTGCTGCCAGACAATTCGTTGTCTCGGGTTACTTATTTCATCAACTCTATCGATCGCCCAAGTTTCCGGATCTACCAGATATTCATCAGCGATATTAGCATTTCGTTTCCTTACTTTATCCATTACCATTTGATGCATTTCTTTTAATACCAAGAATTCCGGTTCTGATTTGGGATCACCGCCGAAATCGTACTGAAACCCTATCGCAAGGAGTCTCCACGATGCCTCGATCAATTTAAGGCCTTTCTCCCGAGCATATGCTTTTACTTTCTGGTACACTTCATGTGTAACCGAGAGGTATGTTTTTTCAGATCTAGCTACTACATACTTGATATTTTGCGGACGCTGAAACAACGGTGCGTTGATTTTACGCCTGTGGGCTTCTTCTTCATAACTAAGTCCAGTGTCAATTAATTGTTGCACCAGTACAGAAACGGGCACATTCCTCTTCAAAGCGACTGCTTTGATAACCAGTCGTATTTTCTTTGAGGTGATTAGGTGCTTTCGTCCACTTTGTATAGGTTCCATTAGATTGCTAATATGAGCAACTTTACTCGTGTGTTGTCTCATAGGACAACACTTATTTATAATTATACATCAGTATTCTTTAAGACTCAACTAATTGGAATTTGAATGACACGATAGGTTACGAAAATATAATGAACGAGTAGGCTATTTCTGAGGTAGGATGGATTTAATGGACACCAAAGTCAGGTAGAATAGAAAGACGGAGG
>CAZLEY010000028.1:0-31057 GCA_964558675.1 uncultured Dehalococcoidaceae bacterium | reverse complement strand
TCTTGCCACGCCCTTCTTCGGCCCTTGATGCCAAGGCATCCACCGTATGCCCTTACTGCTTGACCTGCTTCAGGCTTGATATTAGACCCTCCGTATTCAGTTGTTAAGGTACTTTATAATAAGCAAAAGCGGCCCGGTGATTCGCACCAAGCCGCTTTATCCGGCTTAATCACCGATTATTACTTTATGTATATTCCCTCTTCATTTCTACTAATACTATAATACTATCCTGTAGAAAAGTCAATATGAATAATAGCACTTCTTCATACTAATGTCAAAATGGTTTTAAAGCGATTTTTATGAACCCATCCCCACCACCCTCTTTAATATCTTTTCCCACCCTGCCGCCCTCGGGGCATCTGCTGCTTAGCCCTCAATATCAAGTAGACTATCGTGATATAATAGAGAAGAAACCGTAAGCGCGGGAGGTTAAGAATGACTGAAGGAATCAATCCTAGGACTGGCAAATGGAATAAGAGCATTGAGATATCCCTCGGTAAAAGGGCTAAGAGAGACCCTGAGTCTAAGGTAATGCGAAGGGTTCAAAAAATGCTGAAACCCAAGAAAGGGTCGTGAGATGGCTACCTGTCCTTTGGCGCGCATTTTAACGCGTAGCGATGCTGAATGTGAACGGGAACAGTGCCAATGGTGGGTGAATTTCGAGGGTGGAAGTGGAAACTGCTGGGTTATCGTTACTTTGATGGCATTGCACTCGTATCTTCATATGAAGATGGCTGGGACGCCAGACCTTGGCCCACCACCAGGCGGTGAAGATTTACGAGAGAAATATAGGACAAACCCAGACTTCGTACCTCCCACAGGTCCTGAAGATTTTAAACTATAACAAAAAGGGGCGTCTAAGAGGTGCTTCCGCCCCTCTCCCTTTTCCCTCCCCCTCTGGAAATCCCCCTTAATCCCCCTTTTTCAAAGGGGGAGACAGATTGGGTTAAAACGGTTGATATAAGGATGTGTACAATCATCCTCTCCCTTTAGCAAAGGGAGAGTTAGAGAGGGATTTTTAGCGCGCTAAGCCGCCGATGCCACGAGGGCGGGCACGGGTGGGATAAAAAATCCCAGAGGGGCGGTGGAGTGTATGGGAAAAAGAAAAATGGGGCGGGGGGATAAGGGGAGGTTAAACAGCACCCGCAACACCACCTCTTTATCATTTTTACCTGCATTATGCTATAATTTCTTCGTTAATGTATCTCCTGAGACAGGAATCGGAACATTGATGCTCAAGGAAACAATCGCTGATTTAATACAGAAGGCAGTAGCCGAGGCTCAAGAATCGGGCAAGCTGCCCTCAATAACTCTGCCCGAGGTAACCATCGAACGTCCCCAGAACCCGGAGCACGGCGACTATGCCTCAAGCATCTGCCTGAAACTGGCACGGGCGGCTGGCGACAGTCCCCTGTCCATTGCCAGCGAGCTAGCCGGCTTTATCAAGCCGTCGGCTGAAATTGACAGCGTAACCGTCGCCCCGCCGGGGTTCATCAACTTCACTCTTAAGAATAGCTGGCTCAGCCGTCAGGTGGATTCAATACTGGCATGCGGTGATGTCTACGGTAATATCGAGCTTGGTGAGGGGCGCCGGATGCAGATAGAGTATGTCAGTGTTAACCCCACCGGGCCGCTTCACGTGGGGCATGGTCGCGGGGCAATCCTGGGCAGCACCCTGGCCAATGTCCTTAGCTCGGCCGGTTATAACGTGGAAAGCGAGTACTATATCAACGATGCCGGCAACCAGATAGACTCCTTTCGCCGCTCACTCTACGCCCGCTATCAGCAGGGCATGGGAATCGATGCCGAGATGCCCGCGGACGGCTACCTGAGCAGCTATCTGGTGGATATGGTCAGTGAGATTACAGCCGGGAACGGCGATACTCTCAGTAAATTAGAAGAGGCCGAATTGATTTCAAAACTGGGACAAATCGGCATGGAGAAGATGATAAATCAGATAAGGACCGACCTTAAGATGCTGGGGGTAACCTTTGATGTCTGGTTCAGCGAGCAGAGTCTTTATGAAAATGAACACTACCAGATGGCGCTATCAATACTGAAAAAAAGCGGCTATATTGCCGAAAAGGAAGGCGCCACCTGGTTCGTATCCACCGCCCTGGGCGAGGACAAGGACAACGTGGTTGTCCGCACCGACGGCACGCCCACCTACTTCGCCACCGATATCGCCTATCACTATAACAAGTTCCTGGAGCGTAAATTCGATAGCGTTATCGATATCTGGGGAGCCGACCACATGGGCCATGTTTCCCGGATGAAGGCTGTCATCGGGGCCCTGGGAATAGACCCGGAACGGCTTACGGTGATAATATCGCAGATGGTCACATTACGCCGCGGCGGCGAGCTGGTACGAGTCTCCAAGCGCAGCGGGGATATTATCACTCTACGCGAGTTAGTCGAGGAGGTAGGCGCCGACGCCTGCCGCTTCTTCTTTTTGTCCCGCACCGCCGACAGCCAGATGGACTTTGATATGGAACTGGCCAAAAAGCAGTCCGCCGATAATCCCGTTTATTACGTTCAGTACGCCCATGCGCGCATCGCCAGCATCCTGCGCGTAGCCCGGGAAAGAGGAGTTGACAGCAGCGATGGTGACGTATCCCTGCTGACCACCGAACCCGAACTGACCCTGATACGTAAAATGCTGCTTTTACCTGAAATTGTAGAGACCATAGCCAGAACGTTGGAACCCCACCACCTTACCTATTATGCGCAGGACCTGGCCACCGTTTTTCACAGCTTCTACAAGCAGTGCCGGGTCGTCTCTGACGACAAAGCACTGACTAAGGCGCGCCTCCAGCTTGTGAAGGCGGCCAAGACCGTTCTGGGCAGGACACTCAACCTGATGGGCATGACCGCTCCGGACCGGATGTAAGAGCCGATGAAAATACCCGTCACGAGTATTATTACGTTGCTGGTAATAGCATTCTGCCTGCTAAGCGGGTGCGATATCATTACCGGCGCCGCTATAGATAACACACCTGCGGATGATACTGAAAAACCCCCGACTGACAATGTAGAACCAATCGATATCTCTGCTATCAAATTTAGCCACAAGATTGATTCTATCTCCATTCGCGCCGGAGGTGGTCCGATAATATTTTCCGGCACTTCGGTGCTTCCCGACGGCACCATTCTACAGTCACAGTTTTACGAAAATGATATACTTCTCACGTGGTGGCCTGCCGACCGTGAATTCCGGATCCAGAACGGGAGATGGACGATTGATGTACCACTCGGTAAAAACGGTGCGCCCGAGGATTTGCTGCCGTGCTCCTATTACTTTCTAAAAATCTGGGTAAAGGATGACCCATCAATCATAGACGGGACGTTCTTCGATACCATAGGCCCGCCGCTGATTATTCCCTCTGAAGACAGCGACACTATAAATATAAAGGAGAAAATAACCCTGAGGTCGGTCAGCACCAACCTGTGCGGCGATATCGCTTTTTCGGGGCGGACACAGCTTTCGGATGGAACTCTGCTCAACGCGCAACTTTACGAAGAAGTTAGCCCTGTGGCATGGTGGCCGTCCGATTCAGATATTGAAGTGAAGGAGGGTAAATGGGGCCTCTCCCTGCACCTGGGTGAAATCGGTCTTCGTCACGACCTGTCGGTCGGCCCGGTTTACACCTTTACCATCTGGGAGAAGTGGCACCCTTCGGTGGCGACAACGGCCTGGTTCGACCTGCTCGGCAGGGAAATAAGGCAATAGTATGCTATAGTATATTAAAACACACTAAAGAGAAAGATGACTCGATGAGAAAACGCGTTTTTTCCGGCATCCAGCCGACCGGAGATGTCCATATCGGCCGCTACCTGGGAGCTATCAGGCACTGGGTGGCGATGCAGGATGACTATGATAATGTCTTCTGCGTGGTTGACCTGCACTCCATTACCGTACCCCAGGACCCCGTAATCTTAAAAGCTAAAATACGCGAGTTCGCCGGTCTGCTTCTGTCCTCCGGCATCGACCCCGAACGGTCGATTGTCTTTATCCAGTCGCACGTCCACGAACACAGCGAGCTTGCCTGGATTCTCAACTGCTTCATCCCGATGGGGTGGATGTACCGCATGACCCAGTTTAAAGAAAAAGCGGAAAAACAGAAGGAGCAGGTAAGCGTCGGCCTCTTCGATTATCCGTCATTAATGGCCGCCGATATCCTGCTTTATCAGACCGATGTCGTGCCGGTGGGCGAGGACCAGAAACAGCACGTGGAGCTGGCGAAGGACGTGGCCCAGCGTTTTAATTCCATATACAGCGAAACGTTCCGGCTACCGGAGCCCCTTATCCCCGATGTCGGCGCACGTATTATGGGACTCGATGAGCCCACCAAAAAGATGAGCGGGAGCGAAATGGGCGCCGGCCATGCTATCAACCTGCTCGATTCGCCGGACACGATACGCTCCAAGATAATGAAAGCCACCACGGACTCTCAGAAAGATATCCTCTTCGACGAGAGCCGACCCGGCATATTCAACCTGCTGACTATCTACCAGACAATTACCGGCGAGAAAAAGAAGGATATTGAGTCGCATTTTGCTGGTAAGGGCTATAGCGACCTCAAGAAAGCCCTTGCCGAGGTAGTCATAGAAGGACTGCGCCCCCTCCAGGAACGCTATCGCGAATTAACCTCTGAGCCCGGCCACATCGACTCTATTCTGGCGGAAGGAGCCGCCAAGGCCCACCCCCTCGCCGAAAAGACCCTCACCGAGGTCAAGAAAAGGGTGGGGCTGGGGTAATTTAGTTTTATCTACCTTGCCCCCATCCCCTCCTGTGTTATCTTTTCCCACCCACCACCCTCGTATCATCAGCAGCTTGGGCCGGGAAACTGCCCCACTTCCCTACCCCAAGTGATTAGAGCAGGGACAATTGTTTTTGATACTACTTCCTGCTACTATTTCACTCAAGGAGGTGTAGTATGGAAGAATCAGTTACTTTTAAAATTGGTGATAAAGTTGAAATCATTGAGCATAGTAATAATGCATATGTAGGCAAAATAGGCTCACTAATAACCGCTAAAACAATACATCCAGCCATAAATGGACAAGTGATAAAAGAGAAAGTTTACAAGATTAAATTAGATGATACTGGTGATATAGTAGATTGTTTACTCAGCCAACTCTGTAAAGTAAAATAATTATTGAATCTATCAAGCGGTCTTATAGCAGGGCTTACTAAACTGAAATGGATAAGAGGATATGAGTCATGAAAAGATAGGTAGAATTGCCACGATTTTTGGTTGGCTGGCTACTATTGGAATTATCCTTCTTCTGCTTTTAAAATTGGACATTATTGATATTGGGCTTTTGCCATTAGTCATTACAATACTTGGCATCGGATTCCTAGGTGTAATTATCTTCGGAGGTTGGCACTACTATTTCTAGACAGTGTGCAAAGATTTATACAATAATAGGAACAAGAAAACTTTTACCTTCTCCCCATTCCAAAAATCCTCCTTGTACAATGGGGCGTCTCCCTTTAATAAAGGGAGAGTGAGAGGGATTTTTAACCCGGGCTCACCCTCAGATGCCACAAGGGCGGGCACGGGTGGGAAAAAAGAAGCCCCGCGGGGTGCGGGGCCGGCTAAAATAAGTAAATTGTGGCAGTAAAACCCTCTACTTCCTGTACTTTTTAACAAACCGCCCCATGCGGTTCAAAGCTTCCTCTATATCGGCCAGCGAAGTAGCGTAGCAGCAGCGGACATATCCCTCCCCGCACTCACCAAAGGCCGAGCCGGGCACCACCGCTACCTTTTCGTCCAGGAGCAGCTTCTCCGAAAACTCCTCCGAGGTCATGCCTGTAACAGCTATGGATGGGAAGGCATAGAAAGCCCCCCGCGGCTCAAAGCAGCTCAGGCCAATATCGCATAATCCCTTAACGATGACCAGACGCCGCCGGTTGTAGTCCTCGACCATTTCCAGAACGCTGTGCTCGCCGGCTTTTAATGCCTCGATGGCAGCTACCTGGGACATGGTGGGCGCGCTCATTATCGTATACTGGTGTATCCTGGTCATGGCGGTAATTATCTCCCTGGGCGCCGCGGCGTAGCCGACACGCCAGCCGGTCATGGCATAAGCCTTGGAGAACCCGCTCAGCAGGATTGTACTCTCCTTGGTGCCGGGCAGACTGGAAAAGCAGGTGTGCTCCACGCCATAAACAAGCCTGGCGTAAATTTCATCGGAAATAACCAGCAGTCCATGACGCCGGGCTACTTCAGCTATTGCCAGAAGCTTATCGCGGCTCATCACCGCACCGGTAGGATTGGCCGGATAACCAATCAGTATAGCCTTCGTCCTGCCGGTAATCCTTGCCTCGATATCAGCGGCGTCAACCTCGAAGCTATTTTCCTCACTGGTTGGCACCATCACCGGTTTGCCGCCGGCAAGGATAACACAGGAGTCATAGGCAACGTAATGAGGGTCGGTCATAATAACTTCATCCCCGGGATTAATTATCGCCCTCATTGCCAGGTCGAGTGCCTCGCTGACGCCTACGGTAATCAGTATCTCCCCGAAGGGTTCATACTCAACATTACAGATTTCCTTGAGGTACCGCGATGTCTCCTGCCGCAGTTCGTGCATCCCCGAATTGGAGGTATACATCGTGTAGCCCCTCTCCAGTGACTGTACGGCCGCCTCGCTGATATGCCAGGGTGTGGCGTAGTCGGGCTCACCCACCCCCAGAGATATAACCCCCTCCATGGAAGCCAGAAGGTCAAAGAACTTCCGTATCCCCGAAGGCGAGAGGCTACTCGCCCGCTTTGAGATAAACTTCTGCTTTTGTCGGCTCTTGCCGACTTGCCTTACAGACATGACACTCCTGAGATTATAAGGCTGCCTACAGTATTACCGGCTGCCGCTTAACCGCCTCCCCTCCCTCAAGAAATTCACCATCATCCTTGTAGCGTTTCAATACAAAATGTGTAACCGTCCCCTGGACACCCTCGATATGGGCCAGGCTCTCCGATACGAAGTCGGCGATGATGTGCTCGGACTTACCGACGACGACGAGGAGTAAATCATACGTCCCTGAAGCCAGGTAGACAGAACGCACCTGATGGAACTGGGATATGCGCTCGGCTATAGAGTCGAAACCGGCTTCCGGCTCCGGCGTCACCTTGACTTCTATCAATGCCCAGACCTGCTCATCCTCCACCCTGTCCCAGTTAACCACCGTCTTGTATTTCAGTATAATCCGGTCTTTCTCCGCCTGCTTAACGAGCCTGGTGACTTCGGCAGTGGTTGTGCCGGTCATGGTGGCTATCTGTCTGGTGGTGGTACGGGCGTCATTCTCCAGTATCTTTAAAATATCCTTCAGCATCTCCTTACCTCCTCACCCGATTATCGACCACCGTCCGTTCGCTTCATTATAGCAGATTTGAAACAATTTGTTACCACCCACCCTGACCATAAAATGCCTTTCCCCCGGTTCCCGCCATTCCCTTATGATTTTCTCAACCTCATATTCCACATCCTCCCACTCAAAAGAGCGCGGCTCTTCTGCGTACGTATGCCCTGAGTAACATTTTACGGTGATATAATCCAAACCCACCCCCTAAATTACCCGCCCCTCCTCTTTGGCTTTCCTGTCCAGATAACCGCCGATAGCCAGACCCAGGCCAATGCCTATAGCAGTACCGATGCCCGCATTGTCAAACACAGCCCCCAGTGACCCACCTGCTACCGCCCCGATGGCCATGCCGATACCGATGCCCATGCCCATATAATGCCCCTTTTCCACCAGCTTGTGGACTTTTTTGAGGTGTTCGACCAGGCCATTTACAGCTTTAATATGTCTTTTGAAGCCTTCTTTATTCGGCATCTGTATTAGCATGCTCATCTCCTGCACAAGATTGGTGATGTCCTGCTTGAGCGTCTGGCATTCCGAACAGGTGGCGGAGAAGTCATCAACTCTCTTGGCGACGTGCAGGAGCAGGTCGAGCTTGTGTTTCTTGGCGCCATTCTGCCCCAGCGTGACCTGGTACTGGCTTATCTCCGTGGCGATTCGGTTATACCACTGGCTGCCGACTTCCATAAATTACTCACTTCCTTAAGGGCAGTGGGCGGGAAAAGATATTAAATTAATAAGTATCTGTAAGAGGGGCTTCTGCACCCAATAATATTGTAAAAGATTTAACTGTAAATGTATAATTACGGATAGTTCTACAATAGAAGAAAAAGATAAGGAGGTTAAAACATGCCGTACGTTACTAACCAAGGAGTTCGCATCCATTATGAGTTAGAAGGGCAAGGGCCACCACTGGCACTTATGACCGGTTTAGCTGGAACGCTGGAGGACTGGCGAGTCCTTGGCTATTCTCAAGTACTGAGTAAAGACTACCGACTTATCCTTATTGACCCCCGGGGTCGCGGTGCCAGCGACAAACCGCATGACGCTACGGCTTATAACCTCAAGCTAATGGTAGAGGACGTGGTCACCGTACTAGATGACCTTCAAATCGATAAAACACACTACTTCGGCTATTCTTGGGGAGGTATTATAGGGTGGCGTATTCCTATCTACGCTCCTGAACGCTTTAGTTCCTTGATTCTGGGAGGTTCAAGATATCCCCTTACAGGCCAGGAAGAGATGGATAGCAGCGTCGTGACTGCAATTCAGGTTGGCCTGGAGATGGCTTTAAAGGAGGCTCCCGAACGGCCAATGGAGTTCTTTGTAGCTGCCGTAGAGAAAAATATGGGCTACCAGTATCCACCTGAGCGTCGAACCCAGATGCTGGCGCTTGATCCCCATGCTGTATTGGCATCATTTCAAGGTGCGTTTCAAGGGGTAATCCCAAAGGCTGAAGAATTCCTGCCCCAGGTGACTATACCCTGCCTTATCTTTACTGGTGAGGCCGACCCGTGGTATCCGAAGGCTAAGGAGTGCGCCGACCATATGCCGAACGCAACCTTCTTCTCCCTGCCAGGCATCGGTCATGAAGCCCTGAACCATAGCGACCTCGTATTGCCACACATCAGTAAGTTTCTGGCTGAAGTTAGCAAAGAATAAAATAACTGGCAGAGGGGGTACTATATAATTCTCCCCTCTCAGACTATCACCTAAACCTCCGCCCGCCTCTTATGCCATTCGGTGGCCTGCTCGTAGGCGTGGGCCACTTTAAGTATGGTCTCTTCGCCGAAGGGTTTGCCGATTACCTGCATACCGATGGGCAGTCCGTCGGCAAAGCCGGCCGGTATAGAGATGCCCGGCACACCGGCGATATTTACCGGCAGGGTGCAGATATCGCTGAGGTACATCTGGAGCGGGTCGTCCATCTTTTCCCCAATCTTGAAGGGGACGGTGGGTGAGGTGGGGGTCACCAGGGCATCGTACTTCTTGAAAGCTTCGTCGAACTCCCGCCTTATCAGGGTGCGCACCTTCTGGGCTTTAACGTACCAGGCGTCGTAGTAGCCTGCGGACAGGGCGTAGGTGCCCAGCATGATGCGCCGCTTGACCTCCGGCCCGAAGCCGTTCTCCCGCGTCTTCTCCATCGACTCCCACATGCTTTTGGCCTCGTAGGAGTAGCCGTACTTCACGCCGTCATAGCGCGCCAGGTTTGCCGAAGCCTCGGAGGGGGCGATAATATAATAGACCGCCAGGGCATAAGGGGTGTGGGGTAAAGATATCTCCTCCACTTCAGCGCCAAGCTCTTCAAGCTTGCCGATAGCCGCCCGCATCGCCGTGTTCACCTCGGCCTGCATCCCCTCGACGAAATACTCTTTGGGTACGCCGAGGCGGAGTCCTTTCAAATCAGCTTTCAGGCACTGAGTATAGTCGGGCACCGGCTGGGGCACCGAGGTTGAATCGCGTTTGTCATCGCCGGCGATAATGTTGAGCAATATAGCGCAATCGGTCACATCCTGCGTCAGCGGCCCTATCTGGTCGAGCGAGCTGGCGAAGGCTACAAGCCCATAGCGGCTCACCCGGCCGTAGGTAGGCTTCATGCCGACCACGCTGCAAAATCCCGCCGGCTGGCGGATACTGCCCCCGGTATCCGAACCCAGGGCGCAAACGGTCTCTCCGGCCGCCACCGCCACCGCCGAACCGCCGCTGCTGCCGCCGGGCACGCGGCTCAGGTCCCAGGGATTACTGGTAGGAAACAAGGCTGAGTTCTCCGTCGACGAACCCATGGCGAACTCGTCCATATTGGCTTTGCCTACCGTTACCATGTTCTGCGCGTTTATTTTCTCCACCACGGTAGCGTCATAGGGAGGCACGAAGTTCTCAAGCATCTTTGAAGAGCACGTTGTCCGTACCCCTTTGGTGCACATATTGTCCTTGATAACTATCGGGATACCCGTCAGCGGACCGGCATCGCCCGCCGCAATGAGCTCATCAGCCCGGCGCGCCTGCTCCAGCGCCAGTTCATCGGTAACGGTTACCAGGGCATGTACCTTCGATTCAGCCTGCCGGATACGCTCCAGGCAGTCTTTAGCAAGCTCTGTTGAAGATATTTGTTTCTCCTTCAACCGCCTGCTTGCCTCATGAATGGTCAATTGCATATTTGTCATTCAAGCACCGCCCTGACCCTGAAGCAGTCTCCCTCCCGCTTCGGCGCATTTGCCAGGATATCGTCCGGCGGTAAAGAAGGAGCCACCTCATCGTCCCTCATGACACTCTTAAGTGCCACCGACTGTGCCGTCGGCGGGACATCCTCAGTGTCCACCTCCTGCAATATTTCGAAGTGCTCCAGCAGATTGGATAATTGCTCGCTGAACCGGGTAATCTCGGCCTCAGTCAACGCGACCCGTGCCAGTCTGGCGATATGCAGTACTTCTTCACGACTTAGCTTCATTGACACCCCCTGGGGAATTTTTTAGCGGGTATTTTACTCGCCAATTATATCATTCGCATTCAGCCGCCCGCAACAGAATCCCCCCACGGTTCGCAATCTCACCTTAAAGACTATATAATGAAACTGAGAGATATATCCCGTTTACAGGGATAAAGGAGGCAAGACATGGCGGAGAGGGTGATGATATTTATTGACGGAAGCAATCTGTACCATTCCCTTAAGAACCACTTCCGCAGGACAGACGTTGATACTGGAAAATTCTGCCAAAAACTGCTGAGGAGACGACAGTTAATAAGAATCTACTACTATAATGCCAAAGTGGGACAGAAGGAAGAGCCGGAGCGCTACAAGCAGCAGCAGGCGTTCTTCGCGGGTATTGATGCTATACCCTATACCGAACTACGTCTGGGACGCCTGGTCTACAATAACTGGCCTAATATACCACCCTATGAGAAAGGTATCGATGTACAGCTGGCCACCGATATGTTAACCCATAATTACAAGAACAACTATGATGTGGCTATTCTCGTCGCCGGAGATAGCGACTTTGCCGGCGCCGTCCAGGCGGTCAAGGACAACGGGAAACACGTTGAGGTTGCCCTGTTCGGCAAGCAGGGCACTTCAAGGCCATTACGGAACGTCGCCGACAGGATAGCAGCCATCAACTCCAAGTTCCTTAAGGACTGCTGGAAATAAACAGCAACTGACCGAGCTGATGAGGGATAAAGCCAGGAAATCCAGAGGAACAAAGACCCGATTCACCGCACGGTTTCCCCGGGAAGAAGGCACCATTATCAAGGACTGGGGCGGAAGACTTCCAATAGCCCTCATCTACCCGAACTCTTACTATCTGGGTATGTCCAACCTGGGAATTCATACTGTCTACAACCTGCTAAACGGATATAATGATGTTGTCTGCGAAAGGGTATTCTGGCAAAGAGAGCGCCGCGATAAAAATCTGCCGATTGTATCCATAGAATCAAGGCGGCCGCTCACCGACTTTGCCGTTCTTGCCTTTTCCGTATCGTACGAGCTGGACTATTTTAACGTCCTGTCCATCCTTAAAGTGAGTGGTATTCCCCTATATGCTGCCGACCGCGATGAAAGACACCCCCTGGTTATCGCCGGTGGCCCCTGCGTCACTGCCAATCCCATGCCTCTTTCTCCCTTCTTTGATTGCCTGTGCATCGGTGAGGCCGAGGCGATTCTCCCCCACATGCTCCCCGCGCTGTCGGAGGGTATCGGTAGCCGACGCGACGAATTGCTCAAGATATTATCTGCCCTGCCCGGCGTTTATGTGCCCGCTTCTCCTATAGAGTCCCCCGTATCACGCCAGTGGGCGCAAAACCTGGACGACTTTGCTACCACCTCGGTAATATTTACGCCGGACACCGAGCTGGGGGATTTATTCCTCATCGAGGTGGAGCGGGGCTGCAACTGGGGTTGTCGCTTTTGCCTGGTAAACAGCACCTTCGCCCCTATGCGCTTCCGTTCCGTGGACAGGCTAATCAAGCAGGCCAGGCTGGGACTCCGGTATAGAAAACGTATCGGACTGGTGGGGCCGGCGGTTACCGACCACCCCCGGATTGAAGAGCTGCTTATCAGCCTGCGACAAATAGGAGCCGAGCTATCTATCAGCTCACTACGGATAAGACCCCTTTCCCGTATAGTATTGAGGGAACTGGCCAGCGGAAAAGCCCGAACCATTGCTCTGGCCCCTGAGGCAGGCTCACAACGCCTGCGCCAGGTCATAAAAAAGAACATCTCCGAAGATGATATTCTAAAGGCGATAGATGAAGTAGCCGGGCAAGATATAAGACTGCTCAAGCTCTACTTCATGCTCGGCCTGCCTTCGGAGACTGATGATGATGTCTTTGACATCATCAGGCTGACCCTTGCCGCCAAAGACATAATTGACAGGCGGCAGAGCAATACCCGTATCGCCCTTACTGTTGCGCCCTTCGTACCCAAGGCCGGCACGCCCTTCCAGTGGCTCCCCATGGCCCCTGTTGAGACATTGAATCGCCGCCTCTCCCTCCTCAGAAACAGCCTGCCGGCAAAAGGAATCAAGCTCAAAGCAGAAAGCCCGGCCTGGAGTCAGATTCAGGGGGTTCTATCCCGCGGCGATGCCAAGGTATCCGGGATACTGGCTGACATGGAAGAGGTATCGCTATCCGGCTGGCGAAAGGTAGTATCAAAGCACCACCTGGACATCGACTATTACGTTAACCAGAGATGGGATACCGCTCAAAAGCTGCCCTGGTCCGTAATAGATACCGGCACCAGCATTAAGCATTTGCAAGGCGAGCTCAAAAAGGCTAAATTGTGAAGAGAATATATATCAAGGGGAGGTATATATGGCATTCTTCTGGGGACTATTAGCGTGCATAATTGTCGGCGCATTAGCAGAGTTGCATGGAATACGCCGGGGCAAGAATGATTTGGAAAGCAAAGCTTTATCACTGCTGTTTAAAATATTAGAACTCATTAAGGACGGAGATAACGAGAAAGCACAGAAGATAATAAGCCGGTTTACATCCGGAGAAATGAAGATTCAGAATATAATCCTGTTAAGTGATCTTGAATAGTTGCTGATAGTGAATAAATACAGAGAACAATGGGAGCCAACTTTTGCTGTAAAAGACCAAGCTGATACTACTGCTGCAATAGCTCCGTCACTACCTCGTTTATCTCTTTCCCATCCGCCTTACCCTTCAGTTTGGGCATCAACTCCTTCATGACCTTGCCTTTGTCGCCGGGACCCTGCGCCCCCACCTCCCCTATAACCTGACGTGCTGCTTCAACTATCTCCTCGCGGGTCATCTGCTGGGGTAAATACCCCTGCAGGATAGCCATTTCCGCCTCCTCTTTCGCCACCAGGTCCTGGCGGTTACCCTGCTTGAACGACTCGATGCTTTCCTGGTGCTGCCTGACTTCCTTGGCAATAATACCCAGTATATCGCCGTCATCCAGGTCGGCACGCTTGGTGATTTCTGCATTTTTCACCGACGACATTAGCAATCGAAGGATGTCACGCTTCACCGTATCGCCGCCCTTTATCGCCTGCTTGATGTCGTCAGTTAATCTCTGTTTGAGGTTCGCTTCCTGGTTCATATAAGACTTGCCAGTGTATTTTTCTCTACCGTTGCCTTTCGGTTCTCAATTGAGCGGTTATTTCCTACCGCCGGAACGTTCTGACGCCTCTGGCGGCACCACGCTTCTTGGCTGCCTTTTTACGTTTACGCTTTATGCTGGGTTTCTCATAGTGTTCCCGGCGGCGCAGTTCAGCCAGAATACCGTCCTGTTGCACTTTCCGGTTAAATCGCTTGAGCAAACTGTCAAAGCTCTCTTCATCACCAGCCGATACTTCAGCCAACTAGCATCACATCCCTTCCGAATTTGTTATCTTTCTCTATATCATTATTATAGGGGCTCCAGCCAGTCTGGCCTAAACCCCCAAACATACTCAAGAGTAAAGAGTACAACTTACAAAACAACTACATTACATTTTAATTGGCACTAGCCGCTCTGTCAAGACAGGTAATACCCATATTGAGATAATTCAACCCTGCTGCACTCTTCTCAATATCTCGCAGGCCGCTACCATGCCTGACGCCGATGCCTGTACCAGTCCCCGACTGATGCCGGTACCGTCACCGACAGCAAACATGTTGCCGACCTCCGTCTCCAGACACGAACTCAGCTGCGGTCGGGAGGAGTAGAACTTTACCTCAACTCCATAGAGCAGGGTGTCGGGCGAAGCCACCCCCGGAATCAGCCTGTCCATTGCCTGAAGCATTTCCACCAGCCCCGTGAGGTGGCGGTAGGGCAGGGCGAAACTCAGGTCGCCCGGGGCGGCGCTTTTCAAGGTCGGCTTAACCAGGCCCTTTTCAATTCGCTCCGGAGTAGAACGATGGCCTTCCAGAAGGTCGCCCAGGCGCTGCACCAGCACCCCGCCGCCGAGAATATTGGCCAGCTTCGCCAGGTACTTCCCATAAGCAATCGGCTCGTGAAACGGCTTGGTGAAATCAGTGCTCACCAGTAAAGCAAAATTTGTATTGTCGCTCTTCCAGCCGGCGTAACTGTGGCCGTTGACCGTAACCACCGGGTCACTGCCGCCAGTGGACTCCATAATAACTTCACCGGCCGGACACATGCAGAATGTCCTTATCCTGTCATGAAAACTCTTCGATATATACTCCAGCTTGACCTCATATAATACGCTTGTCAGTTCTTCCATCACCGTTACCGGTACCTCTACCCTGACACCGACATCAATAGGGTTGTTATGTATGGTCAGATTGAGTCGGCCGGCCTCCCGGGATAACCAGTCAGCCCCCTCCCTGCCCGGCGCCAGAACCAGGTAACGGCAATAGAACCTGTCCCCGTCCTCTGTTTCAACACCCCGTACCTCACCCTTATCTACCAGTATCCTGGAAGCCATCGTATCAAGTCTGAAGTCCATCCTGGGGGTGAGAAAATCCTGCATATTCTTCAGCACCGAATAGCAGTTCTCGGTACCCATATGCCTGACGGGCATTGGTATCAGGCGCAGTCCCGCCAGACCGGCCTTCCGGCTAATCTCATCGGTATCATTACCTGTGCCATAAACACATTCCGAGGCACCGAATTTGAGATACAAATCGTCCACGTATTTAATCAGGCCGTTGAGAGTATCTTCACCGAGATAATCGCCCAGCTTCCCCCCTACCCGAGAAGACAGCACCAGCTTACCATCGCTAAAAGCACCCGCTCCACCCAGACCACAGACCAGATTGCAGGGCAAACACTGAATACAGGAACCATCGGTATCCCGCACCGGGCACCGGCGTTCACTGATATCTTTACCCTTCTCTATAAGCAGAATGCTGCAATTATCTAACTGTGTCAGCTCCAGGGCTGCAAAGATGCCTGCCGGACCGCCACCAACTATGATAACATCATAACTTACGGTCATTACGTCAACCTTTCCCCCAAACACACGAAAAAAGCCGAGATGGGCTTTCCGCCTAAAAGCCCCCCAGCTTTCGCCCGGCTGGTAAGTATTTATTGCCGTCATTATTATATAAATGGCGCATGAGCGCGTCAAGGAGCTCTTTTTGCGGTTCTGTCTGCATCTGGTTGATAAGCCGCAACCGTAGAGAATCCTTGTTTACTACGGAAAATTCGCAAATTTGGACAATTTGCCAAAAATTCCTACCGAAAAAGTGTTGACAATTGCCAATTGGCAAATTATAATGGTGGACATGGACTACAGTAACAATGATTTAGGCCGAATACTCAAGCAGCAGAGAATAACGGTTCCTCTGACGCTACAGGAACTCGCCAAGGCTTCTCATGTTTCTTCATCACACCTGGGACGCATTGAAAGGGGAGAACGTTTCCCATCCGCCCGTATCCTGCGAAAAATCGCCGGGCCCCTGGGCTTTGACGAAGATGAACTGTTTACTCTGGCAGGCTTTCTCTCACCCCAGCCCGGGGTCGCCGAGGAGAGCGGCTCACGTTACACCGCCCGGCAACTGGACCCCTATGTAGCCAAGGTGCTCGCCGAAGAACCGGCGGAAGTGCAGCGTGCCATCATTGGCATACTCAGCCTGATAAAGAGTATCGCCAGAAGCATGGCCAAAGAGGAAAGCTCTGAAAAATCGGCATAACCGGTAGCGGCACACGCCTTTCACCCTGAAGCTGATATTCAGCTTCTATAACTTGATGTGTAACACGAAAAGTGATACATTTTAACTGCATTCATTATCCACAGGGGAAGGTATTGGTATAGTTGCCGCTATGGAAACGAAAGAAGAAGAATGGCTGAGGTTTATTGATACCCTCAGCCATGAACTTAAGACACCATTGACCTCCATTATCGCCGCGGCTGGCCTGCTGGCCGAGGAACTTGAGACCGCCGGCGACGAGTCACACCAGAGGCTCATTCAAACCATCATCCAGAACGCCGGCACCCTGGAAACAAGGCTTGCCGAACTTATGGACATCGTTAAAACAGGGAGCGGCAAAATCCAGCTGCAACTGGAGCCGGTAGATATGAAGTCACTGCTCCTGGGAACCTGTATGCAGGTTAGCCCGCTGGTCCAGGGTAAAGGGCAAAGTCTGAATACGGAATTGCCCGCCTCCCTCCCGATAATTCATGGGGACGGACATAGGCTGGAGCAGGCGGTGCTTAACCTGCTGACAAACGCCACCAAATTCACCCCGAGAGGGGGTACTATCACGCTGAGGGCGCAGAGGCAGGATACCGGGATGGTGATAGAGGTGCAGGATACCGGAATTGGCATTGCCAAAGAAGAGCAGGACAGACTTTTTAAACCCTACAGCCGACTCGATTCTGACCGGCAACGCCACCCGGGACTTGGCCTGGGGCTTGCCTTGGCCAAGCAGGTGGTAGAGCTCCATGGAGGCAAAATATGGGTAGAGAGCGAATCGGGTAAAGGCAGTACCTTTTATTTCTCTCTGCCACGGCGGACTGTAAGCTAAAGATACGGGACATTAAGGAGCAGTATGAAGGTTCTGGTTATTGAGGACGACCCCGGAATTATTGAGGTTGTCTCCCTGTGTTTTCAACTGCGCTGGAGCGGCACCACCGTCATTTCAGCGGACAATGGCAATAAGGGACTGGAGCTTGTCGAAACCGAAAGCCCTGACGTTGTTATCCTCGATATCGGCCTGCCGGATGTTGACGGTTACCAGGTCCTGCGGGAGATACGCCGCTTTTCCGATGTGCCGGTGCTGATGCTGACGGTTAGAGGTGAAGATACTGATGTAGCCAGAGGCCTGGAACTGGGTGCCGACGACTATATTACCAAGCCCTTCAGCCATATCGAGCTCATTGCGCGGGTACAGGCCGTCTTGCGCCGTGCCCAGGGACTGCCCGTAACCAATGAAGAACGCCCCTTTACCAGCGGTAGGCTATCCGTTGACTTTAACCGTAATGAAGTCTTACTGGATGGGAACCTGGTCAAGCTTACCTCTACGGAAAGAAAACTTCTGTACTATCTCATCAGAAACGAAGGCCGCATACTGTCTCACGAAAGCCTGCTCACCAAGGTCTGGGGAGACACCTATGTCGACGCCAGAGACCTGCTTCGCGTGCACATCCAGCACCTCAGGCAGAAACTCGAAGACAATACCGAATCGCCCAACATTATTGTTACCGAGCACGGCATTGGTTACAAGTTTATCCGCCCGAGCGGCAGCTAATGACCTGACAGTCTCACAACAGCCCCCTTATCCACTCTGTCTCAATATCGTTTTTTCTCCAATATCGCCTGACCTCAAGCCCCGCCCTTTAGTTATCTTTTCCCGCCCGCCACCCTCATTACATCCAAATACTACCCGGCGGGATGTACTCCCCACCTCCCAATGGTGATAGGCCAGGACTATGTAATTTTGCACCGGGCTATAATGGATTTAACCTCAAAACCAATTAAAAGAAATGGCTTACTTTACACTACATACATTTCTGCCATTCTTTATCAAAAGTTTACGACATCTTTATGAAATCTTTACCTTTCTTAGATGCTTTTTTATGAATCTATGTTACCCTGAAATGGTAATATAGTAATAACGGTAATATAGTAATAAAGTACTATACCGGCCTGGAGAGTACGAATATGGAAAAGGTAAAAATCTTTCTCTCAGACCCCCAGGTTCTCTTCCGAGAAGGCATCCACTTCATACTCTCGGGCGAGGACGATTTCGAGGTTATCGGTGAGACCACCAGTAACGAAGAAGCTTTTATACTTATTGAAGCCAACCCACCCAATATAGCCGTCCTGAGCATGATAAACGGCAAATACACCGGCCCCGAGATAACCCGCCGCATCAAGCGCAGCCTGCCATCGGTATCGGTAATCCTGACCATGGAAAAAACTGAAGAAGAGCAGCTCTTTGCGGCCATGAAGAGCGGCGCCAGCGCCTGCCTGACCAAGGATTCCGACCCCGAATACCTGCTGGATATCATCAGGGTAGTGGCCCAGGGCAGCCATCCCATAATTGAAGCCCTGCTGATACCGGGACTGGCTTCAAAAGCCCTGGTTGAATTTGAGGACCTGGCTACCCTGAGCCAGCAGCTTGATAACCTCCTGGCAAGCCTTACACCGAGGGAGTTCGAGATTCTGAGGAGCATCGCTGCCGGCAAGGAGATCGAGCAGGTAGCTGCCGAACTGGACATAAACGAGGAGAATATCCGGCGTAATCTGAGGCTGATACTGAACAAGCTGGTAGCCAATGACCAATCGCGGGCCCTTATTGAAGCTGCGCAAAGGAGCCTGCCTTCAATAATCGGCGGTGCGGCCAGGATAGGCGGGACATCCGCAGAATACGTAACTAAGGAAGAGTTTAACGAGTTTAAAGATAACCTCATGGAACGTCTCAAGTCTTTTATAGGCGAATTGACCTGATATTCTGCGAGGTTACTCAGAGGTAGAAGGTGACCTTGTGCTATGAAACGCGCTCTGGGACTTATATTTATTACAGCAGCGTGCATTGCGGGGTTTCTCTTTATGGGGGGAAGCCAGCAGGGCATAGTATTCATTATCATACCCTTCATCCTGCTCGCTTTATTCCTCTATAGCCGTGAGATAGGCCGTAGCTTCAGGACACTTCACAGGCGGATATTCAGTCCGGTAATCAACGAAGAAAAGCGCATCAACTGGATGATAACGAACAAGATAGCAGCGACCGAGCAGAAGATGATCGCGACAGAGCAGGCTCTGGGTAAGTTCGCCACCGCTATTACGGACTACGCCGAGCACCTCTCCAGCCATACCAGCGCTATACAGGGTCTGAACGAAGCTTCACATGAGCTGAAGAAAGGCGCCGCCGAACAGAACCGCGCCTTAATACACTTTATGGACAATATGGAGCCGCCAGAAGACAGAAGGGAAACACCGGCCTGGCGAATAGAACCGCCTGTACCGGCACCGGAAAAGCGGGTATTCAGCTTCGAAGAACCGGTAACCGAGCCGGTAAATAAAGTGCCGGAGAACTACCAGACTCAATTTCCGCCGGGATGCGCGCGTAATCGCCAGGAAATAGCCATCGGGGCACACACCGCCCGGATGGAAATACTTCATGCTATCAAACATTCCAGCGATACGCGATACGTGCACGGCCACCGGCCACTCTCTACCGCGGTATCCGCCGCCCGGAGAGAAATACCGCATGCTATTAACTATTCTGGCGATATGCGGTATGTACACGGCCACCAGCCACTCCCTCCCGAGCCGCCTGCTGCCAGACCAGAACGCCCCCGCGGCCGCCAGGCACTCGTTACCGAGGCGCTTGCTGCCGAGAAAGAAATACTGGGTGCCATCAACCAGCTCAACAGCAAGCTGAGTAAATCCTCTTATCAGGTATAGACAGCCACCACCACCGCTTCCTTGGGATTATGCTCATCAAAGAAAATCACCGCTACCTTACGTCCGGTAACCATTTCCGCCGAAGGCAAATTCCTGGCAACAGAAATATCCTCCAGATATACCTTATAGCTGCTGGCGAGCCGGACGGTAGCCGTGTAGTTGCCGGAATTAAAACCCCTTAGTTCCGCTTTTTTCAACCTCATCTCAAACGCTCCTTCGCAGCAATACCTATGGTGCTCCCAGCCATAAACGCTGACTGTATTCACCACGCTGAGGACTGTAAACCAGTACCAGACCAAGGACCCTTCTCTTCTCTGAATCAAGGCCGGCCGGCGCATCGGTTATATCAATAACGTCATATAGCTGCTGGCCGCAGTTTACCGGTACCAGTATATTGCCGCCTGTCGCTTCTACCTCAGCCTGCCTTAAATAAGCCTGCCCTCGCTGTTCAGCTTCATCCGCCGTGCCGATGTTCCTGTCATCAACCTGCTTCAGCCGGTCATAGAACCTGCTTACCGTATCCCAGTCAAAGCTATCGGCCAGTATCAATTCGCCGCTGCTGGTGTCATATCCCTCCACCTGCACCCTGTTCATTGCCATGGCTGCCTGCCGGTATCTGCCCTCCCGTATCCGGTGCTCACCACCGTAGCTGTATACAGAGCTATCAGCTGCCAGAGGATTAACGACATAAGCTTTATCACCTTCAATAAATACGATATCGGGAACAAATGACAGCAGCTTGTGCATAACCGCCCCGCCGTCATTACCGGCGCTTACGGTAAAGTCGGGGTAAAAATCCGTAATTACCGGTGATTGTGATTTCACCTCCAGCTTCAGACCTGTCCTGGCCAGTATAAAAGCTATTATGTCTCTAACACACATTTCGTCAGAAGCTTTGTTCCAGCGAAACTGGTGCCTGGCTTTCCAGTCCGCGACCATATCCCAGCCGCTCACCGCGTGAAGGACAAGGCTGGCTTTGCCTCCGGAGCTTATATGCTCACAGGCCTCAAGTTCGAATGTCTGTCCGGGGCTGGACTCATTGCCATTGACGGTGACATAGCCGGGACTGAACTCAATCTGACAGCCGATATCAAGGACAGACAGGCTGCCCTCCCCCGGCGTTGTATACCGCCCGTCGTCATTCCTTAGTTCCACGCTTAATTTCCCTGAGGTCTCCCCCAGCTCCTGCCTCACCCCGACAACATCAGCCGTCAGGTCGAGGCTCCGGGCGGTCAGCCCGGCTCTACATACCGCAGCCGGACCTGTCATCCATGCGTAATCACCGTAATGAGCTACAGCCAGGCCGTATTCCGATGATAGATTAAACGGCACCGGTTCCCGCCACAGGCTGTCGATGTATTTGGTATCAACAACGGAATGAGTCCAGAAAGGGCGGTTGCAGGCTTCGATTCCGGTGAACTTCTCGACAAAGAAACAGCGGTATACGTCCGGCTTATCAAGAAATGGCTGCTGAAATGCGAAATCGCCGCCCGCCGGCGCCGAGGCCTGTTCTCCCAAGTCTGACCAGCTTCCGGCGGGTACATCACCGCCATCTCCATAGACCAGGCTCCACAGCTTGTAGTTGCCGGACGCATCCTCTCCGGTAACCATCAGGTTCCAGTCGCCGTCATAGACACAGGCGACACCGGATAAATCGCCCGTAGCCTTGTCCCAAGCCGATTTCGTCTGCCACTCCCCGCTGACGCACTTCTTTACATAGAGGATCGACTGGTCGGCGAAGAAGATAGCTATGTCACCACCCGGTTTATAGGCCGCCGCCAGTCCGCCGATGGAAGTGGTCGGCGCATAGTCGATAAGCTCGGGACTTCCCCAGTTCACGCCATAATCGGTACTCTTGATACGGCGGATTTCCCGGTTTAATTTTATCCAGAAAATGGAGACCTCTCCTCCCAGCGAAGCCGCCGCCACGGCGAGGGCGTTGTACTGTCCGGTATAGACCCACTGGCTGAAGTCGCTTTCTATACCGGGGTCGCTTACCCGCTGGCGGTACAGCTTCCTGGAATCGGCGAGCGGCGTTATCCTTACTCTTATTAGAGAACCGTCACCGGGCATGATCAGGACATGATAATAATCATCCTCAGAGCCATCATAAAGCTGACTCCAGTCATACCTGACCACCCCGGCAATCTTGTTGGTTGCGGCTATCTTCACATATGGGGTCGCCGTTGCCTGTTTCTGTGCCGTCAGCAGTGTCGATGTCAGGCTTCTCATTGCTTCGCTCCCTCTTTACGGCTAATCCGACTCAAAAACCTGCTGGACTCTCACCCTCTGCCGCCTGCCCAGTCTCCTCAGCCTTGCCTGAAAGATCCCCAGCCTCTCACTCCCCCACAGCCTTAACTCCCTGGGGACATTGCTTCCGCCGACATTGACCTTGTTTATGGTATAGGCCGCCCGCTCCAGGACGGCGTAACCACAAGCCCCCGTAGCCACCAGGTCCTCGTATTTACCCGGGATAGTCGAGCTTTCATTATCCAGAGTATGCAGCGCGCCGTAATACACGTAGCAGTTGGAACCATCGGGTTCGCTGCCGCTTATTATCGTTATGGTATCTCCCCAGATAGAGAATCGTTGATACTCGGGTGGAGATTCGCCTATCGGGTACTCCACGGCTTCCACCATTATCCGGTCGGACAGGCCGGATATATCGAGCTCCCTCGAGCCCGAGGTAGTGGCCAGGGTAGCCCTGGCCGGCAACGGTACCCTCTCCGAAAGCTCCCGTACCGCCCGGCCGATATGCCTGGCAAGCTCGGCATCCGTCCACCGGTAATTGTCGCTGTCTTCATCGTGTAAGTCTTTCCTTACCACGTCTATCATCTCTGCTAAATTCATATGTTAACCCCCTTTGATGGCATTCTCACTCCCCTGGATGGCGTTTTCACCCGGCCCGAGCGGCCGTACAATCTCATATCATAGCCGGAATGCACAGTCCCTATCAGGGCTCTCAGGGCATCTGAACTAACGCCCCCATCTCTACCCCGGATGTCTTTTATTGCCATACTGAGTTCATAACCAAATCCCGCATCCCCGGAAAAGAACGAGGGAATCACGTTAGATACTTCAACGCCGGACCCGCCATCGATAGCCGTCCAGACCACCACTGTAATTGATGACTCGACCCCAACGGCAGATTCAGCCAGCATCAGCGCCCGGTCCGTAATCACCTCAATCCCGCTGCCCGTTTCAAATCCTCTTATCAGGGCAGCGATAACCGCGCCGGTCTCACTTCCGTTACCGCTGTCGGAACCGGCTTTGGAGACATAGCCCGTAATATCGAGAGAACTTACCTCAACGCCGGAGCCTGTCTCAACTCTTAGCAACTCAGCTAATAAGCTGGTAAGCGCATCAACCCCGCTGCCCGTCTCCGATTTCATCAGGGTAGCTTGTGGATTTCCAGAGCCTTTAGATTCTGCGCCTGAGCCAGTCTCAGACTTACTCAATGTAACTACAGGATTATCTGAGGATTTTGATTCCAAGCCACTGCCAGAGTCAGCTGATTCCTTTTCGGTTACGCCTCCCCCCTCCTGCAAGTCAAGGTTTTCTATGTAGTACGATGCTTCATTATTACCGCTCTGTTCTTGCGAGCAGACACCCTGGGCATACTCATAGGCGGTGATTCCGCAGGTAATAGATAGTGTATCGTGCAAATTAGTCCGCCCAGAATCAGTATAGATTAAACAGGTAGCCGTAGTGCTGCTGCGGGAGATGGTCAAATAATACTTCGTATTTACACTGATACCGCCTGAATCATCTTCATCGTTGCTATAATCGACCAGAGTGAATTTTCTACTAGCATCAGGACGCAACACAAATAAGTATATGCCCTCATTGTGTGTGTATTCAGCATCCGCTTTAGTTCCTGGAGTATCCACGACTGCCCAGCAACCAGCATAGTTTCCCCATGCCCCCGTATCTTCGTTACCCGTGTAAACGTCTAATAGATGGTCAAAGTCCCCGAAATGGCCAGCCCCATAGCTCTTGTAAGTATAGCTATTGGCACCCTTCGGCATAGTATCAACGTCCATCTTTGACGCTGTTATGGTAATATCACCACCGCTATCTACCTCCGTAAATTCAGTAAAGTCCTCGGTTGGGTCAGGCGGGACTTCGCCTGTCAGATTATCCAGGCTGACTCCTTTTAGCTCATCGAGTAGTATGCTTGTGGCTTTTGTTGGTTTAACCCTTTCTAGTGTCTTGTCGCTGTACATCTCAAGACGGGCTACATCTCGGGCTTCATCCGAGAGGGCTTTCCACTCCTTGTTGGTGAATCTCTTTTCTCTTATGGCCGCCCTTAACCTGTTTTGTTCCTGAAGTAATGGTAGTAACTTCTTGTTGAAGATATTACCACCAAGATTTTGCGGCCTTCTCGCAAAGAGATACCATCTATCCCTGTACTTTTCCGGATTCGCCTCGGCAATAGCGCCCAACTTGTTATGTTCCAGGCGCATTTGCTCTATTAGCGAATATACGGCGCACAGCTTCTCATAGTCAGTATTTATGGTTGTCGGATAGGTTATTTCAGCCATCAGGCTCTAAGTCCCCTAACTTAGCGTTATATCCACCTCGAGTGTCCACGTGCCCGCGGACTTCGTGCCCAGGCTCTCTACCTTGCGGTTAAGGCATATCGCGCTGGAAGACTGCTTGACTACCCACTCGTTCCAGGCATAGTTGGCATCGGAATCACCGAAGCTGGACTTAAAAGTAGCCTTCTGGCTGGTTGACGTTGGGTAGCCGCTCTCCATGCCCTTGTATGTCTTGTTGGTGGAAGCCTGCAAATCTGTCTGGCTGGGGTCGGCCGCCGTGCTTGAATCCCCCACGCCTATCTGGGCGTTAGCGTTATTGAAGTAGTTCGACGACGCCCCGGTAATAAGGTCCCACATCTCGTCGATGCCCGTGTTTAAGAGGCAGTTACCCTCCCCTTCGATAACCTTATATGGACTGAAAAGCCGGTGAAACTCCTCTTCTCTGCCGCGGTATTCATCTATGTCCTCCCGGTACTTGCTCAGCCGGAACCTGCATAACCAGTTAGCCGTTTCCTTCTTTACCATTTCTTACCTCCTCGGGGGGGAAGGAACCTAAGTGCCTCCCCCCGCAATACCTTATTAATATACTTGCTCCCGTTATGTATCTTTCTTGCGGAAGGACTAGTCCTTCACGCCGATTAAAGCCGCCGCCTTAATCGAGCTGAACAGCGCCAGGGAGACATACCACTTCACCCGCGTCCTCGATGCGTCCTTATTCTCCAGCGGTCCTACCGGCTCCACCTGGAGGTGCCCCGGGCTGGTCAGGCCGCAGAGGGCGCCTTCACCAAACTGTAAAGCGTATATCGTGGAGCACGTGCCGCCGGTGGTGGCTGTCTCCAGGCCGGAAGCCAGGACATGCGTATCCAGTATCCAGTCGTTTACGCCGATGGCTACACCATCCCAGAGTTGCACGAAGTTGCCCCATCTGTCCCGGTCGGTCTCAGTCATGCCGCCGGCCGCCCTGACCAGGGCGTTTATCTTGCGTCGCGAGCGGCGGCTCATCAGCAGCATATCCGGCTTGCCGCCCTTGACGGTATCGATAAGCTCATCCAGCTTGGCGAGTGTCAGTGTCGCCCCGGTACCGCCCATGGATACCAACTGTTCGCCCGCCGTTTCCGTGTCAATCAGCTTGCGGATGCCGTCGTACTCCTTGGCGTTGGTGGTTGCGTCTCCGTACACGAATATCTCCTCGAATTTGTCCCGCAGCGCCTTCGCCTTCAGCTCGATAACCGCCGCCTCAAGGTCCTGGATATTGCTGCGGGTGGACTTGAGGAAATTATCGACATCGGCGTCGCCGCCCATGATTTTCAGGTTGGCCGTTATCTGTTCGAAAGTCGGCGTCGACTCCGCCCAGGTATCGCCGACATCGTAGAAGTCGATATTGGGCAGGGTCTTCTCCTGGTTGCAGCCAAGATATAAGCCTACCTCTATGCATTACGATTGAAACCGGAGGCCGATGGTGACTACCACACAGTTTTCTATAGAGTTGCCGGAACTTCTGAATACCCATCTTGAGCACTTAAAAGCCTCTGCGATATCCCTTGATGTAATCAAAGAACGAGGTTACACCACGGCCATGGGTAAAAAGGTGCTTAAAGATGCCGGTTTCTCCCCTGCTCAACAAAGAGCACCTGGTATCCTGATACCTCTGTATTCTCCGGATGGCTCTTCATTAGGGTTTCAATATCGCCCTGACCACCCCCGAACGGGGGCTAATGAACGTATCATAAAATATGAAAACCCATCTGGCTCATCTGTTCACTTGGATGTCCCGCCACGGTGCCGGGCGCAGTTAAGTGACCCCGCTGTAGATATATGGTTCACTGAGGGCGTTAAAAAGGTGGATGCCTTGACCACCGCCGGCGCTTGTGCTGTGGGCTTAAATGGTGTTTGGGGATTTAAGGGAAGGAATCTGCTAGGAGGTACTACCGTTCTGGCTGATTTCGATTATATTTCTTTGAAGGGCCGCCAATGCTATCTGGTATTTGATTCTGACTTATCCACCAACCCCAAGGTTCGGCAGGCTCTTGAGCGGCTCGCCGAGCACTTATCCAGGAAAGGCGCTGTTTGCCATCTTATCTTCCTTCCGGGAGGCTTGGATGGTGAGAAAGTAGGTGCCGATGATTATCTGTCTCAAGGGCATACACTTGAAGACCTCAAAAAGCTAGAGGCGGCCCCACACAACACAACTACAAAGGCACGCTCCCGCAACTCCACACAGTACGATATCGTAGATGGTATATTAGTTTGGGTAAAGCGTACCTCAGATGGTGAGTCAGAGATACCGCTTTGTAATTTCAATGCCAGAGTAGTTGAAGATATAACAAGGGATAATGGGCTTGAGTTATCCCGTTACTTTAAGATTGAGGGAAGTCTGCCTGGCAACCAACTATTACCACAGATAGAAACGATGGCTTCCGGGTTTAATAATTTGAACTGGGTTACTTCAGAGTGGGGAATGAAGGCCATCATCGCCGCGGGGCAATCGGCAAAAGACCGCTTGCGAGAAGCTATCCAACTACAATCGAGAGACGCCCGCCAACGAACAATTTATACCCACACCGGATGGCGTGATATTGATGGTGAGGTATATTTCCTTGCTGGGAATGGCGCTATCGGGCGGGATGATATTGATGTGGAGCTCGACCCTTCCCTGCAGCGTTACCAGTTAACGAATCCAGATGCCGACCCGGTTGACGCCATTAAAAAGAGCTTCGATTTTCACCTGGTAACAATACCAGAAGTCGCAATCCCGCTATGGGCTACGGTTTATCTGGCACCCTTGTCTGAGATTATCGATACATCATTCACTTTGTGGCTGGTAGGAGCGACAGGCTCTTTTAAATCCACAATTACCGCACTGGCTATTGGCCACTTCGGAAATTTTGACTCTCGCCACCTGCCAGCGTCCTGGAGGGATACACAGAATACCTTAGAAAGATTGTTATTCACCTGTAAAGACCTCCCTCTAGTTATTGATGATTGGGCGCCGGGGCAAGACTCTGTGAAAGCACGCGAGTTGGAAGTAAAAGCCGAGTACGTTGTACGGGCTCAAGGTAACCGCCAAGGCCGGCAGCGGATGCGTGCTGATACATCAGTCCGAGCCGGATATATACCCCGGGGAATTTTAATTACCTCGGGTGAACAATTGCCTGGCGGCCATAGTCATACAGCAAGGATATTTTCGATTGAGATTGAAAGGGATGATGTAGATACGATAGCTCTAAGCACAGCCCAAAATGAACAATATTATTACTGTGTAGCTATGTCAAATTACATCGAATGGATAAAAAGCCGCTATCAGGACATAAAAGAATCCTTACCAAGGCGATGGCGTGAATATCGCGACCGGGCCCAAAAGGGGCAAACACACCCGCGGATGCCCGAGGTAATCGCAAGTTTTTATTGTGCCATTGAGTTGGTGACAGAATTCGCTCAAGAATATAAAGCCATCACACAGGCTGAGTCCATGGCCTTACGCGAGCAGTCATGGGACATTTTCTGCAAATTGGCAGCCAAGCAGTCAGGGCGGATTGAAAACGAGAGGCCAGCGACCCGTGCGCTGGAAATATGGCGCGCCATGATTGATACAGGTAAAGCTGTGTTGTGGAGCAAAGAAGATGAAGCACCGAGGGTGCCGGTACCAGGCCAGAGGGTTATTGGCTGGCTTGATAATAGCAACGGAGCCACTGCAGTGTTGTTAGACCCGAAAGCCGCTCATGGAGCACTAATAGAATATGGCAGCCGTTTCGGGCAACCATTCACCATCAAAGAGGAAGCTCTTTGGAAGGATTTTGTTAGACTTGATTTAATTGAACGCAAAGATTCTCATTATACAGTCCCTTCAAGGATATATGGGAGTTTGAAAAGAATAATAAAATTAAAAAAACCTGAGACCTTATATGGAAAAAGTGGTAACAGTGGTAACAGTGACGATTTTTAGCTACGGCCCATGCGTTACCACTTTTATAAAATTTGGTGGTAACAGTCAAATAAAGTGGTAACAGTAGTGGTAACAAAGTGGTAACAAAATATAGCTTTAAAAAAAAAGAGGTGGTAACAAAGTGGTAACAAGCTATTTTGAGAGTAAATATCTTATCATGTTACCACTGTTACCACAAAAACAGTAGAGAGTGAATAAAATTGATAGAAACCAGAATAATCAAAGAAGCCAAGATACCGCCGCCGCGGCCGGATAAGCCCTGCCATGTATGCAAGGGTGATTGCTGGTATTTCCGGTCCGGTGAATGGGTTTGTGGGCGCTGCCACCCGGCGCCTGAAGGGAGTAAATAATGAGTAGAGCTTGCTATAAACCAGGGAGTGAAAGGGGGGCGTGGTTTGAACTGAAATGCTTGCAGAATACCATCGCCATTAAAGAAGCGCGGGGATTATCGGCGGAATTCGAGCGGGGACTATATAAGAGCTGGATAAAATACCCGGAGTATGCCAAGGCGGATAAAGAGAACCGGGCAAAAGGCTTCTACGGCGAGTTGTCACGTTCACAGGACGCCGATAGGGGTGTTTCAAAAGTAACTTCCGATGTATTTGACGTACCGCCGATTTATGAAACATCAAATGATACCGAGGTGGAAATATTTCCACCTCGGGGAATTACACCAGATGAACCGCCGCCGGATCCGGTAAAAAAACGTGGTCGACCGCGGAAGTCCGGGGAAGTTTCCAGGGTTACAGCATGGCGCCGTCAAGGCCAGGGTGACACCGGCCAGGACACAAGCAGGTGCGGCCATACGATTCACACCGCGTAGTGCCAGCAAGCACAGTAAGGTAACTTCTCCGAGTTTCCGCATTGGTAAGGCCCGAATATATTATAAGAATACCGGCTCCGGTAGAGCTCTATCACGGCGACCGATAAGGTGAATTTCTATAAACCAACAACAAGAAGGGGTACTAAGGGGGAAGGAACTTGTTGTTTTGTTGTTATTGTTAATATAAAAGAAGGGGGAAAATCATAAAAGAGTAAATATACTTATAAAGGCTGCCGCTGCTGCAACCAGCCAATCATAATGATAACTTATAGATGCTATAAATAATATTGATAATGAAAAATCTTACTCATTCTTGGGATTACATCTGGAATAAGACTAAACCGTATGTAGTCACTGGTGAGGTAATCAATACATACCGGCCACAACTTAACGGTGATAAGATACATTGTCCTAAGTGCCATCATAAACTATTCCGTGAATCAGTCGACCTCTATTGTTTATGCTGTGGCTGGCGGGAGAGTTGTTACTTTTCCAGTCCTTCACCCTTAATGATTTTTGCTGACAGATTTGTTTAAAAAGGTATTGACATTCGTTAGGTTAACCTATAGAATAAGAGGTATGACTATTGAATTACAGAAATGCCTTAGATGTGGGCATACTTGGTATCCTAAACGCCCTGAGTTGCCAAATCATTGTCCAAAATGTAATTCATCCTACTGGAATAAGCCATATAAGTGGAAATCTAAAAAATAAGGAGGCCGGCCCGGTGCTGTAACACCAGGCCGGCGGAAAGGGAGCCACGATGAATACACCATCGCACCCTCCTACATCAAGTCTACAGGACACCGAACATCTTGTAAATAGTTTCCTTACCAGTTGCCGCAATCGTAGCCTTTCAGACTGGACCATCAAGTGGTATAGCGGCGTACTCATTCCTTTTGCCGGCAAGTTCAAAGAACTGCCGGCGGAGCCTGAATTGATAGAGTCCTACATCGGCAGCTATCGATCGGGTGATGAAAGAAGGTTTGGCGCCTACCGGATACTCAGAGCCTTTTACAACTTCACCTGTAAACGTCAAGAGATAAGTAACCCTATCGAGAAGGTATACCGTCCACGCGTTCTGCCAAAAGCCAAGAAGGCCATGACCCTATCTGAATTACACCAGTTGTTAAGCTATCCCGCGCATAATGACGTGATAAAGCCTGTACTCTACCTACTGGCTGACACCGGGATGCGAATTGGGGAGCTGGCGCGGATTGCCGCGGCTGATATATCACCCGGTACTGTTAAAATCAAAGGTAAGACGGGAGAGCGTATAGTCCCGATATCCGATGATGTGTATAAGATGCTGGAAGCCATAATGCCGCAGAGTACCGCCAAAGAGCAGAGGCTATTCCCCTGGACACCGCTATGGTTAGGACGGCTGGTATCCAGGGCGATAAAAGCGGCAGGGCTGGACAGCTTCAACTGTCATTCGTTAAGGCACACGTTCTGTACGTTGTGGGATGGTAACGATACAGCTTTGAAGTATATAACCGGCCATGCGAGCTGGCGGATGATTGAGCATTACAAGCATAATAGAGAAGCCCAGGCGGCAGGAC
>CAZLEY010000027.1:0-31191 GCA_964558675.1 uncultured Dehalococcoidaceae bacterium | reverse complement strand
CTGCTTGTATATTTTTCTCAGTTTTAAGGCTGATTACCCGCCAGTTTACTCCGCTGCGTGTAAAGCAGGTGCTCTAACCAACTGAGCTAACCGCCCGGGTGGCGCGCTTGGCGGGGCTCGAACCCACGGCCTCAGCCTCCGCAGGGCTGCGCTCTATCCATCTGAGCTACAAGCGCAACTAATTTGGTGCCGAAGGAGAGATTTGAACTCTCACGCCCTTACGGACACTACGCCCTGAACGTAGCGCGTCTGCCATTCCGCCACTTCGGCACACGTAACAACTCTATAATTGTAGCAATAAAAAGGTAGGTTTTCAAGATTTCAGGTGAGGAGGTTCGGTTAAGTGGTGTTTGATATTTTTGCCTCACCCCCTGACCCCTTTCCTTTAAATGTGGTCTTATTAATCCATCCCCCTAGCCCCCTTCCTTTAAAAAGGAAGGGGGAATATTTACAAAGGGATTATTGCTGATTGGGGCTTTCTCCAAAAAGGCCAGTACCGGCAACAGCTTAAAGTTGATTAAGCCTCCTTTTCCCCCACCGGGGTAGGGTGGGTGGGATTAGTCTCACGGACGGGCCACTGATGACGCGAGGGCGGCGGGTGGGAAAAGATAAGATGGAAAGAAAAGAGAGCGGCGTTTTGAATCACCGCTCTCTACACATTTATCCTGTTCCTTTTAGGCTTATGGCCAGTACAGCTTCTCGGCTTCTTTCTTGAGGTCGGCGCGGAAGTCCGGGTGGGCAATGTCGATTAGTGCCAGGGCCCTCTGTCGCTGTGTCTTACCTTTTAGATGGGCAATACCGTACTCGGTAATGACGTAGTCGCTGATGGTTCGCGGTACGGTAACAATTGTCCCTTGGGCGAGCAGCGGTGTAATTCGGGAAATTCTTCTGTCGCCGCTGCCGGCGGTGGATGTCATCACCGTTATACCGCGGCCGCCATCTGAGAGGAAAGAGCCGATGGCGAAGGCTGTCTGGCCGCCGGCGCCGCTGATTACTCTTGGTCCGATAGACTCGGCGGCAATCTGGCCGGCAAAGTCAACGCTGACGGCACTGTTGATGGCGACCATGTTGTCGTGCTGGGCGATTACCCTGACATCAAGGCAGTATTCGGCACTGTGAAGCTCGAAGATAGGGTTCATGTTAACAAAGTCCATATCTTCTTTGGTGCCGCCGCCGCAGGCTGTAGCCACGGCCTTGCCGGGATTGAGTGTTTTGTGCTTGCCGGTAATCACACCATCTCTTATCAGCTTGATAATGCCTCTGGGAGTCGTCTCTGAGTGCCAGCCGAGGTCAACCTTATTTTCAAAGGTGCCGAGTACACAGCACCATTCGCTGGTGGCGCCCACGCCGACCTGTAACGTATCGCCGTCTTTAACGAGTTCGGATACATAGCCGGCGATAGCCTTTTCAGCCTCGCCGGGCTGTACGTCTTTTCTACCCAGAAGGTCGGTACCGCCCGG
Source organism: uncultured Dehalococcoidaceae bacterium (assembly GCA_964558675.1). Lineage (GTDB taxonomy): Bacteria > Chloroflexota > Dehalococcoidia > Dehalococcoidales > RBG-16-60-22 > CAZLEY01. The sequence continues at coordinate 29,731 of CAZLEY010000027.1, read as the reverse complement.
CTGCTTTCCCGACGGCGTATGCTCTACGAATGAGTCAATCTCGGATACGTGGATGAAGTTATCGCCGTAGGTCCTTATCAGGTTTTTATTTACCTCAGCCAGGACGCACTTGGCGTTGCGGCATTCCGTTTTCTTGGTCCATACGGAGGCACCGAAACTGCAATAGCCGTGTTCGTCAGGCGGTGAAAGCTCAATCATCACCACGTCGGCCGGTCCCCTCTCTTCTTCATGGAAGATGAAGCCCAGGGAGCCTATGGCAAGGTCGCATCGTCTTTCGGAGATAATCTGCCGGACGATGGGAAGGGGAAAGCCGACCTCTATCTTGAAGGACATCTCAAAGACGGGGTCGTACCAGCCGAAGTCCCGCCCCGGCGTACGCAGTGAGAGAAGCACATCTTCCACCTCACCCAGGCGTGCCGCAAGTGCCAGGCCAAGTGCCTGAGGCTCGTTTCCCTGGACAAAACAGACCCTGTCGCCGGACTTGATAACGCTGACGGCCTCTTCCGGCGTAACCAGCTTTTTCTTGTATTCTTCTTCCCAGCTCATAAAGCCATCTCCCATTGTCTAGTATCTCACAGCCGAGCATCGGCAGGTCAGGCATCGCCTGGCTTCCCTGATACAGGTAGCTTCATCGGCGAAGCCAAGGTTTATTTCTTTAAAGTTGCCTTTACGGCTCTTGACCGGCGTCGCGGCGGTTGTTTCCCGTTCCTCTTTCTTGTTTTCTCTCAGATGGAACTGGAAGGCTGGCTCTTCAACATCGGCGAGGACTGCCGCGGGTGGCTCGGGTGGGAGTTCGGTGCCGCTCAGGTAGCAGTCAATGGCTACGGCGGCTTTCTTGCCGTCGGCTATAGCCTCAATCATGGTTCCCTGGCCGCGGGTAACATCGCCACCGGCGAATACTCCCGCAATATTGGTAACCATGCTCCGACCGTTAACATCAAAGGTGCCGCGCGCGGTCGTCTTGAGCTTGCTGTCGGCTGTCAGGCTGGCGATATCGGTCTTCTGGCCGATAGCGGTAACGACCATGTCAGCATCTATTTTCTTGGTGTCTTTATCGTCGTAGACCGGGGCGAACTTGCCGGCCTTGGTGTAGCAAGCGGTACAGCGTTTAAGCTCAACGCCGCTTACCTTGCCGCCGGTGGCTAGAATCTGCTTGGGGCCCCAGCTTCTTTCAACCTTGATGCCCTCTTCCTCGGCCTGGAGGATTTCTTCTTCGAGGGCGGGCATTTCTTCGTTGCTGCACTCAAGGCAGATTACCTGGACACTGCCGGCGCCGAGGCGCAGGGCGCTGGTAGCCACGTCCATGGCGACGCTGCCGCCGCCGATGACGACTACCTTCTTGCCCACGGCAGGTTTCTTGCCGGTGTTGACGTCTTTAAGGAAGGGGAGGGCCTGTAAAACACCCTTGGCGTCCTCGCCGGGCACGTTCAACATCGCGCTTTCCTGAGCGCCGACGGCGATAAAGACAGCCTTGTACTGCTTCTTGAGGTCAGCTATAGATATACCGCCCTTACCCACGGGGCTTTTGGTCTTTATCTCGACACCCATCTTCTTGATGTTGTCGATTTCCCAGTCGACGACCTTCTTGGGCAGGCGGTGTTCCGGAACGCCCACGGACATCATACCGCCGGCAACGGCGGCCGCCTCAAAGACGGTTACGGCGTAGCCTTTCTTAATCAGGAAGTAAGCGGCGGTCAGGCCTGCGGGGCCGGAACCGACGACGGCGACCTTCTCACGCTTGGTAATCGGCAGTTTCTCGGGCAGGGCCTGCTTCTTCAGATAATCGGGCAGGCCATTTTTCATCACCCAGTCGGCTAAAAATCGTTTGGTCGCGTTGATAGCGATGGGGTCGTCAAGCTTGCCGCGACTGCACTCCGTCTCGCAGGGATGCGGGCATACCCGGCCGATAACGCCGGGGAAGGGAAGCTGTACCTTGAGTCGCCGGTAGGCCTCGCCAAACTGTCCCCGCGAAGTCATGAGCATGTAGGCGTTGACGTCCAGTCCGGCGGGGCAGGTGTTTTCACAGGGCGGCATGAAAGGTTCGGGCAGCGGGCGGAGTACGTTACCGGTAGTGGTGCTGGTATATTTCGGGTCGTATTTTTCGCGGCCAATACTGGGATTCACCGCGCACCTGATAGCCAGGCCGCGGTTAAAGCGGGCCAGGCACACGTTGCAGCGGAGGCAGCGTTTGACCTCGTCGACTCTGCCCTCTTCCCACTTGCGCGGAGTTTGTTGGTCGGCTACGAGCTGCCGGCCCATGGTAATCATGTCGGCCCAGCCGTTGCGGAGGACTTCCTCGGCCAGATACGGGTCATGCTGGCCGGGCACGATTAGAGGTATCTTTAGCTCCTTTTTGAAATGCTTGGCATGCTCTATAAAGCAGAACCCGTCCTGGGGGAAGAACCACTTTCTGGCTTCATAAGAACCATCGGAAAGGTGGATATAACTGGCACCCAGTTCCTCGCACCATTTAGCGACCTGTATCAGTTCTTCCTCATGGATGGAACCGGGCATGTGCTCGTCGCCGCTGAGGCGGATACCGAGGCAGAAGTCTGGTCCGACACGGCGGCGGGAAGCGACAAGGAGATTCCTGAGGAAACGAAAGCGGTTCTCCAGCGAGCCTCCGTAGAGGTCATTGCGCTGGTTGGAACGCGGCGACAGGAACTGGTGAATCAGATAGCCGTGGGGACTGTGAAATTCGACGGCGTCATAGCCGCATATCCTGGCGGCCGCTACCGCATCCGGGAAGGTCCTCTCCATGTACTCGATTTCCTCGATGGTGAGAACCTTGGGAACGGTAGTACCGCCCATGGTTTGTGCCCTGGTCTCGTAGCCACGGGGCATAATCCTGTCTTCGTAGTCCTGCGGCCTCTCCGAGGGTATGGCCGACGGTGCTGCCGGCGTCTCACCGGACAGCCGGCCGGAGCCCTGGCGACCGAAACTGGGGGTAATCTGGATGAAGGCTTTGGCACCGCACTGCTTGATGGCCTCGGCCAGGTTAGATTGGCCTTCGTAGTAAGCACGGCCGCTGATGCGCGGGTTGCCGAAGCTGGTGGTCTTGGCGCCCCAGTCGGTGGCGAAGGTACATTCAATAGTGATAAAGCCGGCACCGCCTTCAGACCGGCCGGCGTACGAGTAGAGGCACTCTTCCTGGACATAGCCGTTTATATCGGCGCCGCCGGTGGTGGTGCAGGAGCCGCCAATCCTGTTCTTGATAGTCAGGGGGCCTAATTTTATGGGTGAGAATAATATTGGAAAATCAGTCATTTTTCTCCTTTCCTATCTATATTCCTTTATTTAACGCGTCGTTTACTGGTATCAACGCCGATTAGTTTGCCCAGGTTTTCACCGAAAATCATCCTTTTCACTTCGTCGGTAACCGGTGCATAGCCGTAGCCTTTCTGAAGGTCTTCCGGCATCTCGAATGTTCTTAGGCCTATTGCCGCTTCCCTGAACAGTCCGCCGGGGCCGTAGAAATCGGTTCCCCAGACAATGCGTTCCGGACCGGCAAATTGAATCGCCTCGCCGATGATTTCGGCTAACCGCCGGGGTGCCCTGTTATACCAGGGCATGATTAGGCTTAAGCTGATGTATACATTAGGATGAGACAAAGCTACCATGTTCAGGTCATGGCAAAGCGGCCAGCCGGCATGGAAAGCGATGACTTTCAGGTCATAGAAGTCATTCACGACGTCATCCAGCAGGACCGGCAGGCAGTATTTAGCCTTGCCCGGGGGGCACCAGCTCCAGCCGGTGTGGATAGAAACCGTTACTCCCAGTTCTTCGCATCTCTTGTAGAAAGGCCATATCCTCTCGTCGTTGATGTAGGTATCTTCCGGAGGATAGAACTTGAATATCTTGCAGCCTCTTTCCTGTGCCAGGTAATCCAGCTCCCAGAGGACTTCTTTCATGCCCCTCTTGATAAAGGGTCCCAGGTTAGGCTGGACGATAAATCTGTCCGGGTACTTTTCGGCGGCGGCCAGCAGATAGCCGTTGGTGGACCATTTGGTGGAGTAACCGGTAGTTTCCATCATGGATTCAGGAAGGACACAGGCCATATCTACACCATAACGGTCCAGGTAAACTATTAGCTGTTCATCTTCGGTCATATCTGACTTGGGAGGTTTGGTCTCGATTTTATCTTTCCAGTTTTTGGTGTCATGGTGTGGGACAGCGCCGAAAGCACGGGCAGTCTCCGCAGTACCGTACACCCACTTTTTATAGGAAGGGAAATAATCGAAGTATTTTTTCTGGTCGCCGCTAAGATGGCATTCGACGTCTATTTTAAAATAGTCGTCTTTGACGAATTCCTGTTTTGCCATTACTTATACTCCTTTTTGTAGGTAGGCTGAAAAAAGGTTATTTCTTTTCCGCTTTGTCCGGGCGGTAGCTCTTGAAGAACTTGGTCTTGTTCAGGCGCTCTTCGTATTTCTCATGCATCTTGTGGAAAGCCTGTCTTTCGCCCATGCCTTCGCGGTCACGGATGAACATGAGGTCTTTCTCGTCCTCGCTGTACTTGAGGTTGGTGCTGAAGGTATGGTAGAGGATGACCTCCTTAAGGTTGGTCAGGCCCAGCCTGTCCAGCATGTGGCGGCGGGCAAACTTACCCATGACCACACAGTCGCGCGGGAGCAGGGCGATGGCGGAGGCCAGGTTGTGCACCTCGGACTCCAGGTCTTCCTCGGGGACGGACTTGGTGACATAGCCGGCTTCCTCGGCTTCTTTGCCGCTGATGGTGCGGCCGGTAAGCAGGATTTCTTCGACCTTCTTGGTGTGGCCCATAACCAGCTCGAGAGGCAGGGTGGGCAGACCGCCGAAGGCCAGCCGCTGGCCCATCTGGGAGAACTTGGCATTGTCAGCGCAGATGACGATGTCGGCAGCCTTGGTAATGTACAGACCGGCTTCGATAGCCCAGCCGTGAACCTGTACCATGACGACCTTGTTGCAGTCGAGGATGGCCTGCGGGAACCCGTAAAGCTGGTCCTGGTCTGTCTGTAGCCTGATTCTCTGGCTGGGCTTGAAGCCTTTTTCGCCACCGTAGACACGGTAGACCATGGATAGGTCAAACCCGGCGCAGTAGTTCTTGCCGGCTCCCCTGAAGATGACCACATTACAGTCATCATCATGGTTGATTTCCCACATGGCTTTCTTGATGTCGCCGGTCATGTACTCTTCGCCGATACTGATGGAGTTGTTCTTATCCGGCCTGTTCAGGGTGAGATAGGTTATTTTGGGTTCTTCCTTGTCCTTCTCCAGGATAATTGATTCGTATTTTGGATAAGCCATTGTGTTTTCCTCCGATGTACTTATTTTTGTTTTTTACAAATTTCCTGGGGTATTTAATCTTTCCCATGATTAGATGTTTCTAGTTTGGGGCAGGGGAACAGCAGGTGATGGCTTTATACCGCCATGGCGCATTAACTACTGTCAAACCCGTAAATCGGCTGAGGCAGCGTTTTAAGCCCTTTGTGAAGTGAGAATGCTTTTCTTCGTCCTTTGAGCAGTCCCATATTAAACGTACAGCTTTAATACCTAGATATCTTGGTTGCCTCTCTAGCAGGCGGGGACCAAGAATGTCCAATAGTGCCGATGGCTATCGCAGGTAGCGGATTTATTGTATAGAATTACGTCCCCTTTGTCCGTTCGGCATACGCATCCTATTATCACATTTATAGAAAACTACACCATACTAGTTTACGTTAATTTAAGGAAAAATGTCAAACTACCAAATACATATATGACAAATAACGGTATTCTATTAAGGTGAGGAAAACGTCAATTCTGCTTTCCGATTAAGAAAGAATAAAACACGGTCTGTCCAGACAGAAAAAGGGGAGTATGACATAAGGGGTCTTTCAGTCGCTGGTATCCTGGAGCCTTCTGTAAAGTAACCTGTCGGCTTCCAGTGCGTCGGCTGGCAGGGGGTTGATCTTACCAGTGGACAGGGCCAGCAGGTAAATCCTGGCGGTCTTTTCGGTGAGTTCACAGGCGGTGAAAGCGTCGCGCATGGTGCGGCCCGTGCCCACCGCTCCGTGATTTGGTATCAGCACCGCGCTCCTGTCTTCCAGTGCTGCCACAACGTTGGCGACCTGCTCCTGGCTGCCGGCGAGGGCATGCCTGGACAGCTTTATTTCACCGCCAAGGAAGGCAACCTGGTCCTCCAGGATAGCCGGGATATCCAGGCCGGCGACGGATACGGCACTGGCGAAGACCGGGTGCGTATGAATCACGGCATTAACGTTCTCTCTGGCCCGGTAGATACCGATGTGCAGCTTCGTCTCTACCGAGGGAGGCAGACCGCCTTCGACTGTTTTTTCCTCGAAACTTATTATTTGAATATCATCTACGCCGAGTGAATCGTAGTACCGTGAGCTGGGCGTGATGGCCAGCAGTTGCCTTCCGCCTTCAGGTGGCAGGCGCAGGCTTACGTTCCCGGCGGTGCCGGTAACCAGGCCTTTTTCCAGCATTTTCTGAGCTGTCTCCAGCACCATGTTTTTTTCATTCAGCCACTTGCTCACTTCATTGCCTCTCCTGGTACCGATATCTATAAGTGGGTCAGTGTTGGCAGTATGCCCGTACAGTATTTCAATTCTAATACAGTCAGGCCCCCGGTTCAATATGCAGGCAATAGTGTTTTGACATGGTTCGGCAGGTATTGATATAATAGTTTATATATTTGACTATTAACTTTCTGAACTAATCTTAATTCAAGTAAATCCGGGAAGTTCTGGTGGAAAATACAGAGCAAACCGCTATGTTTCAGAGTTCTTTACCCAGGCGGCAGGTCATGGCTGCTCTGGGTGGCACTATGCTGTCGATGTTTCTCGGCTCGATATTCATGACAATCACGGCGACAGCCATGCCCAGAATCATTACCGACCTGGGCGGATTCAGTCAGTACACCTGGGTATTTACTTCGTATATTATTACGGAGACGATTTCCGTACCACTTACCGGAAAGCTTTCTGATATGTTCGGCAGGAAGTGGTTCTTCGTTGTCGGTATGTCTGTATTTGTTCTGGGTTCTTTTCTCTGCGGCATAAGCCAGTCTATGACTCAGCTGATCATCTTCCGGGCATTCCAGGGCATTGGCTTTGGCGTTACATCGGCTCTGGGCTTTATCGTTATTGCGGACATTTTTCCGCCGGAGGACCGCGGTAAGTACGGGGGTTTGATGGCGGGCGTATTCGGCCTGTCAACAATCATCGGGCCGACTCTTGGTGGATACTTGACGGATGCCTTCTCCTGGCGGTGGTGCTTTTTCGCCCCCATACCTATCGGTGTCATTATTATCATTCTCTTCATTTTCATGTTTCCACCGCTCCGGCTCGGTAATGTAAAGCCCAAGGTTGATTACTTCGGTGCCGTGGTTATGACGTTGTTTATAACGCCGTTGATACTGGCATTGAGCTGGGCTGGCGTTGATTATGCCTGGAATTCACCGACAATCATAGGTCTGTTCTGTTTCACGGCGGCCATGTTCGTGCTATTTATATTCATTGAAAGACGAGTTGAAGAGCCGATTATTCCACTGGCGTTGTTCAAGAATAGGGTAGTGGTCGTATCATCGATTGTCAGCTTCTTTATGGGGGCTTCCTTTTTCCCTGTGGTCACTTTTATCCCTCTCTATTTTCAGGGGGTACTGGGGGCCTCGGCTACCGAGAGCGGCGGTTTCCTGACCCCGATGATGCTGAGTGCTTCCGTCGGCAGCTTCATCAGTGGCCAGCTTCTCTCCCGTGCCGGCGGACGTTACCGCTTTCAGGGCGCTGTAGGCTTTATCGTTACGTCTATAGGGTTTTTCCTGCTCTCCGGGATGACGGCTGAGACCAGCTTTATAACCGCCATAATAAATATTATACTGGTGGGTTTTGGCTCCGGCCTTATCATGCCCATTCACACCATTGCTGTCCAGAATACGGTTCCCTATTCTATCATGGGTGCGGCTACATCTATGATAACGTTGCTGAGGCCACTCGGCGGCGTTTTCGGGTTGGCTATCGTCGGTTCCGTGCTGAATAATCGGTTCGCCTCAGAGTTTCTCGGTAACCTTTCGACAGGAGTAAGGGCGATTGTCTCTCCGGAGAAACTGGCTGAGATAGTGGACAATCCCCAGGCACTGGTCAATCCGGAAGCACGGCTTCAATTACAGAGCCTGTTTGAGGAAGCGGGCAGTCAGGGTCCGGCGCTTTTTGAGCAGATGATGTCAACGCTGCAAAATGCCTTGAACTCTGCCCTGGTGCAGGTTTTCGCCGTATTCCTTATTGTGTCCGTTCTGGCCCTGATAACCAACTTTTTCCTTAAGGGAATCCCACCTCACAAAAGCAAACAGGAAAAGCCGGTGCCAGAAACCGAAGAATAAGCGGTATTGTTTACATTTGTTGATAGTCTTGTCTCACTTAAACGCCCCGTTGCCCCGGTCGCCTGTTGTATTTTCCCACCCGAGCCCACCCTCGTATCGCCCGCGGCTTAGCCCGTAAAGGTTACGCACCCACCCCCTTACATTTGGGGGGGGATATCTCCGGGATTAGACGTAGATGCTGTGAGGGTAGAGGGTGGGAAAAGATAAATAACGGAACGGGCGGGGCGGGGAGGGGAGGACAGACAAAAAATATAAAGGCTTGCGCTCTTTCTGGATTCCCCCTATATCAACCAGAGGCCATAGGGTATAATAAGTAGTCGGGTAACGGGGCACGACACATACAGTCCGCAGGAGGGATAATGGACACATCAATGAGGACAGGTAAGCCAGTGGTATTGGCGGTCGGTGAGCGTCATCACTTAAAGCGAGGCAAAGACCACATTATCTATGCCGGTATGCCGTCTGAAAGCGTTTACTCTATCGTGCAGATAAAAGCCAGCGGCTATCAGGGCTATGCCTGGCACCTTTACTATCCTAAAAAGCGTCAGGAAATAACCTTAGACGGAGTCAGAATATACATTGAGAAGGTTACCCCTGAGGAAATTGAGATAAGGGTGTAATAGAGGTGTGGATTTTTACATCCATTTTATAACCCCGATTAATTTCAGGACTTACTTCCCTTATCCAGTTCAACCTTCGGCATCCTGGGCAGCTTAAGCGGATTAGCCTTGCGCTTTAGGCCGGTGAAATCTGAGATTGAGTTGAAGAAGTTTCTGGTTTCACCACAGTGTTTACAGACACCGCGGCTCTTGGGTCCATTGGCTATTTCTATAATCCAGTAATGATGACACTCGTCCTGGTCTGTGTTATCTTGATTCTTTTCTTTTATTCTAAGTATCATGGCCTCTTACCACGTTTCCCATTTATAATTATTCTAAACCAGAGGGCACTTCCTGTATGCGACTTTTGTCCCATAAAGGAAATATGGATTGGGGTATCTGTAGCGAGAGCACAACAAGACAGAATTAGAGGTAATTGTGGGGGTTAATGATATGATAAATGATGAACAGCAGAAGGCTATACCGACCTCTGTTCCTCCTCAATGATTATCTCAAAGGGACACCTTATAGCTTCATTGGGGCAAATATCTTCGCATAGCGTGCACCATCTGGTGCATTCGGCACACCCTTCTTTTTTAATAACAGTCGCCTTATTTTCAATCAGTACCAGTACACCACATTTACAGATACCGACACACAGGCCACATCCATTGCATTTAGACGCATCTATTATCGGCATTTGCACCATCTATCATTCTCCATATACGGTATATTTTAAGCTCAGAAACCGCATTCTGTCTGCGACCTTTCTCTCATTCAGTTAAGCCTGCCATTTCCCGGAGGGTTTCCGGATTGGTGATTATAATGCGGTTACGTTCCATTCTGATGCTGCCCTCCCCTTCCAGGGTCTTGAGCGACCTGCCCACCATTTCACGGGCGGTGCCTATCATCGCTGCCATCTCCTGCTGGGTGAGCCGCGGTTTTTCACCGGCTCCATCGCCGGCGTATTCAAGCAGCACTTTAGCAACCCTGCCGGTGACATTCCGGAAAGAGAGGTCTTCAACCAGCGACACCAGGTGCCGTACCCTCTGCGATAGAATCTGGATTACATTCAGGGCTACCTGCGGGTAGTCCTTGAGGATTTTTTCCAGCTCACTTTTTTTCATCATATAGAGTACAACCGGCCCCATGGCTTCAGCGCTGGCCAGATTCACACCGCCGCTAAAAACGGGGACATCATTAAAGGATTCGCCGGGCCGGATTATCTGTAGTATCTGTTCTTTGCCATCGGCCGATGTCTTGAAGACCTTGACCACACCGTCAACAACAAAGCACAGATTGCTGGCTGGTTCATCCTCAAACAGGAGCATCTCCCCTCTCCCGGCTTTCTTCTCGAAGATGCACTTCCTGATTGAATCAAGTCCTTCCTGACCCAGCCCGGAGAAGTAAGGTATTGACTTAATAAACTCTACCTGAATCGCCATGTCTGCCTGAACTTGCTCCTGATACCCTGCTTATAATTGCTTTTAGGATTATAACAACTCTTCGGATATTCGGCAAAATAGGGCGTTATACAGAAAGAGAAAATGCTCCATGTTCTTGGTTGTTTCACTATTTTCAGCCCCACCCCCTTGGTCCCTCTCTCCAACAAATAATATGGGAGATAATTATCTACCTCAACCCCTTTATCCCCCTCTCCTGACGAGGTTTCACGGGAGAGGGGGAAATATAAGAAAGAGGGGCGAAGCCCCTCTTAAGCACTCCATTGGGTGGTGGTGGGGATATTATGGGATAGGAAGCCGATGATGCGGGGGCGGCGGGTGGGAATAGATAACTAAGAAGGGTATCGGAGTGGGGTGGAGATAAAATAAACAAGAGAGGTGATGGGTTAGCCGGTGGGAATAAATAGAGACCCTGCGGATAATGCTTTCAGGGCGCGAAACGGCGCTAGTTCGTTCTCTGGAAGTAATAGCCAACACCCGGTTCGGTAAGAATATATCGGGGTTGGGAAGTGTCCGGTTCTATCTTTTGACGTAGATGCGAAATATAAATACGTACATAGTCCACATCGTCGATGTATTCCCAGCCCCATACATTCTCCAGTACCTGCTGGTGGGAAAGAACGTGGCCGGCGTTCTCAACAAGCAACGCTAGCAGACGGAATTCCCGCGGGGTAAGCTTTAGCCGTTCCCCGTTTATCGTAACCTTTCTTTCATCCACATCAACAATAAGGTAGTCGTCGGAGAACATGGTTTTTTTCTTCTCATCCAGATATGAGGGTTGTTCGGCACGCCGCAGAGCCGACCGTACTCTGGCCAACAGCTCCCTGTTCCCCAGCGGCTTGGTCAGATACTCGTCGGCACCGCACTCAAGACCGCGCACAATGTCATCCTCAGCGTTCCGCTTACCGGTAAGCATAATAACGGGGATATCGGTAATTTCACGGATACAACTACAGGTCTGCCAGCCGTCTATCCCGGGCATCATCACGTCCAGCAGGACAAGGTCGGGCCTCAGTTCAAATATTATGCGGAGGGCCTCCTGTCCACTTTTAGCCTGGAGTACCTCGTAACCATTATTGCTCAGGACCTGGTTGGCCAGTCTGAGCTGGGCGGGTTCATCATCAACGACAAGTATTTTCTTGGTCATGGCCATCCTCCGTGGCGATAATTTCCTGCTTTTCGACTTAATTGACTCTATCCGACTTCTTTTCAGGCTGGTCGAAATAATTAATAACCAGGGTTAGAAGTCGCTTGCTACTGGCAAGAATATCTTCCAGACTCTGTCGCTGTTCTTCGTTTATTTTTCCCGGTACTTCATCCAGCATCAATTCTGTAAAGCCAATAACGATATTCAGAGGCGCGCGGAATTCGTGAGATATCTTGGCGGTGAATTCGGACCTTGCCCGGGTTGCCTGTTTTAATTCCTCATTGGCTTCGAACAACAGCTTACTATAATGCTGCAGGCTCTCGGTGAACCTCTGTGTTTCTTCTTCGGTTCCTGAAACGCTATAGAATTTACGTGCCATAAGTATTATAATAGCATAAATACTGCCAATAGGCAATATCTACGGGTAAAAAAAGGGGTGTGGGTCAGGTATGGCTGGAATATATTTTTCCGGGTGGGTGCTACTTATCTTATTCGCAGCATACAGGGAAAGATATGCCTGTCAGTTTTAGAATGATACCAACTGGTAGGTTGCAGATACTGAGGAGAGGCACTAAACAGAGATACTGCCGCCTGCGGCTAGGCTGATTTATCTTTGATAAATTTCTGGATGGCCTTATCCAGGTAAAGTACGGCCACTTCCTCCCGCCGGAACTGCCGGTCACCCCTGGCGCCAGCCCGGTAGGCCTTTAGTATACCCTGCTCACTCCACCGCCTTATCGTGTTCGGATGCACGCCAAATATACGGGCGACATCGCTTGTTGTCAGCATGGTGCTTATTAATTTTCCCGGTTTTTTACTTGGTTTTCTTTTCGGCATCTTCCTTCTCCTACCAGCTTTTTCCCGATACCGCCTCGGGTTCGGGTGCGTTACCAAACCAGTGATTGAATACCGCTTCCGCCGGTGCATCTGCCAGGATTATTCCCTTGACATCCGCGTATTGCCCCTGATATTCGGGCATCTGCTCACCTTTATCATCAAATACCATTACCATGTTGTTGCTCATTCTGATAACATTTTTAATCACTACGGCTCTCCTCTAGCTTGATTTTTCCCCCTAATTTCATCGTAGTTGACAGGTATTAATTGTTCATAAAAGTATTATTAAAATTCCGTTAAAAAATCCCTTATTTAAGTAACTGACGGATGGGCAAAAAGCTTGCTAACACGAGATATGCCGCATTGAAGTTATCGCCGCTTTTATCTATAATGTCTTTGTTATAGTTAAGGGGGATTATGAGCCGACTTATTGACGAACTGAACAGAGTTGTCCGGGCCACATCTCAGCCGATAGGTTTCAGGGCAGAGCGAGCCGCATCATCAGCTTCACGAATGTTGCTCGTTGCCAGTCTGGACTCTGGAGCTTCTGGTGTCCTGTCTGACTATGTTAGCGAAGCTGACGCTGTTTTATTACGTCCGGGGAAATCGCGCCTGGCAGCGACTGAAATTCAAAAAGCCGTTGAATCCCTGCCGGATATACCCTGGGGCGGATATCTGGAGGATGCCGGCACCAAAAAAGCGGGGACAATGGTCGAGGCAGGCTGCGATTTTATGGTATTCCCGGTGGCTAGCCCGGTTACAGCCATGCCTCAGGATGAGAAAGTCGGCAGGATTTTGCAGCTACAATCGGCGCTGGATGATGGTTCATTGAGAGCCATTAATGAGCTTTCAGTGGACGCAGTACTGGCCACCGATGCCTGTCCGGCGGACGAACCGGTAGCGTGGCACCACCTCATAAAGATACAGCACCTGGCCAATATACTGACCAAGCCCTTGCTGATTCCGGTATCATTCAATACAACCTCCGGCGAACTCAAAGCTATCTGGGAAGCCGGTGTGGACGGTGTGGTAGTGGAAGTCGGTACCGGAGAGCCGGAGAGACTGAAAAACCTGCGGCAGGCTGTAAGTAAATTACCTCCCCGCTCAGCACGAAAGCGAGGCAGAGCCGAGGCCCTGCTACCGCGAGTTAGCGGGGACGAAGCTAGGGCAACTCCGGACGAAGAGGAAGAAGAAGAAGAGGAGTGAAAATGTTGAAATCAGGCTTGATTTTTATACTCATCGCTGTAGCCGCCGTCCTGCTACCGGGGTGCGCTCTGATAACAGGTCAAGAGACAGGCGAACACGATGGAATACCTGTCACCACGGAGTTCGGGCGAATGCTCGGCTTCGTGCCCTATTCTTTTTTGGAGGAGCGTGACATCTGGTTCGGCGACCCGGGCAAGGCCAAGCAGCTTCACGGCTACGAGGACATTAAAAATTTAGACGACTTTATGAAACTCTCCAATGAAGAGATTCAACAGGTGATGCAGGCTCTGGCGGGAGTAGCCGGACTGAAAACGGAATACAATTTTACAGAGATAGCGCCGCTTATCGGCTTTGACGGCATGATGATACACCGCACTGTTTTCAACAACATACCTCCACCCTGGAGCTTCTCGGTCATGGAAGGGGACTTTGACGAGGCATTGATTGGCAGCAAGCTGACCGAACAGGGGTATGAGAAGGCAGAGTACGGTCCTTATACTTACTACCACATATACGACGATTTCAGGGTTGAGCTGAGAGGTGAGATAGCACAGTGGGTACTGGCCGAACTGAACAGGATAGCTGTGTTTGATAATACTATCGTGACCGCTCCGGCCACCGACATCATGACCGGCGTACTGGATGCGATGTCCGGGGATGAGGTTGCCGTGATAGATGACGCCGTTTGCCGGGCGCTTGCCGCCAGCCTGGGCGATGTCATTTCGGCCGTTATCTTTACACCGGACAGGCTGCTTATCGCTTTCGATCCAGGCGAAACACAACTCCCGTTCACCTTCACCGTCGCGGAGGGCTGGGGTACGCTGCACCAGTACGATATGGCGGCTATGGGGTATCAGGACGATGGGGAGGAGCGTTACTTTCTGGTATCCCTCTACTACACGGATGCAGAGGCAGCCCGGGCTGACGCCGGCGAACTGGTAAAAAGGATGGAAAGCTATGTCCTGATGATGCCGATGCCGAACGTGGAGAACATAGCTCTGACAGACTGGGTAGAGGTGGGCGAGGCCACGGTACAGAGTTATCCCGACGGGGCTACCCTGACGGTGTCATGCAGATTTCATTCGGGAAGAGGCAGTGTCAACATGCTCATGGGACTGCTGGGATTCCGCGATGCTTTCTATCTGACGCCCGACCCTTCAATTTACGTGGTGGATTGACAAAGTAATACGGTGGGTAATCAGTAGCTGACAGCCTTCAGCGACCCTGCGCCATCTGCCAAGACTTGCCCTCGGTGGTGATGGAAGGGGCGATTACCATCTCGGCCTGGTGCATCTCTTTAATATCAGCCGCACCGCAGACGCCCATCGCCGTGCGCAGGGCCCCGACGAGATTCTGGCTGCCGTCGGTAGCCGACGTTGGCCCGAAGAGAATTTGCTCCAATGCGCCTGTAGTCCCGACCTTTATCCGGGTCCCCCTGGGCAGTGCCGGGTGGGGATGAGACATACCCCAGTGATAGCCCAGTCCGGGCGCTTCTCTGGCCTGAGCTAAAACAGAGCCCAGCATGACGGCATCGGCACCGGCGACAATAGCTTTGCAGACATCGCCGCCCTTGTGAAAACCGCCGTCAGTAATTATCGGCACGTAAATGCCCGATTCACGGAAATATTCATCTCTGGCTGCTGCACAGTCTATGGTGGCCGTTATCTGAGGAACACCAACGCCGAGTACTTCCCTGGTGGTGCAGGCGGCGCCGGGGCCAACGCCAACCAGGACCCCGGATATACCCGTCTCCATCAGTTCCAGACAGGCACCGTAGCTGACACAATTGCCGACGATAATCGGCATGGATAGCTGCTCGCAAAGCTCAGAAAAAATCAGTCCCCGATAGCTCTTAGAGATGTGTCGGGCGCTGGTAACTGTTGATTGTACCACCAGAATGTCACCACCGGCTTCGGCTACTACAGGAGCGAGATGCTTGGTATTGGCCGGTATTAGCGATATGGCGCATATAACGCCTGCTTTTTTTATTGCCTGTACTCTGTCGCCAACCAGGTTTTCCTTTATCGGTTCGGTGTATATCTTCTGCATCAGGGCGGTGACTTCGTCATTTGGAGCTTTAGCGATTTTTGCCAGTATCTCGGTGGGATTTTCGTAGCGGGCCTGGATTCCGTCCAGATTGAGAACGGCGAGTCCGCCCAGCCTGGCCATCATAATAGCGAAGTCAACATCAACGACGGCATCCATGGCAGAGGTTACGATGGGAATTTTGAAGGTAAAGTTGCCAATCTTGAAATCGATGTCGGTCTGGTCGGGGTTAATGGTGACATCTCCGGGCACGATAGCCACTTCGTCAAATCCGTAGGAACGCCGTAATTGTTTAAACTTAGAAGTAGCCTTCTCGCTGCACATTTGTGCTTTTAATTATAACATAATTATCTTTTTTATTGCAAGAAAAATTATTAGAAGCTGCGATACTAACACCTTATATTGCCGCTTCAATAATGCATTTGACAACTGATGGCACACCATTTATAATTTGGCAACAATACTTATACATACTATAATGTAATAAGGTATTACTATGTTCATTCTTTTCATGATTCTAGCACTTATACTCCTCGTCGCCGGAGGTGTCGGTCTTTTCCACACCAATATCAACGTGGTTTCGGGTACTAACCTGTGGATTTACGGCAATATTACCTTCGGGACATTCACGGTATTGGGAATAGCAGTTTTACTTTTCATGGCCCTTTTCAACAAGGAATTCGATTAGATACCGTATTCCTGCTATATAAGCGCTAAAAGCAGTCTCACAGAAATCCCAGATAACCCCCAATGAGCGGTACCCGGATGACCTCTAGGCTGGACAGGCAAAGGCGTGCCGGTTTATAATTATTCAGATTAAGGATAGTAAAAATAATGCCGACCCTCTATGTTGTAGCCACCCCGATTGGAAACCTCGAGGATATTTCTCTGCGTGCCCTCCGTATTCTTCGTGAGGTCAGGCTTATTGCGGCTGAAGATACCCGCAAGACAAGGCGTCTCCTCTCCGCCTATGATATCAGGACGCCTATGACGAGCTATTATGAGCATAGTAAACAGGCCAAACTTAGCTACATTCTGGAGTTCCTTCAAAAAGAAGATATCGCCCTGGTTTCTGAAGCCGGAATGCCGGGTATATCCGACCCCGGCTACGAACTGATTGTAGCTGCCGGCCAGCGCGGTATTACGGTTACCCCCATACCGGGACCTTCGGCGGTTACTACGGCGCTGGCTGTCTCTGGACTGCCCACGGACAGGTTCACCTGCATCGGCTTTTTACCACACAAGGCGAACGATAGGCGTCGAGCGCTGGAATCGGTGGCTGATGAAACAGGCACCATTATCGCCCTGGAAACACCGCACCGGCTGCTGTCAGCGTTAAACGATATACTGGTTGTCCTTGGTGACAGGAAGCTGGCTGTTTGCCGCGAGCTTACCAAACTCCATGAGGAGGTCTTCCGGGGAACGGTCAGCGAGGCTATAAAGCACTTCACGGAACCGAGGGGAGAATTCACTCTGGTAATTGAAGGTAAAGGGGCGAAAGATAAGCCCCGACTGACCGGGGATATAGAAAGACGGTTGCAGCAGATGTATCTCAGCGGGGCCACGGCTAAAGAGGCAATAGCCGCGGTGGCCGGAGAAACGGGACTGACAAGGAAGGAACTATATAAAGCCTGGCTCAGGTTGGATAAAGTCTGGGACAGAGAAAATGATTCATGTCAAAATCTGGAGAGGAGTCAATAAATGCGTCGCGGCTGCATATCTTTAGGTGAGATAAAATGTGATGAGTGCCATAACACCATACCCTATCCTGACCGCTATCTGGCCGTTGATGAAAAGGATGGTGTCGAGGACGAGGAAGGCGAGGTCCGGCGCTACTGCGTTGAGTGCTGCCTGAAGAAGGGCTATGCCCATTATAAAGAAGAGAAAGGTGAACACGTGCTGACCTTTTTCTAGACCCCTTCTTGAGGCGCTGAGTATGAGCGAGAGGATTTTTATCGGTGTCGCCTGGCCTTATGCCAATGGTTCGCTACACCTGGGACAGATTGCCGGGGCTTACCTGCCGGCGGATATCTTCGCACGTTACCACCGCACCAGGGGCAATGAAGTATTAATGGTATCCGGCTCGGACCAGCACGGCACGCCGATAACCATTAAAGCCGAACAGGAGGGAAAGACACCGCAGGAGATAGCCCGGTTTTACCAGCGGGAATTCCTCGATTGCTGGCAGAAGTTGGGTATTACTTTCGATTTGTTCACCACCACCGGCACCGACAACCACGCCGGCGTCGCCCAGGATATTTTCCTGACTCTCCAGAAGAATGGTTATATCTATAAGGAGTCCGTATCACAGCCTTTTTGTCCCAACTGCCAGCGCTTCCTGCCGGACCGCTATATCGAGGGCACCTGCCCTTACTGCGGTGCCCCCGGAGCGCGAGGAGACCAGTGTGACGATTGCGGCAAACCGATGAATCCGGCGGAACTGGTCGACCCGCATTGCCGGATATGCGCTACCACCCCCGTCTTTAAAGACTCGGAGCACTTTTTTCTGAAACTGAGCGCCTTCCAGGACAGGCTGGCAGAATGGGTTGGCCGGCAGAGTCAATGGCGACCCAATGTTTACGGCCTGACAGCACGTTACCTGAAAGAAGGACTGCGGGACAGGGCGATAACCCGCGATATTGACTGGGGTGTGCCGGTGCCGGTTGACGGCTTTGAAGATAAGCGTATCTACGTATGGTTTGAGGCCGTTATCGGCTACCTCTCGGCTTCAAAGCAGTGGGCTAAAGAAAAGGCGAAGGATGATGAAAAGTGGCGTGATTTCTGGCAGGGCGATGAGGCGAAGAGCTATTACTTTATCGGTAAAGATAATATACCCTTCCATACCCTCATCTGGCCGGCAATGCTGTTGGGCTACGGAGACCTCCATCTCCCCTTTGACGTTCCGGCTAACGAGTTTCTGACCATTGAAGGCAAAAAAATATCTACAAGCCGGAACTGGGCGGTCTGGCTGCCGGACTACCTGGAACGTTATGACCCTGACCCGCTGCGCTATCTGCTCTCTATAAACATGCCCGAGACCAGCGATACCGACTTCTCCTGGCGGGAGTTCGTCCGCCGCAACAACGACGAGCTGGTGGCTACCTACGGCAACCTGGTAAACCGGGTGCTTACGTTTGTTTACAGGAACTTCGACGGGTATGTGCCGGAGCACAGCGGACTGAATGACGTTGATAAAAAACTTATGAAAAATACGGATTCCTGCCTCGACCAGACGGGTGTGCTTATCTACAGATGCAGTTTAAAGCAGGCTATCATGACGGCCATGTCAGCCGCACACGAGGCTAACCGATACCTTGATGATAAAGCCCCCTGGAAGGTAATCAAGGAGGACAAGCAGGCTGCTGCTAACTCACTTTATGTGGCGCTCAGCGTGATTGCCCAGCTAAAAACGATGTTATATCCCTTCCTCCCGTTTAGCTCGCAGAAAGTGCATGAATACCTGGGCTTCGAGGGCAACGTGGAAGACTACGGCTGGCAGCCGCAGGTGCTGCCGCCGGGGCAAAAGCTGCGGGAACCAAAGCCCCTGTTTACCAAGCTTGACGAGAGCATCATAGAAGAGGAGACCCGGCGCATTGGAGCTTGACCAGATTTACGAATCCATTCGGGACGACCTGGATAAGGTAAAGGAAACACTGACGTCAATCAGCCAGATTGATTTCTCCTGGCTATCCGAGCAGTTGAGTTACGTGCTGAAGGAAACCGGTAAGGGGATAAGGCCGGCGCTTACCCTGCTGTCCGGCAGGTTCTATGACTATAACATAACCTACCTTCTACCCATGGCTGTCTCCGTCGAGCTTATGCATACCGCCACGCTGGTTCACGATGACGCTATCGACAAGGCGGAAATCCGCCGGGGCCACCCCACAATCAATAGCATGTGGGGTGACGATATCGCCGTGCTGATGGGTGATTACCTGTTTGCCAGGGCGGGCGAGGCTGTCGCTGATACGCAGTCAACGCGGGCGGTCAAGCTCTTTTCCCAGACCCTGGGGATAATTTCCAGCGGCGAGATAAACCAGTATCGAAATTCGTTCAATCTGGAGCAAACTCGTGAGGACTATTTCAAACGTATCTACGGGAAAACAGCTTCGCTTTTTGCGCTTTCGGCACAGTCGGGCGCTATTCTGAGCCATGCACCGGAAGAAGCGGTGGAAATACTCAAGAACTACGGCGACAATCTCGGCACTGCCTTCCAGATTGTGGATGATATCCTTGATTTCACCAGCACCGAAGAAGTCATGGGCAAGCCGGTAGGCTCGGACCTTACCCAGGGCACCCTGACCCTGCCAGCTATGATGCTTATGGAGCGCTACCCCGATGATAACCCCGTCAGGAGTCTGTTTAAGACTGGAGACAAAAAGAACGTGGACCTGGCGATAGAAATGGTGCTGAATTCCTCAATTATCGACGACTGTTACCAGGTAGCCTCGGAATACTGTGAGCTTGCCTGCCGTGATTTCGATTTGCTTCCGGAGAAGAGCAGCCGCCAGGCGCTATTGGGCCTTGCCAAATACGTCGTAAAAAGGAGTGAATAGCCCGATTCTTCTTTCACTCCCCTTCCCAGATACTGCCGTCCTGATAGGTTTCTCTCTTTTTAGTCGGTATTTTCTGCTTGAACAGGTCAATGGCGTACTGGCTGGCGGCAAATCCCTCCTTACGGTGAGCCGCCGCTATCGCTACCACGAGATTGATATCGCCCACTGCCAGTCTTCCTACCCGGTGGTAAATGGCTACATTATTCACCGACCACTTCTGCTTAATCTCGTCGGCTATCTCACGAAGCCTGTCCTCCGCTTTTCCATCAGCATCCTCATACTCCACCGAGAGCACAGCCTTACCACGGGACAGCTCACGGATTAACCCGACGTAGGTCACCGCGCAACCGCTGCCGGCAGTCTTGACCTTATTAACGACCAGCTCAGGAGATATTGGTTTGTCCGTAACACAAATCATATTAACACTCCGGGGGTGTTTATTAACTTCACCCCCCCCCTGATATTTTACAACTCTCTTAAACTCTCCATTTTGTATCTATCTTTACGAGGTCCTTCCTTCGGAAGGAGAGGAGAGTGGGAGAAAAGATAAAGAGGGGCTGGTGCCCCTCTTAAACTCCCTATAAAAACATATACGTCTTCTGATAACTTCAACTGCGGTGGTTCCACATTTAATCAGGTGCCGCCGGTGTCTGCTTCGGGACGAGTTGGGGTACAGCCGGAGCCTTCTTGGGCTTGAGGACCGGCTCGGCTTCCGCCACCGGCTTGACCGGTTCTGGAGTAGTGGTTTTCCTGACTTTCCTGGTTCGCTTGGGCAGGGCAAGCTCATTAAATGTCTTCTCCAGGTCACCACCTTCAAGGGTCTCCTGCGCGATAAGCCTTTTAGCGAGAAGCTTCAGTTTCGGCTTATTTTCAGTCAGGATTTTAGTGGCAGTCTGGTGAGCCTCCTGAATGACTCTGTCGACTTCCGTATCAATCATGTCGGCAATCTTGTCACCGTAGTCTTTCTGCTCGGATATTTCGCGTCCGAGGAAGACCAGTTCCTGCTTATCACCGAATGTCCGGGGGCCCAGTTTCTCACTCATGCCGAAGTCGGTCACCATGCGCCGGGCCAGTCCGGTTGCCCGTTTAATATCATCAGAAGCCCCCGTGGTAATCTCGTTGAAAATCAGCTCTTCGGCGGTGTGCCCGCCAAGCAAAGTGGCTAACATAGCCTGAATCTGTGAGCGCGACGTGAGATACCGGTCTTCAATAGGTAGCTGTTTGGTATGACCCAGAGACATACCACGCGCTACTATAGATATTTTGTGCACGGGGTCGGCATTTGGCAGCATCCGGGCTACGAGAGCATGACCGGCTTCATGATAGGCAATTACTTCCTTTTCCTTGGGATTAATCTTACGGCTCTTCCTCTCAGGACCGGCAATTACCCTGTCTATAGACTCATCAAACTCTTTCATGCCTATAGATTTCTTATTACGCCTTGCCGCCAGAATAGCCGCTTCATTGACCAGATTGGCCAGGTCAGCACCGCTAAAGCCAACAGTCCCTTTAGCCAGCGTCTCCAGATTAACCGTCTTATCAAGCGGCTTCCCGTTGGTATGTACGTTGAGAATCGCCAGCCGCCCGTTGATATCCGGCAGGTCCAGGATTACCCGCCGGTCAAAGCGGCCGGGGCGGAGCAGGGCCGGGTCAAGAATATCGGGGCGGTTGGTGGCGGCAATAACAATCACGCTGGTGTTGGTATCGAAGCCATCCATTTCCACCAGAATCTGATTAAGCGTTTGCTCACGCTCATCATGACTGCCCCCCAGGCCGGCGCCGCGCTGGCGGCCTACGGCATCAATCTCATCAATGAAAACGATGCACGGTGTATTGCGTTTGGCCTGGTCAAAGAGGTCGCGCACCCTGGAGGCACCGACGCCGACAAACATCTCGACGAACTCACTGCCGCTGATAGAGAAGAAAGGAACATCGGCCTCACCGGCCACAGCCCGTGCTATCAGTGTCTTGCCGGTGCCGGGCGGACCTATTAACAGTACGCCTTTCGGAATGCGCGCTCCCAGAGTCTGGAATTTCTCCCGCGATTTGAGGAAATCCACCACTTCCTGCATGTCCGTCTTGGCTTCTTCCACGCCGGCGACGTCGTCAAAAGTGACCGTAGTCCGGTTGGCCGGAAACAGCCGGGCCCGGCTGCGACCGAAACTCATCGCCTGGCTGTTAGCTCCCCGCGCCTGCCGGAACAGGAAGAAGAGCAGAGCACCGAAAATTATGAGCGGCAGGAAGTTGATAAGAAGACTGCCCCAGTTGATGCCTGAGGAACCCTTGATATCATAATCCACGCCCTCAAGGTTGAGACCTTCAATATCGTATATGCTGGCGTTACTTTCCTTATATGCCTGATATTCTATATCATCCACCGCGGTAATAAGCAAGGATTCGCCATCAACCTCAATCGCCTTTATTTCCTTATTCTGTGACATGGCGATGACTTTACTCAGCGAGATTTCTTCAGGTTTACTGCTTCCCGGCATAAGTAAGGAGAAGAGGAGAACGGCCGCCAGTAAGATGATGATGTATATAATGCTATTTCTCTTCCAGCTGGGTTTCACCCTGTACCTCAGTTAATCAGATTTTCTCTAGCCTACAGTAATTATACCATAAAAATAATAAATAAAAGCTAAGGAAATATAAAAAAACACTAAATATCAGGACTAAGTATTATCACGAGCATATCAATCCGGCTTACGGTGAGCATTGACAACGGCCTTCGAGCTAATTATAGTGTCAATAAACGGGTCGTACTGCCATAACCCAGGATGCCAAGGGAGGTGGCGATGAAAGCAGCTGCGGAGCCAAGCGAGATTAAATCCCTTAACAAGCTGAATATACAAAGCCCCGATGACCTTTTCATCTGTTGTGCCAGTTTTGAAGAGAGGTGCCTTTCCAGTACCACTATAATGGGCATGGACTTCCTGACGAAGTTCGCGGTGATCTTTGTCGTTGAGGAGCCGCTCTATAAAAAGCAGGTTGAACATAACATGTTCCGGTTACAGACCGAGCTGAGGAAAAAGGCTACCGAAGGTATATTTATCATTTCATGCCAGAGGAGCAATCCCCTGGAAGGCATCAACCAGCTGGAAGATGTCCTTAGGCAGTGCAATTTGAGTAATAACGGTGGACCTTTCATTACCGTCGATATCAGTGGCTTTACCAAGATATACCTGCTTGAGCTTCTCAATTATCTGGTCACAGAAAAGAACCTGGGCATCCCGCGCCTGCTCCACACTACCCAGAGATATCTGCCAACCAGACTGACCCGCGGTATTGAGCAGATTACTACCATACCAAACTTCTTTGGTAGTCCGTCGCTGGAAAAGGAGACGGCTCTCGTCCTGTTCCTCGGGTTCGAGCCGGAAAGAGCTCTGGCGGTATGGAAGCAATATAATCCTGCCAGGACAATTGCGCTGATAACCAACCCCCCGCGCAGTGGGAATCCCGATTACCTTAAATACGCGCAGCAGAATAACGCCGAACTCCTCGAACGGCCTTCCGTGGAAGTCAGGGGAGTAATGGCGGATAACCCGTATGCCGTCAAGACTGTGCTGGAGGCCATACACGAAGAGATAAAGGATTCGTTCAACATGGTCATCGGTCCTTTCGGAACCAAGCCACAGGTCGTTGGTGTTTTCCTTTTTTGCATGGAACACCGCAAAGTGCAGGTGATTTACTCTTTCCCGGCTACATATACAAGGTCTTACCTGCGGCGTCAGCCCGGCTCAGTACTGTTATTGCCCGTTGCCCCCTAGCCATACGCACCAAGAGAAAAGAGGGACAACGGGCAACAACAGTTTTACATGGATACTACTTTCTAAACCTGTTCCTGTCCATGAAGTTTCTTATCTTCCCCTTTACGTTCTCTTTCACATGATTTTGGATTTGCTCTTTAGCCTTCTCTTTTATCTTCCAGTCTATTTTAGCCTTCTGTTTTATCTTTGGAAAGTCCATGTACTTCCCGCTCCAGTTAACAGGGCCTACGAGGGTGGACTGCCCCCCGACCTCGCCGAAATGAAGCTCGGCAGACCAGTCTCCCCAGGCTTTCACTTTCTCAAATAAGCCCGTACCCCCGGTACTTCTCCAGGTTCCCGTATCCATAATGTCGCCTGTATACAGGTTGCCCTGGATTTTTCCGGTAAAGGTGCCGTTCAGAGTACCGGAGCCATCGGGACGGGTAAGTGAAAAGGTTCCCCTCATGATGCCTTTGGCGTTGTACTGTTCATCCACCTTAACTACGGAGTCATGGTCCGACCAGAAGACGGTCCCGGCCAGCAGGTCCCAGTCGCACTGGTCCAGAAACCCTTCTACAATTTCGCCCTGGTAACGCCATATCTTTCCTTTAATAATGGGGTCAGGCATATAGGTTACATAGATTAGTCCGGAACCGGAGAAATTCGTGGTAGCCGACCTATTGCCCCACTTGTCATACTTGGCTAATGCCGTAGCGGGCATCATTACCGTTAGAATCAGGGCCAGCACCAGGCTGATGAATATTAGTTTCCTTTTCATTTTTTTATCCTCCTTTTTTTATAGATTTTTTCAGCTATGGCGTTCCCGGGCACGGGATAATATTCAGGTTATAATATGTTTTAACCAGTTACCGGTTCCAGTGCGAAATCATTGTGAGCGGCGGCCGCCGCCATCAGCCTGTCAAACTCGGATTTATTCTTGTTCAATAGCCTCAAACAGGCGTGTACTACATTGGAATCGTACAGAACACCGCTTGACCGTGATATTTCCTGCAGGGCGCTTTCCAGACCGAGAGCCGGACGGTAGGGTCGGTGAGAGGACATAGCCTCAACGACATCCGCCACACCCAGAATCCTGGCTTCGAGGACGATGTCGTCTCCAATCAGGCCTTCAGGATAACCCGAGCCATCTAACCGTTCATGATGCTGAAGAATCGCCTTGGTCACCGGCCAGGGGAAGTCTATCCGCTGAAGAATTTCATAGCCCACCTGACAGTGGTTCTTGATGATGCTGAATTCATAATGGTTTAATTTACCGGATTTACTCAGAATCTCGGATGGCACGGCTACCTTGCCAACATCGTGGAGAAGACCGGCAATATAAACCCCCATTGTCTGCCACTCGGGCAGGCCCATCTCCTTGGCAATAGCCCGTCCCAGCTCCGCTACCCGCCGCTGATGACCGGCGGTATAAGGGTCTCTGCTTTCAACTACCAGAGTTAAGGCATGGATTACGCCATCCATTGCTTTTTGTAATTCGCTATGCTTTCGTTTCATGCTCTCGTATAGATTGGCGTTCTCAACGCTAACCGCTACATCAGCAGAAACCTCCTGTAACAGCCGCCTCTCTTCATTCGAGTATGGTTTGTGGGAGACCTTGTTACCCAGGAGCAGGATACCAGCCAGATGCCCTTCGCTATTCAACGGAACCAGAAGCTCTATATTATACTTTTCCATGGCCTGCCGGTCACTTTCAGGCAGGCTTATCAGCGACGGAATGATATCGATATCATTGTAGTCAAGAATACTATCTTGTTGCTTGATGGTGGCTACCAGCGGACTGTTTGCGGAAAAAATCAGCCTGCCCTTGTTCTTCTGTCCGCAATATGCGTAAGTGGCGTAGCTGCCGGTGGTCGACGAAGGTATCAGCAGGTAGACACCCTGGCTCTCCATGCCGTTGGCGACCGCAGTGACCAGTGATGAAGAGAGCTGCTCCAGGTCCAGGTCACCCTTCATTTCTTGATTGAACCGCTTCAGGGTCTGTATGTGGGCATATCTCTCCCTGAAAAACCACCTGTCCACTGTGTGCTGCAGCCTTGATAGAACCGGCTGGAAGATGGAAGCGGCAATAAAGACAATCACAATAGTAATCGTCAGAGAAACAGGGCTCATGAAGTCATGGAAAAGCCGACTCAGCAGGAAAATAAAGCTGCCAAATATGCCGAAAACCAGTGCGCTTGTCAGCGAATATGTCGCCGCTGTCCGAACCATTACTTTCATTTCCATGAGATTGTAACGGAGCATAGCCGTAGTGGCTATCACACAGAACAGGATATTGCCTATAATGCCCAGGGGATACATGTTCACGCCGAGGGCGGGCAGGTAATCAGTGGTGGCGCCGATAAACATAGCTACAATGCCAGCGATGATATACTGGGCGCGGATCCTATCATCAATAATCCGTGAATGCTGGTAGTACTTTATGAACATTAAGGCGCTGAGCACAATGGGTGCATAAGCACTTAGAACATAAAGGAAGAAAAGAGGCCCGATGACGGGGGCTTTGCCATACCACATCATCTGCATACCTTCGACCACAAGTCCTGTGGGAATCAGTACCAGTAGAGTAAAATACGAGATGTATATGGGATATAGAACCTGTTTTCTCGGGCGGGCACCGGCCAGGGCAATGGCGAACCGATAGAAGAACAGGGAAGCGCTCAGTATTGAACAGAAGACGAGTTTCTCCCATACCAATGCCATCGACATCTCGGAACTCGAACGCATCATGAAGATGAAGAAGCTCCACAGAGTCATGAAGACAAGGAACAGGGAGAAAGGTTTTCTGGCAATGTGCTTTTTACCGCTGACCATCAGGATTATCAGCAGCGCCAGACAGAACACTACTTGGATTAAGGGTATCAGCAAATATATATTCAAATCAGGCTCCCCAAATTCATACTCATACCATTTCTTTTCAGCATAAAATCGCCGTACTAAGCAACAGGTACTGGCTGCCTGTTTGCCAGACTG
Organism: uncultured Dehalococcoidaceae bacterium; assembly: GCA_964558675.1. Classification (GTDB taxonomy): domain Bacteria; phylum Chloroflexota; class Dehalococcoidia; order Dehalococcoidales; family RBG-16-60-22; genus CAZLEY01. The sequence continues at coordinate 2,781 of CAZLEY010000027.1, read as the reverse complement.
ATGAGTTCCCCTATAATTTCATCGGAGGCATTCATTCGTGGTGGTCGGCTCTGCGCCAGTTCCAAGCCATTCTCCTGCTTTTCCCTGTAGAAGTCGTTAAAAGTACCGGAACGGAGTACGGTAACCTCAAGCGGCCTTATCTCCATCATGGCAGCCAAATCGTGATAACCAGGGTCTGTTTTCATTAGCTCGCTGTGCAGCACCGAAGGCAGGTTCTCCGGTTGGCAGCCATTATTAAGCTCAATGTAAAGGTGAAGCGTGGGTTTTCCCTGTTTGATTTCTTTGCGGATTGTCCAGTCTTCACAATCAATCCTCGCATTAGCTATTGCCTGTACAATAGATTTTTCGCTTACTCTGGTGAAACCAGCTATGTCAATCAGGTCATCCGCCCTGGCCTCAAAGACCATTTGTGGCAAATTGACCTGAGCCTCCCTGTCTTCCATCGCCGTGATACGGATGAGGTGTCCCAGCCTGTACCGGATGAAAGGCATGCCGTAGAAACTGGTGATTACAAGTTCATACCGCTCCCCGGCCTTAACCTCGGGAAGCAGTACGGTGTTGGGCACATACGAATCATCGTGCTTATTCTTCAGCCACTCACGTTCGGGAATGAACTCAAGGAAATTGGAGTTTGGAATAAAAGTCATATCCCGCCGCGTCCAGTTCTGTACGGCTATGATACCTGCCTCCGTGCACGCGTGGAACTCATAAGGATAGGCGCCCCAGTATTTGTACACCAGGTCTCGATAAATGCTGGTGTCAATCCCCCAGCCTATAATCGCTTTTACCGGCCACAGGTCCTTGGGCAACATGCCCCTGTTCTCAAGCTTACTCCTCAGGAAACCCCGTGAAAGACGGAGAAGCTCAGAGGGATGCATGAGGTGTTTGGATATCTTGCTCTTCCCCGACATCTGGTTGAACTCATTCCCGGTCTTCACCAGAACACTGGTCATGGCCACCAGTATATCCATGCCGGTCCTCAAAGACATCTCAAAGCCCCTTGTAATCTTCTCTTTGAAATCCATACCGTCATACATGTCCGGCGATATTACGGGACGGAGGTTAAAAATCTGGCTTGCCCCGCAGGCTAACAAACCGGAAAGATAAGGAGGGGGAGCTACATTAAACAGAACCCGGTCACCTTCCATGAGGGAGCTTCGCCCCTTTTGTTTGGAGCAGGCAAGAATGAGCACTGCCATCAAGTTATCCAACGAACGGTTATATGCTTCAAGCGTATATGGAACACGCCTATAACGGCCAGCAGCGCCCGATGTATTCGCCCAGACAAAGGGTTCCTCAGGCAGCGCCTGCTCGTTACCGGCATCCAGTTCCGGCAGGTAATCTTCATACATGGTTAAAGGCACCAGATTGCGATACTCATTAATGCTTTTTGGAATTCTATGGCCTACCAACCTTTTCCACAGAGGACATAGAGTAAGCTTCTCGAGTTGCTGAAGCAGGAGTGACTCCTGGGTCGACATGAATTGCTGAAGGCTCAAATCAAGGAATCCGCAGTACTTTGTCCAAACCCTGTCATATTCTGACTGAACCATCGGATACTTGATATACTGCATGGTCCCCCCTTTTTCAGGGGGTGCACACGAGTCGTTCATTTCCGTAATCATCTGTAGCCCCTCTTATGACAGGTTAAGTCTACGCAGGCCACATCAAGAGAACATCACAATTCGGCTCTGGATTTTCTCAAAAAAATCACAAGAATAAGGCCGTAATAGCTCAACCTTTTTCATTTGCAGAAGGTACTGCACTGACATTGTGATTATCAACGTATGGTTATTTCACAGGCTGGATAAGGGCGTTTTTACTTGACAAGGATAAGCATACTATTGTAGATTTTTATAGTATTGCGTAAAATATCGCTTTTTTTAAAAGCGATTATTATCCAGCTAAATTCGTTCACCAAATCAATAATAAGCAACAACGGCAAAAATGTTTACGTACAGATTCGTAGAAGGAGAGTAATTGATATGACTGACGGAAAAGGCAAGACAGTCGATATAAAGCCCGATAAAACGGTAATAAAAGCCTTGGCCCTCGGCGGACTTCTCGGCGGCGGGGGCGAATGTGCCGTTGATGTCAAAGATGGCAAAATAGTCAGAATCAGGCCGTTCCATTACGACTGGAAATATGACAGGAAGGATTTTAACCCCTGGAAGATTACCAGGAACGGCAAGGACTACAAACCTCTTTTTAAATCGGTGCCCTCACCATTCTCGCTTGCTTACAAGAAAAGGACTTTCTCCCCCAACCGGATTAAGTATCCACTGAAGAGGGTTGACTGGGACCCCAGCGGCGAGAGGAATCCACAGAACCGGGGGAAGAGCAAGTACCAGAGAATCTCGTGGGAAGAGGCTTCTAAAATATTAGCTGATGAAGTAAAGAGGGTTCATAAAGAATACGGGCCCCTGGCTATTCTTGTACAGGGAGACGGACACGGTGAGTGCAAGACCATCAATACACCCCATGGCCATTCAGCCAGGCTCTTCGACATGATGGGCGGCTTTACCCAGCAGGTGAGGAACCCGGATAGCTGGGAAGGCTGGTACTGGGGTTCCAAACACGTATGGGGTCAGGGCATCCAGGGCATGTACAATCCGGCCGATAACATCATCAAGGATATGAGCGAGCACTGCGATATGGTCCTGTTCTGGGGAGGCGACCCGGAAACCACTCCCTGGGGATTCACCGGGCAGTGCGCCACGCGTCTATGCTATTTCTGGACGGAAGCCGGTATCAAGCAGGTATATGTCTGCCCCGACCTTA
>CAZLEY010000026.1:0-31471 GCA_964558675.1 uncultured Dehalococcoidaceae bacterium | reverse complement strand
GGAGTGAGGGGGCGACCATTTGTTCTCATACAGTTCTACGCATATGCATTGAACAATAGGGCGGATTGTGCAGTCGCCTTAAAATCTCACCAATATCTTTTTCTTGACGTGGTTGACGCAACAAGCTATCTTGGTAACGTGGCTTACCAATTCAGATTAGTATTACAGGAGACAGACACTCCAATTTGGCGGCGTTTTGTTGTCCCCTCAGGTATCACTTTGCACCGTCTTCATCTGATTCTACAAGAAGTAATGGGATGGACCAACTCGCACCTTTACAGGTTCAAGATCGGTACAAAAGAGTACGCTGAACCTGACCCTGAGAACGAATTCAATGAGCTCTATTTCAAGAACTCAAGGCGTACAAAGCTCGAACGAATAATCATCGACAAAGGCAGTACTTTTATCTATGAGTACGACTTCGGAGATAGCTGGATTCACGAGCTAGTTGTCGAGGACATTCTGGAACCAGAGTCTGGTCAGCAGTATCCAGTCTGCCTAGCTGGAGAGCGTGCTTGTCCACCTGAGGATTGCGGAGGCCCTCATGGATATACCGAGTTGTTGGGGATTATCAGTAATCCGGAACATGAAGAGTACCCGGACACAATGGCATGGCTAGGTGGTCAATTTTCCCCTGCTATGTTTAGCCTAGAGAAAGTGAATGGGCACCTGAAAACGATGCGTCTCAGGTGAATTCACGTAGCTAACCCTATCTCTACCTCACGCTTCACATATGTCCAAAATGTGTAGTCGCGTTGAGCTACTTCCAGGCGAATCGTTGGTGGAGACGTGGGAGAGAGCCGAACTATACCTGAAACAATTTCTTAACTCCTTAGAAAATCACCCCGGTACTTCTGCCATGCTTTTCTTATTCTCGGGTCTACTTCATCTGCCAACTTCCATACACGTTCAGTGTCATCTTTGCAAAGCTCTAAAGTCCACTTTTGAAGTGAAGTCCCTATAGCATGGAAAGAATCATCTGTGTGAACAAGTTTCCTAAGACCATCTTTGAAATCAGCTTCGCTACCATTCGAGAGGCATAGTTGAACGCATAATTTCTTTATAGCCTTGCTTATCGGACCATAGTTCTTTCTAGCCATGTGCTACCTCCTTTTTTAATGGAAGTATAGATAATTTGTGTCACGAAGTCCAAATATAAAGCGCAAAAACGAATTATCCTAAGTCTAGTAAAGATAGAGACAATACCTTGACAAAATAGATACAATGTGCTAGATTTATTACATCGTTATGGGGTAGAAGGATGGAATAATGCTCAGTAAAGCAGTTTATGCACGACTTCAAACCGAACTGCACGAGAAGTTAAAAGCACATGCTGATGCAACAGGCCAGAGCGTCTCGGCAACTGTGGAAGACCTAATCCGGTGTGGTCTCGAACAACTCTCTTCCGGGAGATCAGCGGATACCTTGGAGAAGGAGATAAACGAATTAAAAGATAAGGTTCAGAAACTGCAGAAAGAGGGGGCGACACTACAGGGGTCTCTGGAAGCCTGTAGGGCAAAGGAATCTATAGCCATGGCAGCACAGAGCCACGCAACTGCACTCCAACAAGAAACAGAGTCCCAAAAGCGCCAAGTTGAACAACTTAGAAACTATCTGTTGACCCCGGTTTCCGTGTGTCGGAATTGCAATACACAACTTCGGCTTTTTGATATAGGCCAAAGAAAGTGTGCGTATTGTGGAGGTTGGAGCATGGATTGGCTACCCGAGTACTCGGTACCACCAACGACTTGGGAAACAATTCGGGACGGCGCTGCTGTTGTAGGGATCTCGACTGTTGTGGTAGCTCTATTGAATGCACTGGGTGGAGGACAGCAAAGAAGCTAATAAGGAGATAGATTTATGTCCTACGACGTCGAAATATTGCGCCGCATATATGACCGGACGGATGGTCACTGCCATATCTGTGGGAAGAAGCTCAGTTTTGCAAACTATGCTGTTTATGGTGGTAGAGGCGTTTGGGAAGTAGAACATTCAGTGGCAAAAGCCGCCGGTGGTACAAATCACCTAAATAACCTGTTTCCAGCTTGTATTATATGCAACCGTAAAAAAGGAATCGGAACAAGTAGATCTGCACGTATCCAACATGGTAGAAAGAGAATGCCGTTGTCCAGAGATAGGAAGGAAAGCATTCGAGACAATAATACCTTTGCAGGCGTAACATTGGGAACGGTAGTTGGCAGTCTCTTGTGTGGTCCCTCCGGAGCGTTTGTTGGTGGGGTGCTTGGGGGAATTATTGGTCATAGCTCAGATCCAGAGGCGGAGTGATTTTGAGGGATTCCACAAATGACCTTAAATCATTGTCACTCCGACGTACGGCAATGATAGCGCCTTTTAAAGTTGCCTCTTTCACCTCTCCTAAGTGGTTGAACTTACCACACAGTAGCAATACAATGGCAGCAGCAAGACACATGGGGTGTTTTACGGAATCAATAGCGGAGGGACAATTCAAAAGAAGAAGGAGGGGCAAGGATGAGAATAGCATTTTACGCCAGAGTGAGCACAGATAAACAGGCAGAGAAATATGGTATTCCCAGCCAGATTGAGGCATTTAGGAAAAGGTGTCTGGAAAGGGGCGGGACTCCTGTGCTTGATGGAGATAAGGATGCCTTTATTGATGATGGCTACAGCGGGGCCGAACTTGATAGGCCAGCCCTAAATCGTTTACGCCAGACAGCTAAAGCAGGCAGGGTGGATGTAGTCCTGTCCTACGACCCGGACAGACTATCGCGGAAGCTCTACCACCAGATGATTCTGGCCGAAGAGTTCGAGAAGCAGGGAATCAAGCTGAAGTTCGTTACACAGGACATGGGTAACTCTCCTGAAGATAGGATGTTCTTCAATATGAGGGGGTTGGTAGCTGAATACGAACGAGAGAAGATAAGAGAGCGCACCGTTAGAGGTAGCCGAGAGAAGGCCAGGCAGGGCAAGGTGGTCAGTGCAGGAGCGGTGCCCTTCGGCTTCCGCTACAACAAGGAAAGGGCTACATTGGAAGAGGACTCTGAGAAAGCTCAAACGATAAGGTTGATATTTTACACCTTTGCCAACGAGAGCCTATCGATTCAAAGGCTGACCGAAAGACTTAACCGGCTGCATATACCGACTCCCAAAGGTGGGGACAGGTGGCGGGCCAGCACCCTCGGCATTATGCTGAGGAACGAAGCCTATATCGGCAGGCTGCACCAGTTCAGGACATGCCACGTGGAACCAAAGGAACGCCGTCAGCCGTCGACGAGAATCAAGAAGACGTCTCATGTTCTGCGTCCCAGGGAAGAATGGATAACGGTGGAGGTGCCTGTGCTGGTGCCGTTAGAGCTATTTGAGACTGTGCAGAGGAAGCTCGACAGGAACACGGATCTATCCATGAGGAACACGAAGAGGGAGTATCTCCTATCCGGGCTTCTATACTGCTCACAATGCGGTGGCAGGATGGGGGGACACACCACCCATGATGTGCCTTATTACCGATGTTACCGCAAATACAATCCCGATAGGGTTCCCCTCGGCCCAGGTGGCGAACCACAACCTTGCTCGTGCCCTGAGGTTAAGGCCGAGGCAGTAGAGCCTGTAGTCTGGGACACCATTTACCAGCTCATTAAGGACCCGGACTTTCTCATCCAGGAGCTTCATAAGCGTAATACCGACAATTCGCAGACCAAGGAGATACTGGAGCGGGAACTGCGACTCTGTCAGGCCAGGCTGAAGGCGATACCGGAAGAACAGAGGCGGTTAGTGGAAGGTTACCGCAAGGGGTTGTATGCTGATTTCATGATGCGTGAGGATATGGAGCTAATCCAGAAGGAGCAAGGTGAATTAGAGAAGCGGAAGTCCGAACTGGAGAGGCAGTTTGCCCAGAGGCAACTGACACAAACACAGGAAGCTCGCATCAGAAGCCTGACGGAGAAGATTGGTATGGGATTAGATAACCTGGACTTCAGCGGCAAGCAAGAGCTGTTGAGGCTCCTTATCGAGAGGGTACTCTACAATGAGCAAAGTATCGAGATTCAAACCATTATCCCCCTCAGTGAGCAATTGCATCCACTCCACCGAGGGGGACAAAGGGGGAGGGTTGCTACATATTAATTAAGTGGGTGAGGTTAAGATGATGAAACAACCAGAACCGGACGGAACCCATGATATCCAGACACTGCTAAATTGAATTCTCCTGTAAGTGCTTTTTATCGCTGCTTACCAGCAACTCCATAATTTGACATCAAACCGGGGTATCCTATATTCTTTGAATTAGCACCAGTCCCTAAAAAACATAATAATTTCACCTTACTGAGGAGGTTTGTCTGATGAAAACGATTAAGGAATCCGCCAGAGAAACAAAGGTCTGCCGGGAGGCTGATGTCGTGGTGGTGGGTGGCGGACCCGGTGGTATCGGTGCCGCCGTCTCTGCCGCCCGCAACGGCGCCGACACAGTGCTGATAGAGAGATACGGCCATCTCGGAGGCATGGGCACTGGCGGTCTGGTTACGATTATCCCCCTCCTCACCGATATCTTCGGCAAGCAGCAGATAGTCAGCATTACCCAGGAGTGGATAGACAGGCTTGATGCCCGGGAGGCCGTTGACTACCCGAAGAAGGAACACTGGGGCTCGGCCGATAAAGACATTGTCAAATATTATTTTGAGCGCAGTTTCTTCTACACACGGCTGGATAGGGTAATTTACGCCGCTATTATCGACGCCGAGATATCCAAGGTAATACTGAATGAAATGGTGGAAGAAGCCGGAGTTAAAACATATCTCCACTCGTGGGGAACCGAGCCCATCATGGAAGGAAACACATGCAAGGGAGTCATCTTCGAGAGCAAGTCGGGCAGGCAGGCAGTGCTGGGGAAAGTCGTTATTGATTCCACCGGTGACGGCGACCTTCTGCCATATGCCGGAATTGAGTTTGAAGACAACATACCACCTAATTTCAGGATTGCCAACCTGGCCCTTTGCTTCTGGGTTGACGGCGTCGACGTTGAAAAAGCCGAGGACTTCAGAAAGAATAACCCGGAAAAATTCGGTGAACTGGCACGCAAGTGCATGGAAGCGGGCGGATTCCCGGGCTTCTTTAGGAGCCTCCTGAAAAACCAGGAGAGCATCGTCTGGTGTCACAACCGCTACCCGAACAAGAGCCAGATAGACGTTGAAGAGCTCACCCGCGTTGAGTTCGAAGGCCGTAAAAAGATGATGATAACCTATGACTTCTGGAAGAAGAACCTGCCCGGCTTCGAAAAGAGCTTCATCGTACTGAGCTGTCCACAGCTGGGCACGCGAAGCAGCCGGCGGCTTATCGGCGAATACAAGCTGACAAAGAAAGACCTTGCCGACAACCAGCCTTTCGAGGACACCATCGCTATCTTCCCGGACCTCGACCGCGGGCAGGAATCGCTGGACCACCCGCTCATGTATATACCTTACCGCTCCCTGCTGCCCAAGAACGTGGACAATATGTTCGTGGCCTGCCGCGCTTTCTCCTCCGATGAGCATGTCCAGGAATGGTTCAACCTTATCCCGCACTGCATCGCTTTCGGCGAGGCCGCTGGCACGGCATCGGCTATGGCGCTTCAGGCTGGCGTCGGCATCAAAGACGTGGATATGAAGGCCCTGCAGAAGAAGCTCGCCAGCCAGGGCGTGCCGCTTCCTGACGTTACAAAAAAGGTGGACTATAAATATACTGGGCCGCCATTAGTCTCCACCTCTCCATTTACTCTTCATTAACCTGTAGAAAGGGTCGAAATAAACCGTTAAGTCAGGGGGTAGCAAAACTACCCCCTTGGAATTGGAGGCCTGATATGCCAGGAAAAAGCTCAGTCAGAACGATTACGGAACAAGCCCGACAAATCAAGGTGTGTCGGGAGGCCGATGTCGTGGTAGTTGGCGGAGGCCCCGGCGGTATCGGCTCGGCTATAGCCGCAGCACGGAGCGGCGCGGATACCGTACTCATCGAGAGATACGGTCACCTCGGCGGCATGGCCACCGGCGGACTGGTCAACATTATCCCAAACCTCAGCGATATCAGCGGCAAACAGCACCTGTTCGGGCTGAACCAGGAGATAATAGACAGGATGGACGCCCGGGGCGGGGCTTCTTACCCGAAAAAAGAACACTGGGGCACTACCGATAAAAAATTAGTTAACTATTACCACGATACCGGCCTCGACTGGTTTTACATACGCCACGATTACAATATCGGCAAGGAGAGAGTCCTATATACCGCCGTCGTCGACCCCGAGATATTCAAGGACGAACTGAACGACATGGTCCAGGAAGCAGGAGTCGACCTCTGGCTCCATTCCTGGGGCACCCGTCCCATTATGGAGGGTAGCACGGTCAAGGGGGTCTTCTTCGAGAGCAAGTCGGGTCGGCAGGCAATACTTGGGAAAGTCGTCATCGATGCCACCGGAGACGGCGACATATTCGTAGAAGCCGGAGCCGAGTTCGACGGTGAACTGGACAACAAACACAGGACGGCATGGCTGGCTTTTACCTTCTGGCTGGCCGATGTCGATATCAGGAAATACGATGATTTCAAAGCGACCCATGCGGAAAAATACGAGGAACTTATGCAGGAACTCGCGAAGCTGGGTGGTTACTCTCATTTCTTCAAAGGCGTCCTGAAAAACCAGCATAACGTTATCTGGTATCACTGTTTCCAACCTCAACCTGAATCTTCCGACGCTAAAGACGTCAGGGAACTGACCCAGGTGGACATCATAGGCCGGAAGCGGGCTTTAGTCACCTACGAATTCATGAAGAAATATGTCCCAGGATTTGAGAATAGCTTCATCATGCAGACCGCCCCGCAACTCGGCCTCCAGGGCGGCCGGCGAGTTATCGGGGAATACACACTCACCGACAGGGACATGGAGTCGGACGAAGTCCACGAGGACACTATAGTGGTGCTGGCAAACAACGATAACGGCGAGATATCCGCCAGGCATCCCACTATCTGTGTTCCCTACCGCTGCCTGGTGCCGAAGAAAGTGGACGGACTACTCGTTGCCTGCCGCGCCTTCTCCTCGTCAGACAGCGTCAACCAGCATTTCAACATCATCCCGCACTGCATAGCTTACGGCCAGGCGGCAGGAACGGCCGCCGCCATGGCAGTAGAAGCCGGTATACAACCACGAAAGGTGGACTACAAAGAACTGCATAATAACCTGGTCAAGCAGAATGTTATGCTGCCCGGTGTTAAATAGCATCCCTGCAAAACGGGGAGAGAATACGAAAGAGGGGGCTTCGCCCCCTCCTCATATTTTTACCTTTTATACCTGGCAATAGAATCAGAAAGCGTTTTAGCGCCTGCCTGAAGACGATATCAGGTTCTTCTGGACTTCCTCATAGCCAAGGTCGAATGCCTTTAAATTAACGTCAATCGCTTTTACCGGGACACGTGCTTTAACCACTTCTTTGGCAGTTTCCATCTTTATCGGCATGAGCCCCGTCCCGAAGAGCGCCCCCAGCATTACGACGTTGGTTGTCTGTAAATTCCCCGCTTCCTGGGCTAGACGAGTAGCATCCAGCGTAATCACCCGCTCCGACGCTTTGTTAAGTTTATCCAGTATTTCCTCAAGACCGGGATACCCGCTACTGCCAAGATAAACGGTAAATGGCTTCACCTCTCTGGTGTTAAGTAGCACCATGCTGGACTTTGAAAGGTATTGTATGTTCCTGAGTGCTTCCGAAGGCTCTACCGCTACCATGACATCGCACTTACCTTCCGGCGTAAGCGGGGCATAGATACCACTCCCCAACCTGAGATTGCTGAATACCGAGCCACCCCTCTGCGCCATACCCAGCACCTCCGAGCCCCTGACACCTATGCCATCCCTGACCGCGGCGTTGCCAAGCAGTTCCGACATCAGGACGACTCCCTGACCGCCAACCCCGCAGATTATTACTTCAAGTTCTTTTTTACTTATCATCTTCCGCTCCTGATATTATTGCTTCGTGCGGGCAGACCTGGGCACAGACCCCGCAGCCGGGACACTGGGTTTCATCAATAGTGACCTTGCCATCCTCGATGATAATGGCAGGACAGCCAAGTAAATTAATGCATAGCCGGCAGTCGCAGGAAAGACACCTTTCGGCTTCTCTGATAGCTTCTTCCCTGCTCAAACCGAGTTCGACCTCACAGAAGTTGCCACGCCTCTGCTCTGCCGGAAGCACCGGCATGCTCAGCCTCGGCTCCTGACCGACGCCAAAGGTATCTACCATGAGTTTGCTTTCGAATATACCCTCACCCTCTCTGCCAGTATCAAGCGATTGTCCCTTCAAATACCGGTCAATAGATATAGCCGCCTTTCTCCCCGCCGCCATGGCTTCTATGACGGTAGCCGGGCCGGTCACGGCGTCGCCGCCGGCGAAGACACGTTTGATACCGGTTTCCAGTGTCACCGGGTCAGCCTTAATATAACCACTGGCTACCGCCCCGGCCGCCTCACCGGTCATAAACTCAAGGTCAGGTTGCTCACCGACAGCCGCGATTATCAGGCCCGTTTCCATAGTAAATTCCGAGCCTGCTACCGGTACCGGCCTTCGCCTTCCGCTTTCATCGGGCTCGCCCAATTTCATTTTTATCAACTCTATTCCCGTAACCTTATCACCTTTGGCAACAACCCTGTTCGGGCCAGACAGTAAATGTATTTTCACACCCTCCTGCTCGGCTTCAGCCACTTCCTCGCCGATGGCCGGCATCTCCTCTCTGGAACGCCGGTAAACGATATTCACGTCCTTAAAGCCCAGGCGCACACAGGTCCGGGCACAGTCGACAGCCACATTACCGCCGCCGACAATCACCACTTTATCTCCAACCGGCACCTCCTCACCCATATTTACCTTGCGTAGAAATTCGGTGCCGTCAATAACACCCCGGATATCCGAGTTTTTTATTCCCAGACTCCCACCCCGATGGGCACCGACAGCGATAAAAACAGCGTTATAATCCCTTCTCAAATCAAACAGGTTAATATCGGCCCCGACCCTGGTATTCAGTTTTACTTCCACTCCCAACTTATTAATAATATCTATCTCACTGCTTAATATATCTCTGGGCAGCCTGAACTCGGGAATACCCACCGCCATCATGCCCCCCAGCTTCGGCAGAGCTTCAAAGATGGTGACCTTGTAGCCGGACTTCCTCAAGTCATAGGCGGCCATGATACCCGCCGGGCCTCCGCCTACTATGGCTACCTTTTCCTTTCTTTCCACAGGAATGGAGTAGTCTTCTTTATATTCACCATAGTCGGCGGCGCTTCTCTTGAGAGCGTTAATGGCAATAGCTTCCTCAATATCAGCCCGCTTACACTTGCCTTCACAGGGTCTTGTACAGATTCGTCCGATGATGGCGGGAAATGGCAGGGTCTGCTTGATTAACGCCAGAGCTTCGTCGAACTTACCCTCCTTAATCAGCCCGATATAACCTCTCACATCGACATGCAGCGGACAGGTCACCTGGCAGTATGGCGGGCTGCCGGCAACGCATTTCTCCGGGTCAACCTTATAAGGTAAGGTTTTAATCGCCTGCCGCCGCTTTTCCCTGACATCCAGTATGCTGCAAAGCCGCCGGGCAATCACCACCGAAGGTCCATCATATTTGATGGCTCTTTCCAGCGTATTAATCATTTTCGGCAGGTCAAAAGCATCAACTACCTCAACGAGTTTCACACCGCTGGCCCTGGCGATATCCTCAGGCATAACCACGGGGCCTTCTCCGGCCGGGGCACCGGGGTGCGGTTGAAAACCGGTCATGCCGGTAGTGGAGTTATCCAGAACCACCATAGTTACATTCGCCTTGTTGAAAACCGAGTTTATCATCGGAGGTATACCGGAATGGAAAAAAGTGGAATCGCCCAGGTGGGCTACCACCGGAACATCTATAATATGAGACAGGCCACTGCCCAGACCGAAAGCGCCCCCCATGCAGATAGCAATATCGTCCGCGTTCAGGGGCGGATTAGCCCCCAAGGCGTAACAACCGATATCACCCGTGCGAACGGGTTCTTTTCCCGTATCCTGCTTGACGCGCTCACAGGCCACATTTATAGCGTAGAAAGTCGCCCGGTGCGGGCAACCGGCACACATGGTCGGCGGACGTACCGGCAGGAGTCCCGATGTCTCTTCTCTCAGCTTGTCGATTTCGGCAAAATCGACCGGCGGCTTAGCTCCCGTCAGTTTGCAGAGCGCTTCGGCTACCTGGCGCGTTGACAGCTCCCCTACCAGTGACACCATATCCTTGCCGTGAATTTTAACCAGAACGCCGGCATCTTCAGCGACAACCTTGACCTGCTCTTCAACGAACGGCTCAAGCTCCTCCACCACCAGTACCGTTTCAACCGAATTCAACAACCGCTCGGTCAGTTTGGCCGGCAACGGGTACGGCGTGCCGATTTTCAGCAACGATACCCTGTCTTCCAGTCCCAGCCACCTGACCGCCTCCATGGTATAACTGTACGATATCCCACAGGCAATAATACCGAGTCTGGCCCCTTCTTTAAGCTCAAGCCGGTTATAACTTAGAGTATCCACCGCTTCCTTTATCCGCTCCAGTCTCTCAACCACCAGGCGGCGGTTCTTCCTGAAATTAGCCGGCAGGCACACCAGCCGTACGGGGTCCTTAACGAATTTACCCTGTCTCCTCTCTCTGTCTATCTCCCCTAAGACCACGTCACTCCGGGCGTGTCCTATCCGGGTGACCGACCTCAGCATAAACATCTGGTTGAATTCCTCGGAGAGCCGGAAGGCATCGGCCATCATGTCTTTGGCCTCCTGCCCGGAGGAAGGTTCCAGTACCGGTATGTAACCCTGCCGGGCGATGTAGCGGTTGTCCTGCTCGTTCTGGGAACTCCACTGCCCGGGGTCATCAGCCGAAATCAGCACCAGGCCGCCCCTGGCGCCAATATAACTGGCCGCCATAATAGAGTCATGGGCTACATTCACACCCACATGCTTCATTATCGCCAAGGCTTTTAGCCCGCTTACGGAAGCGGCCAGAGCCACTTCAAAAGCTACCTTCTCATTGACTGACCACTCGGCATAAATACCAAGCTCCCCGGCCACATTAACCAGGGCTTCGGTGATTTCGCTCGATGGTGTGCCGGGATAGGACGCCACGCACTGCACTCCGGCTTCTATGGCCCCCCGGGCAATGGCTTCATTACCAAGCATAAAGAGCCTGGCGCCGGGGGCATCGGAAGTAATGGTTAATTCAGCTACTTTATTCAATAGAATCCTCCTGACCAGAGAATTTCCTCTTTTTCATCGGGCGAATAATCAATAAACGGTAGTTTTCAATGATTGAGTAAAAGCCTGTTTCTTTTAACATTCTACACGCTTGCACGTTTATTTGACAAACACTTGACAATAATTAAGCCAGCATCTATTATATGACAACCAATCAGGATAAGGAGGAATCCAAATGTCAATTGAAGAGAACAAAGCCCTTGTCCGTCATGCCTTTGAACTCATGAACCGGAAAGAACTGGACGCATTTTTTAAGCTTCTTGACCCTGGATACGTTGCCCACTACACTATAGGCGATTTACCCCTGGAGCAGGCTAAACAGTTCGAAACCATGTATTTCGCTGCCTTCCCAGATGCTAGTGCTACCATCGAAGACATGGTCGCCGAGGGAGACAAAGTGGCCATTCGAGTGACCTGGAGAGGTACACATAAAGGTGAGTTTATAGGCATCGCACCTACCGGGAAGCAGATTGAAATGACCAATACCCTCATATTTAGAATCGCCGTCGGTAAGTTGGCGGAAAACTGGGCCACCATAGATGAACTGCGCATGATGCAGCAGCTTGGCGCTATTCCTAAGCAATAGAGTGAAATGACAACAAAATAACCTTTATGAAAGGAGAAATTACTATGAGCCCTACTCAATTAGACTACGAGAAATTGAAGCAGCAAGTACAAAAACAACTGAACAAGATTCGATACGGAGTTCTGGCTACCGCTGAAGGTAACGTCGTGACAGCGAGACAAATGATGCTCATATGCGATGGTTTGAGGATTTATTTTATGACGACTACTACAACCCGGAAATATAAGCAGATAGTAGTCAATCCAAACGTGGCTGTTGCCATAGGGAACATGCAGATAGAAGGAGTGGCTTCAATCAGAGGATGTACGAGCGATAACGAGAATGCTTGGTTCCTCAAGATATTTGAAGAAATGGAACCAGAAGTATATGAAAACCATCGCGATATGTGCCTGGACCCGGAGACACCCTGGCGAGTAATAGAGATAGCCCCAAAAAGGATTGCACTATTTGTGTCTCCAGACAATTACCTTGACGTGCTAAACGTCGATGAAAAAACAGCCACCAGGTATTTGGGCAGTGAACTAGTCGCTCCGAATTATTAACACGTAGAATTAATCTGCTTCAGCAGCTTGGTGTCATTCCCAGGCAGTAATATAAAAGGAGGAACTACCATGGATATCAAAGAGTTCGCAGAAAAATTCATCAAAGCCGAGGACGAGGCCTGGCAAAACGGTAACTTTGACGCTCTGGAAAAACTGGAAGACCCCGACGTGGTGTATCATATCCCACCTCTCCCCGACACCGTCGGCTTCGAAGCCCACAAACAGTACATTATGGGGGCCAGTAAGGCAATGTCGAAGCCCTATCAGGAGTGGGAATATATAACTGGAGATGGTAATGTATTTGCTTTGTCTTATAAAAGTAGAGGCCTGTTCACCAGCGAAATACCGGGTCTTCCCCCACCCACCGGAAAAGAAGTAACCAGCGACTACCTCTTCGTATTACGGTTAAAAGACGGGAAAATAAAAGAAGCGTGGGCTAAAGGCAGTACCAAGGGTTTAGGCTAGCCGGTACATGGTTAACTAGCCATACAATTTTATATTAGAATATAGATAACTCAATTGTACATTATTACAAGCACGAGCTAATACAAATGAACAAGGATAACAGCAGAGAATGATAGAAACTAACTACGAAAAATATCTGGTAAGAAAGCCTGTTTATGAGGCATGCCCCGGAGTGAAAACCCGCCAGAGTCCAGTCATGACTTTTATGAGCAGCCGCCAGGTGCCTGAAGCCAACTGCTTTATTCAACTCGGCTGGATATACAGTATACCGGAACCGAATCCGCATATCCACGAGCATGTGCATGACTTTGACGAAATTCTTCTACACTGGGGCGGCAACCATGAGACACCCCAGGTTCTCGGCGGTGAAATAGAGTTTTACATCGGCGGCCAGCCGATATCTTTTAACACGACGACGGCGTTTTTTATTCCCAAGGGAACACCACATGGCCCCGTAATCTGGAAGAAATTCCGCTTTCCTCATATGCAGATGGCCATGATGCTTGGTAGCGGTAACGCGGTAGAAGCCTGGGGAGAAACTGGAATAGGCGAGAGCAAGAAAAAATCCCCTATAAAAAATGATAAATTCGACTATGAGCAGTATGCAATACGGAGTCCCATGCGGGAGGCGGGGGCGGAATTTGTGAAGGGTCGCACGAGCCCCACCATGACCTATATGAGCGGCATCCAGATACCAGGCGTCAAGTGCTACATAGAAATGGGCTGGACATTCGATATGCCCGAATCAAGCAATCCCAACGCCACCATGCCCGAGATGGTGCATAGTAACTTTGATGAGATTGTCCTGCATATTGGCGGCGAACCCGATAGTCCCGAAGACCTGGGTGGTGAAATAGAATTTTTCGTCGGCGGCCAGCCACTGACGTTCAGCACCAGCGCTGCGCTCTTCATTCCAAAGGGATTACGACACGGCCCGCTGTCCTGCAAGGAGTACCGAAAGCCTCACCTCGTGATGGCGATAATGCTCGGCGCCAGCACCGTTAAAGAGGGCTGGGAAGGCAGCTTTGTCACCTGAGTAAGCCCTTCTGCAAGGATATTACTCGTTGGAAGTAGCATACTACCGATAATGGCACCACATATGGAGTTGCGGCGCTTTTCCAGAAACGGGAGTGTACCTATACCGGGAGTTTGACATAGCAGATGTACCCAGATACACTTGAAATGTCACCCACTGAAGATATAAACCCCTGTAAGACAATTATGAAAGGAGCCTATCATGGAAAATAACACTCCAGGGAAGTCTATTTTCGGCAATCTGCATCATGTGGGGGTAATAGTAAAGGACATGGAAAAAACCATCGCATATTTAACGTCCATCGGTATCGGGCCGTTTGGAATGCCGGGCGGGCCGCTCTTTGTAGACATCCCGTTTAAGGGCGAGCTACGGGGCAAACCGGCCGAGTGGAAAGTCAAGATAAGCGTGGCCAGGCTTGGCGATGTTGAACTCGAATTGCTTCAACCCAGCGGTGGAGAATCCGCATTACAGGAGTTTCTGGATGATAACGGGGAGGGCATCCACCACATCGGGTTCACCACAAACGACCTTGAAAGTGACGTGAAAGACCTGGTGGACCAGGGAGTCAGGGTTCTGACGAGTGCCAAGAGCGATAAGGGTGGTTTCGCCTACTTCGAAACCGATGTTATCGGCGGTATCGTTACAGAGCTGCGGCAGATGTAACCGGCAGGTCAGGGCGCTATGACATCAGCAAGATTAACAATAATTCCTGAGGAGATGGATAGCTTATGAAAGCAGCCGTAATGAGAGGAATAGGCAACATCAATATGGAGGAAGTCCCGGAACCAGAGACGGGGCCGGATGAAATCAAGGTAGAGGTGGCTTACTGCGGGGTATGCGGAACCGACCCGGAGATTCTGGAAGGGCGCTTCGGGTTTATGCCGCCTGATGTAAGAGATGAACCGAGAATTATCGGGCATGAAGCTTCGGGGACAATCGCAGCCGTCGGCAAAAATATAAAAATTTACCAGGTGGGTCAGAGAGTGGCCTGTAATTTCCGTAGCGCCTGCGGTGCCTGCTATTATTGCCGAAACAAAAGGGAACATTTTTGCCGTAATACGTTTCATGCTTCAGGGGCTTTTGCCGAGTACGCCATCTACGATGAGAAGGCGGTATATGTCCTGCCGGACGACATCAGCCTGGAAATAGGCGCCCTCCTCGAACCTTTGTCCGTAGCCGTCCACGCTATTGAAATGGCTGATATCTACCCCGGCTGTTCGGTAGCCATATCCGGGGCCGGGCCCATAGGTCTCCTTTGCCTTGAGCTGGCGATAAAAGCCGGGGCTGCCAGGACACTGGTCTCAGAGCCAATCGCTGAGAAAAGGGAGCTGGCCAGGAAACTGGGGGCTGATGTGGTGGTAGACCCCTTAAATGAAAACCTGGAGGAAATCGGCAAGCAACTGACTGACTCCAGGGGATTCGATACCGTTCTCGAAGTAAGCGGCAATCTTGATGCAGCCAAACAGGCTATCTCCCTGGCTGATAATTGCGGCACCATACTATGGGCGGCAGTTTATCCCAGAGATGCTGAAGTAGGTGTGCCGCCATTTTACATGTACGCCAGGGAACTGACCATCCGCTCTATCTTCACATCCCCTTACTCGTTCCCCAGGGCGTTGAACCTGCTGCCCAAGCTCGAACTCGAGCCGATTATCTCGGATATCATCCCGCTTAAGGACATAAAAAAGGCGTTCGAACTGTACAAAACGGGAAAACCGGTAAAGATATTGATTAAACCCTGAATCTATTAATCCGGTACCGGAAAGCGAGGTCACGTATGACGGAAAAGATTAACTGCGGTAATTGCAACATGCTGCTGTATTTCGGCGAGGAGATAAACCGGCGACTCTACATGAGGGCGATACCATCGGAGAAGACAGTCCTGGGATTCTACAATAACACCTGCCCGCGATGCGGTAACAAGCTGACGCTGAAAACAGTAAATATTGAGAGGGAAGGACGCAAAAAATGGCACACGACGAAGAGCTAATAAGAGACCTGGAGGCAAAGGCCGACAACGTCCGCAGGAACATCTTTACCATCTTTGAATCCAGTCAGATGGGGCATGCCGGAGGGACGATGTCGCTGATAGAAATAGTCACCGCTCTTTACTTCCACCACCTCAAGTTTGATTGCCAGAACTGCGACTGGCTGGAGAGAGACAGGCTGGTACTTTCCAAGGCGCACTGCTGTGAGGCCATCTACGCTGTCCTGGTGGAACTGGGTGTACTCCCCAAAGAGATACTCAGCACATATTACCGCTTTGGCTCGCCGTTGCAGGGGCACGCCGACCGATGGTGCACGCCGGGCATTGATTACTCGGGTGGTTCGCTGGGGCAGGGACTATCCTTCGCCAACGGCTTAGCCTACGCCGAAAAGTTGAAAGCATCGCTCCGGCCACCCTCAGTGCAATCTTCCATGCCGAGGTATATCAGAAAAGATAATCCTCTTTACCGGACTTACTGCATCCTGGGCGACGGCGAGTGCCACGAAGGCCAGGTGTGGGAGGCCGCCATGTTCGCCGCGAAATATAAACTGGACAATCTCATCAATATAGTCGACTATAATAAATTCTCTCTCGATGGCCCGACTAATGAGGTAATGCTGCTGGAGCCGTTCGTGGAAAAGTGGAAGTCCTTCGGATGGTATGTTATTGAGGTTGACGGCCACAATCTGAGGCAACTGGTTGATGCGCTTGACTTAGCCTGCAACCTCTACGGCGACCTCAAACCGAAGTGCATCATCGCCCACACCGTCAAGGGCCACGGCATCCCCCACTGGGAGGCGACTCATGTTCATATCGGCCGGGGTGAGGATATCAGCCGCGGTGTTGAAGAAGGGAGAGCTAAATATGGCCACCTATAACAAACACGTACAAATAGGCGACAGGGTTATGGCCGCCGAGGGGATTAACAGTGGGATGATAAAGGCAGCCGAAAAGGACGACAGGATAATCGCCGTACTGGAGGACATGGGATTCCCCGGAATCGGCTGGTTCACACAGAATGCCCCGGAGAGGGTCATTGAGTGCGGTATCGCCGAGGCTAATGGGGCAGGCGTTGCCGCCGCCCTGGCGGCGGAAGGGTTCGTGCCGTTTATCCATAGCTTCGCCTTCGCGGCGGTCAGCCGTGCGTGTAACCAGATAAGGCAAAGTATCCTGCAAGACCGTTTCAATGTGAAGATACTGGGCAGAGAGGGGGCCTGGGGAGAGCCGGGCATATCCCATAATCACATAGAAATAATCGGCATTACACGCGTCATGCCGAATCTCGTCATCGTCAATCCGGCGGATATCATCGAGGCGGAGAAAGCTATCATGGCTATTGCCGACTACATCGGGCCGGTTTTCCTGAAAATTGAGGCCAGCCCGCCGCCACTGAAGATATTTACCGAAGACTATCCTTTTAATCTGGGTAAGGCCTATACGGTGAAAGATGGCAAGGACGCCACCATTATCGCCTGCGGCTATATGCTGACGGAATCTATCCTGGCCGCCGAGCTCCTAGAGAAGGAAGGCATTGATGCCAGGATAATCAACATGAGCACGTTAAAGCCCCTGGATAACGAGGCGGTAATTAAGGCCGCCGAGGAGACCGGGGCTATCGTTACCGCCGAAAACGCCAGCATCATCGGCGGACTGGGAGAAGCCGTGGCGACAGCGCTTTCCGAATATTCACCGGCACCGCTGATAAGGGTTGGAATCGAGGATGAGTTCAGCCAGTCCGGCAGAATCACTCCGGAGAAAGACGAGTTAAAGGCTCACTTCGGACTCGGCGCCGAGGACATAGCGCTATCCGTTAAAGAGTGTATAGCCAAACGGGAAAAATTTAATAAAAAGAACAGCTAGGCAATTTATCTGATTATCGGCTCCAGTCCTGCCTCCAGCCTGGCGTCATTAATATGTATCAGCACCGCTTCCTCCAGAGGCATACAGGTAAACCCGAAGTCTTCGATAGCCCGCTTCATGCTAACGCGCCACGGTAGGCCGAATTTGCCGCTGGGGTCCATCATCGGGCGGTCGCCGAAGGTAATATCAGCTTCCGGTATATATTTACGCACTATATCTGCCATATCCCCGGGACTGGCGGCGGGTCCGCCCACGTTATATACCGGGTGCGGGGAGGAAGGAGCCTTTATCAGGATTCTGGTGAATTCGGCGAGGTCGTCCGCGGAGACCAGCGAGGAAAGACCGTTGCCGTCACCTTCCATGGAGAAAGGTTGGCCGACAGCAGCCTTCGAGGGCATGTCCGACCAGAACTGCGCCGGTGACCTTCCGCCATGCCCGTAACCTATGGTGGGCCGCACGCCGGTAAAGTTCATACCGTACTGCCGGGAATACTCCCCCGCCATAATTTCGGCAAGCAGTTTGCATACAGCGTAAGAGTGCGTGGGATTCGTCCGGTCGTCCTCCGTTACGTCCCGGTCTCCGTACATGCTCTGCGGTCCGTAGACCGTCTCAGAACTGGCATAGACGACACGTTCCACCCCCATAATTCTGGCGGCTTCGAAGGAGTTGTTCATACCGAGTGCATTTACCTTCATAACCAGTCGGGGGGCGACCTGAGAATCACGGCCCACCATGATAAAAGCCCAGTTGATAACTCTGTCGATGGAATACAGCTTCATCGCGTTCAAAATGTCTTCAATCCGAGACACGTCCCCCCGCAGGAAGTGGAACTTATCTTTATATCTTTCAATTGACTTCATAAACCACTCGTTTGGAGGAGTCAAATCCATGGATACCACACTGGATATATCTGTATCTTTAAGTAGATAGGCGCATGTCTTGCGTCCGAAAAGCCCGCTGCCGCCGACAACCAGTATATTCATGCTCCGCCTCCTTAGCTTCATTACTAAAAGCAACCGAACCGATTATAGCACTTCTTGACGAGTCCTTAATGGAGATTAAACTAAACCACGGGCTTTTTCCTTCGCAGCCACAACGCCGGTACTATCCCGACCAGGCATATTCCTATTGACGCTACGAAAAAGTCGTGAAACAGCTCCAGAGCCAGCCGGACGACCTCTTCCGGAGCACCCAGTATCTCCTCCAGAGACAACCCGGCGGTCATGCCCTGGAAGTGACCCATACCCCATGACGACAGCGCCGAGAGTCCTATTATCATCCCTATCATACGCGTCATTACCACCAGTGATGAGCCTATAGCTCTCTGCTTCTCCCCGATTGAGTCTACGACCGCCGTAGCCAGCGGAGCAATAACCAGGCCGAAGCCCAATCCACATGTAACGAGATGCAGTGTCATCTCGGGGTCAGCGATGTCAAGAGTCCACCGGCTCATGAAAAAGAAGCCGGCAGCGCTCAAGACCAGTCCCGCTATCGTAGGTAAGCGGTAACCGAACTGGCGACAGAGAAAGCCGCCGATAACAGCGCCGATGCACATCATAATGGTAAGCCGAAACAATCTCAGCCCTCCCTCCAGGGGTGAGCAACCCATAATGGTCTCGCTCATTAGAGGGACATTAACCAGGGCCATGATAAGAGCGGCGCCAGCGAACAAACTGGTTATATTGGCACTGGAAAAGGTAACGTTCTTGAATACGGAGAGTGTGATTAACGGCTCGGAGGCCTTCAGCTCTCGCAATATGAAAAACGCAAAAAATAGTACTGAAATAACCGAGAGGGAAGCAGTAAATATAACTGAGTTAAATTGCTCCGGTCTTTGACACAGAGCTATACTGAGAAAGGCGAGCCCCCCGGCAAGTAGAATCCCCCCGATGTAGTCAACATTAACCCTAGCCCGGGGACTGGGGCCAAGAAGGAAAAAGATAAGCAAAATAGCTATGATGCTTATCGGCAGGTTTATCCAGAATATCCAGCGCCAGTCAAGCACTTCGACAATAGCGCCTCCATAAAATGGCCCGAGCGCACCTCCCCCCTCTACGACCCCCCCAATGATGCCCAGAGGGATTGCCCTGGCCCCCTCGGGGAAGGTATCACCAACAATGGCCATGGCGATGGGCACCAGTGCACCGCCGCCGATAGCCTGCACGACACGCGCCGCAACTATCCATTCGAAGTTGGGGGCAAGAGCTACAAATACCGAGCCCATCATGAAAAGCAGTAAAGACGCGATGTATATTTGACAATGGCCATAGACATCTGAAACACGAGCCATTAAGGGCATGGCAAAGGTATAACCTATCAGGTAACCGATGACAATCCACGCCGCCCGGTCCAGTTCCAGCACCGTAAGATGCAGGTCCGGCATCATATCAGCCAGAGCACCATATATCACGGTCTGGTCAAGAGCGGCGATAAAAATGCCAACGCAGGCTACTGCCAGAATTACAGAGGGGGATACATTACGCTGTGAGGGCCTTTTGAGGGCAAATCGCATCTCTATATCTATCCAGGTGGTTCAATTTCTATTTCTTGGTTAAATTTAGACAATTTTAGCTCTCTGATAATCCCGTCTTTCTCTGTCTCGGTGATTCTTCCATCGAGTTTTACCTGGCGTATCAGGAACTCCTCTTTATCAATCCAGACTTCAACAGAGACCATGACTCCTTCGATGGAGCTTAACGTAATCGGGCGTAAGCTTTCACAGGGTACTTCCCCTTTAAGATGATAACAGCTAATCGCTTCGACCTCTTCATCATCAAGCTTAGCCGGATTCCTCACGTCTTCCAGAATAGCTATGATGCCGGTATTAAGGTCGAAGATATTTATGGCGCTGAACTCGTTAGGTAGCAGTTCCCACTTCCTGGTAAGTGGGTTGGTCATGTACGTTGTTGTTCCAATGGTAATAACTTCAACTTCAACCAGCATGCTGCCCATGGCCGCAGTGATGGCTGTTTTAAGTCTGCCAGGTTTGGCAACATCACCTACAGCTTCATTCATCTCCAGGCCCATGGCTATCGGCGTTCCTCCACCCGTATGCATAATCTCAAAGTGGAATGAATTAACTGCCTTCATACTTTCTGCCGAACGCTCAATAACCTCCTGGACGCTCAAAGGCGTTACCGCTGGTTCAGGCTCCTTACAGGCTGGAAATATCGGGATTATCAGAATGGTAACCGCAATCACTGCTGCCAAAACCAGTCCGCCTTTCATGCTCACCCTCCTTTTACCGGATATCTCCGGTCACTGGAATTATATCAAATCCGGGCAAATCTTCATATCTACATGGCTATGTATCGACACTCTAAGAACCTCACATTAAACTTGGCAGAATGCCCGTAAGTGAGCTAATATTAGGTAAGGGAGGTCTTCTCCCGGTAAGCGAATTTCAATCGTTAGAGCAGGCTGACTTCACCGCGAGTTCCGGTACGAGGAGGGCTTAACATGAGAAAAACTGGTGTATTCTATCATGATATTTGTGGTAAAGAAGCTTACGATAGTCTGGCTATGGGTGTTGAGGAAGGATTTCAGGGCATAGAAAAAGAGGGGATTCTTTCCGAGCCGAATGTGACCTGGTACGCATCCGAGCCAGCTACGGAAGAGGAGATTGCCAGACTCCACAGTCAGGAATGGATAGACCATGTGAAGCAGACGCAATGGTGGCGAGTCTCACTCTATTCAGTTGGCGGAATGCTGGGGGCGACGGAAAAAGTATTAAGAGGAGAAATAGACAATGCCCTGGTAATCGCCGGGGTGGGGGGTCACCATGCGCATCGTGATAATGCCTGGGGCGGCTGCTATTTCAGCGTTATCAGTCTCGGGATTCCTCACGCCCGGGAAAAATCTCTGGCTGAGAGGTTTGCCATAGTAGATACCGACACCCATCATGCCGATGGTGTTAGAGACCTCTTTAAAAGAGATGAGGATGTTTTACATATCTGCTTCTGCGATAGTCACTCCTGGGTATATGACTCTGAGGACAGGATGGAAAGCAAAACGAAACTCTGCTTTCCTCACGGTTATTCGGATGAAGAAGAAATCAGGAATGTTGAAAGAGAGGTCCCGGAAAGAATTAGAGAATTTAAGCCGGAGTTAATTTACTGGCTTTGCGGCATGGATACTCACCGCGACAGCTACGGCACGGCAGCCTTAACCGAAAAATGCTATCCCAGACTGGCTAAAATCATCAAAAAAGCTGCCGACGAGTATTGCCGGGGGAGACTAATCGTTAAGACCTGCTGCAACGCTCCTCCTCATGCAACCGCGTACGTGATGCCAAGAATTGTAGCTTGCCTGGCTGAACTGGAAAAATATCCAGAGGAATAAAGAGGTTAAAATTTAACTGTGACACTGTTATATATCACGGGTAATAACAGAGGTTAAATATGAAAAAACTAATATTAATCCTACTCCTCACTATTATTCTATTGGCGGGTTGTTCCGCTCCAGCTACTCCGGCTGTAACCCCGGAATTGCAGCAGAAACTTGACATTCTGGTGGAACAACTTGAACAGCAGCGCCAGACACTGCACGTACCCGGTATGGCCATCGCGGTAGTCAAGGACGATGAAGTGATCCTCACTCATGGCTTCGGGATTGCCAATGTCGAGAAGAAAACACCAGTGACGCCCGAGACCATTTTCGCTATTGGTTCATCTACTAAAACCTTCACCTCTACCCTTGTCTGTATGCTTGTCGATGAAGGCAAGATGGACTGGGACGACCCCGTAACCAAATTCCTACCATACTTTCAGATGAATGCCGAAAGTGATAATGAAAGCGCTGAGGTTACACTGCGCGATGTACTTTCACACCGAACCGGCTTTACCCGTATGGGCCTGCTCTTTGCCAGCGGCCAAATCCCTCGCGAAGAAATACTAGCTGATGCTACCAAGGCCGAACCATATGTGCCCTTCAGAGAGAAATTCTATTACAGCAATGTGATGTATATGTCCGCAGGTATGGCGGCCGGCCAGGTAGCCGGTACCGACTGGGATACGCTTGTCGAGGAACGCATATTCAAACCGCTGGGGATGGACAGTACCACCACGTCGGTAACCCAGGTTGAAAATGACCCTCGCCTATCATTTGGCTATCTGTGGGACGAGGATTTACAGGTCTATGAATATAAGCCTATGCGCAATGTGGACAACATCGGCCCAGCCGGCTCTATCAATTCCAACGTGCTTGACATGGCACAATGGCTGCGATTGCAGCTTGGTCTTGGCGGGTATGAAGGCCAGCGCCTTATCAATGAAGCAAACCTCCGGGAAACCTGGACGAAACAGATTGATATTACCGAGAGCGTGGGTTACGGTATGGGCTGGATGATACACGAATGGGAAGGCCAGCCGGTCATCGAGCACGGTGGTAATGTCGACGGCTTTTCGGCGCAGGTAGCCATGCTGCCCGAGTCCAACCTCGGCTTCGTCCTGCTCACCAACGCCTCCGTCAGCCCCCTGCCGTCGCTGGCTATCAACATTGTCTGGGATACGCTGCTCGGAGAAGAACAGGTAGATGCGGACGGTAGTGCCGCAGATTACGAGCCTTATCTCGGCAACTACATCGCCAACTTCGGCCAGTTTCAGGATACGGTATTTACGGTGCTGGTGCAGAACGACCATCTTGCTGTCGATATACCTGAGCAGCAGGTTTTCGAGCTGAAAGAGCCTGATGAGGAAGGCAAATGGTACTTCTCTATCACCAATGAAATCGCCATATCTTTTGAACGCGACGAAAATGACAATGTCATCATGATGAAGCTGCACCAGGCGGGCATGGTCTTTGATATCCCCAGGGAAGGAGTCGAGCTTCCGGCGGAGATTCCTCTGGACGAATTACAGAAGTATCTCGGCAGCTACCGCTCCGAGGATTTGGGCGTCACGGCACAGGTGCTCATCCAGAACAACAGGCTCGCTATAGATATACCGGGGCAGATGGTTTATGAACTCTATCCCCCCGACGACGAAGGCGTGTGGTTCTTCCGGGTAACACCGGAGATAAGTTTAATGTTCAATGAAACGCCGGATGGAGAAGTGGAGTCGCTGACCATGTACCAGGCCGGTACGGAGTTCATAATGCCGCAGATTGAAAGCAAGCGACTGCCGACAGTTGATGAAATCATGACCCTGCGCAATGCCGAAGGTAACGAGGCTGCCCTGGAAGCCATGGGCAACTACCGGATTGATAGCACTATTTATAGTGTCCAATCGGGAGTCATGGGTACGGTTTCGCTATATGTTGCCGGTCCTGACAAGTATCGTGCTGATGCCGACTATGGCAAATACGGCTACAGTCGGACAGTATTAAACGGCGACCGCGCCTGGGTAGAATCGAGTTTCGCGCCGTTTATGGAACTGCACGGCCAGTTACTGGCGCAGGCAAAGCAGGGTCACCCTTATGTTACGACCGGTGATTGGCGTTACTACTTTGACTCAATAAACGTTCTCCGTGCCGATACTCTTGATGATAAAGATGTCTATGTTGTGGAGTTGAAAAGTGGTGACCTGCCGGCGATGACCGTATATGTCGATGCCATAACGGGTGATATACTTCTATCCTATGTAATTGCAATCCAGGAAGGTGGTATCGGTATCCCGGTAACCACCCGCTCCGAAGATTTCCGTGAGGTAGACGGCATTCGTTCGCCTCTTCGTTCGGTCTCAAGTAATGAGCAAACCGGCCAGACCATTGTTGAGGAAACGGCAATCGAGACCAACATACAGCTGGACGATGATTTCTTTATCCTCACACCGCCAGAAGATTGACGTGCCGTCCTGTCAATTATCGATACAAACAGGTTACGTCCTTATCTGGATATTCGGAACCTCGGTAATATCAGGTTGAAAATTAAGTACGTGTGGCAAGGGCTTCCAAGCCGGAGTGGGCATTCAGCCTTATTAATTTCAGCAACTTTTCCAATAGGGTAGCATCATCTTCCGTAAACGATAGCATTACCTGGTCAACAATCTTGCGTGCCACTGGCATAACTCCATCGAGAACCTCACGCCCTTTATCCGTTAGCGTCACATTAATAACTTTTTTGTTATAGATACTGCGTTCGGAGGTAACAAGTCCGGCTTTCTTCATACGCCTGATTAAAGTCGTGATATTATGCCGTTCAGTCTGCGTCCACTCTGCTATCCCGGAGGGCGTCATGACTCCATTATTGTGCTTCATTGCTTGCAGCGCAACTAACTGCACTATCGATAGACCTGCCTCCCGATACAGATGTGCGTCCACATATTTGAGCACCTCACGCGCACTCTGTGAAAAGAGTATAAATGTCCTTAATATGGAATCAGGCTCTTCTACCTCGTCAATATCTATCAACCTCATTCTTCTATTAAACATGTCCACCTTTCTGTAATCTGTATTTTTATATCAACGTATATATATCCCTAGACCATTATATTCATCTATAAATAGAATAAACGATATTCTGTTTTATTGTCAAAGAAGTAGAGCCAATAGACAATGCTATGATATATATAACTTTACATATATTCTATTTTGAACGAATATACTTATTATTATCTTTATTATCTTACTCATCACGGTCAGAACGTTGAAAAATAGCCGATGGCAGTGTAGAATGCTTAACACAGGAGGTATCCAGACCAGGAATTTCCACAGGAGAGTCAGAATCAGGAGGTTAAAAATGAGTTCAGCAGTGCGAGACCTATCCATATTCAACAAATTCGATTTTAAGATGAAACCTGTAGGCATTAAATTTCTCCTTTTTAAACCGGACGAAATAGAGAAACTTGATAAAAACCTGTCTATTTGCGAGATGCTCAGGGAAGCCCAGGAGTCAGACCCTTTTTATGCCACGCTGGATAATTTCACATGCGTCGGGCCGATACTTACGGGTATGGCCGATAGCGACCCCGTTTTTGAAAGCGGGCATATCGGTCAAAGCCTGCATATTTTTGAGGAAGCACGTGCCAACCGAAGACTCTATCACTACATAACAACACTGGAGAGGAACAGCGTCAACTATGTCGTTTTTTCTCCACTGGATAAGCTGACATTCGAACCAGACGTATTAATTCTGTCTACTGACGCCACTCAACTGGAAATTATACTGAGGGCGATGTGCTACTCGACAGGTAAGATGTGGACCAGTAAGGGAACACCGGTTATCGCGTGTTCATGGCTGCTTACCTACCCTTATATCAGCGGGGAACTGAACTATATAATCACCGATGTTTCTCATGGTATGAAAGCAAAGCAGGTGTTTCCTCCCGGCACGATACTCATATCCATCCCCTATGACCAGCTCTCTCACATAATTGAAGGTCTCCAGAAGATAGAGTGGCAGCCTGCAATGTACACCGAGGGTAGAGAAGCACACGACCGAAAGTTCAGGGAAACCATTGAATCACTGCACCAGAAACTTCAATCCCAGTGATAAAAGAACAAATTCTGAAAGCATTAAAAGAGTCGACGAGGCGTTTTCCCTTACCCAAACCCCGGATACAAAAGAGTTACCGTTAAATCTACCTGGTTGCAATAACTTCTGGCATGGTAAGTAACTGGCCTGCCCGACTTACGGATATAGACCGACCGGGTAAACCTTTGTATTATACGCTGGTATAAATTACTTATGTAAACGCAAGGAGGTAAAATGATTAAAAAAATCGACATTGATGAGGGAAAGAAGGAGAGAATAATTGATAAAGCCGGTCATCTTGCGGATGAACTCGGGGCAAAATACATGGCCTGCGCCCCGGCCACTTTCGGGGCGATATGCGATGCATTCAGGTCTGAGGATATAGAGTTATTTTCACCCGAAATTCAAGAAGCGCTAACCCAGGGAATGATAGGACTCCACGGCGGTGTATCCATGACAGGAGTTGGCACCTGTGGAGCTGTTGTCGCTTCTACCTTTCTTATCAGCTACGTAGTTGGCGTTACCACCGAGGAACTATCTAAAAACGGTAATCTCAATTATGCTGCATCCGTTCCTGCTGTGGAATACGTAATCGATAGATTCGAGGAGGACTACGGCGCCATAGATTGTCTTAGAGTGCGCTATAATCGAGTTCAGCGTGCTCTAGACCTAATGGACCCCGATGCCAGGATACTGGAGATGACTTTTGCTCTGTATGAAAAGGAGAAATGCGGAATGACCGCGCCTGATTTCGAGGGGGGTCGCGACCAGACGCCACCTGTGAGAGGTGCACGCTGGGCAGTAGAGGCAATCTGCGATTTATTAAGGATGGAACCTGAAGAGCGGAAGGAGCTTCCGCCACACCTGAGGGGCCTGGGGATGCAGGAAATGGCACCGAAGCTTCAGAAAGTCGTCGAGGCGTTGAAAGAACTGGATTACGGACGCCCTAACGAGAAAATCTCTTACCGGGATTACCGGATGTTTAAGCTGAAGGGGAAAAAGGGATTAGAAGAGAAAAGACTGGGTTCGTTAAGTGCCCCAAAGAAGAGAGGATACAGGACTTCCAAATAAAAATCTAAAATATAAAGTATATGAGAATCAGAGGCCGCTTGCCTTATTTACGCGATATTATATTTACAGCGTATTTAAATCGAGCACCGTTTACCGATAAATATCGCAAATATAGGTAATGTAATAAATATCACCAGATTTATACACTGCCACCGCGCCATAGGGAGTAGCACTGTTAAGAAATTCTATTTCATATCGCGCAGTGTTTTCCCAAAGCGAGAAGATTGATTCAGCCATTATTTGTGTATTAGTGTATCCAGTAGCCCAGATAACTTCTTGATAAGCGCCTTCATCTGGCTCTTCAAGTCGCCGATTAGTTGCCATATTTCTGCTGTGACTACTTGCTGACTTATAAAGATTCACCCCCTGTACTAGTTCATCTAATCCAATGGCATCTCTTTCCAGATTTATTAATTCAAAAAGAGCCTGTTCCAAATCTTCCTCGTTAACAATTTCCGGTGTTTCCTCAATAGCGGCGTAATATTGTTTTTCTAAATCCTCATAGCTAGCTACCAATATGCTATACTCCATCATAATAGCATCATATTGGTTATTCAGTTCTAAACTTTCCGAACCTAATTCCTCATATTTATCCTGCAATTCATCATACTCGCTTTTCAAGGCTTCATATTGCTTATTCAACTCTTCAATTTCCGGTTTTAGCATCTCTGCTTCAGCCAATTTACTCTGCAGTGATGCAACCTGGCTCTGGATTGTACTCAGTTCATCGTTAACCCTATCATACTCCTCCTGGGAAATGGCTGGAGCACAGGAAGAAACAATGAACAGTGTAACGGCTAATAGAGCTAGCAACATAGCGATTTTCTTCATTTTATCCACCTTATTAATTTTATTTAATATATATAATTTTATTTAATACCCGTTTTTAATATCTTGCTTTCAGAATCTCCACGTAACGGAGGAAGGTCAATATCTACGCTTTAACCAGAGTGATAATAGTCGTCACTTCTTTTCTATAACACTAAAGCCCATCTTCTAAATTATATAAAAGTTAAGTTAACAAAACAAGACTTTGTTCTTCCGCGTTAGCGTTTGCAGAAAGAATCAGTGAGAGGACTTCGTTAAAATCAAACTGCTGTTGTTTTTCAAATGGTGGGCCACAGTGTACAATACGCAGAACTTTTAGCCTAACTTTCAGCCTCACAACTTAATATTCAACTCTCCCGAGGATAATATTAACATATTTATTCTTCTGTGCCCAGCGAGTAAGTCAACCAAAGTGTGCGTCCCGGGAGAGTTGAACCGGCTTCACGAAATTGCTGAGTATAGAGGGCATAGCATACTCGCTATTTTCCCTGGTTGCGCCTCAGCTTGTCGCGCCATTATCTGGCCCATTCTTAGATACGTATGTTTTCTTAAGTACTGCCAAAGCCATGATATCGTCCGGCCTAATCGTAACGGCTTTTTCCGCATACTCTCTGGCGCTCTCAATATCACCCAGAGACATATATGCCGTTGCCAGTTCTGCCAACATACCTGAATTATCTGGATAAAGGGGTAGAACTCTATGAAGATATTCCAGTCCCGTTTTCCTATCGCCGGAATTGAAGGCGGCCACCGCTACGGCATGCAAGTAGTCCCGATTCCACGGCTCCTTGTCAAGCGCCAGTTTGTACTGTTTAACGGCATTCTCCCATTCATACCGTGTGTAATAGACGAAACCGAGCAAGGAGTGGTATTTAGGGTTCTCTGGATTATAGCTGAGCGCGTTCCTGATGTGGCTCTCTGCTAAGTCGGTCTGACCAAGCGTCAGCAATACGTCCCCAAGATGAGCGTTGGCACTTTCGTTGGCAAGACTGTTGTCAACGTATCTGATCAGGATGTACCTGTAGATTTCAACGGCATTATCGAAATCACCGCGATTAACATGTTCGTCAGCCTCTTGCCAGAGTTCGTCCAGCTCAGGTCCCATGTCATCGTTCATCGATTCACTTCCGCTAGCAGACTACGATCTTGCACATCAAATCTTACCATCTTTAGGAGGATAAATCACTGTGCTGGTTGATGGGTCAGCGGACCGTTAAGTCGGGGCACCCTGAGATAAGATTTTACCCGCCTGAGTTGTCAACAAAACTGACTTCTAATCTATGACTCTTTTATGAGGCTTGCCGGTACTCACCTTTTCTAGATTTCGCCCTGAGCATGGCCTATTATCCGCCCGTTCCCACCGGATTTTTATATCCAACTTAAAGATGAAATGTTACATCATCAGCCGGTAGGGTTATAATATAGCTTAAAGCATCATTGCAGGAGATGTTAGATGAAGAATCCTGTAGAAGAATGGATAGAAGAGGCTGGTGGAAACTTTTTAAAAGATATTGGTATCAGGAATGGCCAAAAGGTATTAGATTTTGGCTGTGGTTCAGGCAACTACACTATTCCTGCCGCAATGATAGTTGGAGAAGACGGTTTAGTGTATGCACTGGATAAAGATAAAAGAAAGTTGGATGAATTGATACGCAAAGCTGAATCAATGGGCTTGAAAAATATAATAAGATTAGATACATCAAAGGAGTCAGGAATTGCGTTGGACAATGAATCCGTTGATGTAGTTCTTCTTTGTGATGTTCTACATCATTACTATTTTCCTCGGGCAGAGGATAGAAGACGGCTGTTACGTGAAGTTTACAGAGTTTTGAAGTCAGGTGCTCTCCTGTCGCTTTGCCCAATGCACCTTCAGTCGTATATGGAGCCAAAACTAGAGGATGTTGAGAGAGAAATACAGGAGGCAAATTTCTATCTGGAATGTGAATATTCTGGGACGCTTATAGTTCATGATAATAATCTTGAAAAAAGCCAAGTAATGAATTTCAGGAAAGAAAATACAAGGGCAAGGCAGAGATGATAGGCAAAAGTAATTCAGAGCCAGAAATACACCAGGCACTAGCAAAAGTTAGGCATCCCGAAATTGACCACACGCTGGTTAATCTGGGAATGCTCAAAGACATGATTGTTGAGGGTAAGAAGGTTACTCTTACTCTCGCACTTCCTTTAATGGGAATACCGACCGAAGTTAAGGATTATCTTATGAACAGCATCCGCCAAGCACTAGCTAACCTAGATGTGAGCTTGGAGGTTACTATAAACCTGACGCAGATAAATCCCGGGGAACGAACTAAATTCTTCACTATGGTAAAGGATGGATAGTTGGGTTAAGATAGCAGGAGCGCAAGTTTATCTGTTAAAGGGCAAAATACCTATGTAACTTTGCTTCAAATGTGCGGTACGCTTAAGGTTGTTTCAGCCCTTTGGATAGCATACTCTGGAGATTGAGCTTTTCCTCGTTTCCTTTCAATGTTTACGTCTATACATTCTGGCTTATTGTGTAATCGATGTGATGTAAATATGGAGAACAGTTTGGGGGGCGTATAGCAGCTGCATTCAAAAAGGCCATTTCCTTATTTCAGAGTGATTGACAGCCACATACACTAGGACTATACTCAAGTCGAAGACCTGAAATAAGCCCAGAACCAATATAAATCAGGTTGGAGGAGTTGAGGAGATTGGCAAATGCACCAGTGGCGCTATCCTTGGCGTTGCTGGTGTATTTTTATTTTAGAATAAGGGGGCTCGCGCGAATATGGGAGGCAAACGATGACAGTGCTAGATAAGATTAAGTCATTCTTCATACGGGCTAAGCCGCCTGAGGTTACCGAGGAGAAGCCGCCTGAGGTCACTAGGGAGAAGCCTGATAAGACCACCGAGCTGCAGAAAAAGGCACCCAAAGCGACTAGGAAGAAAGCTCCAAGACCTAGCAAGCGGAAAAGAGCTGGTTAGAGCTGTCAGTCTACATCAGATCGATTTCGAGAGAGGCTGAGAACTTGACCGAAATCGGTGAGCTAGTCACCGGGAAAATCGTGTCTGTCGACGGCGTGTCGAGAACAGTAACCTGCCTAGCAATACATCCAGCCTAGACTTAGCCAACTTCAGCTCTAAATGAACGGAGCCCAGCCACGCAGATTCGCAAAGGAGCTGCAAGCGATAAAAAGCATAGCGTTTTTTGGCGGCCTAAACTACGGTACCTAGCACTCTAAACATCACGGCGCTAACACTAACAAAAGGAAGAGATGTGGTACAAATAACAAACATAAACCCATCAGCGAGTCCAAAGGTCATCTTCGAGGGTTCAATTAGGCAGAAGCCGCGGCAAGCAAAACTGATCGTCGATGTTGTCATTCCTGTGCTCAATGAGGAAAGCTGTATCGAGGGCCTGCTGCATGACGTGATGATGGCAA
>CAZLEY010000025.1:0-32802 GCA_964558675.1 uncultured Dehalococcoidaceae bacterium | reverse complement strand
GACCATCTATCTAGCCCTTCCGTTACCGGAAGGGTCAAGCGACCAACCCGGGGAATGGGCCGGGCGTCCCTATGTCCCTCTATTCGGTCTTGCTCCGGATGGGGTTTGCCCAGCCGACCGGTCACCCGGTCGCTGGTGAGCTCTTACCTCACCATTTCACCCTTATCCTTCACAGAGTGAAGGACGGTATGTTTCTGTGGCACTTTCCGTAGGGTCACCCCTCCTGGGTATTACCCAGCATCCTGCCCGGTGGAGCTCGGACTTTCCTCCCTTCCCAGAGGGAAGGGCGGTCACCCGGTTTACTTGACCCGGTTATAGTGTAGTGGAGAGAAAGGGGTTAGTCAATGGGGGTAGGGTGGGGACTAGGTGCTATCTAAAGCTTTGTTCGCCAGTGCGTTAGCCTCGGCGTTTTGCTCGCGGGGAATATGGGCTATCATGAAACCATCAAGTGAGCCGATGAGCTGTATTACTTTTTGATAGTGTGTTCTGAGCGTTACCTTCTTGACCTTATACCGACCGTTAATTTGTTTCACCACTAGCTCTGAATCTGACTTTAGTTCTACATGTGTTGCTCCAGTGCTGACGGCTTTCTCCAGGGCGGCAATGATAGCCCTGTATTCCGCCTGGTTGTTGGTGGTGAGGCCGATGCGGCGGGAAATCTGGGCAATGAGGTTGCCTTTCTCGTCTTTGATGATAGCACCTATAGACGCTGGCCCCGGGTTGCCCCGGGCGGCACCGTCGGTGTATATTATTAGTTTTTTCTCGCTCAATCTGTCCTTCAGGATATAAACAGTATGCGCCCGCAGGTGCCGCACTGTACCGGCTGTCCGCTTCTTGCTTTCTGGAGGACGCTGGCCGATAGTGATATGCGGCAGGCACGGCATATGCCCTGTTCTACCTTGGCGACCGCCTGTTTCTTTTGCTGCCTGATTTTTTCATACAGCGCTACTGCCGAGGGTTCGATTTGCTCGGATAACTGCTGGCGCTTCTGCCTGAGGTCCGCCAGGCTGGTTTTAAGCTGTTCAATGTCAGAGGATAGCTGCTTTTGTTGTCGGTGCCACTCGTCCTCCATCTTTTTGAGTTCGGTGGTGGTGGCAGCTACACCATTTTCGGCTGCCTCAACCTGGTCAATTATCTCCAGAGCCCTGTTCTCCATCTGGTCGCTTTTTTCTTTCATCATGGTTACCTCATGCTGGAGGCTGGAAAGCTCTTTGGGATTGGTTGTCTTACCGCCATACAGTTGCTCTTCGGTGGCGGCAATTTTACTAAGCAGGTCATCAACCTCAGCCTCGGCGCCGCGGTGCTGGCGTTTTAATTCCTCCAGTTGCTCTTGTTCCGAGGTAAGTCTGCTCCGGGCGTTGTCGAGGGCTTCTCTCTCGCCCAGCTGAGCGACTTTCTGGTTCAGGGTCTGTTGTTCCTGCTCAATCTCTATATCAAGCTCTTGCAGTTGATAAAGTTGCTTCGTTACAGCCATTTCTCCTCGTTGCTTATTCTATAACGGGGACTGCATAATATCAAACTGGTTCAGAAAAGAGGTGACAAATACGCATAGTAATATTAGAACATAAGTGCTATTGTATTATCCGGGGAACAATTCGAGGGTAGTCAGGCGTGAATTGTTTTTCGAGTTATGTTAAGGGAGGCGATATGAGGCTATTGAGATTGGCCGTAGCAAACAGGAGATGGGACCTGGCAGCCCATACCATTGTGCTGGCGACTGCCAGGCAACTGAAAAATGGAGAAAAGCCACATGCGAAGAGAAGCAAAGAGACAAGCAGGCGCACCAAAGGGTAACCAGAATGCAAG
Organism: uncultured Dehalococcoidaceae bacterium; assembly: GCA_964558675.1. GTDB lineage: Bacteria > Chloroflexota > Dehalococcoidia > Dehalococcoidales > RBG-16-60-22 > CAZLEY01. The sequence goes on along the minus strand of CAZLEY010000025.1, from coordinate 30,996 downwards.
AAGGCACGGCTTCTATTCCAGGGTGCTTGACGAAGCAGGGAAGCTTGATTTTGAGCTTGCCTCCGACGTTAGCGGGATTGATGACGAGATTGCCCTGCTGCGTGTGAAAATAAAGTCGGTGCTGGAGAAGGACCCGGAGAATATCAAGCTCGTCATGCAGGCGACAAATACTCTGGCGACGCTGGTCAGGACCAGATACAAAATCACCAGGGAGCAGCAGAAGGGTCTGAAGGAGGCCATCGGCAACGTGCTCCGGGATGTGGCTTTGCCGCTGGGGATAAGCATCGGGGCCCGCGCTCTGGGGAAATAGTGGATCGGGGGAAGATATTTATGTCCCACCCGACCCCGCCCTTTGAGGTAGAGAGAGGCTTCGCCTCTCTTAGGTACCTCTGAGGGATAAGGAAAGAAATTCTCCCTTAGTCCCTCCTTACGAAGGAGGGAGACAGATTGGGTTAAGGCTTTGATATATGGGTTTGGACAAATTGGGGGAGGGGTGGATATTAACGGATTAAATGCGGATGGTGCGAGGGCGGCAGGGTGGGATTAGATATGAGAAAAGGGGGGTGGTGTAGAGGTGGCAATGGAACCAAATAAACCTATAAATGGACTCCGGCCGTACCAGAGGGAAGTGGCGATGGCGGTTCTTGACAGCGTCTTCGGCGGGAAGGGGTTGACATTCTCCGTAGAAATCGCCCGACAGGGAGGCAAGAACGAACTCTCGGCACAACTCGAACTGCTGTTATTGACGCTATATATGGTCGAGCCAAAAAACTTAGTAAAATGCTCACCCACTTTCAGACCGCAGACGGTTATCTCCATGATGAGGTTGAAGGACAGGCTGAACGATGCCGGCTTTGACGGAATATGGTCGTCCGAACTCGGCTACATCGTGAGGCTGGGAAACGCCCGGGCCGTTTTCCTCTCGGCGGACGAATCAGCCAACGTCGTCGGCAACACCGCCCATATCCTCCTGGAGATTGACGAATCGCAGGACGTCAGCAAGGACAAATACACCAAGGAGTTCAAGCCGATGGGGGCGACCACCAACGTCACCACCGTCCACTACGGCACGACATGGGACGATACGACCCTGCTGGAGGAGGTAAAGCAGACAAATCTAGAACTGGAAAAGAAGGACAGCGTCAGGCGGCACTTCCACTACGACTGGGAGGAGGTCGCCAGATATAATCCCGATTACATGGCCTACGTTGAGGCGGAGAAGGAGCGGCTGGGGGAGAACCACCCGCTTTTCCTGACGCAGTACCGTCTGCTGCCGATACACGGCGGGGGCGGTTTCCTGAGCGCGCAGCAGAGGGCGCAGATGCAGGGGGAGCATTCGCGGAAACGGCGGGGAGAGGCGGGCAGGATTTACGTGGCCGGTATCGACATTGCGGGGGAGTCCGAGGAAGGGGAAGGCGACTACCTGAGGTCGCTGAAGCCGCGCCGGGACGCCACCGTGGTGACCATCGGCGAGGTGGATTTTTCGTCTTGCGATGAAATGGTCAGGGAGCCCAACGTCAGAATCGTGGAGCATTACCGCTGGACGGGGATAAAGCACACGGGGCTTTACTCACGGCTGGTGGACATACTGAAGAACGTGTGGCACTGCCGGAGGGTGGCGGTGGACGCTACGGGGGTCGGTGAGCCGGTGGCATCATTCCTGAGGAAGGCACTCGGCTCAAGGGTGACGCCGTTCAAGTTCAGCCAGAAATCGAAGAGCGAGCTGGGGTTCAACCTGCTGGCGGCGGTCAACGCAGGGCGGCTGAAGGTCTATAAAGGCGACGGCTCGGCGGAGTACCGGGAGTTCTGGCTTGAGATGGAGCGGGCCAAAAGCACTTACCGGCCCAGCCAGACGATGAACTTCTACGTGGACCCGGCGCAGGGCCACGACGACTTCCTGATGAGCCTGGCGCTGCTGGTGGAGGCGGCGAATATGTATGAGCCTAGAGAGGCGAGGGGAGAAGAGAGGGAGTGAGGGGGGACTAAACTCGAAATGAGTGTATTTTATGTTAAATTAGGTATTAACTTGGTACATAGCAAATACAGAAAGTAATATTATGTATATTACTTATGTAATATGGCTTATTATACATAATTATTGACAGATGTGATATACTTCTTAAGTGATGAGGATGTAGAATGAATCATTATAGAGCTAAGCTACTTAATGCTGTTCTATACTTCTGCGAAAATACTAAACGCTGTAATACTACAAAACTTCTTAAACTGCTCTCTTTCTTAGATTTTACTCATTTCAAACAGACTGGCTATCCATCGTTGGGATTCGTGTATTTTGCCTTTGACCATGGGCCAGTACCCAAAGATTTCTATGAAGAGATTAAAGGTGGGAGTGTTCCTTCTGATTTCGCTGATAAATTAGTTGCAATACCACAGGATTGGGGACAAGAATACAATGAAATTAAGGAGTTTGTTTATAAAAATAAATCTAGAATTCACGCTGATACATCTATCTTTACTCCTCGCGAAATAAAACTATTAAATTTATTATGTGATATATATCGCGATGCAACTGCTGGTCAAATGTCAGAAATTACTCATCTTCACAATTCTCCTTGGTATACTACAGTTAAAACCAAAGGTTACTATCAGCCAATAGACTACCTGCTATGTATTGACGATGAATCACCTTTAAGTAAGGATGAAGCAGAAACAAAACTAAAAGAGCATTTTGAAATGATACAAAACTTCGGCTTAGAACCTGTAGAGAAAGAGTAATATTTAGAGAAAGAGTAATATTTATTGCCTCAAGCAGGACAAATATTAAGGCATAAACAATTTGCCTTTCTTGATGGAGAAAAAGGAGATAAGCTCTGTATTGTTCTTAATACTGGTGATAACACTGAAGCTTGTCTAGTACTAAAAACTACATCTCAAAAAAAACATTATCCTCAAGCATTACCTGGTTGTAACTCTAGTAAAAGTATCTTTTGTATTTATGAAGAATGTGACCAAGGTTTTCCCAAAGATACATATGTGCAGTTAGATAATGTATATCCCATTGATGTAGATATATTATTGGAAAATAAACAAGTAACTTTCGTTGACCATTTAACAGAAGTATGTTTTAAAAATTTGAAAAGATGTCTAAGAAATTTTAAAGAAGACATTCCAAAGCGGTATTGGACTATTATATATTCATAGAGATAGAAAATTAGTAGTTGGATAAATATTTCGGATAAGTTGTTAAGATAAGGGAGTTTCTTTTGGGATAAGCCGCGGATGATGCGAGGGCGGCAGGGTGGGAAAAGATAACTAAGAAGTAATAATCCATCCCCCTAACCCCCTTCCTTAAAAAGGAAGGGGGAATTTTTACAAGGGGAATCTGGCTAATTGGGGCTTACTTTGAAAAAGGCCAGTATTGACGAAGTATAGAGAAGACGCAGCCTCCTTATCCCCCGCCGGCGAATAATGTGTAGATTCCTCCAAATTAGCCACGGATGAAGCGAGGGCGGCTGGGTGGGAAAAGATAACATAGCGGGGGAAAAGGGGAGGGGTAACACACCCCTCTTTTTTTTGTGCTATTATTTAGTCAATCGAAACCGGAAAAGGAGAGCGTATCATGGTGGAGAAAGAACTGGAAGCAAAGGTAGAGGCGATGGAGAAGGAACTTCAGAGACTGAAAGACATCGAGGCGATACGAAAGCTGGAAAACGCCTACGGTTATTACCTGATAAACTTCATGAACCAGGAGCTGATAGACTGCTTTACAGAAAGGGGCGACGCAACGCTGGAGTGGCCGGAGGGGACATTCCTGGGGAAGGACGGCGTCAGGCAGTTTTTCGGGAACATAAACAAGGAAAGGAACCTGGAGTTCATGCACCAGATGATGCAGATATCCGGCATCATAGACGTGGCACCGGATGGCAAGACAGCCAAGGGGCGGTGGTGGGGATTCGGGGCGATGGCCATCCCGATGGGCGACGCGGGCATAAACCAGGCGTTGGCCTGTGGTGTCTACGAGAACGAATTCATCAAAGAGGACGGCGTCTGGAAGCTCTGGAAAATAAAGTGGGTGCCACAATACAGCGCGCCACTGGATAAGGGGTGGGTAAGGCCGGAACGAGTTGCCAAACCGAGACCGCCCAGGGAAGGTGAAATGAGAGTGCCGGACTGGTGGAAGCCTGACCTGCCACCGAAGGGTATCCCTTATGCATATCCCTCCGGCTATATACTGCCGTTCCACTTCAGGCACCCGGTCACGGGTAAGGAAACGACGGAAGAAGTTCAGAATGCGAGAGTGAAGGGCGTGAAAAGCGGTTAAGTCCGCCATCATGTTAACGGGGGGAGGAAAAGGGGGATGGGTAACCCTCTCCTCTTTTTCGGGTTATTTTTTGCGGTCCCTGTCAAAAACGTCGTCGATTTCCATGACTCCAGGCGGCAGGACCTCCCAGAACAGCTTGAGTTCTTTGATTTTAATCGTGTTATTTTCGTCCAGCACGAGCGGGTAGCGAGCGAAATAATGCTTGGTGACCAGCAACTCGCCGGTGTTGCTGTCGGATACTTCAGCTTTAATAAGCACGACGACAACCTTGCGACGCTCGTCAAAGATAATGTCCTGAGGCATCAGCTTCTCAAAACCGGAGGGGTGAGATAGCAGCACTTCGTAGAACGCCTCGCGGCCGTTGCGGGGCTCGATGCTGGCTACAAAGGGAATGAAGTTGAAGTCCGGCGCGAAATAGTCGTCCATGCGGTGGACGGTATCAGGGTGCTGCGCATATTGATTGAATGTTTCGAAATAAGTCTTCATGTACTTGATGACATCGTCATAGTTGAATTCCACTGGTATTACCTCCTTATGCGTATTTCATCCATTTTGTTCCGTCTGTAAAAAGACACGTGACGTGGACAATCTAAAGCTTTGAGAAGGTTTTGTCAAGCAGCTATATCTATGGCTTACCCGCATTAGTCTCCCTCGCTGGTTGAAAATCCCCCTTAATCCCCCTTTCTCAAAGGGGAGAACTGGGTGGGGCAAACCCACGGCCTAATTCGCTGATGCCGCGAGGGCGGCGGGTGGGAAAAGATAAGATAGAGTTGCTCATAATAATCCATCCCCCTAGCCCCCTTCCTTAATAAGGAAGGGGGAATTTTAACAAAGGGAATCTGACTGATTGGGAGTTTCTTTAAACGAGGCAAGTAGCGGCAATGATTAAGCAGGACGCCGCCTCCTTAACACCCCACCAGGTGTAACGGGGGGGACTTTTACGTATTAGCTGCGGATGGTAAGAGGGTGGCTGTCCTACCCTGACGGGAAGGATAAAGGTGGGAATAGATAACATGGAAATGGGGGGAGAGGGGTGGATTTTTTAATAAAATCCCCCTCTCCTTCATGGGGCAGGTACTGAAGGAGAGGGGGGACAAAGGGGGTAGGGGCTTAGATGAGAATTCTAGTAGTAAAAGGCAGTCCTCCTGCCAAGCCAGTAGCCGAGGCCGAAGAGAAGTACAGCCCCGATTCCGAGCAGTGTATATAACGCCCAGTTGGGGAATTCGGAGGAAGTGGCGGTATAGAATTCACCGGCGCCTGTCCACTCACTTTCGTTTGAGGCGGCATCCAAGGCCTTTACTCTCCAGTAGTAGGGGGTTTCCTGACCGGCGAGATCCAGTTCCTCCTGTTCGGTGAGGGTATAGCTTGATTCCGCAAGCGCGGTTTTTTCCAGGACTACAGAACTGGGGGTAAAGAGCTCGTTGGAGGCAATCTGTAAGACATAGGTCACCGGTAAGCTGGCATCAATGGCATCTGCCCAATCGAAGAAGATTGGTGATTTGGCCTTTACTCCCATTTCCGGCAAAAGCGGCACTGGTGTTTGGGGTGCTATCGCTTCCACGGTATAGGTAACCTGGTTGGAAGAAGTGCCGTCACTGGCAGTTATAGTATGGTCTCCATACATGCTGGGTGGTACTTCGAAGGTAACCATGAACATACCGCTGGCGTCTATCTGTGCCGTGGCTACTACGAGTTCGTCATATTTGATTGTCGCTGTCCCGCCGGGGGTGAAGCCGGCGCCACCTATTCCGACGAGTGAGCCGATGATATCACCATTGCTGGTAATGCTGAGGTCAGTGTCTGAAGGCTCGGGTTCGGGTTCAGGCTCGGGTTCAGGCTCGGGCTCAGGCTCGGGTTCGGGTTCGGGTTCGGGTGGGGGAGTGACATTCAGGGTAAATCTGGCAGTGGCTATATTATTATCTTCGTCTTCAGCCTCAATGTTGTAGACACCGGCTGTTAATCCCTCGGGTGCAAGGAATGTTGTGCTGAAACTCCCGTTGGTATTCATCGTCCCTACAGCTACCGATTGGTTGTTGAAGTAGATGATAGCTTCATCAGGTCTCCTGGCGAAGCCAGTGCCGCTGATGGTTAATTCGGTACCAGCTTCTCCCGATTGGGGTGTAATAATAATGTCGGGCTCTACGGTAAACTCGATGTCAGTCTCGCTGCCGCCTATGATGATGGTAATATCGTGGTCGCCGGCGGTGCTTTCGGGAATGATGATGAAGGATTCGAAATCACCGCTGCTATCGGTATCATCGTCACCGTCTTCTATGTCAACCTCATCGCCGCCAAATTCGATTTCAATATCCTCCCTAGAGGTAAAGCCCTCACCGATTATCTCCACAAAGGTATCCACCGGGCCTTCCTCGGGGTCAATCTCAATATCGCCGCCGATAACGGTGAAATCGACAACCTCCCTGATATCAACACTGACTGCCGTTGCAGATTCGGTAGTGAGGGTAAAATAGAGATAGTAATCGCCGGATTCTACATCTACATCATCCTCTCCGTCAGAAAGCGTATCCGGCACGTCAAAGGTAACCTCAAAGCTGCCATCATAATCCTCTTCGACGTCTGTAAGCGATACTACCGTCTCGTAATTTTCAATATCTTCATCAATAAAGTCATTAACGTCCCCTACCTCATCCGAGAAGAAGATTGAAACGTATCTTTCTGTAGTATCGCTCCAGCCCCAGCTTTCGCCGACGACAGTAATCTCAGTGCCGATAGGGCCTTCGTCAGGGTCAGCCTCAGCATCGTAACTGAAAGCCATGGCTGGCGCCGCCGGTATGGCTGCCATCAGCAGAGACAAGATAATGGCCAGCCCTATTATCCTGAGCGTTCTTGCCTTCTTCATTTTACTGCCTCCTAAACCGGGTATTATGATAAATAATGGTATTTCTTCTTATTTTATTATAAGCCTGTTCATATATTATTAACGTTTTATTCAGTCTTTTGTTACTTCATATAAAGATATTTCTGAAGATTACGGATGGTTCATTTTCTATCATATTACTATCTTATTAATATATTATTAATATTTGGTTAATTACTCTATGGTCTTTTAGTTCCATTACCTCCCGGTATTACAGGATTTAGTCGGGTGGTTTGATAGCGGTTCGCTTACCCACCCGGAAAGCGATATAGCCGACGGCAATGATTGCGATGCCTATCAGGGTATATATGAGCCATACGGGAAAGGTGAATGAAGAGCCGAAATAGAATGACCACGGGGCTGACCAGCCACTTTCGTTACCGGCATCATCCGTGGCTTTCACCCTCCAGTAGTACGGTATATCACGCCGGAGTTCCGGCAATTCCATTTCTTCGGGTAGAAAGTATTCAGAATCGGCCAATCCTTTTCCATCCAGTATGATGGAGGTGAAATTCAGGTCTGAGGCTATCTGGAAGCTATAGGTTACCGGCGGGCTGAGGCTGGAGACATCCTGCCAGTTAAAGAATAATGGCATTTCCACCTCACTATCTGATTCGGGCAGAAGAAGCTCTGGAACCGGTGGTGCGCTGATATAGAATAATCTTGTGGCCGACCACTCGCTTTTGTTACTGGCACCGTCGGTAGCTTTTACCCTCCAGTAATAAGGTACTTCCTCTCTGACGGCGGGGAGGGTCTCTTCTTCGGGCATGGAGTATTCGGATTCGGTTAGTCCCGCCTTTTCCAGCATGATAGTGGAGAAGTTCTGGTTGGGGGAAATCTGCAGGCTGTAAACCACCGGCAGACTGGAGTCGGTTACAGCCTGCCAGTCCAGATATACCCTGGCTGTGGTCTCGGTGTTGTTGGTGGGCAACAGCAGGCCTGGCGCCGGGGGCGGCTCGGATTCTACAATGAAGGCGAACTTTTTAGTAATGATACCATCGCTGACGGTAATTACGTGCTCACCGCCGGTACTTACGGGGACGTTGAAAGAGGCGGTGAAAGCGCCATTATTATCGGCAGTAGCTTTGGCAACGCGAAGGTTATCATAATCAACGATAACAGTTTTTGCGACCGTAAAGCCAGCGCCCTGTACGGTCAGCCTGGAACCGATGGAGCCCGTAGTATGACTGAGGCTGGCTCCGGCGGTGGTAATAAACTGAGCTTTATGCAGGTTACCGTGTTCGTCCAGTGACTTCACATCATACATACCTGGATAAACTTCAGGGATGTTGAATCTAACCTCGAAATTACCGAATTCGTCGGTCCTGGCGGAAGCTACCGGGCGTGTGCCGAAGCTGATAGTAACCTCAACCCTGTAGCCAAAGCCAGTGCCACTGACGGTTAAGATGTCACCGGGGCTGGCGGAGGTCAGGTTGAGTTTGGTTGATGGTATCACCTGGAAACTGGTTTCAGCCGCATTGCCATCGTTATTTACCGCGGTAATTTTGTGCTCCCCGGCAGTACTGCTGGGGACAGCGAACTGGTAAGTTAGTTCACCGATGGGAGAAGCAACCGCAGTACCGAGCTTCTCGCTGATAATATTATAGTAATAGATGGTTACGGTTCTGCCGGCGTAGAATCCCCAGCCGCTGAGGGTAGTTTTCGTGCCGACAGGGCCGTCGGCAATGTCTAGAGCGATATCAACTTCTTCAACGATAAAGAAATTCTTGGCCAGGGCATTGGTCGTGCTACCTTCAGCATAAACGGTGAACCAGTGTCTCCCGATTTCCGTGTCATCAGGGATGGTGAATTCTGTGCTGAAACTTCCTGTACCGGGAACAGTCAGCGGGCTGATGGGAATCTGAATATCATCAAAGTATATTGAAATACTATCGCCCTGATATGAGTCGAAGTTGGTTCCGTTTATCATAACTGTGGTTCCCATGGCACCGGCGGCGGGAGATAATGTAATTACCGGCGCCGCCCAGACTGGCGTGCTCAGTACGAGTACGGCGAGCAGGGGTAGAACTACGGCTGGTATCAGAAGGTTTTTATGGTATCCTGCAAAATATCCTGTCATTCCCACATTCACCTCCGTGTGGAGGAGAGAAGACCTATTTCAGAGTGTTTCCGGCTCCCCTTCGTTGCCTCCCTTTACTGTAGTAATTTTCTCCTGGCACCACAGCTGGGATTATAAGTCCCCGCGAAATTGTCCAGCGTATCCTTGTTAATAAGCCACGTATTGTGTATCTTGTTAGCCGGCAAATCGCCCTGCCGGCACAGCCGCTTTACCGTTTCCGGGTGAACCTTGAGAAGGCGGCTGGCTTCTATTACATTCAGATAATTATCCCAAACTGGCATGATATTCACTAAATAAATATTGCTTTGTCAAAGCAATTATGACATTCCGAGGCACATTTGTCAAGTCCTGTCGGGACTTTTGGCGCTAAAAACGACAAAATCTCGTTGACTGAAATAGAACAAATGTGCTATTCTGTTCATGTTTGGTTCTAGAGGTGAGCGATGGATTTGGTGCTTGAGATTGGTGATGACGGAGTAGAGATAGCGAGAGGGGAGGCCACCGAGCATGAACCAGATTTACCGCCGGAATACTGCCGCTACCGTGATGAGGGGTGTGAGTTTGCCGATTCCTGTCTTAATTGTCCGTTTCCCCAGTGTCTTTACGAAGAGCCGAGAGGGAGACAGAGATGGCTGAAGGAGTTGCGAAATAGAGAGATAAGCAGGCTGTTCAGCGACGGCTGGGGTGTAAAAGAACTGGCATTGCTGCTGGGGCTGAGCCAGAGAACGGTACAGAGGGCGTTAAAAAGTACATTAAAGAAATCTTCTTTAGAGAAGGTGGATAAGAAAATTAAACGAGGGAGAAATGGAGATAAATGAATGAGACTATTCCTTCACAGTTAAACCGTCTGGACCTGGAAAGGATTAAAGGGTACAAGGAACTGCTTGATTTTTACTGCGGCCGGCAGTGGGAAGGCCGGGAGAGACGCGGCGAAAGACGCTTAATATTTAACTACGCCAGGGTTTTTGTGGAGAAAATCACGTCATATCTGATGACGGGCATAAATTTCGCCGTTGACCCCGTTGAAGATTCGGACGAGGCCAGAGCCAGAGCCAGGAAGGCAGTGGCAGCTCTTTATAAGGTATACGATGAAAATCAACTGGAGCAGCTTGACCTGGAGACCGAGATAGACTGCGCTGTGCTGGGTGACGCCTGTTACAAGGTTATCTGGGATACCACGAAGAAGTGGGTCAGGGTTACTGCCCCCGACATCCAGGGTGTTTACGCCTGGTGTTCGGGGGATGATACTTCTCATGTGTGGAGAGTGGCCTCAAGATACAGGCTTGCCGCCGAGGAAGCCGAGATTCTTTACGGGCTAAAGCCCAAGAATAAGACGGCGACCGTTGTTGAGTTGTGGACGGATGAGGACTTCGAGCTGTACCTGGATAATATCCCGGTGGAGGCCAAGCCCAATCCTTACGGCTTCATACCTTTTGTTATCTACCCCAATCTACGCGAGCCCAAGAAGTTCTGGGGAATCTCTGATTTGCCCCACATAATGGAGTCGCAGAGGGAGCTGAACCGGGCGATGAGCCAGCTTTCGCGGATACTGGAACTATCGGGTAATCCCATCGCCGTGCTAGAGAACGTGGAGGAGTCCGAGGACATTGCCATCAGGCCGGGGGCGGTGTGGAACATTCCCGAGGACGCCAAGGCCTACCTGCTCGACCTGCTGCAAGGCGGCGGCGTTAACTTACATATTAATTATATAGATTTAATATACCGGGCCCTGCACGATTTATCGGAATCGCCGAGGTCCGCTTTCGGGGGAATCGAGAGGGACCTGTCCGGCGTAGCCCTTGAGATTGAACTCCAGCCGCTGCTGCAAAAGGTGAGAAGGAAGAGAATCATCCGGACGGCGGCTTATAACCGGCGGAACGAGATGATTCTCAAGCTGCTGGAGAAATACCACGGGGAAGATTTCGGGGACAACCATCTGCGGGTGGTCTGGGGACCGGTGCTGCCCAAGGACATGGTGAGGAAGGTGGGCAACGAGCAGGTACTGGTACAGACCGGAATACACTCGCGGAGAACGGCTATGGATGAGGTGGGCATCAAGGACCCGGAGCATGAGTTCAGGCTGTGGCTTGAAGAGAGGGAGTCGATTCTCAGAATGAACAAAGAGCTTAATGCTAAATCTGCCAGAAACGGGGCGAGAGAGGGTGCTTTACTGTCTCAGGCGGAAGGCGTTGAGGAGTAATCAGGAGGGATGATGGTAACAGAAAAAGAACCGGAAAAAGAGGGAGAGGATGGAGTCAGCGGTGATGAGTTGAGCATTCTCAAGAAGGAGAACGAAGCCCTTGTCCTTGAGCTTAAATCCAGAAATACCGCTTATATCAAGCTCGAGCAGACGCTGTCCAGTAAGGATGGCGAAATAGACGCATTAAAGGAGACGTTAGCGGAATCGGAACGGAAACTGGCGGAAACCGGCGAGGCTCTGGCCAAAGCAGTGGGCGCTTATAAAGCCCAGGTAATACAAATAAATCCCGGGGTACTGACCGAGCTTATAACCGGAGAGACGGTCGAGGAGGTTGACGAGTCTTTGAAGAATGCGCTGGCCCTGGTGGAAAGGGTCAGGCAGGAAATGGAAGCGGAGGCTTCAAAGACAAGGATACCGGCGGGCGCTCCGCAGAGGGTACCGCTGGACCTTTCGGGGCTATCGCCCCGGGAGAAGATACAGTACGCAATAGGCAGTTCTTCTTAAAAGGTCCCGGAATTACAGGACGAAGAACCTGTTCAGACAATGAAAATTAGAAAATGTGAGGTGAAATAAAAATGGCTTTACTTTTAGATGAGGCAGCCAAGCTGTCCAACGATATGCTTTTACAGGGAGTGGTGGAGACCATCGTCAAGGACTCGCCAATACTACAAAGAATGCCCTTCATTGAGATAGTGGGCAACGGCCTGACCTACAAGCAGATGAAATATTACTCTGCCTTATTGCACCTTTGAATTCTACTTTATCAGGATAGATATAAGCATATAGTCCAAATTGCCGGAGATACTTTGCAACCGCTTCATCCTCTCGATTAGTAATACTTCCCCGGTGCCCATATTCAGTTTTTTCTGTTTTGTACTCAACAGTATTGAATAGTTCACTTACAAATGGGCTGGATATCTTTGCTAATGGATATGCCTCTTTCGATAAAAGCGGAGATTTCGTCATTTCAAGCCACTTGTTAAGCATTTCAGGTATATTTGTGTAATGTTTGATTGCCTTATCGTAATCATCCAACTGCTTTAGCAACATCGGGTCCGCACTGGTTGTCTGATTTTCTAATTCTCTTAATTGCTGGCGTATGCCTCTTATTCGCGCCTGGTATTCCTGTTTATTCAGCCTACCAAGTTCAAACATCGTATCAGCTTTTGTCATAGATTCTTCCAGTCGAGTAGCCTTTGCTTTTAGAGGTTTTAATTTGCTTTTTACGGCTGCTTTCTCTTTTTGCAAATTCGCTATTGTATCATTGATATAACTCTGAAGTTTGTCCGGGTCGGAGAATATCTCGGTTACCTTGAATGCCAGGTATGCTGTCAGCCCTTCAGCTGGTAAACGTGGCAAGGTACACCGTGGGCTCCCGTCAAGGTGTAGCCTCTTAAGACGCCCTGGGCACTCCCAAACTTGTGATGTGCTGTGATTGTAACCTATTCTAAGTGCGTAACCACACAAACCGCAGCGTAATAGGCCAGTAAAGGGGTTGTGATTCTCTACCGCGCGGAAGTGGCGATTACCAGCCATCTGGCGCTGTGCTGATTCCCATAATTCGTCGGTTATAATGGCTGGTGTATTGAACTGCCAGTCCTCACTGGGTCCGCCCTTATAGGATGGGTGGGTAAGTACGTGCCTGATTGCTGATTGTGTCCAGGTGGTATGTTGCCGGCGTCCGGCACGTGGTGTAATTACTCCCTCTTTATTAGCAAGTTCCGCTGTTTGCACTATACCGACTTGCCTATCTGTGTACGTTTGGAAAATGAATTTAATCGCTTCCGCTTCCAGCGGTTCGATTATCAGCTCCTTTGTCTTTTTGTCGAATCGGTAACCAAAAGGTGTACGGCCTGAACTCCATTGTCCTTTACTGGCAAGGTGCTGTCTGAAATCAGATACACGGTTGCCAATACGTTCCCGCTCCCATTCCGCAACACTTCCCAGCATCGAAAGTATTACCTTACCCATGCCGGGCTTACTGGTATCAATCCCCTCCACCTGGGCCATAAAAGGTATGCCGTATGATTCTAAATCATGTATATAATTTAATAACTGGCGTGTGTTCCTGAAAAATCGGTCTATCTTGGTAACAGCCACAATATTGAAGGCGCCAGTTTTAGCGTCAGCCATCAAACGTTGCAGGTCTGGCCGGTTATCATTCCCACCTGTATACCCTTCGTCTGTATAGATTCCTGCTATTTCCCACCCCTCAGCCTTCGCCCAGTGTTTCAGCCTTTCCTTTTGTTCGGCAAGGCTAACACCATGTTGCGCTTGCTCCTGGGATGATACCCGAGTATATAACGCGGCTCTCATTTCTCCCCCTCGATAGGCTTTGGGTTTACAGTGAGCATTGAATTGGCAACCTTGACAACGGTATCGCCGACTTTTAGGCCATGCTCTCTCACCCATGATTTAGGTAAGGTGATTGCTACAGAATCCCCCATAGCGATAATTCGCCCGGTAGTATGAAGGATATCGCCAAACTTGATTGATCTTCTTTTCCTCACTGTTTCTCACCTCACTAGAATATAGCTTATTTAAAAAATAGCACATATTAGAATATTTGTCAAGGGGTTTTTCCAGCAATTTAGAAAAAATATTTGTTTGCCAAATATCATTCTACTGTGGTAGCGCATACGGGATTAGCGATTAGCTGTGAAAACAGGTCATTTTAGCTTCAATTCGGTAAAAACTGGTGATGGCTGGTTTGCAACATTTGAAGCTAAATTTTTTGGTAGCTATAAAAGTTCGTTAGCAAATCCGTTAGCAAAAATAGGGCTGCCGGGGTTTATATCTGGCAGGGCGCTTCTGCCCTCGGGTATTTGTGATTTCTGATTTCTCAATTCCAGAATTGGAATTGAGCATAGCATGGATCTCACTTTTTGATACACCGCTTTTCTCCGCAATCGCTTGGTAAGTCATACCGGAGTTTCGCATTTCCTTCCAGTGTGGCTTTTGTTGCTCGGTGGAAAGGTGCCGGCGTAGCAGATTCAAACTACGGATATGGGTCAACTTCTCTATCTCTGTCATGCCAGCACGGAATGAAACTTCATACTGGGGGACCTTCACACCATCAGCCCTCAATTCCTCCCAGGCTTTTATACGATGGTGTCCGTCAAGTATATTCCCAGCCTCGTCTTTTTCGATGGGAACTAGAATACCATGCTGAGCAATATCATCTTTGAGAGATTGATATTCCTCGTCGGTCAGAGGTGGGAATATCTGATATTTTCCTGCAAACTCCACGTTACCCATCGTCTCTTTTGTCGCCATCTTCTTCCTCAGTAATGGAGAAGTCCTGATTGATATTGTCCGGGATATCCTTCAATAACTCCAGGCAGTCACCCTCTAATAAGCGAATGTGGTTGGAATTATGGGACAAGCCTGAGTGTGAATTGTGGGACACATAGCGATGTATTACAGTTTTGGGTAAGTGTAGTTGTCCCGCAATACTTCTTATTGTCCATCCATAGTCATACCGGAGGCTTATCGCTTCCTGTTTGAGTTTTTGTCGCTCAGGCGTCAATTTCCTGGCCATCGCCTTCCTCAGTAATGGAGAAGTCCTGATTGATGCGGTAGATTTTGTCGTTGTATATGATTGTTTCGTTTTTGTTCGTACAAAAATGGGTATCGTTCGGTTTTGGTGCTTGGCGTTTCAATATATAATTCTCCTTCTCCTTCCCTTATGGGAGGGACTTGCTCGTATACCACCCAGAGGGAATGCCCGTTGACTCTGGCTAATGCTCGGCGTCTTGGGGGTAATCCTGTGCCTCTTGAAAGCCTTATCCAAAGATGTGCGTGGCTGTATCAGCTTCATGCGGGGGGATATATGCTTGGCTACCTCGGCCTGTTTTGCCACTGGTGCGCTCACCAAGTCCACCCACGTCTTAGCGGTATATCGCACCTTCGCTTTCTCGGCGGGTGTCTTACCCTTCAAAGCCTCATGGGGTTTCAGGAAGTTGTAATAGACAAGGAAGCCACCAGCGAAGGTAATCAATGTCTCAATATCCCTGAACGCCTTCATGACCTTTGTGCGTTCTTTCAGCGTCTCGTGGAAGCGTTCAATCTTGCTTGTGCTCTCGGAGGCAATCTTGAACGGACTGCTTTGAAGGTGTTCGGTAGCCCCGCCGAGTGCTGTAAATATGCCATCGGGGTATGACTTCATTTTATCGGTAATAATCATCTTTGGAGGTTTCCCCGCACGCTTCACAGCATCCTGAATCAACGCCTTAGCGTCTTTCGTGGTGCGGGAGATTGATACTCTGGAGGCAAGCAGGAAACGCGTATTGGCGTCTATGATATCCCAGAACCACACCTTTTTACCTTTATCCAAATCTATCATAGTTTCATCGGCTATCCATCTATCACCGACTTTAGGGCGGTACTGGCGGAAGTGTTCTGTGGCCTGGTCAGTGTACTTTTCTATCCAGTCAAAGACTACAGACTTAGAGGGGTAATATCCCGTTTCCTGCCTGATATGGTTGCGAATATCGGTTATGCTGCTACCTGTGTAGTACATGGCTAAGGCACTGGAAATATGTCCAGCCGATACCTTCATATGGAAAGGTGAATCATCCGCCTTGAATTTTCGCCCACAAGATTTACAGAGATACCTCTGCACTCCGCCGTGAAAGCCTACCTTCACTACATCGGTAGAACCACAATTCTTACAGGTTATTTTAGTTATTACCTCCGCCATTTTTGAACCTTACTGTTTTACATAATAGTCGCTTTTAAATTTTTAAATTAGCGGATTATGTTAAACTAATCCCTTGCCTCTCTTGATAATTTTATCTGCTCTGATTGGATATTTTGTGAAACTACTCTTAAATACCTACGCCTTTCAATATCTATTTGTTTTTCCTTTTCCTCAATCATTTTCAATAGAGTGTTTTTTTCTCTATCTGGGCTATCAACTAATGCTTGTTGGACAATATTTGAAGTATCTTTATAATATTTATCCTCTAGGTTTTCAGTAATTCGCACTTTCTCATTATCAGAATAGTCTTTTGTAAATATATATCTGGCCTTAAAATAAGTTGATATACGGCCATGCCAACCGAAGGACTTTTTTAATTCTTCGGTTGTTTTGAACAAAGAGAAAGCAACTTTTGGCATTGTTTGACGACCCGCTGCCAGATCACCATAAGTACTCAAAACGTAAGCCTTGTCTTCACCATTTACCATGGCGACTAAGGCCGCAGTTCTAAATGGGGCTGTAGTAAATACCTTTACTCTACTGTTACAGCAATCATGCAATTCTTTCAGCCTGTGTCCTAATACTTTGTGAAGATGGAAAACGTCATCAGGCATTGGCCTCTGTGCGTGGCGTGTGGCTATGGTAATTAGAAATACATAACATTCTGTGTAATATTTATCAATCCCAGTAATTACCATCATGTTTCTCGGGAAACCTCTATCAATGATAGTAAACTCGCCACGATTAACCCCATAGGCAACCACCATCTTGGTGGCAATCCCAGCTTCTTTGATGGCCTCTAATCTATGCTGTCCATCAAGTAAAAAGCCATCGGTGTCGAAGGCTATACCTTGATGCGTATACCTCCATCTACCCGACTTTATTTCGTTTAGATACTCCCTTACCTTATGGTTGCTGAGCTTACGGTTATCCTTATTATTCTCTAACCAATCAGCAGCTTGTTGTGGTGTTATAGTCACCGTCTCGAATCGTATAAATCCGTTATCCATAATATCCCCCTTTTATTATTTTTCTTTCATACCCCAAAACCGAACGATACCCAAAAATGCCATGTTATCTTACCTTTTTGTATATGAAAGGGTTAGAAATATATCTAAACCCCACACTCGTTCTTTAGTCTTTCCCGTCATCTATTTTTTCGCCAAGATAATAATATTTGCCCGATTTTGTTATTTGTTCGTAAATGGTATCGTTCGGTTTTGGTGCTTGGCATTTCAATATATAATTCTCCTTCTCTATGGCTTACATAATTATACAATTACTTTAAAGAAGTTAAGGGGTTATGTAAACTATTTCAGTCTCTCGCTTCCTAGAATCCTATCAGGTTGAACTTCGGAATTTTCCGAAACTGATTTTCTAACCGTGCTTTCATCTACCCCGCTTTTCTCCGCTCTATATAACTCATAAGAATTGTGGTCACTGTAATATTACAGTGACCACGCGATAAACTTCGGAATATCAGTTTCCAGATTATGATATCCTAATATATCCCTCGCCACATTCGAGGCAAGTAATATGGTCAGCACTTTCATTAATTAGCCAACCAGGTGTAAAGCATTTTGGACATATCCCCGCATCCAAAAACTTAGCATCATCCTTGTCATTCTCTGTAAGTATGTGCGCAAAATGAATAGCTGATTTCTGACTTTCCTTGATGCTCCAATCCTTGTGGTGCTTACGCACCATATCATATAACTCTTTAATTAATTCTTTATAAGTCATAAAGTCACCCCCTTTACCTGTGTCAATAACAATTCAGCCTCCAATTGCCGGATTCGTTCCTTAGCGGCTCCCAATTCCTCAGCCAGCTTGATTACTGTATTCAAATCCCCGGCGTTATTACTTTCTGGAATTGAAAATGCCGGACTGGGGAGAGGTTCCGACTCTGGCTGTCTATTGCCGTTTAGCTGTGCTAGCGGGCTGTGGACTCGGTGTTGTCCTGCCGCCTGGGCTTCTCTATTATGCTTGTAATGCTCAATCATCCGCCAGCTTGCGTGTCCGGTGATGTACTTCAAAGCAGTATCGTTGCCATCCCAAAGAGTACAGAAAGTATGTCTTAACGAGTGGCAATTAAAGCCGTCCAGTCCGGCTGCCTTTATCGCCCTGGATACCAAGCGCCCTAACCATAGTGGTGTCCAGGGGAATAGTCTTTGCTCTTTGGCGGTGCTCTGAGGCATTACGGCTTCCAGCATCTTATAAACATCATCGGATATCGGAACTATGCGCTCACCTGTCTTTCCTTTGATTTTAACAGTACCGGCTGATATATCAGCCGCGGTAATACGCGCCAGCTCACCAATCCGCATCCCGGTGTCAGCCAGCAGGTGTAGTATAGGTTTTATCACGTCATTATGTGCAGGATAGCTTAACAACTGGTTTAATTCAGATAGAGTCATAGCCTTCTTGGCTTTTGGTAGAACGCGCGGTTGATATACCTTTTCGATGGGATTATTTATCTCTTGGCGTTTACAGGTGAAGTTGTAAAAGGCTCTGAGTATCCGGTAGATGCCATGCCGGCGTTCGCCCCCTGACCGATAGCTGCCAATATAAGACTCTATCAATTCGGGGTTTGCCGGCAGCTCTTTGAATTTGTCGGCGAAGGGAATCAATACGCCGCTATACCACTTGATTGTCCAGTCTGAAAGGCTACGGTTGCGGCAGCTGGTAAGGAAACTATTTACAAGATGTTCAGTGTCCTGTAGACTTGATATGGGGGGTGTTGATGGTCTGTTCATCATTACCTCCTGCGCCGGTTCGGTGTTCTGGCATCGGGCCGGCTATTTATTATTTTTTGGGGGGTATATCCCAGTAGGCTGATTTACATCTGGGGCATATGCGCGGGTGTTTTTGTTTACTTGGCCACTCATGTTTGCATCTGAGACATTTATGAACGTATATCATTACCTATAGAGTAACACCTAATAGGTAAATTGTCAATACCTTTTTGCAGAATTTACGAAGGCTAACGTGCTAAGAAAGTGGCGTACTTATCCCCCCAGTATACCGGGATACGATGTCCCCAGATACACAACTCCGTTCTATCAAATGCCACACCGATTGCAGCATATTGAATAGAATCTTCGAGTAGATTGTTATGGTGGAATATGCTATTCTTCCAAAGATTAAAAAGGGACTCACTACCAAACTGGCCGCGGGCGATATTCTCAACAAGTCCGTAGTCAGAATGATTGAAGTCCTCGTTGTCCAGCATCCATTGACTATGTGTCATGGCCATGGCTTCAAGCTCATTATCCCACTCCAATGTGTTTAATCCGGCGCTCTGGCGATTCTGATTGATGTAGGCAAGTGTTTCGTGTGCTGACTTGACTAATTCCGCGTCAGTAGGTATTGATGAGATAACGAACCATGTGGCGGCGACAAAGGCTGATAAATACATTAAGACTTTCCAAATACCCCGGTCGAGGATATCAATATCCTTTGTGTAGGAACGTTTTGAACGATGGTGCTTTTTATGATGATGCTCCATTCCCCCATTACCTCAGTACGTCCGTCCAAGCGGCGGCGGCAAGCCTATAATATATATAATATATAGAGTCAGTAAGTAAGCAACCGGCTAACCAAATGCTCTTTATAGTACCAGCGATGATAGTCAGCAATCTCTTTTTTGTGCCTCTTGTAGTACCGGTGATGATAGGCGTCCAACTCTGCTTTGTGCTCATCGTAGTATCGGCGATGATAGGCGGCCACCCCCTCTTTTTGTTCCATCAGCCTGGAGTTATTCTCAATGAGTATATTTAATTCAGATGCTTTCATTCCCCTTTTATCGAAGTAAAAGGACTCCCGCCAGCCACATATAAAACATGATAAATCTACTGTGTCTCGGAAAAGTAGACTTGCACATCTGGGACAATGCCGATGGTCGCCGTTTAGCTTAGGACGGTAGGTATCTATAACCTCACCGCGGCAAACGTAGTCAGTGCAATAACTCAGCTTGATATATGGGTTCGATGGCTTCCTGCCTCTTTTGATAACTTTCACCACCTATACATATTCTGACTAACGGACGAACGGCGCCGATTTAACATAGTCCGCCTTTCAAAATCTAATCACCTTATGGCTTACATAATTATACAATTACTTTAAAGAAGTTAAGGGGTTATGTAAACTATTAAAATTGTTTATCTCTTGGGCATACTCGTTGTATTTGTCCGGTGGTATCCTGATAGACACGAATTTAGCACCGCGTTCTGCTATCGTGTAGGAATAATGAGGACGGCTACCTGCTACCGCCCTGCGATTAACATACCCCCATTTTACCCATTGTGGGAGCTTTGTTTTTAGGGTAGTCAAAGATACCCCGATAGTAGTATGAATTTCTTTAGCAGACAAACCACCTAAATTCTTTTTATACCGGGCGAATAAGTATATAAGAACCATAGACTTAATTTTATTGTGCTTACCTCGGAAGGTGGCTTCGTGTGGCTGTGAATTATGCCAATTACCGTGCCTATCTTGGAATACTGACATATTAAGTAACCCCCTGCGTCACGCTTGGCGGCAAGTAAAGTATATTTATATACGAGATGTTAGTGGTAGCAGGTGCCGCGTACATATGTATAATAAGATATTTATTAAGTAACTTATTAGTAATAATCCTCTTCGTCATCAAGAACACTACGCTGTGCCTCGCTCTCAATCCATTGGCCGGGATAACTAAAACCTGTTCCCATATCCAGATTGAATATTTCTTCTTCCTCTGACTCTTCGTCAACCGTATCATATTTAATATCGTAATAATCAGGCTGGGGTTTTAGGGCTTTGAGTTTCCGTGGTTCAGGATCCCCCTTGGTTTTATATTTATAATCACCCATTTTTACCCCCTCCTTTTCAATACTATGTAAGAGACTATTTACCTTAACTTCCCCATCTTTGGTGTTATCCGTATGCCTCTACGCCCGGATATCCCACCCAGTCTATTGCTAATTCTGGGTGCCGGATTACTTACACGTTCACTGTGTCCACCTATTGAGATATTGCCAGTCGTTTCAAGCTTTGGGTCCGGCTTGAAATGCAATTTAATATTCCTGCCACTGGCAGTAGCGATGATATCTTGAAAGCCTGAATCAACGTGCACCGCTTTGCTCGGCGGCTTGCCGTGAAGCATCTGTGCCGTCCGGTAGGCGGATTTAGGACCGCCCACAGCAATAGTCGCACCCTTCGGCGGCTTACCGAACACCATCATGTAATGTTCGTTACTCTTATATGGATTGACAATCACGTCCCAGCGAGGCTTACCATGGAGCTGTCCCATCCGCCAGGCGATGGCACCGTTAGAATTAGCGATTATCTCGCGTTTCTTTTCATCGCCAGCACCGCCGCTGATTACTGGCACCGGACGGGGTGTCGTTTCTATTTCAAAGGTTTCCAACTCGGGTATGGGTATCTCCGGGTCAATATCTTCTGGTTTGAATTTGTGTGGTTCCTCCGGTATTATCTTTGCGGGTTCTTCTTCTGGTGGCTTTACAGGGCGTTCCGTTGAAGGCACAACCCTCAATGGTGCCTCAATTTTCGCCGTCGTTTCTCTTTCAGGTCTGCCAGCAGGCCTTACCTCTGCTTTGGTAATCGTCTTGCCTTCTCTTATAAACCTGCCCCTTTCATCTCTTGGTTTTTCACCTGGTGCCCTGCGTTCAATTTTGACTGGTGCTATCTCTTCAGTTTTTGCAACCGGGCGCTCGGCTCCGGCACGCCTGATTAGAGGCTCTTCCACGGAAGCCCTCTTGATATCGGCTTCTCTCACATTCTCGGTAAAAGGAAATGCGCCGAGTTTCTTAGCAGCTGGGCGGTACGGCAGGTATCCCCTCTCGTATGCCTCTTTTAGCGATTGTGACACAAGTTCATCTGATGCCTCGGAGATATCGTCCAGTTTTTTAGCTGAATTGCCGACATTTTTTAATGCCGTATCCACTATCTTTGTATTCTGGTAAGAGGTTTTAATCCTCTGACGCTTTATCGCATCCTTTGTAAATTCAGCGATAGGGTATTTAAGTCTGCTTTTGCCATCCCACCATACGTACTCCGCAATCTCCACACTCGCCTTTGGCTTTGCTTTTGTGGTTGTCTCGAATATCTGGAATTTCTGAGGCTTGTCACCAGGGTTAAACGTGCTGTCGAATGTGTCGATATGGTCAAGGTATTCCGGCTTTATTCTGACTTCTTCTGCCAGCTCCCGAGTCATAGCCTTATTGATAGGCTCTGCTTTGAGCTTACCCTTAACCACACCGCCGCCGGGCAGGTCGAACCTCTTTTGCCCCTGCGTCCTGGTAAGCAGGATACGCCCTTCTGAATCGTGAACAATGGCACTGACACGGCCGGCCGCCTTATCTTCCGGTACTGCTTTAAGCGTTATCTGCTTGATTGCCGAGTGCCATGGACCACCGGCATAGGCGCCTTCGCCCTCGGCTGCCGCGTGCCCCCACCGGAGATTCCAGGGTGCGTACTGCCGAATTGACGTAAGGTCGCCCAGCAATTTAGCGGCATATATTTGCTTCAACCCCGGTACGCCGCTCCCCGCGGCGATCGCCTGTTCACTCCCTAGCCAGTACATCGGCAGGGTTTTGCCGGGCCTGACGGTTTCCCCGGGTCCATCATAGCCTACCGTACTGCTGACTTTCATTTTGGGCACTTCGCCGGGTGCGTACCAAGTTGACTTGGCAGGGTAGAACTTCGTACCATCCGCCGCCCACAATTCATATTCCAGCGTTAGCGGATCGCCGTATCCTTTGAATAGTGTGTATACCCCCGGTTCTAATTTGCCAGCCTCATTAAGCGCATACATCTTATTGCGCATGGCGCCGAGTTTTGGGCTATCCATTACGCTTGCCGGTGGTCGTTTCAACTCACCTTTTGCCAGCCTTATAGCGAATATACCCGGCGATTTAACCGGCGTGCCCTTTGGCACGTTGAACATGAATTGCTGCGCCGATTGCTGGCTGAGGAATAGCCCGCCGCGCGGCGGCGGTCCTTTAACTTCAAAATAGCCCTTGTCATTGATTTGATTAATAATCTTCTCGGTATTGCCAGTAGAATGGTAAATGATATCGGAATTAACCCTCTGCATCCCGGATATCCTGCCCACGGCGTTGCCATCCGCACTTTTCAGGACAATATCGACCGTGCCGTTGGGGGAACGGGTTATCTTTACACTCTCGACATTGGTAACGCCACGAAGAGGCTGTAATTCCCTTGCCGGTATCTCTCCGTTGAGCTGCAGGCGCTCTATATCCTGGACAAGCTGCCGCGCTGCCAAATTATGCATATCCTTTGGTATCTGCATACGTCCCACATCTGTAGTAAGTGCCAGTGATTCGCCCGTCAGCACACCGGGGCGTATACGATTAATCCCCGCTTTAATCAATCCGTACCCAGCGGGTATCAAGCAAAGTGCCGCTACACCATAACCAACCCCTATCTGCCATGGTTTCATCTCTATATTTTCATCCATCATACCTTTGGTTGTGGCATATCCAAAGGTGGCACCGGCTCCCGCCGATATCACTCTACCCGCCGCGCCGCCCACGAATGGCGCAGCCAGTATTGCAAGCTGCGCACCGCCTACCGCCCATTCCACTGTAGATATGTCCTTTAATTCGACTTCCGGCTTGGCTACCCTGACAGGTACGAATACCCATTCTGCTATGTCAATCAGTTTACGCCGTGCTGTGGTCGGCGCCAGGACATATTCATCTACTTTTGGGCTGTGTCCCAGCTTCTTATATTCGTTGTTAGTGATTATCCTGCCGGTCAGTACGTTAATCCATTTTTTCTCTTCGCCCGGCAGGGCTACGTGTGTCTTGCGGCTGACATCATAGGCTTTCAGCGCACCGTCGACAAGGTGCACGTCTTCCGGCTTCATTACCTCTTTGATATTGTCCGGCGAAGCCTTGCTTCTACCCTCTTTCCAGTCTGCGATAGCAAGGTAAAGATTTATGCCACCTTTTTTATCAGTGTATTTTTTAAGTGCCTCCATAGTGGCTTCAACTCTGGCGTTATCAGCCTTTATCGTTTCTATCATCGGGGTGAAGCTATTGGCACGGCGCGCTATAGCCTTGTACTTATCCGGTAGCTCGTGCCAGTCAGATGCTTCCAGGTATTGTCCCCCGAGTTCGATATATTTACCCTCGAAGTTCTTTTTTCCTTTGTTAACCAGGATGTTGTAGTTATCTATTGTTAAGATGCTATCCTTCAATTGTATCTTTTCAAGTGAGATACCGCTTTTCTGGTGGGCTACCTTCCGATTCCACTTTTCGATTGCCTTATTAAGTGCATCAATACCACCCTTCTTATAGGCGTCCCTCAATTCCTTTGGGAGTGCCCCGACATTTTGGTTGATTATTATCTCAGCCTGGTTTTTCGCTGACTTAGCTGCTGCCCTTTGTGGCGGCGTCCCAACCTGTGCCCGTGCCTGTTGCTCAAGTATGATATTAACCTGCCGCCGCACTGATTCTGCGTGAGCCTCTTTGGTAACATCTAAGGCTACAGGTGCACCGCCAACTCCGCCAGGCTGTCTTTTTCCCTTTTCTTTTGGTTTTGGCTGAACCCCCGGTCTGGCCATAGCACCGGCCCGTGCCTGTGCCGCCGCCGCCTGTTGTTCGGCTGCTGGTTGCTCAGGTGGTACTACTCCTGGCCGGGCCATAGCACCAGCCCGTGCCTGTGCCGCTGCCGCGGCGTCTCCTGCGCCGGGTGCCTTACCTTTTGCCCGTGCCGAGGCAGCTTGCCTGGCTGCCTCCGCCATCGCCCTCTGCATCGCCTGTTCTGCTTGCTGCCTTGATTGTGGTGTATTCGCCATTCTTTTTCCCCTCCTAACTCTCGATTTCCCCGTAATATGCGGAAATGCCGGAAAGCCCGAGTGTCAGTATCCCTACCAGCTCGGCACGGTTCCGGCAATTATGTTTTATCCTGATAATCCCGGATGCATCCTGCCCAATCAAGATAAGGGATTCTGGTTTGAAGCCTGAATCTATCAAATTGCCAGCTAGTTCGTTAATATCACCAGCCAACAATACCTGTGCTATTGTTTCATTTTTTCTCATTACTTAACCTCGTAGGTGAACCCGAGTTCTACTAATATGCGCTGTATCCTGAAATGTAGCCTCCAACATTTACTGCCAGGGTAAAATTTATTGGCTATCGCCTGTTTACGATGAAGAGGATGGCTCTTTGTTGGCTTCACTCACCTTTGCCCCTTCATAGCTTTTAGTATTGTATCGGCAGTACCAAGATATATCTCGTGTCCACGGCCATGGCAATATGTATACCAGACTGAATTATTGGCTTTGTGCCGCCTTATAGTCGGCAAAACTTCTCGCCTAATTTTACCGGTTAGTTTACGCCTGGCATCTACTGCTTGGTCGACTAATTTTTCAATGCTCAGTTCGTTACGCTCGATATTTTCCATTTTTAATCTTTTCCCACGCTCAATATCTAGTCTACAGGCGCACAATAACCATTAAGGCAAGCTAGTTGCCACCGGTGAGATTGAATTTCAGATATTCCTAAGTCTTCTAATTTCATTCTTTCATTATGTAAGGATGATTTTCTATCAAGGTCTTCTAAAGTAGGTGCTGTTTCATCGTGAAACGGCACTCCCACACCCATCGCACCCTTGTTTTTCTTTTGTTCGTAAATTGATGTCAATTTTCTACATCCTTTAAATCTAACAAATGTAGAATTTAAATAAATTTTTTGTGCCTAGTTAAAAATCACCAAGCATTTCGTGCCTGTAAGCCAGCTTTCTGCTTTCTGAGCCATTGCTTGTATAAATCAGCTTGGTCGGCAAGCTCTTTTATTTCAGGGATTGATGACTCTGATTGCCAGCGATGGGATTGCATCTTGGTTATGCCAAGCTCTTCCAAAGTAACATCATGTAACTTTGTTTGATTACCACCAGCATGTATCTCTGGATTTTCCCCCAGCATCTCCCCCAACCTACGCTCTGCCCTTAACTTCATCTCAGCACCAGCGTTTTTATACTCCCCTGAATAGTTTCCCCACATTGCTCATTGCCCGCCCTCTCTGCGTGATTTCAACAATTCTGGCATACCTTCTAAGTCGTTTATCAACTTATTTAATTCATCTATCTTTTTGCACACCGTTTCAAAGTCTGGCATCCCGGTACCGGTGATTTTCTCATTGACAAGGAATTTTAGTGCGTTTTTAGGCGTGGAGAAAAAAGCTATACCCCGCCAGTTGTATCCGGAACCATCTCTCTTTTTCTCTCGCTTAAAGAGAGTGACGTTCAAGGTATCTGACTCGATTTTATATTTTTCATTTATCAACATAATTACTCCCTTCTGGAATTAACTCGTAGCTATCAACACTACTGTTCAAACAATGAACTGCCCGAGTCCCAAAATACGGCTGCTCACCAGTCCCGCCACCTTGCATGTGTCTTTTGCCGCATAATGGGCAGCAGTGTATTATCAGGCTCCACCCATCTCTATATCGCACTGGCTCAACTTCGACTTTAATTATTTTATTTGAGCTCATATTTACACTCAGAACAAATATAATTGGTGCCGTTTTCGTTTAATGTCCATTCACTCCCACATTTTGGACAGGGCTTATCCGGGTAAGGTGGCATGTCACCCGCTGGGGCATTACTGACAAAAGTTTTGTCAGTTTCCTGTAAACTGTAGGATTTTCGTTCTTCACGAGGGGACTTTGTAGGAAACTCCGGGAGTTTTGTCAGATTAGTCTCAAAACCTTTCAGAGTTTTGTCAGAAATGTCAGGAATTTGACCATCACCGTCTTTTGTTTTTTCCCTTATTCCAACCCACAATCGGATATTGCCATCACTACTACGCTGCTCGCCTATACCTTTTTCCATAAGTCGGTTCTTAAAAGTATTCCTTGTTACCGGGTCCTGCCCGTTTTCCTTACACCAGTTCTCATAAGTCGCTTTAAGCTCTGATTTACTCACGGTTGCCATGTGCTCAAAAATACAGCAATCCTCTAAGAAGTCAGCCAGTATGTCGCTATCGTGGCGATATGCGGCCACGGCGTCGGTTACAACACCTGGTTCGTTAAAGTTCTCCCTCCGCCATTCAAGGCAACCTGTGATTGCCCAATTCAAAATGCCGGGGAGTTCATCTTCCATCTTTGACTGCAAATCAAGGTCAAGAACACCATCCGGCACGGTATAGATAAAGGGGATAAGTTTTAGACGCCTCCATGCGGCGTGTGTTGTATCGGTGATAATCGGCTTGTGGTTTCCGAACATCCAGAGCTTGTGAGTCGGTATAAATTCAAGTTCATGCTCATATAGCCGTCTCGCCTTGATGGAGTCTTGGCCGCTCATATCCTTTAATAGTCCAATATCCAGTTTTTTTCCGTCCTGTACCTCGGACGCTACCGCGTATCGTTTGCCCCTGGTATCCGCCACACCCTCTTTAGGATTGCTGCCGCGGGACTTCTTGTCTCTAATCATTAAATCTTCACTATCAATCCTCACGCCGTAATCACCCATCAGTCGGCGGATTGTCATTGTGAATGTGGTCTTACCGTTGGTGCCCAAGCCATAGAGGAAAAACCATAATTGCGCCTTCGTTTCTGCGGTCAGGGAGTAACCCACACCCCTCTGCAGGTAGATCTCCAATTCACTATCACCATTGGAAACTTCTTTTATGAATTGAGTCCAGCGCGGTGCTTTGGCTTCCGGTTCAAAAGTTACCGGCGATTGCATAGTAATCATGTCATCCGGCTTGCCCGGCCGCAGCGAACCGGTATGCAGGTCGATGACACCGTTCTTTACACAGAATAGACACCCGTCCGCATCCCAATGCTCGCCGCTATCCGCAATTGGTTTTAAGTTGCTGGCAATGGCGATGCATGCTTCCAGTCTGAAGCGTTGTTCACTCTGAATTGCCCACTTGGATATCCTCTCCCGCAATTCAAGGTCGGCAACGTTAACAGCCTCTTTATATCTGGACCTGGCGGCTCTCAACGCAAGTCGCATGATATTGCCGTCATTCTCCGGGCGCCAGCAATGGGTATGCCATTGAAGCCAGCGTCCGCGCTGGTGGTCGTATCTCAGGATATTGCCATATTGCTCTGTAAAATATTCAGCATTGCCAGCATCGGTAAGGTTATACTCGGTTAGTTCCCTGCAGGGCGTTGTCTGGTATTTGATTTCGATATATTCAAATAATTCAGAGCGTTCCCCATTCACCGGCAGGGCGCTGATAAGGTCAACCGTTTCCTCGCGGCTATGGCCGTCTTTTTGGAATATGTCAACGTACTTCTTAGCGTCCTGTATTTCCATCACGTACCCCCGAGTATAGAGGCCGCCTGGTGAATCTCATACCGAAGCCGAGGCAGCGTCAGGACGTTTGCCAGATAGTAAGCATCGTAGTGGTCGAAGTTATTCACCGGCGGCCACCTATACTTTACTTCCAGCGTTGGTAAGCATTTTTTGCAGTGCAGCCACGGGAATCAGTATGCGGCGCCCGATGCGGATTACTGGTATATCGCCACGATTCACCGCCTGGTAAGCCACTGGTCGAGATATACCCAATTTTTCGGCTGCTTCCTCGACTGTGTAGGTTAATCTTTCACAATTCATGTCCACACCTCTTGACATTTCATTATTTTTAATGTAAAGTAGTTATGTAGAATAGTCAATAGGCTTAGCATAGAATCTATATAGCTGAAATATATAATCTTAGCTACGATAAAGGTGTAAATAGGTATGTATAACAATAAAAGGCAAAAAGACACCCGGACACTCGTAAGGGAAATATTTATAGAGCACCCGGATTGGAACGCCCGGCAGATATATGACCGCTATCTGGTGCTAATCGGAGATACTAATAAAGCTGTGACTCTTAACGCGGTTCAAAAGCACGTTCAGGAACTAAAGGAATTTTCTAGCACAGATGAATACAAAAAATTAGAATCACCATGGCATATGGGTACACTTGATGGTTGCCACTTACCACCGGAAGCAATACCTCTTATTCTGTTAGTTCAAAACTATGCCGAGTTATCTCCGCATCCAGTTCTTAAAACTCCACCTCCACAAGAGCCGGTAACAATCAGGCAGGCTCGTTGGATAGCAAGATTCAGTTACTTTTATCGTGATTTAAAGCCTAAAGATGCTAAAAAAAATCTAGCTGCTGCCCAATGGCTATATCACTGGTCAAAGATATATTCTACTCAAGAAATAATATGCGAACTATCGGGGATCCCCCTGGATACAAGTGTACTGGATAAAAGCCTTCGTGAAGGCGGGTCTGATTTCCCGGCGGTGGCGGGTAACCAATGGGTATTGATGCATCGAGACAATTCTATTACTGTTGATTCTGAGACGGAAAAACAGATTAAAGAAAAGGATGGTGAGAACAATGAGGGGACACATAAGGCAAAGGAATAAGAAAAGTGGCACTTGGTCGATAGTCCTTGAACTCGGCAAAGACACAGCCGACAAGCGCAAGCAACAATGGATTACCGTCAGAGGTTCAAAGCGGGATGCCGAAAAACGGCTGGCGGAAGTCTTGTACCAATCTGACGTTGGCATTTATGTAGCACCCGGCAAAACTACCGTAGCTGATTACCTGGAAAGGTGGCTGGTGGATTATGCGAAGCCTAACCTTTCACCGCGTGGCTTTGAACGGTATGCCGATATTATCAAGCGTCACCTTATCCCGGCCATGGGTACTATTCAGCTATCACGGCTGAAACCTGAACACCTGCAAAGGCATTACAGTGATGTACTGGCTTCCGGGCTTTCCGCTGCGTCCGCGGCTTATCATCACCGCGTGTTACATATCGCCCTGGCTACGGCGGTTAAGTGGGGATTGGTGGCGCGTAACGTGGCCGATGCCGTCACTCCGCCCCGGGACCGCCGCCCGGAAATGCAGACATGGGATGAATACGAGTTAAATATATTCCTCGAAGCTGCCAAAGGTAGGCAGTATTACGCTCTATTCTACACGGCGTTATTCACCGGGATGCGGCGATCCGAATTACTGGCCTTACGCTGGCAGGATATTGACTTCATATATGGGCAGATTAATGTCAGCCGCAGCCTCCACCAGCTAAGGGATAATAGCTTTGTTTTCACCGCTCCCAAGTCTGCCAAGAGCCGGCGGACAATAGCGCTTCCGCCCTCTGCGTTCCTGGTCCTGGAAGCGTACAGGAAGGCTAAAGAGGTAGAATACAGCATGATGGGCACCACGTTAAACGATAGTGAGCTGGTATTCTGCAATCTGGACGGCTCACCCTGGCGGCCCAACACCATTACCCGGGCATGGTCAATGCTGGCGGCCCGGGCCGGCGTCAAACCTATCCGGTTACACGATGCACGGCATACCCATGCCAGCCTTATGCTGAAACAGGGAATACACCCCAAGATTGTCCAGGAACGTCTGGGTCATGCCAGTATTTCAATGACGCTGGATACATATTCCCACGTGGCGCCGGGACTACAGGACGCGGCAGCCAAGAGTTTTGACGATGTGGTCAAGGTAAGCCGTAATAAAGACATCGATTTTACCAAAGAATTAGATACAAAACTTGTGGAAAATATGTAATAACATTGAAGCTAGATGTAATACAAATTATCTAACCCCTTTAGCTTCGCCCGGGTAAGAAATATTATACGACTTTTGCCCCCCAATCGAAGCTGAGTGGGGGGCAAAATTGTTAGTATTGTTGAACGTACCCTATAAATAATTTCTCGTTAGCAAATGTTAGCAAATCGGTAAAAACTAACCCCCTGTCATTGAAAATTAGCTTCAAAACAGGGGGTTAAACATGCCCTGGTAGCGCATACGGGATTCGAACCCGTGATCTCCGCCTTGAGAGGGCGGTGTCC
>CAZLEY010000024.1:0-33846 GCA_964558675.1 uncultured Dehalococcoidaceae bacterium | reverse complement strand
GGAGTGAGGGGGCGACCATTTGTTCTCATACAGTTCTACGCATATGCATTGAACACTTGGGCGGTTTGTATAACGCTCGCCGGTAGCCGAGTTTGTCGTTGCTCATGACGAGATGCATAGCACGTCCAACGACCTACTGCAAGATTCTAAAGTACTTAACAATAAAATTGTATGGGGATATTCTTATTTCTGAGAGCGATATGAGATTTATGTCGTTCCATTCTTGGTTGAAAACGGGAAGCGTGAGTCCATGTGATACGGGTAAGAGGAAGGCTCTGAGGAATAACGGGGAGGTGAACGGTGGATCTTTTAGAGCTGGCAAGCGGTTATCTGGAAGCTCAAGGTTATAAGATTTTGCAGAAACAAAGGGATTTTCTCCATGGTGCTAGACCAGTGCCAGGGCAAGAGACTCATGACTATTTGGTTTGGGTTCCCCGAATTGATGAGGCTAGCTCTTTTCGTACCCAAGAAGGTCCATATCTGTCCCGTTTTAGCGACGCAGCCAAGAATTTTCCTTCTGCCGCAAGAGTAATGCTTGTTGGCTTACGAGAGGGCCTAAGTCCAAATTTTCGCTCTGAAGTGACGAAGTACCGCGTTGCGGTCAGAGTCCCAGTGGAATTCTTTGATACGCCGTTTAGGGCCGAAGAAGCCACTTCACTAGGAGCATTATCAGTAGCGGACAAGATTCGTGAAAGAGCTAAGAAGATTGATCCCCTGCGGATGCCTCAAGCATTTACTCTTCGTAGTGGAGATAGCCAACAGAAGGGAACAGACCTCCTCGATGCGCTATTTCGAAAAAATACGGAAGTGGAAAGTGCTGGTACACGTAATAAGCCAAGCATTAACTTAATAGTCGGTCCCGCAGGTATAGGCAAAAGCGTTGTTTTTGACGCATTGTTTTGGCAGCTGTATGAAAGGTTCTTGGAATTTAAAAGACAACGACGCTTGTTTCCTCGCCCCTTGCCTCTAGTTCCGGAACATCTCAGGACTGCCACAGCACGAAACTTGAAGAGCACAATTGAAAGTGCTCTACGCACTGATTTCGCACTTCCTATTGAATTCACCGCCTTTGAGTGGATGTTGGCCAACGGGTTTGCCATCTGGTTATTGGATGGTCTAGACGAGGTTATGGGCCGAGACCCGGAGTTTTTTAATGTCATTTGGGAACTTTTAACAAAGCCGGGTGGAACTGTTCCACCTACGATTGTCCTCTGTGTACGTGATTCTCTACTCGCTACTAGTGAGAATCTTCGAGATTTTTGTGAGGAATTACAAGAAGACATAACAATCTACGAGCTGTCACCCTGGGAGCTCTCCTCAAAACGTGCTTACGCAGAAAAGGCTTTACGCCCGCCGTCGGAAGCCGCGCGTTTCATACAAGTCATAACAACTCGACCAGAACTCAACAACCTGTCATCAACCCCGTATTACTGTAGTCTCCTTGTTGATCTATTTCAGACTGGTGATTTAAGGGAATCATATACGGAGAGCGAACTCTTAGACATAGCTATTTCCAGTATTTTGCAAAGAGAGTATGCTGAGATAATGATGCCAGGCGACTTGGATCAACATGCCATAGACATGCTTATTACGCATTTGGTGCAGATTGCGGTCTTTTCGGAAGGGCTAGTCGCTGGGAACATTCGATTCTCACAAGAAATCCTCGAAAAGTATCTATTAGGTCAGTACATCTACTTCATATTTCACAACAACGAAGAACACTTCTTGCAGATTCTGTCCAAGCGAATTATTCCATCAGATTGGACTACTCTAAAGTCGGTAGCTGAAAGGGTGCGCATCGAAGCATCTATTGATAAGCTGCTGAAAATTTTAGAGACCCGAGGCTTAAGCGGCAATGGTTTCAGAAACCTCATACAGATTTCCGCTTATGCCGTTGGGGATGTAAAAAGCTTAAGACACTTCACCTTTGAGGGCCATGATCTGACTGGGGTGATCTTTAACGGCACGGATTTCAGTAGGGTCTCCTTCAGGCAATGCGATTTGACTGGTGTCGAGTTTCGGAACTGTCAGCTTCAAGGTGCGCAATTTGAAGGAGCGATAATCAAAAACACTGCTTTCCTGCTCGAAGACAGGGAAGCTCTAAGAGGAGCTACCTTTGGGGATATGGAACGTGTTTATTCCTTGAAAACCGAACGAGGGAAACTAGAGACAGAACAACGGCCAATTGGGAGATGGCTACTAGAACGCACAGGTAGCCAGCCTACATTAGTGGAGCCTTGTGCATCAGCACGGCAGCTGCGCCTACTGTTCGGTAAATTTTTATACCCCAGTGGAATAGCAAGGCGTGCGATACTGCCTAAACGTGCTTGTCTATCTGGCAAGGAATACCATGACCGTAAAGAAACTTTGGATGCGGCATTGCGGCACGGTTATCTGGTTGAGGAAGCAGAGAGGTATCGAGATCGGATCTGCAGGTGCGAAGGTGATCGGTACCAAGAATTGGTAGACTATGTTAAAAACTTGACTGTGTCTCCCGGATTGGAAAGGTTATTGAACGATCTTTGCCCCAATAAGAACTGTTTACACACTCCACGAGCAAAGTAATTGTCTTCAGATCTAGTAGATTTTGTGGGGGTCTCAGGGTTGAGTTACATTTCATCATATTTTCTTTGTAAACAATCGTCCATTCTGTTCAATACCACCTCCCTCTCCAAGGTCGCAACTACATCCGGCACGCATAAGGATTCATCATGTGACACTTGTCTGCTTTGACTGCTGGATGGGCTTTTCGTATACTCAAGGAATCAGGCAGAAATGAAAGGAGACCTTATGGATTATCAACAGATGACCGCACCCTGTGGGTTAGATTGCTTCAATTGTCCTGTGTTCTTAGCGAGGGAGAACATAAAGCTGAGGGCATCGATTTCTGAGAATATGGGTATTCCGTTAGAGCAAGCGATGTGCCTTGGATGCCGTGACGAAAAAGGAGCACCAGCTTTTCTCAATATGACTGAGCCATGCAATGTTTATAAATGTATCGACGGGAAAGGTATCGATTTCTGTTGTTACTGTTCTGACTTTCCATGTGATCATCTTCATCCATATGCAGACAGAGCATCCCAGGTGCCACACAATACTAAGGTTTTCAATTTGTGTTTGATAAACAAGATGGGTTTGGAATCATGGGCAGAAAATAAGGCGAAAAGCGTAAAGGATACATATTTCAAGGGGCAATGGAAAATATAGCTCCGAGCTACACATTTGCTTAGAAAGTGCAGCCAGTCACAATCGAGGCAATTGTTGGGTAACAGAAGTTTGTTTTGTTAAACCTATCATATAAGATAACGTACCAGTAAATATATACGAATTTGTGTACAGCGTCTCACATCGCGGCCTCACTTATAGATTTTCGCTGGCCTTTTTTGCATTCTTTTTTATCTATTGACCCGAGTCCCGTAATTCTAATCTCCAACAGCGGTATTTGACTGTGTTGGCAGTAACTTGTTCTCTATGTACTGCTTATAAGGCATGGGTGACCTTTCAGATAGGAAGTTTCAGGGGGTACCTATTGCGTTTACAAACCCCTCTCTATATTCCCCCCCCCCACTCCATGACACCATCAATACTGCTTACTATTTAGTGTTGTATCTACTGACCTTCAGAAGGAGACCTATATAAATATTTACGGGCTCTCCCTCTACCCTTGGGTTGCAGGAGTCCAATATCTACAAGTATCTGCAAATCCCGCCTAGCTGTCTCGTGAGAAGTCCCCGTATGTTGCATGAAGTCCCTCGGACGAATTCCATCATGCAGAAAGGCATACGCTAATGCGTCTATTTGGCGCCCACCCAAGCCATATTCTTTTGCGAATATATTATGCCAATCCTCCATTAGCTTTCTGAAATCAACGAGATAATCGGAAACCATGCTAATCTCAATATTTAGCGCCTTCGTGAAATATTCAAGCCATGTTGTCACATCACGCCCCTGCTCAAAGTGGGCGCTTACAACCTTGTTAATAGCCTCAAAGTAGTTAGGTAGGTCTAAGCTGAAAAATCTCTCAAGAGAAAGGAGTTTATTAAACCCGTAACCCAATCTTTGTAGAATCAGGGTGCTTAGAGCACGGGCCGTTCTACCATTACCATCCCAGAATGGGTGTATTTCAACAAGCCTCAAATGGGATACCCCTGCTACCAAAACAGGATTGATGTCCTTGTGATCTCCCCTTAACCAGATGCTGAACTCACGCATTAGCCCTGGCACATCTCCTTGGTTTGGAGGCGTATACACACGTTTCCCAGTCATGTAATGCCTGACATAGTTCTCACCTTTTCTGTATTGTCCGGGTGTCACCATAGGGTCATCATCGCCTAATATCAAAGCGTTTATGTGACGTATTGCGTGCTCATCAACAGGAATATTGACATCGTCTGATATGGTATCAGTAAATCGGTATGCTTTGTAGCAGTTCTCAATTTCCAAAATCTCTTTAGTATCCGCCTGTATCTTCTCGCCCTGAAGAATATCATCAACCTGGTCTTCACGCAGCGTATTCCCTTCTATTTTTGTGGTGTGATGTAAGCTACGGTGTATAGCGCGTCGTTTCAGCCATGACTCATATCGTGGATCTAACAATAGGCGCTCAAAAGCCCACTTGTCCCTATCAATGTTACTTAGGCGGAATTTGATATCCTGCGAATTAGTGAAGATAGGAATATAGGCACTACTAATAGCATAGCTGCTATTTTGTTGCTGATTAATGGTCATTACACATTCTCATCATACTAATCTGCATTTATTATGCATATTATAATATATATCTGCAATTTTGTCAAGTGTTTAGTCACCCAATCTGCAACTTACTGAATTGCAGTCATGACTCTCCACCTGTCTTCCTTGTCAGCCACGCCTATTGTTGCTATACTGGTTATGTTGTGTTTTCGGTGATAGCTATGAATTACGAGACCATCATAGGCCTGGAGGTTCACGCCCAGCTTTTAACCAAGAGCAAGATGTTCTGCCGCTGCAGCACCGATTATGCCAGCACGCCGCCCAATACCCACGTCTGCCCGGTATGCCTGGGTATGCCCGGCGTTCTCCCCGTCATCAACCGGCAGGCGGTGGAATTCACCATGATGACGGCTCTGGCCCTGAACTCCCCTATCTCCGAATATACCAAGTTTGACCGCAAGAATTACCCCTATCCCGACCTCATGAAAGGCTACCAGATTTCCCAGTATGATGCCCCCATCGGGCAGAAGGGCTGGCTCACTATTGAGGTCGACGGGCAGACAAAGAAAATAGGCATTACCCGCGTTCACCTTGAGGAAGATACCGCCAAGCTGTTGCACCGTTCTTCTCCTGATGGCTCCGACTACAGCCTGGTGGATGTCAACCGCGCCGGCTGTCCCCTGATGGAAATTGTCGGCGAGCCCGACCTGCGCTCGCCCGAGGAAGCGCGGCAGTACCTGATAAAGCTGCGCAGCATTCTACAGTACCTGGGCGTGTCCACCGGCAACATGGAGGAAGGCAGCTTTCGTTGCGATGCCAATATCAGCCTCCTTCCCGAAGGGAGTTCGGAGTATACCGCCAAGGTAGAAGTCAAGAACATGAACAGCTTTAAGGCAGTCTACCTGGCTATGGAGTACGAAGCCCGGCGACAGCGCAAGGCGGCCGCCGAGGGCGGGAGACTCGTCCAGGAAACGAGGGGCTGGGTGGAAGACAAAGGCAAGACGGTCTCCCAACGCAGCAAGGAGTATGCCCACGACTACCGCTACTTCCCCGAGCCGGACCTCCCGCCGCTCGTTATCGGGCGCGACTGGGTGGAAAATGTCAGGAAGAAGCTCCCTGAGCTGCCCGAGGCCAGGCGCGACCGCTTTATTGCCGAATACGGCCTGCCGCTTTATGACGCCAGCCTGCTCACCGGCTCCAAAGACATGGCTGATTACTTTGAAGAGAGCGTCAGTCAAGACGTAATTCCAAAAGATATAAGTAACTTGCTCCTAAACATTGACATACAAGACATACAAGAATTCAGGCAAAAGGTTACCCCGGCACAAACGACCAGAATAGCACAGTTGAACTCCGAAGGTATTATTAATACAACAACTGCAAAAAAGATGTACGTGTATATTATCGAGACTGGAAAAACTGCCGATGAAATCATTCAAGAGCGCGGACTCAGCCAGATTAGCGATACTCAGGAGCTTGAGAAAATAGCCGCGGAAGTGATAAACTCTAATGTACAGCCTGTCGCCGATTACCGGGCGGGGAAAGAGACGGCCTTAAAATTCCTGGTCGGGCAGGTAATGAAGGCAACCAGGGGTCGTGCCAATCCGCAGCTGGTAAATGAAGTGCTGAAGCAAAAGCTTGTCGAAGACTCTTCGAGCTGAAACCGCAAATATGGCAGGTGAAGGATAGGAATGGAAACTTACTTATACATAGCCCAGATAGTCGTGGCGGTATCCCTGATAATGGTTGCTATGCTCCAGGTGCGCGGCGGCGGCCTGGGTGGCATCTTTGGCCAGGCCGACACGGTATACCGTACCAAACGAGGCGTGGAAAAAACGCTCTTTCAAATGACCATCGCCCTGGTGGTTATATTTGTCATCCTTTCAATAGTCTCCCTCAAGGTTACTGGTTAATTTACGGTAAAATAAGAACATGAGCGCCATAATTACCCTGACCACCGACTTCGGCCTGGCTGACGCCTACGTAGCGGCTATGAAAGGGGTGATACTCGGTATTAATCCTGAGGTAAAGCTGGTTGATATCTGCCACTCTATTAAACCCCACGACATCGCCGAGGCTGCCTTTGTCCTGAGCACAGCCTGCGAGTTCTTTCCCCACCGTACTATTCACCTGGTGGTCGTCGACCCCGGGGTAGGCACCGAACGAAGGGCTATAATCCTGAGGACACCGACAGCTGACTTCGTCGCGCCGGACAACGGTGTCCTCAGCTACATTATCCAGCGGTACTCGACCAGACTCGCCGAGGGTAACCAGCAACTATTAGAGCCCGGGACCGGGCTTGAGGCTGTAGCCATCACCAGGCCGCAGTTCTGGCGTTCACCCGTCAGTCCCACCTTTCACGGACGCGATATCTTTGCCCCGGTAGCGGCCCACCTTTCTTCAGGCATACCTCCAGCCGATTTCGGGGAATCAATAGATACGCTGACGGTGTTTCCGTTACCCCGCCCCCATCAGGACCCGGATGGTACACTGGTGGGGCATATCCTGCACATTGATAATTTCGGCAACCTGGTTACAAATATCAGGAGTGGTGACCTGCCGTCGGTCATTCAGAGAAGGACGGCATTAACGATTGAGGTCGGCAATGAGACAATCTCCAGGTTGAGCCGCACCTACGGCTCAACCGGGGGACTGCTGGCACTCATCGGTAGCTCTGACTACCTGGAAATATCTCTCCAGGAGGGCGATGCCAGTACCTTTCTCAACGCCAGCGTAGGCGACGAGGTGAAAATTAGAGGGCTCAGCCAGTAAATTGTCCGTTTTTTCACCCATATAGCATTGACAAATACCATCATGTTTGCTACGCTGCTTGGCAGGACTATGAAGGAGGTGCGGAAATGCAAGCGTACTGCATGAAATGTAGGAAGAA
Organism: uncultured Dehalococcoidaceae bacterium; assembly: GCA_964558675.1. Taxonomy (GTDB): domain Bacteria; phylum Chloroflexota; class Dehalococcoidia; order Dehalococcoidales; family RBG-16-60-22; genus CAZLEY01. The sequence goes on along the minus strand of CAZLEY010000024.1, from coordinate 26,264 downwards.
AGTGGAAATCAAGAACCCGCAATCGGTTACATTGAAGAACAAACGTCCGGCAACACAGGGCGTTTGCCCTGTCTGTGGTACCAAGGTATTCCGTATCGGTAGGGGTTAGTTTTATCGTAGCTTTCCGCTCATCCTGCGGTGTGAAATCAGATCCGGTATCATTTTATTAACTACAGGTATCCTGTAGTTGTTGTGCAGCAAGCCCTATTTTAAAGAAGGCGTGCTGAAGAATAGGTGTTGTTATTATTTCACCTGTAGTTTAATATATCCAGTTACGTATCCGTTTAATCAAAGAAGGCATTGTACAAGCGGTGCCTTCTTTTCTATCTCTACCTGCACGCCGTATCCATCCGTTGCGCTGGATACGCTTCCTATGTCATAATTAATATGCAAGTGAACTCTGAGTACTATATCCATTATCCGGTATCAGCCATAGCCTGTGTCCGTTCATAACAGGAGGAATTACATGGTACAGGTTCTCCCGACCAAGCAGCGTATGCTTTCATGGCTTACCCTATTTCGCTTGGGAGCTACCGCACGCGGCGTCCTTCCCTTCATCCTCGGCGCCGTCATTGCCTGGAGCCAGGGGAGCCCTATCGACTGGTTGATACTGCTACTTTCGTCTATAGCCGTAATCTGCATCATGCTGATGACTTTCCTCATCAATGAGTATTACGACTACGAAACCGACATGGCTAATAAAGAATATCACATGCTTTCGGGCGGTAGTCGGGTATTACCCATGGGACTTATCCCCCGCCATTACTCCATAATCGCTGCCCATGTCTGCCTTGCCATCGCTGTAGTCATCGGCCTTATTTTGCATTTCTATTTCAAGACTGGCCCTCTCACCATACCCCTCGGGGCAATAGCTATTATCATTGGCTATTTCTACACGGCCAAGCCTTTTCAATGGTCGTACCACGGCCTGGGTGAAATTGGTATATGGTTTACCTGCGGATGGCTGGCCACTATAACCGGATACTACCTTCAGACGGGACACCTTGATACCGTGGCGACTCTCGCCTCGCTCCCCGGAGCCACCAGCGTCTTCCTGCTCATACTGATTAATGAAGTCCCCGATATCAACTCCGACAGGCTTTTCGGCAAAAGGAATCTGGCAGTCCGTTTGGATAAGAAAAATACAGGAGTCCTGTACGTTGTCCTGCTCATCCTGTGTTATCTGAATATCATTATCATCGTCTTCTTCGGTGTGCCCCAGATCAGTGCTTACCTCTCTGTCATCCTGCTGCCGTTTATGGTATGGAACATCCGGACTATCTTTAAAAAGGGACTTGCCGATAGAGAAGTACAGCAACCTTTAAGTCTGAGCACTATGGTCTTTGACCACCTGATAACCATCATCTATGCCATTAGTTTTATCGTGGCTGGCCTCGGTATGATAGAAATAAGAATCGATTACCTGATAATACTGGCAGCCGCTTTCGTTATTGTTTTTGGAATGGAGGGACTCGGTGTAGCTTGCTCAAGAATGGTTCTCCAAGAGTAAAAGCTTTTTATAATCCACCTACGCTGCTGCTGCGGCAGGCGGCCAGTGCTCTTTACTTCAGCTATCTCGTCGGCTGGAAAAAGGTTTTTCCCTGGCTTATGAAAGGGAAAAAGACGCTCCCCACAGCCGCGGGTGCCATCGGTATGGGCTGTATTGGCTTCCCCATCCATCCGGTCTGGGAGGTAACCAATGCCTGCAACCTTAAATGCAAGCAGTGCCATGCCTGCTCGGGCAAACAAGCGCCCGGTGAGCTTAATACGGAGGAAGGCAAAAGGCTGCTGGACAGCATGGCCAGCATTGATGAGTTCCGCATGCTTGCCCTCGGTGGCGGCGAGCCGCTGGTCAGGCCTGACATAGTGGAACTGGTAGCCTACGCCCGCAGTCTGGGACTGGAAATATCTATCGCTACCAACGGCACGCTGCTCACTACGGAACTGGCGCGGGAGTTCAAGCGGCTGGGGGTGACCAACATCGCTGTGGGACTTAATGCCAATGATGAAGAGATTCATGACGGAATAACCAATGTCCCCGGCTCATTTATCGCCAGCAGGAATGCCGTGTACGCCACGGTGGAAGCCGGGATGAATCTGCAGATTAACACTACCGTAATGAAGGAAAACCGCTCGGCCATCCCCGGCCTCCTGGATTTTGCCTCCGAGGTTAACGCCCAGATTGTCCTGCTGTATCAGCTGGTGCCGGAGGGGAGGGGCGAGGAGGATATGGAGCTGTCTATCAGGGAATATAAAGCACTGACCGAGATGGTAGCGGATAAACAGAGAACAAACAGGGCTATAATAGAGCCGACCTGTTCCCCGCAGTACTGGGCTTACCTGATGAGCCGGAATATGAATGGCCATAAACCTTCAGGACTATCAATGAAACTGGCGGAGACGCTTTTCAAGGGGTGCGTCGCTGGCAGCGGTCTGTGCTATGTTAAGGCCAACGGCGACGTCTGGCCCTGCCCCTTTGTCCCCATCAGCGCCGGTAACGTACGCGACCACCCCCTGGAGTACCTCTGGTATCATTCGGACTTATTCAATAACCTGCGGGACAGGGAGAAGCTCACGGGGGAAAAATGCTCCTCCTGTCTTTACAAGAAAATGTGCGGTGGCTGCCGGGGTCGGGCTTATGCCCATTCCGGCGATTACCTGGGGGACGACCCCCTGTGTTTCCTTTATTCCGATACCACTACGCCGGTGCCGTAGGCGAGCACCTCGGCGGCATTCTGCATTATCATTGAGGTTGTAAACCGTACACAGATTATGGCATTGGCGCCCTGCCACTCCGCGTCCTCGACCATCCTCTGAATTGCTTCTTCCCTGGCCTCGGCCATCATCTTGGTGTATTCGGTAATTTCCCCGCCGGCCATCCCCCTGAAGGCAGCCATGATATCCTTGCCGATATGCTTGGCCCGGATGGTGCTGCCCTTGACTGTGCCTATTGTCTTTTTGACTGCTTTGCCTTCAATCTTCTCAGTGGTCGTGATAATCATCTTTCAACCCCCTTAAAGTCCTCGTCTTTTGCCTTCACAATCCTGTCCCTGATAGCAACTATTATGAGTATCAGCACCCCCACCCCCACAGCCCCGACGGCTATCCTTATCAGCAGCGGAATATCACTCGCCGTAAAGAAACCCTGAACCGCCCAGCCGATTAGAGCCAGCACCCCGAGTCCAATCAGGATAAAGGCTGCATTCTGCCACATAATAAACCTCCAGTTGGGGTATTTCTACAACCCTCCCCCTTTGTCCCCCTCCCTTGCAAAGGGAGGGGGAAGGATTTGGAAGAGGGGCTTCGCCCCTCTAGAACTCCCGCTTTAGGGTGGGGGTATCTATTAAGGTATAAGCCGCTGATGCCGCGAGGGTGGCGGGTGGGAATAGATACAAAATAAATATAACCTTTCTAAAACTCTCCTTGGCACTGGTTCACCTCTTCCGTTTCCAGACCGTGCCCGTCGGCGTATCCTCAAGGGCTATGCCAAATTCACTGAGTCTGTTTCTTATATCGTCCGCAAGCTGGAACTTCTTATCCTTGCGCAGGGCATCCCTTAACCCTCTGAGTAAGTTTAAGTATCCATCAACATTTTCCGCATCCGGATTAGCAGCAACCTTTTGGAGTACATATTCCAGCTTATCCCTTTTTAACTGGGCAATTATAGATTTGCTCATTTCAGCAAATAGTTTGACATCAAGAGGAGCCTCCTCAGGCGCCTTGAAAGTCAGCCCCAGAACCCCACCCAACTCTCTCAGCATGTCACGAGCTTTACTGGATTCTAGCCCCGATTCATCGGCACGGTTTATTTCCCTGGTCAAATCGAAGAGTATAGCTATCGCCTGAGGAGTGTTGAAATCATCATCCATCGCCTTAATAAACTGCTCCTCGTAGGGCTTAGCATCAATAGCTTCCCCCTCGCCCCCAATGGGGTCATCCCTCGAAACTACTCGTAATAGTCTCTCAACGCCTCCCTTAGCTGCCTCTATTGCTTCCTCGGAGTATGTGAGCGGGCTTCGGTAGTGGGAGCTGAGCACGAAAATGCGCAGGGCGTCGGGACTGTATCGCTCAAGCGCCTCCCGTATCGTTATCAGGTTGCCCACTGACTTGCTCATTTTCTCTTCACCGAGCTGCACCAGCCCATTGTGCAGCCAGTATTTGGCGAACGGCTTCTGGCCGGTAAAGCTCTCGGACTGGGCTATCTCGTTCTCATGGTGCGGGAAGATAAGGTCCCGCCCGCCACCGTGGATGTCAATAGTCTGTCCCAGGTATTTCAGTGACATAGTACTGCACTCTATGTGCCATCCCGGCCTCCCCTCGCCCCAGGGGCTTTCCCAGGACGGCTCACCCGGCTTGGCTGCCTTCCACAGGACGAAGTCCATCGGGTCTTCCTTCTCCTCCCCGATTTCACAGGTTGTCCCGGACCTCATGGAGTCCAGGCTGCGTTTCGAAAGCTTGCCGTAGTCGGGCACGCTTCTCACCCGGAAATAGACGCTGCCCCCGGCCGGGTAGGCATACCCCTTATCTATTAAACCCTGTATCACCTCAATCATGTCTGGTATTACATCGGTTGCATACGGGTTTTTGTCAGGTGGCTCGATATTCAGTGATTTCATGTCCTCTACATAGCTGGCGGTAAATTTCTCCGCCAGCTCTCGCGTGGACACACCGCGCTGGTTAGCCCGGTCGATAATTTTGTCGTCAATGTCGGTAACATTCTGCACGTACTTAACGTTGTATTTACAATATTTGAGATAGCGCCTGATGACATCAAAGATAATGTAGCTCATGGCGTGCCCCAAGTGGGCATCATCATAGGGTGTAACGCCGCAGACGTACATTTTTACCTCATCGCCCTGAGGCACGAATTCCTCTTTCTTTCCGGAGAGAGTGTTAAATACCTTCATCTTTACCGCCTTCTATCAGCGCCACAGCACAAGCCGCGATGCCCTCGCCGCCACCGATGAATCCCAGCCCGTTATTGCTGCTGGCCTTGACGCTCACCTGCCCGGTGCTTATTCCCATCGTCTTGCTCAGCTTTTCGCGCATATTATCAATGTATTCACTGAGTTTCGGCTTTTCCGCCACTACGGTAGCATCAATATTCACCACCCGCCAGCCGCCCGCCGCAAGCTTTTGCATCACTTTTTCAAGCAAGACCTGACTCGAAATATCCTTATATTCCGGCTCTCCGGGCGGGAATTTTTGCCCGATATCGCCCAGCGCCGCCGCCCCCAGCAGGGCATCAATAACGGCATGGGTCAGGGCATCGGCATCGCTCCAGCCGCCCAAGCCCTTATCAAAGGGTATATCTATCCCCCCCAGCACCAGCTTCCGCCCTGGCGTTAGGGGATGAACATCATAGCCGATACCGATTCGCATTCTACCGTTCATACTTTTTCAATAGCACCTCGGCCAGCGCGAGGTCATCGGGTGTGGTTATCTTTATATTATCATAAGAGCCGGGATACAGTTTAACTTTATGGCCCATCTGCTCTACCATCGCGGCGTCATCGGTAACGTCGCCACAGTCCTGCTGGTGCGCTATCTGGACTATATCAAATCGAAACACCTGCGGCGTCTGGACCGCCCTCAGATTTTGACGCGAAGGCGTCTCGCGTACTATCTCATCGTCGTCCACGACTTTTATAGTGTCCGTTACCGGGACAGCCGCCGCCGCCGCCCCCGTTTCTTTAGCCGCCGCCAGCCCCCTCTCGATGAGCTCGACGGTCACCAGCGGTCGGGCGCCGTCATGAATCACCACCCATTCGCAGCCGTCAAGCTGTTTCAGCCCGGCCGCCACCGAGTCCTGCCGCCGCTTTCCGCCGAGGCAGACATCGCTTATCTTCGACCAATCACCTTTTCCTGCCAGGGGCTGGCATCTAGCATGGTTTTCGGCGCTCACCACCACTACTACCTGGTCGATAAGCCGGCACTCCTGGAAGGCGCGCGTTGCCCGCATCAGTATCGGCTCTCCTCCCAGCAGGGTGAAGACTTTATCCACGCCACCCATCCTTTTCCCCTCCCCCGCCGCGACGATAATGGCGGCTGCTTTTTGCTTTTGCTTACTTTTCATATTAAGTCCTCAGAGGTAATCCTTTATTCTCTACCTCACCCCCTGTGTCCCCCCTCGTTCATTATCTTTTCCCACCCTGCCGCCCTCGCACCATCCGTGTCTAATCCGTTAATATCCACCCCGCCCCCAATTTGTCCAAACCCGTATATCAATGCCTTAACCCGATCTGTCTCCCTCCTTCGTAAGGAGGGAATAAGGGAGATTTTTTCTCCCTTTCGCACCCCCACCCCCCTCAACTCTTCTCCCTACTATTTTGCGTGCTTCTGCACGAACTCCCCCATGCGGTCGATGGCCTGCTGCCCCTCCGGCAGCATATGTGCAAAGGAATGCCACATGTGTATCATGTCCTCCCAGGGCTCAAGAACGACCTCCACGCCGGCTGACTCCGCCTTCTCGGCGAGTCGTTTCGCGTCATCATACAGCACCTCGGCCGTGCCCACCTGAATCAGCAGCGGCGGCAGCCCCGTAAGGTCTGCGTATATCGGCGAGGCCAGCGGTGAACGTGGGTCGGTATCCCCAAGGTAAGTCCTGGTCATTTCCAGAAGAGTGTCCCGCTGCACCATCGGGTCTGCATCAGCCCTGGTGACCATGGATTCCCCGGTGCATTCCATGTCCGCCCACGGTGAGACGCAAACAGCTGCGGCCGGTAGCGGTTCTCCGGCTTCCTTCAACGCCACCAGAGTCGCCGCCGTCAGTCCCCCGCCCGCCGACTCCCCGGCGATAACCACCCGACCGGGTTTCACCCCGCTGGACAGCAGCCACCTATAGCCGGCCACGGAATCTTCCACCGCCGCCGGGAACGGATTTTCCGGCGCCAGCCTGTAGTCGACGAGCAGAATCCGCGCCTTCGCTGCCCGCGCCAGCCGCGATGCTATATCGCGGTGGGTTATTATTGAGCCAATCACGTAGCCGCCACCGTGTAAATAGTAAATGACCCTCCCCTCATCTGATTCCGGCGTGCTTACGAATTCAGCCGGAACACCCCCGGCATCCACCGCTTCACACCGCACATCCGGTGCCAGCGGCAGCTGTGTGAAGTCGGATTCCATGGCGGCGCGCTGTTCCTGGATGCTGAGGTCTCCCAGCGCCGGCCGCGACTTCACAGCTTCCAATACCTTCTGAAGTTCCTTACTTGCCAAAACAATACCCTTTCTCTGTTTAACTACAATCGCTCTTCACTATCTCTCGACTTTGCCTTATTTTTCACAAGCCCCACGCCCATCGCCTCCCTCAAGCTGCTTACCGGTATCACCTCAATATCGCTCGACGGCGTCACTCTGTCACCTGCTTTTGGTACTATGCAGCGCTTAAAACCCAGCCTGGCGACTTCGCTCAGCCTCCTCTCAAGCTGGGAGACCTTCCTCAGTTCTCCGCTCAGTCCCACCTCGCCCACCGCCGCCGTTTGCGGCGCGACTTCTATATCACGAAAGCTGGAAGCAATCGCCAGAGCCATGCCCAGGTCCGCCGCCGGCTCGCCTACCCTGAGTCCGCCGGTGACATTGACCATTATATCCTGGTTGCCCAGTCTGAGGCCGACCCGCTTGGTCAGGACGGCTGTCACCAGCAGCAGCCGGTTGAAATCGACCCCGTTGGCGGTGCGCCGCGGCTGCCCGAAGCCCGTGGGGGTCGTCAGTGACTGAACCTCTACCAGCAGAGGCCGGCTGCCTTCTATGGTGGGCACCACCGCCGAGCCTATCGCCTCGGTCCCGCGCTGGGAAAGGAATGCCTGTGACGGGTTGGCTACCTCTATCAGCCCCTGCTCCTTCATCTCGAAGACGCCCACCTCGTTGGTCGAGCCGAAGCGGTTTTTCACGCTACGCAGCAGCCGGTAGGCGCTGAAAGGCTCTCCCTCAAGATAAAGGACGACATCGACGATATGTTCCAGCACCCGCGGGCCGGCAATAGCGCCTTCCTTGGTAACGTGTCCACTGATGAAAACCGGCACGCCCCTGAGCTTGGCCCACTGCATCAGTCTTATGGTGCACTCCCGCACCTGGCTGATGCTGCCCGGCGTTGCCTCTAGCTCCGGGCAATAGACGGTCTGGATGGAGTCAACGACCACCAGCCCCGGCGTTAGCTGCTCCGCCTGGTTCAGCACTGCCTCGAGGTCTGTTTCGGCGATTATATAGAGTCCCTCACCGTTCAGTCCCAGGCGCTCCGCCCGGAGCTTAATCTGGTGCGCCGTCTCCTCTCCGGAAACGTAGACCACCCTGCTCCGACTGCTGGCTATGGATGCCGACGCCTGTAGCAAAAGTGTGGACTTGCCGATACCCGGGTCGCCGCTGATAAGCACAAGTGAGCCGGTTACCATCCCGCCGCCGAGCACCCGGCTGAACTCGGCCAGTGGCAGCGGCAGTCGGTCGGCGGCTTCGATAACCACCTGCGATAGTTCCTGGGGTGGCTTTAGCGGATTCATCGGTCGGGACGAGGTTACCGTAGCCGTCACTGCCATTTCCACGAAGCTGTTCCATTCCTGGCAGTCGGGGCAACGCCCCAGCCATTTCAGGCTCTCCTTGCCGCACTGCTGGCAGACGAAGACAGTCCTTCCGGAAGCTTTATCCGATTTGCTCACAGATTGACTTTACAGGATTTCAGGTAATTAGGCAAGAGAGGCATACAGGGCATTAGCCATTCCCGCGATGCGCCTGTCATCTACTAAATTGGCTGCCATCTTGTTCATGGCATAGCCGTAGCTGCACCTGGCATCAAGGTCGACTACCATCAATGAACCGCCCGCTCCGCCCCAGAAGAAGGTACGCGGGTTTGGGCTTATCGGTATCTCTTTGCTGACAAGACCGAATCCAAGTGCATAACGTGTAGGAGTACCAAGTACGAGGTCGGTGCCATAGCTTTGTTCCTCGATGGCTTTTTCGATGGTCGGTAACGCCATCAGGCGTACGCCGTCTAGTTCGCCGCCGCAGGCCATGGCGGCTCCCACCCGCGCAATAGAGCGGGCGTTGCCGTGTCCGTTAGCCGCCGGAATCTCAGCGGCCCGCCATGCCCTCCCCTTATTGTAATCAGTGACTGGGGGATTCGACATGTATTTCCCAATTAATGAATCGGGATTGATGTCATTGATGTCAACGTAGCCGGGATCTCCCGGCTTCAGTACCGGTGGCGGTATGATCTCACCGACGCGGTAGTCATGCTCTTCAGGAACGCCTATGTGAAAGTCGGCGTTCAGAGGCGCGGCGACCTCTTCCCGGAAAAATGTTCCCAGTGTCTTACCTGTGATACGCCGTACCACTTCGCCTATGAGGTAACCGAAGGTGAGGGCATGGTAGCCGCAGTGTTTGCCGGGTTCCCACTCTGGCTTCTGCTTTTCCAGCATTTTAATTATGCGTTCCCAGTCATAGAGCGCTTCTACCGGAATCGGTTCGTCAAAAACGGCCAGTCCGGCCTGGTGGCTTAAAAGGTGCCGCACTGGTATTTTCTCTTTTCCGGCCTGCGCGAACTCCGGCCAGTATTTGGCTACCGGCGCGTCCGGGTCGAGCTGTCCCCGGTCGATGAGTATGTGAGCGCAGATGGCCGTCATCACTTTAGTAGTCGAGTAGACATTAACGATGGTGTCTTTCTTCCACGGGCGTGTTCGGGCGGCGTCGGCGTAACCGCCCCAGATATCCACCACGAACTTGCCGTCTATCGTTGCCGCAAATGAGGCACCTACCTCCAGGTCAGCCTCGAAGTTCTTCCTGAACACTTCCTTCACTGCCGTAAACTTCTCATCGCAATAACCCTGTACCTCTACATTCATGGGTTACCTCCTCCCCAATGAATTTTTTCCATTTGGAAGCGGCTTACACCATAAGATACTTCTCACCCTAACATGCCCAGGAAAACTCCGCCGGCAATCGCCGCCCCGATAGCCCCGGCTACGTTCGGCCCCATGGCGTGCATCAGGAGGAAGTTCCGCGGGTTCTCCTTCTGCCCCATCACCTGCACCACGCGGGCGGCCATGGGCACCGCCGAAACACCCGCCGCGCCTATCATCGGGTTAATCTTTTCTTTGGCGAACACGTTCATCAGCTTGGCCATAAGGACACCGGCAGCGGTGGCGGTGGCAAAAGCCACGACACCCAGCACAAGTACCATCAATGTCTTGGGCTGGAGAAAGTTCTCGGCGGTCATGCTGGCGCCGATTGCCAGCGTCAGGAAAATGGTCAGGACGTCGATAAGCGCCGTGGACGCCGTCTTGGTAAGCCTCTCCGTAACGCCCGACACAGCAAAAAGGTTGCCCACCATGAACATTCCGATGAGGGGGGCGGACATCGGGACGAACAGGACGACAATCACGGAGGCGATTATCGGGAAGAAAATCTTCTCGCGGTTGGAGACCTCGCGTAGCTGCGGTTTCATATAGATGGCACGCTCTTTCTTGGTGGTAAGCAGCCTGATTATCGGCGGCTGGATGATGGGCACCAGCGCCATATAGGAATAACAGGCGATAGCCGTCGCCCCTATTAGGTGCGGGGACAGCATGGACGTGACAAAAATAGTGGTCGGCCCCTCCGCCCCGCCGATTATCCCTATGGAGGCGGCCTCCGCTATGCTGAACATGCCGGTAGCCAGCGCCGCAAAGAAGGCTAAATATACCCCGAACTGCGCCGCCGCGCCGAGCAGCAGCGTCTTCGGGTCGGCCAGCATCGGGCCAAAGTCGGTCAATGCCCCCAGGCAGAGAAAGATAAGCGGCGGTATTATCTGCCACATGATACCGTACTCGAATATCCTGGAGAGCAAACCGATAGGCTTTGTCGGGAGGGGAGTCTGGGTGGCCGTAAGCATCACCACCATCACCTCGCCGGGCTTGACCTCCTGTCCCGGCGTTACCAGGACTTCCTTGACCCTGCCCGGAACCGGCGATGCCACCTCCCCGGAGTCCAGTACCAGGATGACGTCGTCTTCCCCGAGCCGGCTGTCCTTCTCCACCTCGATGCTGATTACTTTAGCCGTTGTTTCGCCGGTGTTGGCTATCTGCAGCTCGTAGTCCATCAAGCCGCCCAGGGGAAGGTTAATCAGCAGGATGCCGAAACCTATCGGCACGAGTAAAAGGGGCTCCATCTTCTTGCTGATTCCCAGATAGATTAATACCCCGCCGATAACGAGCATCAGCAGGTTGCCCCAGTAGAAGGCCTGAAACCCCGTATCAAATAGACCGAACATAATTCGTTATTCTATCAGTACTCGATAACGGCAATTACCTCGCCGGGCTTGACTACCTGCTCAACGGCGACCCCTACCTCGGTGATGGTGCCGTCTACCGGCGCCAGTATCGGATTCTCCATCTTCATGGACTCCAGCATGCAGATGACGTCACCCTCTTTAACGGCATCGCCGACTTTTACATTTACACTGACAATCTTACCGGTTATGGGAACTTCTATTGTTTCTCTTGCCAATTCTCAAGCTCCTTTCTGGTTGTCATCACTTTTTTCCTCGGTGCTGCCGCTTCTATTAACCAGCTTTCCGGTCAGCCAGATAACTACCGACAGAATAATCAACAGGGCGAAGACCATACCAAAGCCAGCAGCCCCAACCTGTCCGGCAAAACCCCAGTCTATTCCCATTTTACTATCCCCTCACCTTTAAATTGATGAAGATTGCCTTAATTATACTAAAAGGGCGGCGGGCTCAATCATCTGAACCACCACCGCCCTATTATACAAGAGTCGGTTTTACAAGTCACGCTATGTTATTTAACAGCGCCTACTGCCATATCGGGCAATACGTAATTCTCCCTGGAATCTATCACTATCTCCCCGTCCTTCACATCAACCACCACGTATGATATGTACGTATTCTCCGAGACACGGGGCTCACGAACATCCTTATCCCTGATGCTGTCCTCGGGTTCATCCTTCATCAGTTCTTTTATATGGTCTTTGGCAGCCTTTTCTACATCAAACTTGATACTACCCTTTGAAAATACCTTTATGGAAGCCCCTGCCTCTTCTATATTGAGAACGCCCGGAATTTCTCTGATAGCCTCAATTATACCGGATATAGCCTCCGGTTTCTTTATTGTAGTCTTCGTCTCAAAAACCCTGTTAAAGACCTTGAATTCATCACGCAGCACCGATTCCGATAGCTTATCTTCTATCATATCCTGAATCACGCGGCGCAACGGCCTTGCCCCGAAGACCTCGTCATAACCCTTCTCTCCAAGGAGGTCTTTAGTCTCTCCAGTTACCTCGAGCATTATTTCCTTCTCTTTTAGCTGCTGGCTCACCGTCACCAGCATCAAATCAACTATTGACCGTATTTGCTCCTTGCTGAGAGAGTGGAACACCACCACGCCGTCAACCCGGTTCAGAAATTCGGGACGGAAGGCCTTCTTTAACTCGTTGAGCAGATTCTCTTTCATCCTTTCGTAAGACTGCTCCTGTGTCTTGGCCTCGTTACTGCGAGAAGTAAAGCCTATCGTCGTGCCCTTCCGGATTAGCTCAGCGCCGATATTACTGGTCATGATAATGACGCTGTTGCGGAAATCAACCCGTCTTCCCTTGGCATCGGTCAGATGTCCGTCATCAAATATCTGGAGGAGCAGGTTAAAGACATCCGGATGAGCCTTCTCAATCTCATCCAGGAGTATGCAGCTGTAGGATTTGCGTCTTACCGCTTCGGTCAGCTGCCCCCCTTCATCATAGCCGACATATCCCGGCGGTGCGCCGACAAGTCGGGATACGGCGAATTTCTCCATAAATTCGGACATATCAATCCGAATCAGCGTATCCTCATTGCCAAACATAAACTCGGCAAGCGTCCTGGCAAGTTCGGTCTTACCAACACCCGTCGGCCCGAGGAAGATGAAATTGCCTATCGGGTGCCTGGGGTCTTTAAGTCCTGCCCGGGCTCGCCGTATCGCCTTGGCTATGGTATCGATGGCCTCATCCTGGCCGATAATACGCTGGTGCATCACCTGTTCCATATTGAGCAGGCGGCTGGTCTCGTCACCGGCCAGCTGTACCACCGGTACCCCCGTCCACATGCTTACTACCTCGGCGATATCTTCAGCAACTACCTCCGGCTTCTCCTGCTTCTGCTCACTCCGCCACTCTTCTTCCAGTGCCTTTATCTTTTCGTCGATTTGCAGCTCTCGCTCGCGCAACTCCGCGGCATAATCGTATTGCTGTGTGGCCAGGGCGGCATCTTTATCCTTGCGTATGTTATCTCCCAGCTGTTTCGCTTCCTTCAGGGTAATGGGCATCGTCCTGTGTCTAATCCGCACCCTTGATGCCGCCTCGTCAACCAGGTCAATAGCCTTGTCCGGCAAAAAGCGGTCGGGAATATACCTAGCGGCTAAAGTAGCCGCGGCGCCAAGCGCTTCTTCGCTTATCGTCAGGTTGTGATGCTCCTCGTAGCGTTCTTTAATTCCTCTTAATATCTCCAGCGTCTCGTCCACCGAGGGCTCCTCTACCAGGACCGGCTGAAAGCGGCGCTCCAGAGCCGCATCTCGCTCTACATACTTGCGATAGTCGTCAAGGGTGGTGGCGCCGATGCACTGCAGCTCTCCCCGCGCCAGTGAAGGTTTCAGTATGTTGGCGGCATCGACCGCCCCCTCGGCGGCGCCGGCGCCGACCATGGTATGAAATTCATCGATAAAGAGCACACAGTTGGCCGCTGTCTTTATTTCATCGATAATTTTTTTCAGCCGTTCCTCGAACTCACCCCGGTATTTGGTACCGGCGACCAGTGAGCCCATATCCAGTGCTATCAGACGCCTGCCTTCCAGGGTCTCGGGGACATCACCGGCAATAATACGGTGTGCCAGTCCCTCGACGATGGCCGTTTTGCCCACGCCCGGTTCGCCAATAAGGGCAGGGTTATTCTTGGTGCGGCGACTGAGTATCTGGATTAACCGCTCAATCTCTTTGTACCGCCCAATGACCGGGTCGAGTTTTCCGGCACGGGCAGCCGCCGTCAGGTCGATACCCAGCTGGTCCAGAGCCGGGGTACGGCTGGCACCACCGCGGGTAAGCTTCGCCTTGGGTACGCCCTGGGTGAGAATATGGGCCGCTTCAGCACGCGCCCTCTCAAGGGTGATGCCAAAGCTGTCCAGTACGCTGGAGGCGACGCCTTCCCCCTCTCGTAATAATCCCAGCAGCAGATGCTCGGTCCCGATGTAATTATGACCGAGCTGGCGCGCCTCATCTATGGCCAGCTCAATAACTTTCTTAGCTCTGGGAGTAAGCCCTGTCTCACCGGTGCCCGGTTTCTCACCACGCCCGATAATAAATTCCACAGCCGAGCGTACCTTACCCAGTCCAATACCCAGATTGGTAAGCACCCTGGCGGCTACGCCCTCTTCCTCACGCACCAACCCGAGCAGAATGTGCTCGGTGCCAATGTAACTGTGGTTAAGGTTCCGGGCCTCTTCCTGGGCTACCGTGAGGACCCGGCGGGCTCTCTCTGAAAACTTCTCAAATCTGCTGGCCATCTCTTCTCCCCAAAGCCACTTCGCTTTATAACACCCTATCTATTTTAATACTATAATAAAGCAGATTGTCAAGCAACCAGGGCTCGCAGATTGTATCTTTTTACAGTACTATTTTGTGATAATAATGTGACTCCTAAATTTATAAGCCTCCTGGCAGTGGCATATTTTCCTCAAAGGGTTACCCCCTCAGTATCGTCTGCGCTGGGGCATTTCACTTCCGTGTTCGGGATGGGAACGGGTGGTTCCACCCCGCTCTAACCACCAAGAGGCAATTCTCGACTCTCATAATCATATGTTGTTAACGAACTGGACTATTATTAACTACTACCCAGTATTCTAGCACAATATCCCGCATATGAAAAGAGGTTAATGGTAGATTTCTAGTATAAATAATGTAGAATTTTTGTATACAATATGTCTAAATGAAAGGATTGTTGAGAGTAAAACACCCTTGACAACCTCAGAGACAAGTGATAGCTTATAGCAGGGATTTCCGTACGAGGTAATATATTCATACACATATCTGATGAATCCTGTTATTTACAACAACCTCTTTATGCCCGGCCTGACTGGATACAAGTATGATTTATGAATTTAACCAGGACGCTGATATACGTCTTAAGAACAACTTGCGAGGTGATGATATGGCCGTAGAACTGGTTCACATTGGATTTGGCAACATCATGGCGATGAGTCGGGCTATCGCTATTGCCTCACCAAATTCAGCACCTACCAAGCGTACTATCCATGATGGAAAAAATAATGGATTGGTAATTGATATGACCAGCGGGAGGAGAACCAAGGCGGTTATCTTCACCGATAGCGGCCATATTATACTGGCGGCACTCGCACCAGAAACCATCGCCAGCAGGCTACATTCAAGCCGGACATACGTACCGGCAAAACAGGAACAAAGTGAAACCGCAGATGAGCCATGAGGGTAACACCCCCCTCAATCCACCGGCGCAACCCCTGCTCATAGTCCTCTCCGGACTCTCTGGCGTCGGTAAGGATGCGGTTTTAACCAGACTCAGGCAGTCCAGCTTTCCCATTGAATTCATTGTTACCGTCACCACGCGGTCCCCACGTGCCAACGAGATAGACGGCATACACTATCGTTTCGTTTCCGATACTGAAGTCCAGCAAATGATTGACCGTAATGAGCTGCTGGAATGGGCGAACGTCTACGGCAACTATTACGGCGTCCCCAGAGAGCCGGTCAAACAGGCGCTGGACAGCGGCAAAGATGTTATCATCAAAGTCGACGTTCAGGGAGCCGCTACCATTAAAAAAATCCTTCCGCAGGCGGTGTTTATCTTCCTCGCAACGCCTTCGATGGAAGAACTCGAATCCAGACTCAAACTACGCCAAACGGAAACACCTGAAGATTTAGCCCTGCGTTTGAAGACCGCCGAGGAAGAGCTTCAGCAATTGCCCCTGTTCGACTACATTGTCTTTAACCGCAGGGGTGAGATTAACCGTGCCGTAGCCGATATTGAGGCCATTATCACCGCCGAAAAATGCCGGGTAGTGCCCAGAGAAATTACCTTATAATTAGATATCTCTTCCCACCTTTATCCTTCCCGTCAGGGTAGGACATCCGCCCTCTTGTCATCAGTATCCTAACCCATGATTCCCTCCCCGACTCCCCCCTTTTCTTATCTATTCCCACCTTTATCCTTCCTGTCAGGGTAGGACAGCCGCCCTCGTGACATCAGCGGCTTGTCCCATAATTTTCTCCCATAACCCCACGGAGAGTCTAAGAGAGGCTCCGCCTCTCTTTAAAAAATCTTCCCCCTCTCCAAACATATCAATTACGCCGTTCATACTATCTCCAATTTGGAGAGGGGGACCAAGGGGGTGAGGTTAAGACTATCTACCGGATGCCAGCGGCAGCTTAGAACCAAAGGTGCAGCAGCCAGGAAAAGAAATAGCCAAGCACACCGCAGATAGGAAACGTCAGCACCCAGGCCGCCACGATGTTCCCCGCTATCCCCCACCGCACCGCCGAAAAACGCGCCGTAGCCCCCACCCCCATAGTAGACGCACTAATGAGATGGGTAGTACTGACAGGGATACCCAGGTACGAGGCAACTTCAATAACCGTAGCAGCGGCAGCCTGGGTAGTGAAGCCCTGCACCGGTCTGAGCGTAGTAACTTTCATACCTATAGTTTTAATTACCCGCCAGCCTCCCATCGCTGTACCCGCACTAATCGCCAGTGCCGGTACGACAATTACCCACCATGTGTCAGCAGACAGTACAGAGAGCCTGTCCCACAGGCCGGTATCGCTATGGAAAATCACCAGTGCCATAGCGATAACTCCTATCGGCATCTGGCCATCATTCTTCCCATGGCTATAGGCCATGAAGGCTGTTGTAAAAAATTGACCCCTGCTGAAAATCCTCCTTATCCTGTCCGGCGCAGTCCGCCGGAGCACCCAGAAAAGACAGACCATTGCCACAAAACCACCGGCGAAGCCAAGCAAAGGAGCGATAACTACCGCCGCCAGAATCTGCGTCATAATACTCCATACCACGGCACTACTACCAGAAACCGCCATCCCGGCAGCGGCCAACCCGGCAATGAAACCATGATGCAAACTTATGGGTAAACCCATGTAGGTAGACAGCGTACCCCAGATAATAATTGAGGCCAGAGCCGCAATAACCGTTAAATAGGTTATTGCCTCAGGGACCAGAATACCTTTGCCGATTGTGTGGGCAACCGCCGTACCGGTACATGCGCCAGCCATATTGGCAACGGCGGCTATCATTATGGCCGTCCTCGGGGAAACGGAGCGGGCACCAATAGCTGGCGCAATGGCATTGGCTGCGTCATTGAAGCCATTGACTATACCGAAGCCAATAGAAAACAGGATAATAAGGATAAGAAGAGCCAGAGATGAATCAGGCATGCTTGAGGGCTATCCCTTCAAGAACATCGGCCACATCCTCACACCTGTCTGTGGCCGCCTCCATGTGCTCATAAATCTCGCGCCATTTGATAACCTGGGCAATATCCGTCGTATTATCAAAAAGCTCCGCCATGCCCGCCCGGAATACGCGGTCTGCCATATTCTCCAGTCGGTTAATCTCCACACACCGCTCCTGTATCATCTTCAGCTCTGACCGCCGCCGCAGCCCGCGGACAGCCCTTTCCACCTCCACCGCCCCCTGGACGATGATATCGGCCAGTTCTTTTGCCCTCTGTGTAGGACTATCTATCTTGTAGATAAACATGGCGTCAGCCGCAGCATGAATAAAGTCAATAATGTCGTCCATAGTATGAACCAGCTGAGCGATATCCTCCCGGTCAAAGGGAGTAACGAAGGTGCGGTGCAGCAGTGAGATAATCTGGTGGGCTATTGTATCACCCTGGTGCTCCATCTCGGTTATTTCCGCCACCCGGCTGTCAATAAACTGCCAGGAGTCAGTCATCTCCTTCAGCACCTGGGATGCTTTCACTATGTTTTGAGCGCTTTCTTCAAATAGGTCGAAAAATTTGTGCTCTTTAGGAATGAAAGGTAACCTGACCATAGATGCTTCCCCTCTTCTGGTAAAAATTATACTGAGGTAACCAGAGACAATGAACCAGGAAATACGATAAGAGGCAATGCCGCAGCTTCGGAACAAGGTGGGTAAACAGAATGTATTGATGAAGTGAGGATGCAAAGATAGTTCCGGCAACTTTAGACGTCTGCCCAAGCATACCGGGTGGAACTTTACTCTTGCATCTGAACCGCGACTTCAGCACTTACCTGACACAAGTTTATTAGAGATTCTGAATAATTGTCAAGAAATCTCCGTGCCCTGCCGGAATATCATTTAGATTTCCGTATCTTCATCGGACTCGGGCAGCTCTTCTATTTCCTTCGGTTTACCCCTCTTCTGCCACCAGGCTTTCAACCGCTCTTCTATCTCTTTTTCATACCCCTGTTTCCCGGGGGTGTAAAACTTTTTATCTTTAAGAGAATCAGGCAAATGCTGCTGCTCCACGAAGTGTTCCGGATAGTCATGGGCATATTTATATTCTTCGCCGTAGCCCATTTCCTTCATGAGCGGCGTTACCGGGTTGCGCAGGTGCAGGGGGACAGATTCGCTGGAGCCTCCCTTAATTTCTTCCTGAACTTTGGAGTACGCCTCATAAAGGGAGTTGCTCTTGGGGGCGGTAGCCAGGTAAACTGCTGCTTCAGCCAGGGCCAGGTTGCCCTCAGGCATACCGATAAAGTGGACCGCCTGCTGGGCTGCCATGGCCACTACCAGTGCCTGGGGGTCAGCCATGCCGACATCCTCGGACGCAAAACGCACCATACGCCGGGCAACATACAGCGGGTCTTCCCCCGCATCCAGCATCATTGCCAGCCAGTATATCGACGCATCAGGGTCCGAATCCCGCATCGACTTATGCAGGGCTGAGATAAGGTCGTAGTGCTGGTCTCCCGCCTTATCATAAATCACGGCACGGCGCTGGAGGACATCCTCGATTATCTCCAGCGTAATCGGGCGTATCCCTTCTATGTTGGGCGGCGTACTCATGGTGGCGGTCTCCAGGGTATTCAGGGCAACCCGCGCATCGTGGCTTGACATGCCTATCAGATGGTTCATGGCTTCAGGGGTCAGCTGGGCATTCAGCTCGCCGATGCCCTGGAACCTGTCCTTTATCGACCGCAGAATCAGCGTTTGGATTTCCTCCTCGGTAAGCGGCTTCAGCGGCAGGACGCGTGTACGGGAGAGGAGCGGAGAGGTAACCTCAAAGGAGGGGTTCTCGGTAGTGGCGCCGATAAGGATTACGGTACCGTCCTCGACGAAGGGCAGAACAGCGTCCTGCTGAGTCTTATTGAAGCGGTGAATCTCATCTATGAAGAGTATGGTTTTCTGCATCTGCACTTTGCGGCGCTCCCTGGCCTGTACCACTATTTTCCTCAGGTCGGCCACGCTGGCACTGACGGCGCTGACGGGACTGAAGTGCGCCCCGGTGCTGTTGGCGATGATGAAAGCCAGGGTGGTTTTACCGCAACCCGGCGGCCCCCAGAAAATCATTGACGGTATGCGGTCGGACTCAATCGCCCGCCTCAGCACGCGCCCTTTACCGATAATATGTTCCTGCCCCACAAATTCGTTCAGGCTGTTGGGCCTCATCCGCGTCGCCAGCGGTGCCTGCTGCAATCGCTGCTCTTCGAACTCCTGCTCCGACTTCTGTTCAAACATATCCATACTCATGGTGCACCCTCTCGTAATGGAAATGTATATCTACAATACCCCTTCTACAATTCACTGTCAATAGGCTATTCTGACTACTATTTTATATCTACCTCACCCCGCCTTATCCCCCCTCGTTACTTATCTATTCCCACCCGCCGCCCTGTATCATTGGCGGCTTAGCCCGTTAATATTCCTCTGCACCTTTTCCCCCTTTCGTAAAGGGGTATTTTCTCCTCCCTCCACGAACGGACAGGCTGCCAATGCTGCGAGGGCTGTTGGCGGGAGATAAAAAAGAGTTCGCACTACATGAATTTCCCAATATTTATCAGCTTTTATTGGTATCTTCGCTAACAAAACAAACCAATTTTTCCCAGTCTATCTGGCCAGTAGGAAAACAAAAGTCTTTAACAAATTCCGCCGTAAATTTATTAATAGCGGCATCCCAAGCAGGAGCATATTTCTGTTTGTGTTTAGCTGGTTCTTCCTTCATCAATCTCACCAACTTAAGATAGAAGTCACTGTCACCTGTAATTTCTGTCCAGAAAGCCTGCCCAGAACTACGTCTGTAAACCAGGTCCTTAGTAGGTTGAGCTTTGGCACGTCCATAGGCATGTCCTAACATAGGGTCAAATTGTTTGTGAAGTTTATAAAGGCGGTTACGTAAAGCTGAGAACTCCTGAGATTGGCGTTTTTTCTGGCTTGCGTTGTAAATGTTTGGGCCTGATTTCAGCGCCACAGCGAGAACACGGTCTTCAGATTCAACGATAAAGTCTACCCCCTCAGCATCTGAAACCTTAGCACCTGAAGCAATACGAGCGATGGGTTCAAAGAAAGCTTCACCAAACATTGTTTCATCAGAGGCACCGATATAAGCAGTTAGTATTCTCTCAACAATCTCCGAAGCTTTCTGGGTTCCTAGCGCTTTGAAAAGATACGGATTCTTTCTGTGAAGGAAGTCTTTTAATTTTAGCTTTTCAAGCCGCCGCACACGGCGTTCATAAAAATCTTGCAGGCTGTTACTTATAAGCTCTTGTAACTTATTTGTATTCACTTTTCTCTTCCCTTACCGCCACAACTAGCTTGCGGTGAGCAGCGATAGCTTCCAATGCTAAATTATAGTAATTTTCCATCAACTCAATCCCGATATAACGTCTATCAAGCTCAATGCAAGCCAATGCTGTCGTCCCAGAGCCAATAAATGGGTCCAATACTACATCTCCTTGCTCCGTAAATAATTTGATGAACCAAATTGGCAAAGAAATGGGAAAAGCAGCGCTATGCTTACGATTTGAACACTCTGTAGCCAGGTGTATTACATTTGTTGGGTTTACATTTTTCTTACCTAACCAATTAGAAACATTTTTACCAAAACCACTAAGGGAGTGAGATTCATCTCGGATTCGGTCAGTATCACTCAACTTTGCCAATCTCTTTTGCGCCCAATCACCCATAGGCACCATAACCGCTTTTTGAAACATCTTAAAATTTTTTTGCTTGGTGAAGTGCAGACAACGCTCCCAAGCATCTCTAAATCGGTTTGGCCATTTACCCGGGTAACAATTTTTCTTATGCCAGATATACTCCTCAGTCCAGAGCCAACCCCGCTTTTTCATCTCTAATATCAACTCAAGGACATACGTTTGCCGTTCACCATTTATCGCTCTCTCCTTGATGTTTAGGACGAAAGACCCCTGAGGTTTAAGAACACGCTTAAGTTCATCGGTTATCGGCAAAAAATTTTCTACATATTTGTTGACAGGAATACCTGTATAGCTATTCTTACGATTATCTGCATAAGGTGGCGAGGTAATAATCAGGTCCACACATTCATTAGGAAAAGTCTTTATAACATTCAGACAATCCCCATATATAATCCTATCCAGTTCTGATGTGAACCCAGGAAGCATTTGTTGCATTTCTGCTATTGTCATATTTACCAAATTCTACACCATTAAACACAAATTTTGCTAGATGCTGCCAGCTTCGGCGGGTGATAAAAAATTTAAATAAAATTCTCACCCATTCTCCATCTCAGCAAAGCTCAGCAGCACCCTTCCCCTCAAACTAGAACCGGTCTTTTACCCTATCGTAGGTATCTTCCGAGCGCCGGACGATTCTGCCCACCAGAACCAGCCTGTCTTTATTAAAAACAGCATAGATGATACGCCAGTCCCCGCTTCTAATTCGGTATATATTCCCGTGTATTTTTCTGATACCCGGAGGTCTTGGATTTGCGCTCAGTCGGTCTAGTGCCGCCTCTATTCGTTCCTGGTCGGCTAAAGAGAGCTTATTGAACTCATGATGAGCTCTCCTGGTCAGCTCAACTTCATACATTCACTTTTTTTCGGCGACGCCATTCATCTAAGCTGATAGCCGATTCAGGATGAGCCTTATAGTGAGCAATCTCCTCCTCCATCACCCTGATATCCTCAATATCCTCCCCGTAGACGGCATCGACAGCCTTTCTGATAAGCTCGGCAATCGAGGTGTTGGCCTCAAAGGCGAGTTTCCGCAGTCCCTGGTGGGTCTCATCGGGCAGGTAAATCATTGTTCTCTTCATGTCGCACTCCCGCAATGGTTTTTTATATATATCATAGCATATATATGCCACTATGTCAATTTAAAGGTGTTTACTTCGGTAAAAACCCTCTATGCCTCGGCCAGACTCTTCAAATTGGCCAGTATTTTCTCAATATTTTTACCTATCATCATGCCGCCGAACAGCGCGCCGATTATCTTACCGATAATCCCCATAGGCATCTCCAGGTCCTCAAACATTGTAAACCGACTCCCCGACGGTGTCGCCTCGATACTCCACACCTGGTCATCCTTCTTCAGCGAACCCGATGTCACACTGAAGGCGAGCTTCTCATTCTCAACCCATTCCGTAACCACATAGTTCAACTTCATAAGCTGCCCGCTAGATTTCTCCTCGTAGTAAAAGGTAGCCCCCACGCCGCTTCTCTGCTCACCGGTATACTCAAATTTCTCAAGAAGAGTAAACCACTTCATAATTTTCTCTGGCTCGATCAGGAAGGGCCAGATTTTCTCCGGCGGGGCCGCAATCTCAACAGACCTCTGTAACTTCATTTTGAACTCCTTCTTCTTACATTATCCGCTGATTCTTATCTACCTGACTCCCCTTAACCCCCTCACACCTCCAACAGCTAAAAAACCTCTCCGCCCACATCGCTTAACATAACTCTAAAAACAATTCACGCCTATCCAGCCTCGAATTGTTTCCCATTATTTATATCGCTTCACCTCGAACCTGTATAGCTGTACCGGCTCGTCGGGGTCGATGCCGCCCTTCTGGCGGCAGATATCAATCTGGTAGTCAACCGTATCCACGCCTTCAAGGTCGGGCAGCAGGAGTCCCCGCCGCCAGCCCGCCTCCACGATAACGCCGTACTTCTTCGGGTCCAGCTGACTCTTATCATCTACAGGCTCAGGCCTGGTGAGCACATCCACGCTGTAATCGAGATCTTTAAGCTCCCCGGGGCTGATGGCAGGGAAGCGCGGGTCGCGGGTAGCGGAGCTTACCGCGTTGGTAATAATCTCCTCGGCCACGTTTGCCCCCTGAGGCTCAAAGGTGCCGATGCAGCCCCGCAGGGAACCGAGCTTGTGTATGGAGACGAAGACCCCGGCCTTCTCTTTCATCTCGGGCGTGAGGTCGGCGGGGGGTAACGGCGTTTTACCTTCCCGGACGTAGGCCTCCACCGTATCTCTGGCCAGTGCCACCAGCGGGTGCATTCTAGCTGACTTGAAAATGACACCGGCGTAGCCGACCACCGCGTCGTAGTCACCGGTGGCATCGCCGCTGGTCTGGTACTTGACCAGTTCCGCCGCATTTGCGCCCAGTTCCCTGGCGGCGGAGATAAGGCATACCACCGGACCATGAGCGCACATTGATATGTCAAGCTCCTCATACCGCCGGGTAAGTTCATCATCGTCAAGATTCAGCATAGCCTCTATCGCCTGGGAGTCCTTCTTCTCGGCGGATGCCTGCGGCTCGTAGTGGGTCATATCACCACTGGCGACAATCACCGCCTCTCTATTCAACTCCTTAATCGCCCTGGCGATATCCCGGCCGATTTCCTTGTACGCGGCCGCGGGGGCATAAGCCAGGATGATAGGCACTATCCGGATATCCGACCTGAAATACTGCAGGAAGGGAATCTGGACCTCCACGGCGTGTTCATTCCGGTGGGCGTGGGTATCCTCCTCCAGATATTTGGATACAGCCACGATTTTCCTGGCCATTTCGGAATCAACCTCAACATCACCCAGAGGCGTCTTCCATGTACCCTCGGTCATAATGCTGAACGGTTTCCCCATCCCGGTATGGCTGGGCCCCATGATGATAAACGTGTCTTTGAATTTGATTCTGGAGATGGTAGCCCCGACTACCGGCCCGGAATAGATATATCCGGCATGAGGTATGAGCAGACCGATTACCTCCTCTTTCTCCGCTTTCTCGTCGACCAGGGATGCAATCATTTCCCTGAGCTGTGAAGCCGAGGCTGGATAGAATTGTCCGGCGACAACTGGATTCCTTATCATTTTACGCCTCCTTCGAGCCGGGTACCCTGAAATTCAGTTCCGCCCCGCAGAACCGGCATTTTGAGCCATCCAGACCTTTTACGTTTGTCTGGTAGCCGTATCGCTCCACGTTGAGCTTGCCGCAGTTATAGCACCTGGTGCTCTCGCTCTGGTGGCCGGGGATATTACCGGCATAGACAAATTTAAGTCCGGCCTTGTGGCCTATTTCATAGGCATGCTCAATGGTGACCAGAGGGGTCGGTGGCAGATGCATCATGTGGTGCTGAGGGTGGAACCGGGTCACGTGCCAGGGTGTAAGCTCACCCAGTTCATCTCGTATCCAGTTAGCGATGCCCTGGAGTTGCTGGTCATCGTCATTCATGGTGGGGATGATATTGGTGACCACCTCAATATGCATACCCCATTTATCTTTAGCCCGCCTGGTAATCTCAAGAATCTCCCGCCAGCGCGGTATCTTAGCCAGCTTACGATAGAAACCGTCTGAGAAACCCTTAATGTCAACGCGCCAGGCATCCAGGTAAGGGCCGATGGTATCCAGCGCCTCGGGTGTGGCATAGCCGTTGGTCACATAGACGGTATAGAGGTTATTTTCCTTGGCCAGCCTGGCGGAGTCAAGCGTATATTCAAACCAGATGGTCGGCTCGTTATACGTCCAGGCTACGCCCTGGCAGTGGTACTGTTTCGCCAACTCTATAGACGCCTGCGGCTGGAGTTCCCGGCAGCCGTGCTGCAAGGCGCTGCCATCGGCCATGGAAATTTCCCAGTTCTGGCAATGCTCACAGTGGAAGTTGCAGCCCAGCGTGCCCAGTGATAAAGCCAGGGTATCCGGGTAGAAGTGGAAGAGGGGCTTCTTTTCAATGGGGTCAGCGGCTACGGATGATACTCTGGCGTAGTTCAGATTGAACAGGGTGCCGTCCTTATTCTGGTACATTCCGCACACCCCGTATTCATCCGGGTTAATCCGGCAGCGCCACTGGCAGGTATGGCACCTTACCCTTGAGTCCGGCAGCTTCTCATAAAGCACGGCCTCATGCATAGCACTCCCCCCCACCTTAGAGTAATTATAGCACCAGGCCTTTGTCAATTACAGGGGAGCAAACCCGATATTTTTTTATCGGGAAACAATTCGAGGCTGGTCAGGCGTGAATTGTTTTTAGAGTTATGTTAAGTACAGGCCATTTTGGGGGGATTTTTATGTAAAATGTCGCGAGGGGGTGAAATTTAGCCTGGGGGGTGGGCTTCCATGGCGACATTTACGGGTTGACTTTCCGGATGTTGATTTGTTTTTGAAAATTAATGGGGAGGGAGAAGCGATTTTGTCGCGGTTTGTCTTTGCGCACCCGGTCGCCCTTCACCAGTGAAGGACTGACGCCCTCGTGGGAGCTGCGGCGAGGGGCATAAATAACATGCTTTACATTTTTAGATTGGGGCGGATACGTACGAGAGGGGGAGAGTCCGGCTACCCTACCGCCCACTTCCCCAGCCGGGAGTTATCTTTTCCCACCCGGCCTGCTTGCGCTGAAGCTCTCGCCTGCCAAAGAACTTGTTCGGCGAGCAGGTCAGCGAAGGCAAGCCGCCCTCGCATCACCTGCGGCTCGGGCCGCTGGTAATGTTCGGATTGGGAGGCGTCTATGTTGAAGTTCTCAAAGATGTTAACTTCGCGCTCACTCCCCTCAGTAAGAAGGAAATACGAGAATTGGTCTCTGGAATAAAATCGTTTCCTTTGCTCAGTGGTGTTAGAGGCGAGAAGGAAAAGGACCTTGAAGCCCTGTATGAAGTCATCGCCACGGTTGGAACCCTGGGTGAAAGGTTCCCCGAAATAGTTGAGATGGAGATTAATCCACTGATGGTAATGGATAAAGGCGAGGGAGTCTGGGCAGTTGACGGGAGACTGATATTAAGGGGGGATAAGGGATGATTGAATTATTTATTGGCTCGACGACAAAGTATGCCGGCAAAACAATGGCAGTTCTCGGCATACTGGATT
>CAZLEY010000023.1:0-33981 GCA_964558675.1 uncultured Dehalococcoidaceae bacterium | reverse complement strand
GTTTTCCACTTCAGCCAGAACCATTGGCCAACATTGTGTTTACAGAACCAGGGGGGCGAAGCCCCCCTCTCTCAAACTTCTTCCCCCTCTCCTTTTTACCTCGCAAGGAGAGGAAAAAACGGAGAGTCCAAGAGAGGCGAAGCCTCTCTTAACTGCTCTTCCCCCTCCCTTTCCAAGGGAGGGGGACACAGGGGGAGGGTTGTAAAATATCAAGGGATTGAGGTTAGAAAATAATACTGTATCAAAGGTAAAAAATGCCAGCCGATATTGTTCTAAAAAACGCCAATGTAATAACTATGGACGCCGGAAAGCCTACGGCGGAACTGGTAGCGATTAATGGCGATAAAATATCTCTGGTCGCCGGTAGTGACAGGCTGGAATCGGCTGCCGGGGCTAAAACCAGGGTAATCGACTGTCAGGGTAAAACGGCAGTGCCCGGCTTTAATGACGCCCACCTCCACCTTTTCTCCTCGTTAAGAAAGCTGCTCAGCATTGACCTCAGTCCATCGGCAGTCAGTTCTATAGCCGATATCAAAGAGGCTATCCGCCGCAGGGTTGAAGATACCCCCAGGGGAACATGGCTGAGCGGCACCGACTATAATGAGTTTTATCTGGCGGAGAAGCGCTGTCCCAACCGCTGGGATATCGATGAAGTTGCCCCCGACCACCCGGTTGTCCTGAGCCACCGCTCCCTGCATGCCTGCGTTCTCAACAGCCTGGCGCTGTCAATGGCCGGTATCAATCGTGAAACACCGGAGCCGCCCGGTGCCCGTATTGAACGCGACCTGTCCACCGGCGAGCCGAATGGTATACTCGTTGAGATGCTGGGCTATATCCGGGGAGAGGTAATGCCGCCTTTTACCGGTGCGGAACTGGATAAAGCGTTCACTCTGGCAAACCGCCATTTCCTTGCTTACGGGATAACCTCGTTGCAGGAGGCGACTTATAGAAACGACCTCAATCGATGGCAGATAGTCCGCAGGTATAAAGACTCTGCCACCCTGCGCAGTCGTGTATCTATGATGGTGGGGCCCGAGACGCGGATTGAATTTCAGGAAGCCGGTTTAATCTCCGGTGCGGGTGACCAGGATTTAAGGTTAGGCGCCGTCAAAATAATGCTGGGTGAAGCGGCGGGACAGGGCGAACGGACACAGGAAGAATTAAACAACCTTGTTCTTGAATGCCATAGTGCCGGTTTCCAGCTGGCTTTCCACGCTATTGCGGAGAGCGCCGTTGAGGCCGCCATCAAGACTCTGGAATACGTAAACAGTCATTCTTCAGTAGCCGAAAGTCGTCATCGCATTGAGCACTGTAGCGAGTGTCCTCCGTATCTCCTTGAACGATTGAAAAAGCTGGGAGTTGTTATCGTTACCCACCCCTCGACTATCTATTACAGTGGTGAGCGTTATCTGGCTACGGTAGACCCTGGCCAGCTGCCCTGGCTGTACCGTATTAAATCGCCCATGGAAAGCGGCGTGGTGGTTGCCGCCGCCTCGGATGCCCCGGTGATACCGGTTGACCCGCTGGCGGGGATATACGGGGCGGTTACGCGGAAAGCCGAGTCCGGGCAGGTACTTTTACCCGGGGAAGCCGTCACACCGCAGCAGGCGCTGGCGATGTATACGGTAAATGCAGCTTATGCGTCTTTTGAGGAGGACATCAAGGGCTCCATCGCCCCGGGTAAGCTGGCCGACATTGCCGTTCTGAGTGACGACCCGACTCAGGTTCATCCAGAGCAGATAAAAGATATCAGGGTGGAGATGACGATTATCGGTGGGGAGGTGGTCTGGGAGCGTTAAGTTGTGCCGATGGCAGTGGCGGTGGCGTATTCCCGTGAGTGGGCAAGGCTGACGTTAATTTCCTTTATCCCCAGTCTGTCCGCCTCTTTTTTTGCCCGGCCGTTAAGTCTGATTAACGGCTTGCCGCTGGGGTGATGCAGGGTCTCGATTTCCCGCCAGCCGATACCCCTGGCGCCTGTACCCAGCACTTTCATGACAGCTTCTTTGCTGGCAAAACAGGCAGCTAGCGAATAGGGTCGCTGGCCATAGATGCTGAGCTCGGGTGCGGTATAGACGCGGTGGAGAAAGCGCTCTCCCCAGCGGTCTATCGCCTGCCTGATACGGACTATTTCTATGATGTCGGTGCCGATATAGTGCTGCATGATTTTAGCAAAATTATTACTTCTGTAACTGCTGAAGAAGGTCGGCGCATAGCTTCTTCAGGAACTGCTGCGACGGCCTGTCGTACAGACTGGTGAACAGGGGGGTAATAGAGATAAAGCCGTTTTCTTTGGCATATATGTCGGTGCCTTTTTCCGCCGGTTCGTCTTTCCTCTGTCGTATGAGATGGTAATGCTTCTGCTGGTCATGGTCGTCTTCCTCAACCGTGTTTATATGGCTGGTTCGGGCCAGGCGCGTGATTTTAACCCCGGCAATATCGGGCGGCGGCAGGTCGGGAGCGTTTACATTGAGGAAAATCCGGCTCGGTTGGGGACTTGCGACGATGCGTTCCGCCAGCAAGCCCGTTACTCGGGCGGCGGTTGCCAGGCCGGCTTTGCTATCGCGCGGTGCCGATACGGCCAGGGCGGAGCTGCCCCGGAAATACCCCTGCAGGGCGGCGCCCACTGTTCCCGAGATATAGACGTCTTCACCCAGATTGGAGCCATTGTTGATGCCAGAGACGACCAGGTCTACCCTGTCCTTGATAAGTTTGCCCAGCGCCAGAATAACACAGTCGGATGGCGTACCGTCCACGGTGTAGGCGGTTACCCCGCTCACCGCGGGGGTGACTTCCTCTAACTTCACAGGCTGAAGCAGGCTTAAGGCCGTACCGATAGCGCTCTTCTCGCTATCCGGAGTTATAACGGTTATCCGGGCGATTTTCTTGAGTTCTTCCACTAATGTCCACAGCCCGTCGGAGCGTATGCCGTCGTCATTGGTGACCAGTATTTTCATTGGGAATCCCTCTGCCTTACGCTTGTAGTTTATCACGGCTGAGGCGCCAGCTACAAACGGGCTGGTCTTCATCGCTGGTGGTGCGTTGACAATTATACACAAAAGGACTAGATTGTAGTTCGTATGAAAAGAAAGCGAAAGGATACCAGGAATGGCTGATAAAAAATACGGGAAATATGTTAGGGAACTCACTTTTGAAAAGGATAGTCCGGGACTTTTCCGGCAGAGAACTGAAATAAGTGGTGGACCTTTCGGACTGGATTTTCATGTTGAATACGGGACTTACTGGGCAGCCGGTAGCATGGGCAAAAATCCCTATAAATCGCATGTGCATGATTATAATCAGGTTCTGCTCTGGCTGGGGGCTGATATGAGTGACATGGGTGAGCTGGGCGCAGAAGTCGAGTTGTGCCTGGGCAGAGAAGCTGAGAAGCACATGATTACCACTTCAACAGCCGTCTCCGTTCCCGGAGGGTTCCCGCATTTTCCGGCTACCATTACCAGAATGGACAAACGGTTCATATTCGTATCGGTTTCATGCGCGCCCGAATGCAAAGAGACACCGTTACCTTCAAACAAAAAGGCTTCTGAAAAGACTCCGGTAACGATGTGGAACGCCAGATACAGGGACAATATAATAAACCTGGCGTTCACAAGGAAGGGTGCCTGGAGCTACGGCCCGAAGAATCGGGATGATTCCGGCGGGTCACTGGCATTTATTCGCGGTAAAAACCCCGAATTTGATTTTCTGATAATGTATGAAAGCCTGAAGAAAGCCCCTTATAGATTCGGCCCGGAACCCGATAAACCGCACGCACACCCTATGCCGGAGATTCTGTTTTTTATGGGGACTGATACCGACAATTTGAGCGAGCTGGGGGGAGAGGTCGAGATATATCTGGGCAAGGAACTGGAAAGACAGGTTATCACCTCGCCGACGGCCGTCGTCATACCCGGAAAACTCCCGCACTGTCCGCTGATTGTTACGAGAGTCGATAGACCCTTTGTACTTATGGATGTTCGCCCCTTTGGCACCGACCAGCCGGCCATAGGGAAGCTGTAAGCCGCTTTAGCGAAAAGAGGGGCTGAGGGGTGGACATGAGCAAGATAGCCACCGATGCCACGAGGGTGGTGGGTGGGAAAAGATAACATCGTCAAGCTCAGTCTTTTATTTCTCTACGTCCAGTCCCCACTTCCTAAACAGGTCTATATAGAAATCGGGACGGGGGAAATCCGGCCTCAGCAATAAATGGGACCAATCCTCCGCGTTCTGCTTCATCTCGGCACCGCGTTTGACCCCCTCCACCAGCCCCTCCAGTTTTTCCTTTGGCACGGAAAAGATAATCTCGTCATCTCCGGCGAATGCCCGCGCGTATTCGCCGGGGTCGGGCAGGGTAATCCGGTACTGGCCGCCCGTTATCACCGGCACGACCGAGTAAACACAGGAATCGATAGGGTCAAACTCGGACTTCACCAGGGTATTATCCTGAAACTTCGGCACAATAATCATTTCCCTCAGTTGCGCGGTGTTGGAATATACCAGTACCATATCCGGCTCGAAATTAGCTGACTTCAACGGGCCGGTCACCATACCGATATATTTCCCGTACTCAAAGCGCGGGAAAGATGTATGCGCATCCACGAAAGCATCATGCGGGTCTTCCACCAGGCCGTAGGCCAGCAAAGGCGCCCAGCACCAGTGGTCTTCTTTCAGCATGGCTATCGTCATTCCCTGCCGCCGCGTCATGGCAAAGGCCTGACACTGCGCTATATGATAACCACGGTCTCTTTTTGGTCTGATTGCCCCCTCAGGGATATCTTCTTCTTTCTCCAGCATTTTCACGGCTATTGGCGATGTTTTCAAAAGCAATGACTGCTCCAGTTCCTCCCCGTAACTGTTGTATTCCTTCAATGTTGTCATCCAGCTAGACCTCCTATATTGTCCGTCCATATAATTTTAACCATACAGTCATTGTAATTCTATCGGTCTGAGGTCAATGTGTCAAAAATCCCATCAGACGGACTGTCGATATTGCCGTAAGGTTAGCTTTCTGGTAACATGAAGGTAGATATGACTACCTTTCTGGATGAAGTCAAGGCTACGCCCGGAGGCGAGCATATCCTTGCCTGTATCCAGTGTGGCACGTGTACCGGCAGTTGCCCTATGGCGAGCCAGATGGAGTACCCTCCCCGGAAAATAATCGCCATGATTCGGGCCGGCAAGCGGGATGAGGTGCTTTCCAGTAATTCCATGTGGTTCTGCCTTTCCTGCTATATGTGCACCGCCCGCTGTCCCCGCGGCGTCAAGCCGACCGAAATAGCCCATGCCCTGGAAAGCCTGGCGAACCAGCAGGGCTTCAGAATCGGGGGCACCAGCACGCCGAGCTTCTACCGGAGCTTTGTTAGCTCTATCAGGAGTAACGGGCGTGTCCACGAATTCGGCGTGATGGTAAAGTTTTACCTTTCCATTCTCCCGGAGCTTATATTGCATCCTGTAGCTACTATCAGGATGGCGCCGTTAGGTTTGAGACTTTTTAATCATAAGCGTCTGCCGTTAAAGGCTACGAAAATCAAAGGCAGGCAAGACCTGTCACGCATTATCCAGAGATTCAGGGAGGTCAGGAGTAGCAGTTGAGGTACTATAGTTATTTTCCCGGTTGTTCGGCAGAGAGCACGGGCCTGGGTCTGGGGCTTTCCACGGAGGCTATAGCCGCCCCGCTGGATATAGAGCTGGTTGAGCTTGAGGACTGGAATTGCTGTGGCTCGACGCCCTATGGCTCACTGGATGATGAGGAGTCCATCGTGGTCGCCGCCCGTAATCTGGCGCTGGCGGAGAAGAGCGGGTTTGACCTGGTGACGCCGTGCAGTTCCTGCTACGTGACACTGGCCGGGGCGAACCGGCACCTGCAGGAACGCCCGAAGCTTATGACACAGGTAAATGAAGCCCTGGCGGTAGCTGGCCTGGAATATAAGGGCAGCATAAGGGTAAGGCACCTGGTGGATGTGCTCTATAATGACGTTACTCCTGAGTTTATAGCCGGCGAGGTAAAGAACCGGCTTGATGGCCTTAAGGTAGCACCGTACTATGGCTGTCAGCTGGTACGTCCCCGGTACGGACTGGATGATACCGAACATCCCCATACGCTTGACGATTTGGTAGAGTGTCTGGGTGCCGAGGCAGTTAATTTCCCGATGAAGGCGCGGTGCTGCGGCGGCTCGCTGACTATCTCCGAGGAGAAAAACGTGCTGGAACTAACGCGTAAAATACTCCAGAGCGCTGCGCAGAACGGCTCTCAGTGTATAGTAACCCCGTGTCCGCTTTGCCAGACCAACCTGGATGCCTACCAGAGCCGTATAAACGCAAGGTTCAGGGCCGACTTTAAAATACCCGTCCTGTTTATCACCCAGCTGATTGGTCTGGCACTGGGTCTTGAAGCTAAATCCCTGGGCTTGGATACGAATATCGTTTCGCCTCGTGAAGTGCTGGACTACATATATAATCGCATTAACTATGTGACCACTCACCCGACTGAGGAGAGAGAATAGCCGTGGAACCGAGAATAGGTGTCTTTATCTGTCACTGCGGCAGCAATATCGCCGGTACGGTTGATGTTGAAGACGTCGCCCGCTTTGCCCGCGGTCTGGAGTCGGTGGTGGTGGCGTGTGACTACCGGTTCATGTGCTCCGACCCTGGGCAGGAGCTTATAAAAAAGGACATAAAAGAGTTTAATCTTAACCGTGTCGTTGTCGCCTCTTGCTCACCCACGATGCACGAGCCCACCTTCCGTCGGGCTATACAGGAGGCGGGTTTGAATCCCTATTTCTTTGAGATGGCGAATATCCGAGAGCATGTTTCCTGGGTAACCGAGGATAAGGAGAAGGCCACCGAGAAAGCCAAGGCGCTGGTCGCCGCCGCCGTCAGGCGCGTTTACTATCACGAGCCGCTGGAAGCGCGCGAAGTGGATATAAATCCCAACACCCTGGTGGTCGGCGGCGGTATCGCCGGTATTCAGGCCGCCCTGAAGATTGCCGATTCCGGGAATAAGGTCTACCTGGTCGATAAAAATCCCAGCATCGGCGGGCATATGGCGCAGCTTGATAAGACCTTCCCTACCCTTGACTGCTCTGCCTGTATTCTGACCCCGAAGATGACGCTGGCAGGTTCTCATCCCGATATTGAGCTGCTTACCTATAGTGAAATAGAAGAAGTCTCAGGCTATGTCGGCAATTTCAAGGTCAAAATCAGGAAGAAAGCGCGGTATATTGACCTGGGTAAGTGTACCGGCTGTGGACGGTGCCTGGAAATTTGTCCTGTCAGGGTGCCTGATGAATTTGAGCAGGGTCTGGGCAAGCGTACGGCCATTTATAAGCCCTTTGCCCAGGCGGTGCCCAACAAGGTGCTCATTGACCCGGAGAACTGCCTCCACCTGAAGGGTCTGGCCGAGGGCAAAGATGTCTGCCGCCTGTGCCAGAAGGGCATTGAGAAGAAGGGCATCCCCGGCTGTGAGACCGGAGCCATAGATTTTGAGCAGAAGGATGAGATTATAGAGGTGGAGGTGGGCGCGATAATTGTCGCCACCGGCTTTAAGCTGTTTGACCCCGGTATCATTTATCAGTACGGTTACGGGCGGCTGGACAACGTTTATACCAGTCTCGAGTTTGAGCGTCTGGTAAACTCGGCCGGTCCCACCGGCGGTCATATTGTGCTTAAGGATGGCTCGGAGCCGCAGCGCATTGCCCTCATTCATTGTGTCGGTAGCCGTGACGAGCAGTACCACGAGTACTGCTCCAGGGTATGCTGCATGTACTCCATGAAGTTCGCCCATCTGATAAAAGAGCACACCACTGCCGAGGTCTACGAGTTCTATATAGATATCAGGAGCTTCGGCAAGGGATATGAGGAGTTCTATAACCGGGTCCTTGAGGAGGGGACGGTATTTATCCGGGGGAAGCCCGCCGAGGTAACCAACATTGCCGAGACCCCGGAAGAAGAAGGAAAGCTGGTGGTTCAGTTTGAAGATACGCTGATAGGTGAGCAGCGCCGCCTGCCGGTGGATATGGTCGTCCTCAGTTGCGGCCTTGAGCCGCGCCAGGATGTGGAGGCGGTCGCTCGGCTCTTCAATATCAGCCGGAGCGCCGACGGCTTTTTCATGGAGAAGCACCCCAAGCTCGACCCCGTGGCTACCATGACCGACGGCATCTTCCTGGCCGGCTGCTGTCAGGGTCCCAAGGATATACCGGATACGGTAGCTCAGGCTTCGGCGGCGGCCGCCGAGGCTCTGGCCATGATAAGTCGCGGCAAGGTGGAGATAGAAGCGGCTACGGCTGTAATCAATGAAAAGCTATGCACCGGCTGCCAGCTCTGCAAAGCCGTTTGTCCTTACAGCGCCATCTCCTTTGACGAGGACAAAAAAGTGTGCCAAGTCAATGAAGCCCTGTGCAAGGGATGCGGCGCCTGCGTCGGCGGCTGCCCCGGTGATGCCATAAGCCTCAGCCACTATACCAACGAGCAGCTCCTCGCTCAGATGGAAGGGGCGCTAACATAGGGTTTACTTGCATTTGGTTGTCCTTCACATGTGAAAGATTGCCTCATCCTCGCAGATTCCTTCAGCCGAAGAACCTGCCCCACTCCTCAGACATATCTATTCCCACCCGCCCACCCTCATCATTTTCTGCTTATCCCGTAGTTTTATCCCCGCCACCCTGTGGGGCGTTTAAGAGGGGCGCCAGCCCCTCTCTATTAATCCTCCCCCTCTCCTTGATAGGAGAGGGGGATTAAGGGGGTGAGGTAGATTATAGATTGCCATTATCACCCATCAATGCTATACTCTGACATATTATTTAATGGACTGGAGAGATCGCGTGAAGAGAGTTGATGGACGTGCCTATGACGAATTACGGCCGATAGAGATAATTGCCGATTACCAGAGTTTTGCCGAGGGCTCGGCGTTAATAAAGCTGGGCAGGACCCATGTTTTGTGCTCGGTCAGCGTCGAGGAAAGGGTACCCGGTTTTCTCAAGGGGAGCGGTACCGGCTGGATTACGGCGGAATATGCAATGTTGCCCCGGGCTACCGTTACCCGCACGCAGCGCGATTCGTCGGTGGGGAGGGTTACCGGGCGCAATCAGGAAATTCAGCGCCTGATAGGGCGCTCGCTGCGGGCGGCAGCCGACCTCGATGCCCTCGGTGAAAGAACGCTGATTGTAGACTGCGATGTCATCCAGGCTGACGGCGGTACCAGGACCGCCGCTATTACCGGCGCTTATGTAGCCCTTCACCAGGCCTTGGGGACGTTGGCAAACATGGGAGTAATATCGTCAATACCGCTGAAAAGCGCTGTGGCGGCTACCAGCGTCGGTATTGTCAACAGCTACATGCTGCTGGACCTCTGCTATGACGAAGACTGCCAGGCTATGGTTGACTTCAATGTGGTCATGACCAGCCAGGGTGAGTTCGTTGAGGTTCAGGGGACGGCCGAGGGTAAACCTTTCTCCAGAGAGGCCATTGACGACATACTGTCGCTGGCGGAGAAGGGTATACAGCAGCTGTTTCAAATTCAACAGCAAGAGCTGATAATCAAGTAGCCATCAGTCTCTTACCTGGCCGCTGCCGAGGATAATCCACTTGTAGGTGGTCAGTTCTTTAAGTCCCAGGGGTCCGCGGGCATGGAGTTTCTGTGTGCTGATGCCCACCTCGGCCCCCAGCCCGAACTGGCTTCCGTCGGTGAACCGTGTGCTGGCATTGACGTAGACACAGGCGGCATCCACCTCGTCGAGGAAGCGTGTGGCTGGCTGGTAGTCCTCGGCAATAATCGCCTCGGAATGCCCCGAGCCGTAACGCTCAATATGCTCCAGCGCCTCATCCAGCGAGTCCACAACCCTGACCGCCGCCACCAGCGCCAGGAATTCCTTGCCCCAGTCCTCGTCGGTCGCCGGGACCAGTCTCAGGGAAGCATCGGTTTTCAGGATAGCCATTGCCCGCTCGTCACAGTGCAGTTCTACTCCGGCTTTAGCCCACTCCGCCCCTATCATGGGCAGGTAGCGCCCGGCAATATCGGCATGGACGAGCAGGGTATCCAGGGCGTTGCATACCGTGGGTCGCTGTACCTTGGCGTTGAAGGCAATAGCTACCGCCTTGTCGAGGTCGGCGCTTTTATCCACATAGGTATGGCAGACGCCGATGCCGCCGCTGACCACCGGCATGTTGGCGTTCTCGGTGACGGATTTTATCAACCCCGCCCCGCCCCTCGGTATAATCAGGTCGATAACCGTGTTCATCTTGAGCATGTGGTTAACGAGGGTGCGCTCGGTATTTTCGATGAACTGTACCGCCCCTTCCGGCATCCCGGCTCTTTTGCAGGCTTCTTGAATAACTTTAACTATGGCGGTGTTGGAGTTGATTGTCTCCTTGCCTCCCCTCAGGATAACGGCGTTGCCCGATTTTAAACAGAGGGCGGATATGTCCACGGTGACGTTCGGGCGGCTTTCGTATATAGCGCCGATAACGCCTATGGGCACGCGTTTCCTGCTGACCTCCAGGCCGTTGGACAGAATGCGCATGTCGAACGTCTCTCCTACGGGGTCGGGCAGGGCAGCGACGGCGCGCGTGTCCCCGGCGATGGCTTCAAGGCGGGCGGCGTCCAGCATCAGGCGGTCGAGCAGGGCGGCGCTCATGCCCGTTTTTTCGCCTGCCTGGTAGTCGGTCCTGTTGGCGGCAAGTATCTCCTCCTGCCTGGCCAGGAGGTCATCGGCGATATTGTGCAGGGCCTTGTTCTTGATATCGGTAGGGAGGTAAGCCAGCCGGCGTGAGGCGGCTTTAGCGGCTTTCCCCTTGGCTTCAAGCTCTTCTATGGGTGATGTCATGTCTGGATTCCTCTTAATGCGTCAGCGGACCGGTTCCCTTAAGGTTAAAACTGTCAACCACCAGGCCGAATGAGGATGTTGTCTTCAGCCCGATATTGCATGGCCCCTTACGGCCGTCTTCCAGTTCAATGATATAGTTTCCTACAGGCATTATAGCTTTACTGGGGGTAATCTCCCCGTACCATTGCGATTCAGCGGAGTCGGTGGATGGTTTGTGGAATATCTCATAGGTAACTTCGTCTAGGTAGTTTTCACTGCTATCGTAAATCTTACCTTTGCCCCTGAATACCTGCATATCAGTTCCAGCGCTCCCCCCTTGTCCCCCCTCCCCTAGTAGTCAAACTTGGTATTGCCGCTGAAGTGGTAGACGTAGCGGGGCGGGAGGCTCGTTACCGCCCGGTTGACCCTCTTTTTGAGGGTGCATTTGCTTTGGCGGCCGTCTTCAAGCTCGAGTATATACCCGCTGCCGTCTTTGATGCGTACGTAGTCCACCAGAGTGAGCTCACCCCACCACCTCTGTTCTGATTCGTGCTGGAACTGGTAGTTGACCTCCGCTATAAACTCTTCATCGGTGTAATGGTATAGTCTGCCTGTTGCCACTTGTCTCCTCCCTTTCGAGTAACGCTAAATTGTTTCTGTGCACCACTTCCGGGCCATAGTCAAAACTGAGTAAAGTGGCGATTTTATTAGAATGAGCCCCTTTAATAATGCCGATATCGCCGGAGCTGTAGTTGGTTATACCGCAGCCGAGCTGATTTCCTCCGGTATCATAGATAGCGACTATTTCACCGCGTTCAAACCTGCCCTCGACCTTATGGATGCCCGCCGAAAGCAGGCTGCGATTTTGCTTTCTTAATGCCAGGGCGGCGCCGTCATCAATCACCAGCTTGCCTCTGGTACTCAGGCCGGAGAGCATCCAGCGCTTGCGACTCTCAATTTTGCTCGTGGTTGGCAGGAAGCGCGTGCCGATAGATTCGCCCGATGCCAGCCTTTGAATAACGTCGGCTTCTCTGCCGTCGGCGATAACCACCTCCACACCGGAGGTGGTTGCCAGCCTGGCGGCTTCTATCTTGGTGACCATGCCGCCGGTGCCGAGACTATCCGTGTTGATAGTTCCCAGGCGGTTAATCTTGGCGTCGATTCTCTCCACCTGTGATATAAGGCGGGCGCCGGGGTCATGGCGCGGGTCGGCGGTGTATAGTCCACCGATGTCCGTAAGCATCATCAGCAGGTCGGCGTCAACCAGATTGGCTACCATGGCTGAGAGGTTGTCATTATCACCGAACTTCGCCTCGTGAATCTCATCGATGGAGACCACGTCGTTCTCATTCACAATGCATACCACCCTGAGTTCCAGTAAAGCCAGGAGGGTATTACGCGTATTGAGGTAACCGGCGCGGTCGGAGAGGTCAGCCTTGGTCAGTAAAGCCTGCGCCACGGTAATATTATGCTGGTCAAAAAGCTGTTCATAGACATTCATCAGGCGACCCTGGCCTACCGAAGCCAGCACCTGCTTGAAGGGGATGCCTTTGATTTTTCTGTTCAGCCCCAGCTTGTGCCGACCGGAAGCAATAGCCCCCGAAGATACGATAATAGGTTCCAGTCCCTGCTCATGCAGTCGTGCCACCTGGGCTACCAGATTTGATACTATTTCAGAGTCCAGGTGGTCACTGCCGCCGGTGAGCAGGCTCGTGCCGAATTTAACTACGACTCTATGGTATGGCGATTCTGATACTTTCGGCATTTAACTATTTCTGCCTGTACCCTTTTTTCATCGTTTTTCTCATTATAGCAAGCTGAGACGAGTTGAACAAGGAGTACTTTTGGGTGTATTCTAATGACGTTGGACGGATGAATGAATTAACACGACCTCACGCAAAGAAGGTCTTGCCTATCGTCTCGGTTGTCACTTTTTTTGGTTTCCTTGATACCCATCTGCTTATTCCGGTTATGTCTCTCTATGCCCATGAACTCGGGGCTAGCATCGGTATCGTCGGCCTTATTATCGGACTTTACTCAATAGCAAATACCCCGGCAAATGTGATATTCGGTCGGCTGGTGGACAGATTCGGCTATAAGCTGCCGCTAATCGCCGGTCTCATCGGTGATGCGGTGGGTATGTTTCTCTATTCTTTATGCCGTTGGCCGGTTCACCTGGCGCTGGTGCGGGTGTTTCACGGGATAACGGGAGGTATGGTCGGCCCGGCGACCATGTCGGCTGTGGCCTATCATGGCACCGAACATCGCCGTGGTAGAGCCATGGCTTTCTACGGTATGTCGCTGGCGGCGGCTACCCTCGTGGGCTACGGGTCGAGTGGGGTTATCGCCTCCAGGCTGGGATACGAGGTAGTATTTTATATCGGGGCGGGTCTGCTGGTCGTAGGCGCTCTTCTGAGCCTGTTACTGCCGGGGAGCCGGCGCCGGGATTTAGTCCAGACCCGAAGGTATTCCGGTGAGGGCTGGCAGAAGACAAAGGAATTACTGAGACGAAGGGGGCTTATTGGCCCCTACTGCGCTATATTTGCACAGTATTTTACCTTTGGCGGCGTCGTCACGCTCCTGCCTCTTTATATAAAGAACCTGGGTATGGAAGCATTACATGTCGGTATGCTGCTGGCGGCTTTCGCCATCATGTTTATTATTCTCCAGTTACCTTCAGGGGCTCTTTCCGACCGTATGGGACGGCTAAGGCTGACTGCCGTCGGGCTAACTCTCGGTATTGTAGCGCTCGTGGTGATGCCCTGGGTAACAGCCTTCCCCTTGCTGGCAGTCGTGATGGCTGTATATGGAATTGCCTACGGCGCCATCTTCCCATCTATCTCGGCTATGGTGGCTGACCATACTTCACCAGGGGAGCATGGCATGGCTACCGGAATATTCCATGCTCTGCTTACGGCCGGGGTTGCTATCGGTGCACCCCTTATGGGCTGGGTGGGCGGTGCGCTGGGGGTGCAGATAGGGCTGTTGTTGAGTGCCTCCGTTATGGTTATAGCTTTGGTAGTGGTTCTGGTAATCAGGAAGGGCGTCTAGGCCGTGTCTACATTATACTACCACGATTCCTTTTGATTATCTTTTACTACACGCCGTATCGAAAAAGTGCCCGAATCAGCTCGGGATTTCCTTTACAGATAAGACGGCTTCGATTACAATGGTACTGTTTAAAACCAAAAAGGGAGCCACTCTTATGATTAAAGCCATTTTCTTCGACCTCTTTCAGACGCTGGTACGCTATGACCCGCCCCGTGAAGAACTGACGTCACAGGCACTCGAGGAAATCGGCATCCCGCGGGACCCCGATATCTTTCGCAGTCCCCTCGTCGCTGCCGATGAGTTTATATACGGTGAAATAGCCCGCCGTCCGCTGAGCCTGCGGTCAAAAGAAGAGAAGACGGCACTTTATATCGAACACCAGAGAATCATGCTCCGAGAAGCCGGCATAGAAGCCGATGATAAGCTTGTCCTCAGCCTGTTACACAAGATGCAACAGTTCCAGATGAACCTTGTCCTCTTCGATGACGCCGCGCCGGCCATGAACGAACTCAAGAGCCGGGGGCTTATCCTGGGCTTGATTTCCAACGTAGAGCAGGATATGACCGCTACGCTGAATAAGCTGAAGCTGACCGTATGGTTGGAAATCATCGTTACCTCCCAGGACGCGGGCGCCAATAAGCCTCAGCCGGAGATATTTCAGGAGGCGCTGAAGCAGGCCGGAGTACAGCCTTCGGAGGCGATATACGTCGGTGACCAGTACCAGGTTGATATTATCGGCGCCAACGGGGCCGGCATGAAGGGGATCCTTATCGACCGCACCGGTCATTACGAAGATATTAACGACTGTCCGAAGATACGGAGCCTGACCGAACTGGTTGAGTATCTGTAAGCGCCGGCGATGGAGATATAAAGGTCAGATAAACGGCCATTATCCATGGTTGGTCCGCCCCAGGGAGCAGGACACTCCCTAATCCCTGTCATCTGTACCCCTTCGTCTCTCGCCTAACCTCCGTACCTGAATAGCCAGTACACATATGGCGAACAGGGCGATAAAGACCATTGTGGAGATTTCCACCCACAGGATAAGAGGATTGGTTTCTTTGAAAAATACCGACCCGTTTGCCGCTATGATAGCCATGTGCACGATCCAGGCTATAGCCAAGGCTATCAATAGCATCTGATTTAGCAGGATAAGTGAAGTAAATGTCAGGCGTCTGCGCATAGATGGTCTTATATTGACCACCATAAACCGTTTTAAAGATACCCCTAACATATCCTTGTAATTTATTATAAAGAAATTTTGGACATATGTCAATAGCATGACAGGCATTACTACATTACCACGCTTAATATATTGGACTTCTGGCCACATAATCTAGCCTATGAACCACCAGTACATATGGGATATGTTGGATACGTAATAGCGTTAGCGGGCCACCGGTACTGTCCGCATTAAATTCGGGGACTTGGCCCTGTCAACTCTATTCGTTGCCCAGTGGACACTCCTGACATCTGCCCTGCGAGCACATAGTCCTGTAGATATGAATCAATCCCTGCTGCCTTTGAGCCGAACTGACCAGGTAACGGTTAATCCCGAGCTGGTTTCTCATGTGTCTTTCCAGAGTGTTTTCAGCCAGTCTGGGATAATGCCGGTAAATCTCCAGGGCTTTTCTGGCCAGCTCCTGATAAGAATTCACTTCACTCCAGGCAACAGTAAAGGGGAGGATTACGTTGACAACAATGTCAGCGGCTCGCCCACTACCAATGAGGGCCGGGATGCCTGTTTGACCGGGAAGGCCAAAGTCCAGGTATCTCGCCCAGTAACCATCGGCAGCCACCTGTAACGTTCTTGCCAGTCTGCCGCATCCCGCCTCTGCCGTTTCCTGGCGAAGCCTTTTGACCAGCTCAAATATCCCTTTTTCTCTATAGCGCAGCAAGAGATAGCTCATAGCCACTATGCGGCGTATTGGGAGATTACCTGGCCTGACCTTGAATAGATGCCAGTCACCTTCAGACATTTCTGTCCTCTCGCCGGAGGAAGCCCAGAACCTCTCCAGTTTCTCTACCCATTCATTATCCGGCGTAACTGCCGGGTACCAGCCGGAACGTTGCGACGGCAGCAGTCCGGCCATGCCCACCAGCAGAGCCTGCTGCCGGGCCAGGTA
The DNA here is from genome assembly GCA_964558675.1 of uncultured Dehalococcoidaceae bacterium. GTDB lineage: Bacteria > Chloroflexota > Dehalococcoidia > Dehalococcoidales > RBG-16-60-22 > CAZLEY01. Next base: position 18,008 of record CAZLEY010000023.1, on the reverse strand, counting down.
CTCAGTGTCTGAGACTCCACCGGAGGCCACTGATTCCAGCCTTTGAAGCGGCATGCGGCAGGCTAACTCCAGTAGTGGATGCTTGTTCTTGGTATAGCCCAGCGCCCCCATGATTCCCTGGTAAAGGGCCTGGCTCGCCTCTGTTTGAGCCAGCTGCGTTCGGAAATCAGCAACCTTTGTTCTGAACCTCTCCTCCCCGGCCGCATCAAGAAGCCTGCCGATAACGTCGGTATCCCGGGAATTCATCGCGCTGCGGCAGGGCATAGGTAAGCGTGTGGAAGAACATGCCGAATCATTAACGTACCCGCCGGTTTGAGCTTCCAGGAACTTATGCAGTTCCAGGGTAGGGACTATTTGTCCGTTCTGAAGGCAAACAGCCGTCTTCGTATCACGCCAGTAGACCACGTGCAGAATGACCCGGTTGTAGGCAGCGTCCTGGTGATGTCCGTGCGCCCGCCAGCCGCTTGATTTAACGTGGACCTCGACATCTCCCCTTACCAGCCCCTGACCTGTGGAGATTACCGCATCCAGTAAATCAGCGCCGCGGTCACCATTAATCCTTCCCGGGTAGACCACCCTTATCGGCTCTCCCTCTTCGGTCACGAGGTCGGTCCTTCCCGGCAAACGATATTGCCACATATCGATGACCGCTCTCTCTGGAAGAGCATTCATCAGCATCACTCCCCTCTCTAGACTAAGCCATGCTATCCAGGAACTGCTGATAGCGGCACAGGGCAGCCAGTGATACTATGGCGTCTTCATCACTGGTGTAGCTGGGGATGCCCAGTGCCTGGAAGCCGTGACACATCCGCAGGTACACTTTCCTGTCTCCCAGCGGATTAACGGCTATGAAGGGTTTGTCCGGGAATTCCTTCTTGATATCCTTGAATAGAGTGGGCACATCTTTCCCTGGAATCCAGTCAATAGCGCCAATAATAACCAAGACGGCATCAACGCCGTCATCGGCCAGGGCCGCCCTGGTTATCGTTGTATAGGCTTTCTCGAAGCCGCTGGCCTCAACGGCTGTCCAGACGTCTATCGGACTCCTTACCTGCCACCAGTCGGGATAGACTGTTTTGATTCTATCCGTCGTGGCCGGGTGCAGTTCCGCGATTCTCAGGCCGTTCCTGGCGCAGGCGTCAACGGAGGTGACACACCCGGACCCGGCGAGATTGATTATCGCCACCCGGTTTCCCTTCGGTAGAGGTGAATAGACGAAGGCTTTGGTAACATCCCAGAGCTGTTCGAAGCTTCCCACCCTGATAATTCCCGACTGCCTGAAAGCGGCGTCGTAGACCCTGTCCTCTCCGGCTATTGAGCCCGTATGGGTGGCCGATGCTCTCGCCCCGCTCTCCGTTACGGCGGATTTCAGGATAACTATCGGTTTCTCTTTTACAATGCGGCGGCTCAGGTTGAGGAAGCGGCGGCCGTCCTTGATACTTTCCAGGTACATGGCGATAATCCGCGTCCGGGCATCGTTGCCCAGATACTCGAGCATATCGCTTTCATCGACATCGCATTTGTTTCCCAGGCAGGCTATCTTGCTGATTCCAATATCAGAGTTTATCAGCGGGAGGAAGACGCCGGTAAACAGGCCGGTCTGACCGATAAAGCCGGCTGTACCCGCTTTTATATCCGCATCGGGCAGGAATATATTGTTCAGCCGGCCCAGGCTGATATCGAAATTCGCTGATGTGTTGATGGTGCCGATGCTGTTGGGACCCATTACCCTTATCCCCGCCTGCTTTGCCATGCGGGATATCCGCTCTTCTATCCTGGCACCTGCCTCATCCATCTCCCTGAAACCGGCCGACTCAATGACTACGGCATTAATACCGCAGGCGATGCACTCTTCAAGGGATGTCAGTACCTGTGAGGGCGGCAGTACGATAAGCGCCAGCTCCGGCGGCTCGGGGATGTGTTCGAGGTCAGGATATACTGCCAGCCCCAAAACCTGCTTTGCCTTGGGATTTACCGGGTATATTTTCCCTCGATAGCCGAGCCTCAGCAGATTCTCGACGATATTGTAGCCCGCCTTGCCTGATGTCCTTGAGGCGCCGATAACAGCGATACTTTCGGCTTCGAAGAAAGGCTTTAGACTGTTTATATTATCAGAGCCGCTCATAGAAATAACTTTGCCGCAACCGAATCTTTATCTCCAAATACACCCGGCGCTTTTTGAGACGCGTTATTGGCCGTCTCAGCCTGCGCCTGCTGCCGTTACGAATATCATACACGGTAACGTGTATTCTGTCAAGGTTTCTTTTTAGGCTTGGAAGCTTGATAGTTGAATTTAGCCCGCTCGGCGATTATTGATAGAAGGGTAGATGAGGCACCACGTGGCTGGTACATGCCTGTCTCCCACTCGCTGATAGTCTGCTGACGCGTGCCCATTCTGTCTGACAGTTCACGCTGTGTCATTCCCAGATGTCGCCTAAGCGACTGTATCCGCTCGCCACTCCACTGTTCCCGCCTGGTCTCCTGACGCTTGCTCACGCTGAAATTCTACACGATGCAGTGTAAACAGTCAAAATTAGTTTATACTCTTGATGATTTTTATTTACATCTGGATGTCCTTTTCTGGAGGGAAAGCCTCACCTCCACACCCCCCATTTTGATATATCTTTTCCCACCCGCCGCCCTTATGTCATTTGCGGCTAATCCCGTAAGATATAGCTCCCACCCCCACAATATTAAGGAGTAAGGTGTAACCTTTACGGGCTAAGCCGCGGGCGATACGAGGGTGGGCTTGGGTGGGAAAATACAACAGGCGACCGGGGCAAGGGGGCGTTTAAGAGGGGCGGCAGCCCATCTTATGTATTTATTCCCACTCTCCTGACGATGTATCACAGGAGAGGGGGATACAGGGGGTAAGGTAGACAAAAATCTTCCCCGCTGCCATTGCCGTATAAATATTTCAGGTTATTTCCTATTCTGTGTTAAAATTCAGGTAAAAGGGCTGGTCCTTCCACTGAAGGACGAGCCCTAGAGGTATATGGAGGACTTTATTGCCAGACCTGAGCCGACTATTGAAGTTAATTGAAGATTTGCCTGAATATCGCCTGCTCCTTGAAAAACTGAGAAGTAGAAGCGACAGAACTGTAGTGGTGCTTGACACCGCCAAGCCATATGTAATAGCGGCTCTGTACGAGAGCTTGAGGAGATCGTTGCTGGTAGTCACGGCACAGCCGGAGAGTGCTAAAAAGCTCTACGAACAGCTCATAACCTGGTCCTTCCCTTTAGGGAAGGATACCGGGCAGGTGAAGCTCTTCCCGGAGCCTGATGCATTGCCTTACGAGCGCCTGGCTTCGGATTCCACCACAGAGCTTGAAAAGGTGGAGGCGCTTACCCATCTGGCTGGCTCTGCCTCGGGCGCATTCTCAGAGGAGGCGCCTCTGGTGGTGGCTTCGGCAATGGCGATTACGGGAAAAACAACCGCATACAGTGATTTTGTTTCGGCCTGTCATAACATCGAGCTGGGGATGGATATAGAGCCATACAAACTACTCGCTCGGTGGGAAGCGATGGGCTACCAGATGGAAAACATGGTAGAGATACCGGGCGCCATGAGCCACCGGGGTGACATTTTAGATGTTTACCCGCCGACTAGCGGGATGCCTGTCCGTCTGGAGTTCTTCGGTAATACTATCGATAATATCCGGTTCTTCGACCCCGAAACACAGCGGTCAATCAACAAGGTATCGTCGGTGGCGGTCGGTCCGGCTGCGGAATTACTGACGCCATTGCGGATGGACAAACGTTCACTGGAGAGTTCTTTACGGAGTCTTGACATTTCGGGTTGTAACGTAGAGATGAAGCAGCAGCTCAAACGTGATATGGACATAATGCTTGACGGGCAGCGACCTCGCGAAATGCAGTTTTACGCTTCCCTGTTTAATGACGGCAGTCTTCTGGATTACCTGCCGGAAGGTGCTTTGTTGGTGCTTGATGAGCCGTCGTCTGTTGAGCAGGCCGTGGCCGACCTGGATGCTGAAGCCGAACAGATGCGCCTGGAGAAGCTGGAGAGGGGGGAGTTGCCGCGTAATTTTCCCAGGCCGTATTTTACCTGGCAGGAAATAGAGTCAGGAATTAGAGAGAAGCAGTGCCTGAGGCTGGCTGCCTGGGGCATTGATGAGCCGAGGCTGGACTTTATCTCCACCCCCGGCTATACCGGGCAGTTGCCGCTGTTTCTGAAAAAGACCAGGGAGCTTGTGAATCAGAGAAAACGACTCATAATAGTTAGCCACCAGGCAGGCCGTTTATCAGAGCTGCTTGAAGAGGATGGCATTATCGTGGTGCCGGTTGATAAGGTCGAGTGTATACCTGAACCTGGCTCACTGTCCCTGGTGCAGGGTTCGCTGGCTGAAGGTTGGGTAATGAATGGTGATATCTATCTATTCACCGATGCCGAAATTTTCGGCTTCGTCAAGCAGCGCCGGTTAACCAAGAGACGCCCTGTGTCGCGCCATAAGCTTATGGCGGAGATAAATCCGGATGACTACGTGGTTCATGTCGAGCATGGCATCGGCCGGTTCAGCGGTGTGACGACTCTCAGCATCGCCGGTAGTGATAAGGAATACCTGGTGCTGCAATATGCGGCGAGCGATATACTCTATGTCCCCACCGACCAGATTGATCGTGTTAACCGTTATATCGGCGCCAGCGACAGGCCGCCCGTATTGAGCCGGCTCGGCACTCAGGAGTGGAACCGCACCAGGCAGAGAGCTAAAGAGGCGGCGGAAGCCCTGGCCCAGGAACTGCTGGCTCTCTATGCTGCCCGCGAGGTTGTCCCCGGTTTTGCCTTCTCCCGTGATACACTCTGGCAGCAGGAGCTTGAAGGCTCCTTCCCATACATCGAGACGCCTGACCAGTTAGAGGCACAGGTAGAGGTGAAAGCGGACATGGAAAAAGTCAAGCCGATGGACCGTCTCGTCTGTGGGGATGTTGGCTACGGCAAGACCGAGGTAGCCATCCGGGCCGCTTTCAAGGCGGTGATGGATGGCAAGCAGGTAGCGGTGCTGGTGCCGACCACGGTTCTGGCGCAGCAACATTTCTCCACATTCTCCGAAAGGCTGGAGGCGTTCCCGCTCAGGGTGGAGGTTTTAAGCCGGTTCAGGTCGCCGGCAGAACAGCGTTCCGTTATCGACGGTCTGGCCGACGGCACGGTGGATATATGCATCGGTACGCACCGCCTGATTCAGAAAGACATAGCTTTTAAGGATTTGGGCTTGCTTATCATAGATGAAGAGCAACGCTTCGGCGTCAACCACAAGGAGTACCTGAAGCGGATGAGGCAGGAGGTTGATGTGCTTACCCTCAGCGCCACCCCTATTCCCCGCACCCTTCACATGTCGCTGGTGGGGGTAAGGGATATGAGCACCATGGAGACGCCTCCGGAAGAGCGCCTGCCCGTCAAGACCTATGTCGCCGAGTATAACGAACACCTGGTCAGGGAGACTATACTTAGAGAGCTGGAGCGTAACGGGCAGGTCTTTTTCGTGCACAACCGGGTGCAGAGCATAGCGATGGTTGCCGAACAACTGCGGGAGCTGGTGCCCGAGGCCGAGATAGCCATCGGGCACGGTCAGATGCCCGAGGAAGGGCTGGAGAGGGTTATGGCCGACTTCAGCCGGGGCCGGATTGATATCCTGGTGTGCACGACTATTATTGAATCGGGACTGGACATGCCCAACGTTAACACCGTGATTGTAAACCAGGCGGACAAGTTCGGGCTGACGCAGCTTTACCAGTTACGGGGGAGAGTAGGGCGGGGGGCCAACCTCGCCTATGCCTATTTCCTGTATGACGGGGGCAAATACCTGACGCCCGTAGCCCGCAAGCGCCTGAGGACTATCTATGAAGCGACCGAGCTTGGCGCCGGATTCGGCATCGCCATGAAGGACCTGGAAATCAGGGGCGCCGGTACTTTGCTGGGGGCGAAACAGAGCGGCCACATTACTGCCATCGGCTTCAGCCTTTACACACGACTATTGGCCGAGGCTGTGGAAGAGCGTAAAGCCCGCATCGCCGGCGTTAAAGAGCCGCCACCCCGCCTCCCCACCCCGACCATTGACCTCCCCCTCGATGCCTACATCCCCGAGGACTACGTACCCGATGTCAACACCCGGCTGGAGCTTTACCGCAGCCTGACGGATAAAGGGGCTGCCGAGAAGCTGGACGATATAGCGCAGGAATATCAAGACCGCTTCGGCGCGGTGCCGCTGGAGGTGGAGAACCTGTTCTACGCCGTCAGAATCAAAAACCTGGCGGCTCAGGCGGGGATAGAGTCCGTCTCCACCGAGGAAGGGCAGATTATACTGAGGCGCTTCCAGGGACTGCCCTTCGATAAGCAGAAACTTGAACCGATATTAAGGGACGAGGTAGCTGTGGGCCGGACGCAGATAAGGATTGGCTATAGAAAGCTGGGGAGAAAGTGGAAGGGGGTGCTGGAGGGGGTTATGAAGGGTATAGGGTGACAAGGTGGTATAATGTATTGGCATCTTAATCTGGAGGTAAAGCTGTGGTTTTGCCGCCGTCTGAATTGAACAGAGTGAAAATGTTGGCAGCAGAATACACTAGGAGTGGTTTTTTCCCTATGGGGAACGATCACGAACTACTGGTGAGAGTTGCTAGTGCAGATCCAACTGCCCTCAGTCCTGTGATTTCAGTTCTCGTTAGACTATACAATAATGGAAATCTTATTTCAGGTTATGAAAAAAGTGTTATTATTTGGTTGAATGATTTTGCTAGAATTTCGGAGCAATTACGATCTGATATAGAAGCAACAATTTCAAAGGATGTACTCGATTTTCATGGTAGTGATTATGCTGAGCCAAGCCTTAAGGAAGCTGTTCGAAAATTTTCGGAAACCTTGAAGGTCAAGCGCCCTAAGCATTATTTTGACTTGTGTAGGAAAATTCTTACGAGTAATGGCAGTATCCTAATAATCGGAGCGGGTTTTTCTTACGACTCCTATGCACCGTTGCTTCGTGAGATGGAAGGGATAGCATGTAGCAGTTTGTATGACTTAGGAGTTAGGAATCCTAGAGATTTGTATCGTACAGAGGAACGCCAAGTGTGGGAACACATTTCAAGTGGATGGCAGATATTTCAGAATCACATGTCCTTTATACTTCTACCTAAAGAGCCTTGTGAACAGCACCTAATATTGGCAGAGTTATTCCATGCTGGATATATAACACATATAGTTTCTTTTAATTGGGATGACTTAGTGGAGAAGGCTTATAGGAAACTATATAACGAAGATATTCCTAAGATTATAAAAGAAGATATTGAAAGTGAACATGCTCTTTGGAAATTACATGGTGATATCGAGAATTCAGATGAACGGTGGGTACTTCCGTTTGAAGAGGGGAGAGTATTTCAGGCTTTGCAACGGATTATCATACGTACAACAGTTCCAGCCATATCCATTGGATATCGAGAACAGGAGAAAGTAGTACGTGAGAAACTTCTTAATGTCTTAGAAAATCGAGGTGGTGTAACAAGAATACGTACTGATTTGTCTGATAATCCTCCTGAGACATTTTCAGATAATGCTCTAATGGCTATGAAAAAGATAAAATTGGGAATTGAAGCAGCAAAGAATTCTACTTATCCAGCCTGATTATCGTGATAAAGTGATAATGCAGATATTATAAGCGTGGCATCTTTTTCCTTCTTATCTATTCCCACCCACCGCCCTCGCATCATCTCCTGCTTATCCCGTAGTTTTATCCCACCCGCCCCACAGGGAGTTTAAGAGGGGCGCCAGCCCCTCTTTCTATTTCTTCCCCCTCTCCTTGATAGGAGAGGGGGACACAGGGGGTGAGGTAGATATAAAATCCTCACTATCAAAAACGAGCAGAACCCTAACATAGCTCGCTTGACTGTAATCTCCAAGAAAGTGTAACATATTGTCGGATGGGTAAAATAGCGCTCACGATAAATGGCGCTCCTGTCAGCGGGCGCGAAGGGATGACCATTCTTGAAGTCGCCCGGGAGAATGGCATTGATATCCCTACCCTGTGTTATCTGGAGGACATGCCCCCCGTTGGAGCCTGCCGACTCTGTGTCGTTGAGGTGGAAGGCTCCCGGACTCTGGTCGGTTCCTGTCATACCCCCATCGCCGAAGGTATGGTTATCCATACCCATTCCCCTAAAGTTATACAGACACGTAAAATTCTGGTTGAGCTTATGCTGGCCAGCCACCCGGATAACTGTCTGGTCTGTGACGAAGCCAACCGTTGTGAACTGCGTAAGATAGCCGCCGATATGGATATCGGACTACCCCGATTCAAAATAAGAAGGCATTATTATCCTGTTGAGGATGAAAACCCCTATATTGTCCGTGATATGTCCAAGTGCATCCTCTGCCGGCGCTGTGTTACCGCCTGTGAGAACATAAAGGGCGAGAAGATGTTCAGCATTGCCTACCGGGGATTCGACAGCAAGGTAATTTACAGCCTGGACCTGCCGGTAGGCAGTGAGGAAGCCTGTAAAGATTGTGATATCTGCATTTCTTTATGCCCCACCGGGGCTTTGATGAAACCTGTGAAGATTGGCGAGGAGAAACAAGGAACTGCTTTATTCGTGAAAGGGTGAGTACTCATCTGGTAATGGGGGAATGGGATGAGCAAGCGAGTTGCTTCCCGGGATAAAGCTCCACAAAACCTGCTCGTAGCGCTTAAGGAAGCGCAAAGCAGACATGGCTATCTGCCTCACGACCTTATGAGGGAGATGGCTGAATCCCTTGATGTGCCGGTGAATGATGTCTATGGTGTCGCCAGTTTTTACTCCTTTCTGGCCATCAGGCCGGCGGGCAGGAACATAATCAGAATCTGCAAGAGCCTGCCGTGCTATCTTAAGAACTCTCAAATTATCATTGAAACCGTGGCCAGGGAAATCGGGATTGGGCCCGGTGAGACTACCCCCGACGGCCGCTTCTCTTTTGAATTAACCAACTGCATCGGTCTCTGTGATAGAGCCCCGGCGATGCTGATAAACAATGATGCCCACGTTGACCTGACTCCTGAGAAGATAAAGCAGATTTTAAAAAATTATGAATAGAGCCTGGACAACATAAGGAGGCTTGGCAGTGCCGCAGGCGAAAGTTGTCTTGAAAAATTGCGGGGTTATTGACCCGAGGCGTATCAGCACCTATCTGGATGCGGATGGTTTTAAAGCCCTGGAGAAGGCCCGGCGTGAGATGTCCCCGGAAGAGGTAATCAATGAAGTAAAGGTGGCGGGACTGCGTGGTAGAGGAGGGGCAGGCTTCCCCTGCGGTATCAAGTGGGAGGGGGCGAGGAACTCACCGGGAGACGAGAAATACGTTATCTGTAACGCCGACGAGGGGGAGGTGGGCACATTTAAAGACAGGTATATATTGGAGAACGATCCCTTTACCCTTATCGAGGGGCTGGCTCTGGCCGGTTATGCTGTCGGTGCCGGGCAGGGCTATGTTTACCTGCGTGCCGAGTACCACTACCTGCTTGATTTGCTTCAAGGCGCCGTTAATCAGGCCGGAGAGTCCGGGTTTCTGGACGGCTTTGATATTAATATCAGGGAAGGCGCCGGCGCCTACGTGTGCGGTGAGGAGTCCGCGTTGATGGAGTCCATTGAAGGCCGGAGGGGGGAATCGCGTTACCGTCCACCATTCCCGACCGTAGCTGGATTGTGGCAGAAGCCGACCACCATTAACAATGTAGAGACGTTGATGAACATACCCCGGATAGTGCTCGATGGCGGCAGCTGGTATTCGAAGATGGGCACGGAGCGGAGCCAGGGCACCAAGGTCTTTTCGGTTAGCGGCGATGTGGCCAGACCCGGTGTCTATGAACTGGTGCTGGGCAGTCCGTTGCGGGAACTGGTTGATGAGCTGGCATCGGCGAGGGATGTCAAGCTGGTGCAGATAGGCGGTGCCACCGGCCGAATTATACCCTATGATATGATAGACACACCTCTTTCGTTTGAAAATATCCTTGGTGCCGGCGCCGTTACTGTGTTTGATAAAAGCCGGGATGTTATCGATATTGTCCACAGGACTATGGAGTTTTTGGCTGAAGAGTCATGCGGTAAATGCACCCCCTGCCGGCAGGGGACCCAGGTAATGGTTGAGATACTGGAAAGGTTTTGCAGGGGTGAGGGACTGAAGAAAGACATCAAGGTTCTGGAAGACCTGGCGGAGACCATGATGCTTTCTTCTCTGTGCGGCCTGGGACAGGCGGCGCCTTTCGCCTTTTTGGATACTCTGAAGTATTTCCGGGATGACTATGACAGTCGGATTCAAGGCAACTGAGGGGGTGGCATAGTATGAAAACAATCACGGCTCAAAAGCCCTTGGAAGAAATTATGCAGTATCTCGACAGGTGCCGGAGTGTATATATTATCGGTTGCGGCACCTGCACCACATTGTGTCATACCGGGGGCAAGGCTGAAGTCATTGAGATGAAGGATAAGCTTGAAGCTGATGGTAAAAAGGTAACCGGTTGGATGGTGATACCTACCGCCTGTGATGAGCTCACCGGTGATGCCCTGAGGGAAAATGCTGGAGACATTGCCGCGGCTGATTGTATCCTGGCGATGACCTGCGCTCTAGGCGTACAAACAATCGCTCTCCATCTCAAGGAGGCCAAGCCGGTTTATCCCGCCTTAAATACCCTGTTCCTGGGTATGGAGGATAGCCCCGGTCATTTTGTTGAGGTTTGCCAGCAGTGCGGGAGCTGTGTTCTGGGGCGGACGGCGGGAATCTGTCCTCTGGTCAGGTGCGCTAAAAGCCTGCTTAACGGACCCTGCGGCGGCTCCGTGGATGGTAAATGTGAAATATCACCGGATATCCCCTGTGCCTGGCAATTGATTTATGACCGTCTGGCGGAGATGGGACGTCTCGACGAGATGGAAGAGATTGAGCCGGTTAAAGACTGGAGCACCAGTGTTTCCGGCGGCCCACGGATGGTTGACGTTGATTCTGAGTGTGGCGTAATATCGGCTAAGGCTGCGTCTGAAGCAGAGTCGGCTTGAGGTTACTCCTCTTTGGTGATGGCTACCAGAGTAAAATGCGAAGGGTAGATATTGGCGTATAGTACTGCCATGAGCGATATGGTTCCGGCTATGGAAGAGACCGAACGCACCCCTGAGGAAGAAACGTTAGTAATGCGCCTCAGGGTATTCACCAATATGAGGTGGTTTGCCATCCTCGGGGTTGTCGTCGTGACCCTGGTGGCAAGATATGTATTTCATATTGGTTTTCCCACCTTACCGGTATATATCATCTGTGTCTTTATGGTTCTGTATAACCTGGTGCTGATACAGCAGGTCAGAGGACTTGCGAAACTGCCGCCCGAACTGGTCATTCCACGAGTCAGGCTGTACGGATATGCCCACATTTTGCTTGATATGTTTACCCTTACCGTGCTGCTGCATTTTACCGGAGGGATGGAAAACCCTTTTATCTTCTTCTTTGTCTTTCATATTGTCCTGGCCAGTATCGGGCTCAACTACCGGGTGGTTTATTTGCTGTCCACGATAGCCATTGTTGTGGTTTCCCTTATGGTTGGCCTGGAATATGCCGGCATAATACCGCATGTAAATCTGGAGGGATTCGTAATGCCGACGCGATATCAGCAGGGGAGCCGTATTCTGGGAGAGCTTGCTGCCCTGGTGGTTTTGCTCTACGGCACTACGTACGTGACCACCTCCGTTGCCGGGGAGCTGAGGAAGAGGCAGCGGCAGGTGGTGGCACTGCGGGAGCGACTGCTTAAAGAAAAAACCGGGGAGCTAGCGCGTGCCTCCGGTGAGATAGCCAAGCTTGAGGAAGAAAGGAGCCGGTTTTTACGCTTCATCGGCATCGCCGCGCATGACCTTAAGGCACCGCTTACCGCTATTCAGGGTTTCCTGTGGGTAATGCTGGGCGGGTTTGCCGGAGAAATCTCGGAGAAGCAGAAAAACATGCTGGAACGCAGCACCCGCCGCATCAGCGAGCTTCTTACATTGATTAGCGACCTGCTGGATATTCCACGTATTGAGACCGGGCAGATTGTCCAGGAGATGAAAGAGGTCTCACTGCGCCAGGCGATTAAAAACTCCCTTGAGAGTCAGCGCAGTCTGGCTCAGGAAAAAGGGGTTAGGATTAAGGTAGAATTACCCGAGGGTCTTCCCAAAATTAAGGGTTCGGCTTCGCGGTTGCAGCAGGTGGTAACCAATCTGGTGAACAATTCAATTAATTACACACAGGAGGGCATGATAACCGTAAGGGTACAGGAGCAGGCCAGCGCTCTGCTGGTTGAGGTCATGGATACCGGGATTGGTATTCCTCCCGGGGATATGCCGCGGCTCTTCGAAGATTTCTTCCGGGCCAGCAATGTTGAAACCAAGGGGACAGGTCTGGGGTTATCCATAACCAGGAGGATTGTTGAAGCTCATGGAGGAAAGATATGGGTTGAGAGTCCCTGTTCTGAGACCAAAACCGGGTGTAAGTTTAGTTTTACCATACCCAAGACAAGTAAAACTAAGAGGAGACAACGTTAATGAAAGCAGGAACAAATCTGGAGAAAATACTGGAGAGTGGAAGGTTTGCCGTTACTGCCGAGGCTGGTCCCCCCAAGGGCACCAGTGCGGCGGTAATACAGAAGAAGGGCGAAGTGCTTCGTAACTGCTGTGATGCCGTTAATATTACCGATAATCAAACAGCTATTGTGCGTATGTCCAGTCTGGCTGGATGCGTGCTGCTAAAGCAGACGGGCGTTGAACCGGTGATGCAGATGGTCGTCAGAGATAGAAACCGGCTGGCACTGCAGAGTGACATACTGGGGGGTATAGGTATGGGAATCGGTAATTTCCTCTGCCTTTCCGGAGACCACCAGAAATTCGGCAACCATCCTACCGCCAAAGGTGTCTTTGATATTGACTCCATACAGTTAATCCAGATGATGAAGAAGATGCGGGACGAGAAACAATTCCTTTGCGGAGAAGAGATATCCGGAGAAGTTCCGATATATATAGGCGCTGCCGCCAATCCCTTTGCCGACCCCTTTGAGTTCCGGGTCAAGCGGCTGGCGAAGAAGGTTAAAGCCGGTGTCGACTTTATCCAGACCCAGGCCGTCTATGATGTGCCTAAATTCGCCCGGTATATGGAGATGGTCTGTGAGCAGGGCCTGGATAAGCAGGTGCACATCCTGGCCGGCGTTATCCCCATCAGGTCGGTGGGTATGGCCCGTTACATGAGGGACTATGTTTCTGGAGTGAGCGTGCCTGATGAAATAATAACTAGGTTGGAAAAAGCCGAGAAGGCCAAGGAAGAGGGTGTAAAAATAATACTGGATATTATTGAACAGATAAAAGAGATACCGGGTGTGCATGGCATACATATTATGGCGGTGGGCTGGGAGGATATCGTCCCTGAGATGGTAGAGAAAGCTGGACTTATGCCCAGACCTATATTATAATTTCTACGGTATTGTATGAGAGTACTGGTTCTGTAGTACAATATGTTAGGGGGGAAAATGCCTGGCAAGATATTAGTCGTTGATGATGACCCCGATATTCTGGACGCTGTAGCCATGATTCTTGAGTCACAGGACTATGAGGTGGTTACGGCTCGTGATGGCATAGAAGGCCTGGCTACTTTGAAGGCGGAAAACCCTGACCTGATGATTCTTGACCTGATGATGCCCAAGATGGATGGGTTCGCCGTATGCAAGGAGCTTCAGGACCCGAGATGGTCAAAGTTTAAGAATATACCCATTTTAATCCTGACCTCGGTCAGAGAGGAAGCCAGCCGGCGGCGCTATGAACTGGAGACCGGACTTGAGCTTGACGTGGATGATTATGTTGAGAAACCCATGTCTCCAGATGTCCTGCTGGCGAGGGTCGGTACCCTCATTAAAAAGAAGAAGCCCTGATATTAATTCGGTTATGTTCATTCATTAAGGAGGCGATTCTAAGTGGAAAGGAAAGCCAAAATCCTGCTTGTTGATGATGATGCTGATTTCGTAGAATCGACCAGGATGGTCCTGGAAAGCAAACCTTACGAGGTAATCGTCGCTGTTAACGGCGATGAGGGCTTACGAAAGGCAAGAGAGGAAAATCCCGATTTAATTCTTCTTGACATAATAATGCCGGTAGAAGATGGTTTTACAGCTGCCGAGCAGCTTAAAAAAGACCCGAAACTCGCCGGGATTCCGGTACTGATGCTCACCAGCTACTCGACAAAGGGGGGCGAGACTTCAATTCCACGCAGCCGCGGCTACGAACTGGAAGCTGAAGATTATATCGATAAGCCGATAAGCCCCGCGGATTTGCTGTCTGTGGTGGCCAAACACCTGAAAAAGGTGGGCATTGAGTGATAAGGGAAAATTTGACCTTCCTGACAGGTCAAATTCGTACCTTGAGAGTATTTATTGTTATAGTTATCTGAACCCCCGTAATATACCCTACGGGGGTTCCGTAATTTTTTAAACTATTATTTGCTAACGTAGCTAGCTATCGTGAGATATTTCTTGCATTACATCTGTGAGAATGGGTGGATATTCAAACTTGATGTAAAAATTCAGAAAGGAGCAGGAACTGATGGTTAAGGAACTTCCAGTTATTTACCTGCAAACAGCCGGTTGTAGTGGCTGCGCCGTCTCCCTGCTGAACTCAGCAAGTCCCACCATTAAAAACGTGCTCATAGACCAGATAGTCCCCGGTATGCACATAAACCTGAGGTTTCACCCGGTGATAATGGCGTCTGCCGGAGAACTGGCTGTCGAGGTAATGGAGGGCACGGCCAGGGAGAAGAAGGGTGAGTACGTTCTGGTGGTTGACGGCGCTGTGCCTACGGCGACTGATGCTGTGTATGGGGCGGTTGGCGAGAGGAACGGCAAGCCGGTCACCATGTTGCAGAGGGTGACCGAACTGGCCCGGGATGCACTGGCGGTTATCGCCCTGGGCACCTGTGCCTCTTTCGGCGGTATTTCGGCAGCGGCTCCCAACCCCACCAGTGCCAAGCCGGTAAAGGATGTCCTTGACGCCGAAGGGATTAAAAAGCCGCTGATAAATATCCCCGGTTGTCCTCCCCACCCTGACTGGTTTGTGGGGACAGTCGCCGGCATCATCATGAACGGGTTGCCCACGGCTGATGACCTTGACGACCTGCTGAGGCCGAAGGCTTTCTACGGCAAGCTGATTCATGAGAACTGTCCGCGCCGCGCCTATTTTGACGAGGGTAAATTCGCCAAGAAGTTCGGTGATGAGGGATGTCTTTACGAGCTTGGCTGCAAGGGCCCCATAACCTATGCCGACTGCCCTCTCAGGCGATGGAACAGCGGTACGAACTGGGTCATCGGGGCCGGCGCGCCATGTAATGGCTGTACCCAGCCCGAATTCCCCGACCAGACAGCGCCCTTCTACGAAAAGCTCGTTGACGTCGAGATACCCACCATCGGCGCTTGCTGGACTGGCAAGGAGGATAAGTAATGGGCAAGATAGTTATTGACCCCGTAACCAGGATTGAGGGACATCTGAAAATCGAAGCCGTAGTTGAGGATGGGGTGGTCAAAGACGCGCGGACTACCGGGAATCTCTTCCGCGGATTTGAAATAATCCTGCGGGGTAGAGACCCCAGGGATGCCCAGGTAATAACACAGAGGATTTGTGGGGTCTGCCCGCAGTCACACGGTATCGCGGCCGCCTTGAGCCTGGACAGCGCTTTCGGCATATCCGATAAGATACCGGACAATGCCCGAATTATGCGGAATCTGATCCAGGGGGTGCATATCGCTCAGGACCATATCCTCCATTTCTACCACCTGACGGCTCTCGATTACGTTAACGTGACCGATGTAGCCAGGTACGAGGGTAATGATTCCCAGTTAAATTCGGTAAAGGACTTCATCGCACGCGGTGAGCTGGGGCCGTTTCTGCCCCGCTACGAGGGTGACTACCGTCTGCCGCCGGAGGTCAACCAGCAGGCAGTAGCCCATTACGTGAAAGCCCTGGAAATCCGGCGTGTCGGCCATGAGGCCGTCAGTATCTTCAGCGGCAAGATTCCGCACAGCGTGGGTGTTGTCCCCGGCGGTGTTACCAGCGTACCCACGCCCGATAATATCATGGCCTATATCTGGAAGATAAAGATTTTGCAGGATTTTATTGATAACGTCTATATACCGGACGTTCTGGCTATAGCCGGTGCCTATCTTGACTATGCTGAGATTGGCACCGGATGTAAGAACCTGCTGTCTTACGGCAGCTTTGACCTTGATGGTAAAAGTCCGGACTATACGACGCGGGAGAGGCTGTTCAAGCAGGGCACCGTCTCCGCTGACCTTAAGCCGGGTAATCTGGATACGGATAAGATAACCGAGTATGTCAGGCATTCCTGGTATGAAGATTCCACATCAGGCCGACACCCGTCAAAGGGTGACACAAAACCCCAATATGGCAAGGAAGGCGCCTATTCCTGGACGAAAGCCCCGCGCTACGACGGTAAGGTCTATGAGGTAGGCCCGCTGGCGAGGGTGGTCGTTTCTTATGCCAAGGGCGACCCGACGGCACAGGAACTGGTAAACGGAGCTTTGGACAAGTTGAAGGCATCGCCCTCCGTTCTCTTCTCTGTCCTGGGACGCCACCTGGCGCGGGCGCTATCGGCCAAGATTATCACCGATTCGCTGGAAGGCTGGGCGTTGCAGTTGAAGCCGGGAGAGCCTACCTATGTCGAGTACGAGATTCCCGATGAAGCCATGGGCATGGGTCTTACCGATGCTGCCCGAGGTGCCCTGGGACACTGGATAGAGATAAAGGACAAAAAGATTGCCAACTACCAGTGTGTGGTACCCACCACCTGGAATGTAGGGCCGATGGATGATAAAGGGCAGCATGGCCCTATCGAACAGGCTATTATCGGCACCAGGATAAAAGACGAGGCTAATCCCTTTGAAATTGTACGCATCATCCGCTCTTTTGACCCCTGCCTGGCATGTGCCGTTCACGTGGTCACACCTAAAGGTCGGGACCTTGGTCAATACAGGGTAGTGTGAGCCTTTTAAGGAGGAGAGATGATTTTATCAGAGCAAAAGCCGTTTGAAGAAATTTTAGGCTATCTGGAAGGAGAGAAAAGCGTCTTTATACTGGGCTGCAACGGCTGTGCCCAGTCTTCCGGCAGCGGCGGTCCTGTCCAGGTCGAGGAAATGAAGCAGAAGCTTGAGGAGGCAGGCAAGAAAGTTACCGGCACCAAGGTTATCGATTTCCTCTGCGAGAAAGCCTTGGTGAAGTCGGGCCTGAGGAGTAGGGTTGACGAGGTGGCGGCGGCCGATTCCATACTCGTGATGACCTGCGGCATCGGCATTCAGGCGGTAGCTGCATCGGTGAACAAGGTTGTCCACCCGGCCTGCAATACCGTTAACCTGGGAGGAAGCCGAGGGGAGTGGCCGGGCAGCGAGCGGTGCCAGGAGTGTGGCCAGTGCCTGCTGGACTACACCGGCGGCATCTGCCCCATTACAGCCTGCACCAAGAGCCTGGTCAGCGGCGCCTGCGGCGGCGCGTCCAATGGCAAGTGCGAGCTTTCTCCCGACCGTGACTGCGGCTGGGAGTTGATTTATAACCGATTAAAAGCCAAAAACCAGCTGGACAAGCTTAAGATATTCATAAACCCACTGGACCACAACAAGTTGATGGCCAGGCCGGAGATGATGTCCACCTCGCGCTATGCACTGGAGCAATCTGACCAGGAGGTGAAGGTAGAGTGAGCCTGCAATCAAAACTGGAGTCAGGAAAGTTCGCCATAACCTGTGAGGTCGGCCCGCTGAAAGGGACTGATATTACTGAAATCGAAGAAAATGCTGGGCTTCTAAAGGACAGGGTGGACGCTGCTAACGTTACCGACCAGCAGAGCTCGGTGATGAGGCTGGGTTCGCTGGTGACCTCGTATATCTGTTTACAGAAGGGACTGGAGCCTATATATCAGATGACCTGCCGCGACCGTAACCGCATCGCTTTACAGTCCGACCTTCTCAGTGCCTGGGTGCTGGGGA
>CAZLEY010000022.1:0-34892 GCA_964558675.1 uncultured Dehalococcoidaceae bacterium | reverse complement strand
GAGCCATAGAATTCCTCGCTGGCGGGTCTCACTATCAGGGCTTTAAAGATTATCTTGCAAACGGGGGACTCGAGGATATACTGAAGAATCACGGTTTGCGGGAAGAATGCAGAACCTACCTCAAAAGTGGACTACTAGCGGCTACGAAGGTGGTTAATGGTTAAGTTAATAGCGTAGATTGCCTATGACAAACACGAAACATAAACAACCCCAAATAGAAATCAACGAACAGTTCCGGTACGCCCTTGATATCATGGAAAACAGCGACAGGAGCATCTTCATTACCGGCCGGGCGGGCACGGGTAAATCAACGCTGCTGAACTATTTCCGACACGTCGCCAAAAAGAAAGTGGCGGTGCTGGCGCCCACCGGTGTGGCCGCTCTCAATGTCAAAGGACAGACTATCCATTCATTCTTCAGGTTCAAGCCCGGTATCACCCCCGACCGGGTCAAAAAGCTCCGCTCTGCCGGCGATAATGAGAGCATCTACCACAAGCTGGACATCATCGTCATTGATTGACCTTCTCCCCGAAAACAGTAACGCCAGAAATGTTAGTAATCTGGTAAAGTAAACGGGGAGGTTTTCATGAAGAAATCACGGTACACGGACGAGCAGACCGCCTTCGCGCTCCGCCAGGCGGAGACGGGCACTCCGGTCAAGGAGGTAATCCGCAAGATGGGGATTGCCGAGCAGACCTTCTACCGGTGGAAAAAGCTCTACGGGGGTCTGGGACCCAGCGGGGTCCGCCGTCTCAAACAGCTCGAGGAGGAAAACCGGCGCCTCAAGCAGATGGTGGCTGACCTTTCCTTGGACAAGTACATGCTCCAGGACGTGCTCTCAAGAAAGCTTTGAGGCCTGTCTATAGACGCACCCTGGTCGATCTCCTGCGGGAGCAGTACCAGATCAGCGAGCGGAAGGCCTGTCGTTTGATTCATATCAGCTCCAGCGTGTATCGCTACCAGACGATCAGGGATGGGCAGGTCCCCTTGCGCATGAGGATTAATGAGATCGCCACCGTAAGGGTGAGGTACGGATACAAGCGCATCCACGTGCTCTTACGCCGTGAGGGGTGGGAAATCAATCACAAGCGGGTGTACCGGATCTACTGCGAGGAAGGGTTGAATCTGAGAGCAAAGCGGCCCAGGCGGCGCGTCAGCGCGGCCCATCGAGTCAAAGTGCCCGCGGCGGCGGGGATAAATGAGAGTTGGAGCATGGATTTCGTAACGGACAGACTGTTTAATGGGCGGCTATTCCGGTCGTTAACGGTAGTCGATAATTATAGTCGCCAGTGCTTGGCCATCGAGGTCGGGCAGCACATCAGGGGGAGAGGATGTGGTAGGCGTCATGGACCGGCTCCGGGACAGGCACGGGGTACCGAAATCGATCAAGGTCGATAACGGGCCTGAATTCATATCGAAGGAACTGGACAAATGGGCCTACGAGAACAAGGTGACTTTGGATTTCAGCCGGCCGGGGAGGCCGATCGACAATGCCTTTATCGAGTCATTCAACGGCAGCTTCCGGGATGAATGCCTGAACACGAACTGGTTTCTGTCGCTGGAGGATGCCCGGGAGAAGATAGAAGCTTGGCGGCGGGACTACAACGAGTGGCGACCGCATAGATCGCTTGACAACCTGACGCCCAGACAATATGCTGAGAAATGTTTGGAAAATCAAAATTCTCTCATAATGGCCGCTACTGTTTTGGGGTGAGGGTCAGGCGATGGCAAGAGTTTCAAAAGCACTGGAATAAGTCTTAGCTATATCTCAGGCTAGCAACCCTGGTGGAGACTATTCACACATTGCAGTTATTCTCTAACATCAATCCACAGGCGCAGTTCCTCTAAATATGGCTCAGGTTCTCCATTTTTATATAACAAAAACTCTACCTTTTGTTTTTCACCAGCGACTTGGGGTACAAAAATTACCTCACCTTCCCACTTTTCTTCATATTCAAGTATGATTGGGCCAAGCTCATTATCCTTAAGCCCATTTATCCTTATCTCCAATCGATAGCTCGCCAGCTCATATTCGTGGTTAATAATGCCTGTAATTACCCTGCCCTCTTTACCTACGCTTAGCTCCTTCGGATAATCTGTAGCCTTATCTTCCAATCCAAGAATATAAAACTCAGTGAACTTCTGCCCCACCTTAGGAGAAGCGATAGCATAACCCATCGTACCTAGAGCACCTAGTACAACGAGTATCAAGATTATGGATAGGTACTTATTCTGTACCCCATTTCTCCAGATGGCCAGAGACAGGTTAAATTCAATACCAAAGCGATCCGCCTCAGGCAATCTCCGACGCCTGAACCAAGTAAGAGCCGCCATGATAAATATAAAAAAAGCTAAGGTCCAGAGCATAGACTCCAGCCTGATTCCCCATGACGTAAAGTTCAAAATCAGCCCGATTATTGGTACCACGGCAATGCTTAATCCAAAGCTGAGAGCTACCCTCTCGATATTTCCTATTACTCCTCGCCTTGGGAAAAGAACTGCCATTAATATGTAACCGGGCATGAAAAGCACAAACGGCAAACCCAAGATGATACGCGGAATATTAGAAGAGACAAAGTAAATAGACAGAACCAGAAGGATAACCAGCAGCACCAGAGGTAATAGCTCGCTCCTAATCTTAATCCTCAATGGATATTTTCCATCTAGATTTTTCATAACTACTCAAATCAGAATTATAACTCATTATTACCGTAAACGCAAAATGATATCTCCTATGTTTGATATATCTCAAGAACTGCTAGTATAATAATGACACCTATATTCAACCCAGGTGGCATATGAATTGGGAGAATATTTATAAAATTATTCAATCCGATTATTTAAAGCTACTACCGATTATGGGACTGGCCTTCTATATTGCTTTCATACCTCATCAAAGCTACCCCTACCCCGTACATATTGACGAATGGTTTCACTGGGCCTTCGCAGACGAAATAATTAACAAGGCCGGTATATCAGGGCTTAACAACCCCTTTTTGGGTGGAGCTACCGTGTGGAATCAGCAATTCGAACTTGGCTTTCACGTGTTCTTTGCCGTTTTCAAGCTAATAAGTGGTATCGCCTGGCTCGATATCGTCAGATACTTCCCGAGCATCATCTTTATGATGACAGTCCTGTCAAGCTACGTGCTAGGCCGAAGACAGGGATTCGGCTGGGAAGCCGCCTTTTTTACCTGTATGGTAACAACCACCGTAGGCATTTTGGGGCCTGCCTTCCTGGTACCGGTTGCCATGGGGCTGCTTTTTATTCCCCTCTCCATATTTATTGCCTACAATTTTAGCACTTTCTGGTCTTATGTAGTGCTTTTCATCTTTACTGTTTTCTTAGCCTCGATGCATGCGGCGACTGCGGTGGGTATAATCATCATCCTTACACCATTCATTTTGCTCAATATTAAAGGTAACTTCAAGCATAGCCTCGGGATTACAATTGCCTTGATTGTTCCTTTTTTAGCTACTTTCCCCTGGGTATTCGATATGTTGCTGCGGCAAATAAGTCTGCTATTTGTTCAACGTCCAGTCACATGGTATGTCGACATCCCGCGTATGATACATAGCTACGGTTATCTTCCTATAACATTTTGTCTTTTAGGCACTTTCTTGTTAGCCTTGCGGGGGGGTAAGAGAAACTACGGCCTAGTATTAGGACTTCTTGCTTTGGTAGCAACAATAGCAATCTATTATACGCTACACTATGGGGTGCCCAGCTTATATGAACGCGGGTTAGTCTATGCAATGCTGGCCATAGGTATTGTGGGAGGGGCCGGTTTGATGGGATTACATAACCTAAGACTACCGCCAAGCTTGAGCGCCAAGCCAAAAGTGAACCTCGTTACTAAAATCTTAGGTATTACATCGTGTGTGATTTTTATTGTCATGATTTTAGTAATAAGCATTCCACAACGTCAAAACACTCCGTATTATCACATGATTAACAACGAAGAGTATCAGGCTTTCACATGGATACGAGATAACATAGAGAAGGAGCACGACAAGGCAATACTAGATCCGTGGAAAGCTACCCCCTTTACTGCCATCACTGAGAAAAAAGCCTATTCCAGGACACACACCTTTCCTACATCTAAAGATAAGGAAGCACTCGATTTCCTGAATGAGGGGTGTACAGATACTGCCTTCCTAAAGGAAAATGGAATCTCTATTATTTATACTTTAAAAGAAGTTAATAATCCTGATCTAGTGGAAGTTAGAGAGAATGTTTACCTTCTCAAAGAATTTGAGAAGGAACAATAATATATTCCATTCTACCCCAGATATGGCTGTTAAATTATCCAATATTACGTATTACGTAAAAAATCTGTAAAAAAATATTGACAGTTGGCACATTTTATGCTATTGTGTAGCATAATGTACTTAACATACAACAGCCAATACTACTTAATTTATTATGTATTATGACACAAATACTAATGGCCTTAGGCAATATGTTTGCCACCTGGCATGTTCCCCGAAAGTCTGCTGAGTCAATGCGGGAATGATATCATATGTCTAGAGTTTTACTAATAAACCCTTCGATAAAAGGCTCCATGTACCAGACACCCTGCCTGGGATTGGGATATATTGGAGCCAGCCTGAAAAAGGCAGGGCATGATGTAACGGTCATCGACGGATGTCTTTCTAATGTGAACGTAAAAAGAGTTGTCAGTTTGATGGATGAATTACGCCCTGATTGTATTGGCGTTACCGGCTTTACCCTGCAGTACCCCACAATAAGGGAAATATTCCCCGCAGTTAAACAGCTAAACCCACACATCACGACAGTGTTTGGCGGACAGCATGCCTCAGCGCTTACGGAATACGTAATGAAAGAGACTCCGGAGATTGACTTCACTATAAAAGGGGAAGGGGAAAACGCCTTTCCGGCGCTGCTGGCAGCGTTAAGCGATGGTGGGAATCTACGAAAAATCGATGGGCTTGCTTTCAGGGAAAATGGTGGCATTGTAGTCAACCCCCGTGCCTTCCTCGCCGACCTTGACGGGCTGGAATTACCCTGGAAGGTGATAAATCCGCTGGACTATACCAGCGGAATGGGCCATGGCTTTATGGCCAAGAGGCGGCCTGTAGCTCCGGTTATCAGTTCCCGTGGTTGCCCGTATAAATGCTCCTTTTGCGGGGGGTTTATGACGCTGGGGCGAAAACTGAGGCTCAGGGAGCCTGAAAAGTTCGTCGATGAAATAGAATACTTGATAAACAATTACGGCATCAGGGAAGTCCATATCGTGGATGATAATTTTACCTTTTACAAAGAGCACGCTGCTCAAGTGTGCGAAGATATTCTGAAAAGAAAACTGGACATCTCCTGGTCCCTACCGAACGGGATTCGTGCCGATAGTGTGGATTATCCCCTGTTGCAATTGATGAAGGAGGCAGGGTGTTACTACACGGCATTCGGTATTGAATTTGGCTCGGAGAGGATGCTCAAACTCACCCATAAGCAACTGTCTCTCGACACCGTTAAGAAAACTGTGGCGATGGCCCATAAACTGGGTTACATCACTCACGGTTTCTTCATAATGGGGCATCCTCAGGAGAAGCAAGAAGACATCGAGGCCACGATAGATGTAGCTCGAAAGATGCCTCTGGACAGGATGTCAGTAACCTTCATGCTTCCTTTGCCGGGTTCCGAGATTTTTGACTATTATCTCCAGAAGGATTACCTGAACATGGAAAGTGTTAACTGGGAGCAATTCGCCGGTCCCCAGTACATACCTAGAACCGAATTCCTAACTTACCATGAATTAATCCGTCTGCTGCGTATTGCTTATGTCCGTTTCTACCTAAATCCACGGCGGGTGCTGAGTTATTTATTCAAGCTGCGCTCGCTCAGCCAGATTAAAGGGCTGGTACCCGGGGTTAAAACCCTGTTTAGCTCAATAGTGCGGAGGGGCAAGTGGTGGAATCTGCAACAGGCAGGTTATATCGGAGGATATAACCTGGCAAATCCCAGTGTTAGTATTATTATTCCTACCCTGAATGAGATGGAAAACCTGCCTCATGTTCTTCCTGTAATCCCGGACCTGCCGGAAATTAAAGAATTGATTTTGGTTGATGGTTTATCTACCGATGACACGATAAAGGTGGCCAGGGAACTCGTGCCCGCGATAAAGGTTATACTGCAGACGGAGAAGGGCAAAGGCGCCGCCATGAAATATGCCTGGGAAAAAGCCACGGGGGACATTCTGGTAACACTGGATGCTGATGGTTCTATTAGTCCCAGGGAAATCCCACAGCTGATTAAACCACTGCTAAACGGCTGCCAGCTTACCAAGGGCTCGCGCTTTCTCCCCGGCGGCGGCACCGTGGACATGCCCCCGCTCAGACGTATCGGAAACTGGATATTCACCACCATGACGAATATACTTTTCGGCACAAAATATACTGACCTTGTATATGGGTTCCACGCCTTTCGTAGAGAAGTCCTGGAGAAAATAGACATTGAAAGTGGTAGCTTTGCGATTGATACAGAATTATATTTAAAGGTGAAGAAAGCCGGACTTAAGGTGGAGGAGGTACCAAGCTTTGAATCCAGAAGAATTTACGGCAGTGGCAAACTGAGAAGCCTTTCTGACGGCTGGAAAATATTGAACCTAATCCTCAAGGAACGGTTTCATGGATAAAACAACCCCGGCTGTTTCTGTTGTTGTATCTTCCTACACAATGGAACGATACAATGACATTACTGAACTACTCGACAGCCTTCAGGAGCAGACACACCGTAATTTTGAGACTTTAGTAGTGGCGGAAAGGTCAACGGAGTTATTTGATAAACTGGGAGCTTATGTCCAGGAGAATGGCTATCCCAATACGCGAATATTGTTAAATCCTGGACCGTGGGGGCTTTCGCCAGCCAGAAACATGGGCATCAAAGAGGCACAAGGAGATATTGTTGCCTTTATTGACGATGATGCCCTGCCTTTTCCCGACTGGCTGGAGGAGATAGTAAGGACTTTCACCGAAGAAGATTCCGTCGTCGGTGTCACCGGTTTTGCCCTTCCTATGTGGGAAGCCGAGTCTATGAATTGGTTCCCAGAGGAATTTTACTGGATATTTGGTTGCTCCGCTTTCAGCGGGTTGACTGAGATGAAAGAGGTGAGAAACGCCTGGGGAGCCAATATGTCTTTTGTTAAAGAAGCCTTTGCCTCAAGCGGTCTTTTTGATGAGGTTAACTTTGGGAGCTCGATAGCAAATGAGGAGGGAAGACATACTCTAATGGGTGACGACACTGAGATTTCCATGAGGCTGAGACGGGCAACGGGAAAGCGTATAATCTACAACCCTGATGTCAAGATTTGGCATAAAGTCTACAGCTTCAGGCTGACACCAGAATTCATCCGACGTTATACATATCGGCACGCCTACTCCAAGGCTGTAATGAAGCGGCTTTATCGTGACAGCCACAGTGAAGACGTGTTAGCTAGAGAACACGAGCTTCTGAAGCGTATCCTCCTTCGGCTTTTACCGAGTATATTAGTCGGTTTTTTCAAGAAACCCGTTGTTTCTTGGCGAAGACTTGTTGTTACTACCGCGATTTTATTATGGACTGCACTGGGCTATTTCGCGGGTACATTTCGTCATGGAAAGGATATTAATACACCTCAATCATGAAGAAGGTCATATTCATCATACCACCGTCCCAGGAAATGTATTCTATGGCCAAGGTAAAGGTGGCTGTCCCGGAGAGGCCTTCGCTAACCTTCGCCACCCTGGCGGCACCCCTGATACAGGCCGGGCATGAGGTTGAAATTCTTGACTTGAACATGGCGAAAGCCGCCTCAGAGGAACTGGAGAACAAACTGGACGAGTTCCAGCCTGACTACGCCGGCATAACCTGCACCACCCCCCTGTTCTATAAAATGCAACACATCGCTACCCTGGTGAAAGACCGTAGCCCTGGCACCGTGGTTATCGCCGGCGGCGCCCACCCTTCTTCCTTTCCCGAAAACACCCTGGCTGATTCGGAACTGGATATCGTCTGCGTCGGCGAGGGAGATGACACCATAACCGAAATAGTCTCCGGCGCCGACTGGTCGACTATCAAGGGAATCTGGTATAAAAAGGGACGGGAAATAATATCCAATCCGGTCAGGGAATATATGACTGATCTTGACAGGCTGCCCCTGCCGGACTGGAGCCTCTTCAATCTCAAGGACTACAACGTACCTCGCCTGGTTTGCCGGAAGAATCCGGTGGGCACGATGGAAACAAGCCGGGGATGCGTCTTCGGCTGCACCTACTGCAATAAAAATATCTTCGGGCGGACTTTCCGGGTGAAATCAGCCGGGCGTGTCGTTGACGAGATGGAACATATGCTGGGTATCGGCTTCAGGGAAATTCACATTATGGATGACGGCTTCACCACGGACATTGACCGGGCCAAACAGATTTGCGAACTGATTATGTCTAGGGGACTGAAATTCCCCTGGAATCTGCACAACGGCATCAGGGTTAACCGGGTTGACAAGGAATTCCTTGAGATGGCGCGTAATGCCGGATGCTACAGTATCACCTTCGGTGTAGAGTCCGGCGACCAGACTATTCTTGATAACATCAACAAAGGGATAACACTGGAGCAGGTAAGGCAGGCGTTCCGGTGGACAAAAGAAGTCGGCATGGAAACCCTGGCTTTTTTCATGATCGGGCTACCCGGCGAAACGGAAGAAACGATACAAAAGACGATTGATTTCACCAAGGAAATTGACCCTGACTATACCAAAGCGAGCATCTTGTTGCCCCTGCCCGGGACACCGCTTTATCATGATTTTGAGAAGCGCGGCTATATTAAATCTAAAGACTGGTCTCTCTACAACCAGCATGACCCTTCCGGGGTATACGACCATCCCAACCTTGATTGGGACACGATACGTCACTATTATGACGCCTTTTACAGGAATTTTTACTTAAGACCCGGAACGGTATGGAAACAATTGAAGAAAGATGCCTTCAGCACCAATCTCTTTCATGATTTTGTCTACGTACTAAAAACAAAGTGGTAAAGTAACCCTGCATAATCTTATTGGAGGATAGAATGCGAGAAAAGAAGATTTTTCTTACCGGCGGCGCCGGCTTTATCGGCAGCCACCTGGGCGACAGGTTACTGGAGATGGGCAAGGAAGTAACCGTCTATGATAATTTATCATCGGGCAAGCTGGAGAACATCCAGCATAATATGGGTAAAACGGGTTTTACTTTTTTTAAAGCCGACCTGCTGGATACGAAGGCATTGAAAGAAGCGATGACCGGTCATGACCTGGTCTGGCACCTGGGAGCCAATACGGACATCCCCAGCGGCATTAAGAACACCAGCATGGACCTGAACAACTGCGCCGTCGCCACCTGCAACGTGCTGGAAACGATGCGCCAGTTGGGCATGGGGAAAATCCTCTTCACCTCCAGCTCCGCGGTTTACGGCGAGATAGAGACGATGCCTACCGCTGAAAGCGACGGGCCGATACTGCCTATCTCGCTGTACGGCGCCGGCAAGCTCGCCTGCGAGGGCTTTATAAGCGCCTACTGCCACCTGTTTGACATGCAAGCCTGGATGTTCCGTTTCGGCAACGTTATCGGCTTCGGCATGGGGCACGGGGTCATTTATGATTTCATCCACAAACTCAGGAAAAACCCCCGCGAGATGGAAATATTGGGCGACGGCACCCAAGATAAAAACTACTTCGTGGTTGAGGATTGCATCGACGGGATGTTCTGCGCCTTTGAAAATTCTAAAAAGCAGTTTGACGTTTTCAACCTGGGCAACGAGTCTACCGTTAATGTTACGACCATCGCCAATATTGTAATAGAAGAAATGGGACTGAAAGACGTTAAACTGAAGTATACCGGCAGCAAGCGGGGTTGGCCCGGAGACGTGACGGTAGTTAAATTTAACCTCAGCAAGATAAAAGCCCTGGGATGGGAAGCCAAACACAGATCGGAAGATGCAGTGCGCATCGCCACGCGGCGTTTACTCGGTAAAGAAAGGGGTAGAGGTTGACAGGGAGCAGCGAGAAGATATGCATTATCGGCATCTGGCATCTTGGCGCGGTATATTCGGCCTGCCTGGCCAACCTCGGCTATGATGTCGTCGGTGTAGACAAAGATGCGAAAAAAGTAAAAGACCTGATAGACGGTATCCCACCCCTTTTCGAGCCGGGGCTGGAAGAACTAATCAAGGCTAACATTAGCCGGCGGAGATTAAGCTACACCACCGATTTAAGCCACGCCGCGAGAGGCGCCGACTATGTTTTGATAACCTTTGATATGCCCGTGGACGATAATGATGAAGTAGACCTATCAGAGATATTCGACACCGCCGCCGAGCTAGCTAAGTACCTGGAAGATAACGCCACCGTTATCATCAGCAGCCAGGTTCCCATCGGCACCTGCGAGCAAATTAAGGCATTGATTAAAAAAGAAATCCCTTCACTGGACTTCGACATCGCCTGCAGCCCTGAGAACCTTAGGCTAGGGCAGGCGATAGACGTTTTCAATAACCCGGAGCGGATAGTTATCGGTGCCGACAACCCTGCCACCTTGGACAAAGCGGAGCGGCTGTTTGCTCCGGTAGGTGCGCCGATGGTAAGGATGAATCTGAGAAGCGCCGAGATGACCAAGCATGCCCTCAATGCCTTCCTGGCGACATCTATCAGCTTCGCCAACGAGATTGCCAATCTTTGCGACGAGGTCGGCGCCGACGCCCTGAAGGTAGCCGAGGCACTGCGCACGGACAGCCGCATCGGGACGAAGGCACGCCTGCTGCCTGGGCTGGGTTTTGCCGGCGGTACACTTGCCAGGGATTTAAAGGTTCTAAAAGGTATTGGCGACAAGACGGGCTATGAAACAGACTTAATCAACAGCGTTCTCAGGGTAAACCAGCGGCAGAACAAGCTGGTCGTCAGAAAGCTGAAGAAAGTTTATCATTCCCTGCGAGGACTGAACATTGCCGTACTGGGACTGACCTATAAACCGGGAACCAGTACCCTGCGCCGCTCGGTGGCCCTTGAGATTATCAGCGACCTGACGGATGAAGGCGCCATGATAAAAGCGTATGACCCCAAGGCCGACCTGAATGAAATCAAATCACACCGGGAGTTTGAATTCTGCGCCGACCCCTACCAAGCAGCCAAGGGTACCAACGCCATGGTGATTATTACCGAATGGCCGGAGCTCCGCGAACTTGACTTCGCTCTACTGAAAACAACCATGAAAAACCCGGTGCTTATTGACGCCAATAATATCCTGGACGCTGACAGGGTGATAAACCTCGGATTTACTTATTTCGGTGTCGGGAGAGGCAAATAGCATGATTTTAAAAGATAAAATCTCCATCATTACCGGCGGCAGCTCCGGGATAGGCAAGGCGATTGCCAAGGCCTTCGCCGCCGAGGGTTCGCATCTGGTGCTGGTCTCCAACATAGAGTCCGAACTGGAGAGCGCCAAACGTGAGATTAAAGTTTCCTACCCGGTACGGGTAGAGACCTTGCTGATTGACGTTACTAAACCGGAAGACGTTGCCAACATGGTAAAATTTACTATCGCTGAATTTGATACCATTGATATCCTGGTAAACTGCGCCGGTATCTACGGTCCTATCGGCCTCATTACCGATAACGATACAGCAGAATGGCTAAAAGCCATTAATATCAACCTCAACGGGACATTCCTCTGCATGCAGGCAGTGCTACCTACCATGATGAAACAGAAGAAAGGTAAAATCGTCAATATGGGTGGCGGCGGTGGTGCTTCACCCTTGCCGAGATTCAGCGCCTACGGCACCTCTAAAGCGGGTGTAATCAGACTTACAGAGACCATAGCTAATGAAGTGAAAGAATACAACATAGACATTAACGCCATCGCCCCCGGTGCCGTCAATACCAGGTTCCTTGACCAGGCACTGGCAGCCGGTGAGTCCGCCGGTAAGGATTTCTTGGCCACGTCCATCAAGCAGAAAAACGAAGGCGGTGTGCCCCCGGAGAAGGTAGCCGAATTGGCGCTGTTTTTAGTTTCGTCAGAATCAGACGGCTTATCGGGCAGGCTTATCAGCCTGCTCTGGGACAACTGGAGGGATAGCCCCAGGCACCTGGAAGAAATCATGTCGTCCGATGTTTATACGCTACGCCGGATTATTCCTTCAGAGAGAGGCTACCAATGGTAAATCAAGACGCAAAACTGAAAATAGGTATTATCGGCACCGGCTTGCAGGGTAGACGCCGGGCCGAGGCCCTCCGCCAGCTTAATGATGCCGAGCTTATTGCCGTAACCTCCAATATGCCCGAGCAAGCCGCGCAACTGGCCGCTGATATGAAATGCGAGGTAATAGCAAGATGGGAAGATATGGTTATCAGGAAAGACCTGGATATCATCGCTGTCTGCACGCCACCTGATTGTCATCTACCGATGTGCGTTGCCTCCCTGAAGAACGGCAAGCATGTCCTCTGTGAGAAACCCCTGGCGCGTAATCCTGAAGAAGCCCGACAGATAGTAGCCGAGGCCGATGAGAGCGGAAAGAAGCTCAAAGGCGGTTTTAGCCTGCGTCACCACCCCGGCCTGAAGCAGGCCCGGGAGTGGTTTGAGCAGGGCATCATTGGGGAGCCGCATTTTCTCCGAATACGATATGGGATCGGTGGTAGACCCGGCTACGATAAGGAATGGAGAGCTAACGGAGAGATAACCGGTGGCGGGCAATTAATGGACCAGGGAGTGCATGCCCTTGACCTGTCCCGCTGGTTTCTGGGAGATTTTACCGAGGCTTTTGGATTCCTCTCCACCAGCTTCTGGGACGTGGCGCCCCTGGAAGATAACACTTTTGCCCTTTTGCGCACGGCCAAAGGACAGGTCAGTTCCATCCACGTCAGCTGGACGCAGTGGAAAAACCTCTTCTCCCTTGAACTCTTCGGTCGGGATGGCTATATCAAGGTGGAAGGTCTGGGAGGAGGCTATGGAGTGGAGCAGGCTATTCTAGGGAAAAGGGCCTTCTTGGAACCCTTCAGGGAAGAAATAATCGACTGTCGCGGTGGTGACACGTCCTGGGCTGAGGAGTGGCGGGAATTCACCACGGCCATAAAAGAGAACCGAGAGCCGCTGGGAAACGGGGATGACGGCTTCCAGGCGATCAGGCTGGCTTATGCGATATATGAATCCGAAAAGACCGGGAAAGTGGTTAAAATGTGAATTGACATCACATTTACTCGAGGGGAGAATACAAAAACTTTGACAGGCCATAAATTAACAGACAACTTTAAATACAGCCCTAGAATCCCGGTCGGGCTGGTGCAAAGGTTGCCATGGACCCGTCCCTATATTTTAAAGAGAGAAATATCCCCACAGGATACCGTCCTCGACCTCGGCTGCGGCCCCCACTCCCAGCTTCGCATTTGTTCGGTAGCACATTCGGTCGGCGTTGAACTCTTCGAGCCGTATCTGCGGGAAAGCAAAAGACTCGGCATACACAATGAATACATCCAGGAAGACGTAACCAACCTTGAGTTTACCCCGAACTCTTTCGACATGATACTGGCCCTAGATGTTTTGGACAACCTGGATAAAAAAGCGGCCTATGACTTGGTGGAAAAAATGAAGCAGTGGGCCAGGAAAGCGGTGATAATTACCATTCCCAACGGGTATATTTCTGAAGGAGCCCTGGATGACAATCCTCATCAAATCCATCACTCCGGATACGTAACCGAGGAATTGCGGGAGCTTGGATTTCAGGTGTATGGTATGGGATTAAAGCTTCCCCACTGGCTGGCTAAACTGCACGAAGGGCAAGGATTGCTCGGGTTTTTAATAAACGAATTGGCTATTTACCCTTTCAGCCTGTTCACCTGGTACTACCCTAAAGCATGTGGGGAATTGATGGGAATTTACAGAAAGTAAAGTAAATAATTAATTGCAAATAGATTAGAGTGAAACGGAACTTAATTGGACAGCAGATATTATGAAGTTGCCGCACTATCCTATGGTAAAGCTAACAAGGTATATGCCCGCTTATTATTAAGGAACCGAACTTAATGCCTCTATCAGACTATGAATACAATATATGGTGTGTGAAGTCCAGACTTGGCAAAGAGATGCAGATGTTGGACGCCGAGATTACCGACACTAACAGTAAAACCGTGCTGGATGCCGGCTCCGGCGCCAGCACGCATTACTTCCAGGAATACGCCGTCAGGGGATTAAGAGCAACAAGGATGGATATAGACATAGACAACTTGAATTATGCCAGACAGAATTTAAACTTCGATGATGCTTATCTATTAGCCGGCGATGTCAATAATATCCCTATAGCTGAAGAATCGCTCGATATGATATTCTTATGCGAAGTCCTGGAGCACCTGAATACCCCGGAACAAGCTTTGAAAGAAGCTCATCGCGTTCTTAGAAAGGGTGGGTATATCTTTGTTGATGTTCCCTGGCTACATGAAATATATCGCCCTTTATCTGCCATCTTATTGAGAAAACTGTTTGCTTTTAAGAGCGGTAAACCTCCTCTCCTCTTAAAAGTATTGTTCAAGAACCTTAACGAAATCGATAAGCTCAATGGTTATGATATGCTTAAAAGGAGGTGGATGGGCTCCATCCTGATAAACATTGCCCGGCTTTTTCCTACTTTCAGGAGTTTTAAGGCGGAATATTTTGTTTATAACTACTATCACGGAACACTCCCGGAGGGGAATATGCACCTGCAATTCAGGTACCCTAAAGAATGGGTAGAGGCGACCAAGCAAGCAGGATTCAAGTTGGTAAGGGAAACGGGCGCCTTTATTACTCCACCCCCCTTCAATCGCTTCCGACTGTGCAACCTGCTATCCCACAAGCTAGAACGTCACGTGGGAGATAATGTCTTGCTCCAGCTTTCCCAAACCTTAATTATTGTAGCCGTCAAAAACTAGCCTAACCTGAGGGTCCAAGTATGAATATAGTCCAGATAGCTGGCGGGGAGTTGAGAATCCCGGTAGAAAAAGGGGGAGGCTTGGAGGCATATATTCTCAACCTCTCAAGGTGTCTCACTGAAGCTGGGCATAACACCACTATATTAGACAGGAAGTATTCGCTGGCCGACCCGGATGTTGAGCATATCGACGGAGTTAAGGTCGTCAGGTTAAAGGCAAGGCAATTTCCCATTCCCAATACCACTATCCGCCTGACTCTGAATTATATTAGTTTTTCCCGCCAGGTTAGGAAATATCTGGCGGAAAATGATTTTGATATTGTCCATGCCCATGTCTCCATCATCGGGCTCTGGCTGGCCGTTGTAAGCCGGGAACTCAGAAAAAAACTCTTTTATACTTCCCATGCCACCCGGCGCGGGAAGAAATCACGGAACTTACTGGACAAGCAGGCAATCGCCCTGGAAAACCGGCTGGTCAGATGCGTCAGAACTGCGGTGATGTTGAACGAATCCATTAAAGAGGAATTAATCAACGATGCTAAAGTCCAAACAGAACGCATCGCGTTGCTCCCGATGGGCACAGATACCACAATTTTCAACCCTGCCATTGATGTAGGCGATATCAACCGGAGGTATGGACTTGAAGAGAAAACCAATATTCTTTTCGTGGGGAGGATTCGTGAAGATAAAGGCATTGTCTATCTGATAGAGGCAGCCAACATATTGGTGAAAGGACTCGGTTACAGAGACATCCAGTTCTTGCTGGTAGGCCCGACCGAGGAGTTTATATCGCAAAGTAGCGATGGCAGTCCCTACCTTTTCAAAGTCAGGCAGCTTATTAAAAACTATGGATTGCGACAGGTGGTTAGGCTAACCGGCGCTGTGCCCCTAGATGACCTGAGGCATCTTTACGCTGCCTGTGATATATTTGTCCTGCCGTCCCTCACCGAAGCGGCACCGCAAGCGGTTATTGAAGCCATGGCCAGCGGCAAACCCGTTATCGGCACCAGAGTGGGGGCAATACCAACCCAGCTAGCAGAGGGGCAAAGCGGCTTCCTCATCGACCCGGCGAATGCCAAACAGCTTGCCGAGAGGCTAAAGTATCTCATAGATAATCCCGACGAGAGAAAGAGAATGGGTGCTTTCGGCAGAAAGCTGGCTGAGGAAAAACATGACTGGGGCAAAGTAACAGAAAAACTGCTTGAAATCTATAAGGTGAGCCTGGGTGTTAAAAATATTTAAGATAAAGAATTTGCTAGCAGCCAATCAAGCCGAGACAAAGGAATCATCAAATTCACGGCTCAAGCTATACCTTATTTTTGTCTTTATAAGCGTAATCCTCCTTTTCGTCTCCATATGGCAGGCTAAACCCATTATTGCCGAGCCAGACGACTTCTTCGGGCTAGCCTCGCACTTTACCCTATGCTACTGGATAGGGCTTGCTCTGCTTCTATTCTGCTCTATCCTCGCCTTTCTGGATAATAATCTTAAAAGGGATTACGTATTTATATTTATTTTAATTGCCCTTGGGTTGTTTCTATATGGGATAGGGGTTTATGGTGTGGACAATACCATGAATCCCAGAGATTTGGGCACTACTGCAGAGGTAAGCAATCTCCTGGCTACCCATCATATTTATCCCACCGAACCCCATCATGTATTTACTTACTTAGATTGGCCGGTAAAGCATTTCCTTTCCGCCTCGTTAATGCTGTTGCCGGGACTCGACCTTGACTTTGTAAAGTATGCGCCGCTTTTCTGGATGCTTTGTTTTATCCTCATCACCTATTGTATCGGTAAACGCCTGGGCTTGGCAGCAAACCGATGCTTCTTATTATCCCTTCTTCCATTTTCATCCTACTGGTTGATTCAGGCTGATTATTCCCCACAGGGGATTGCCTACATATTGTATTTATTATGTTTTATGCTAATAGTCGCCCCCCGAAGGAGCACCGGAGAGAGCATTATCGCCATTCTTACTTTCAGTGCCCTGGTGCTGACTCATCCCTTCACGCCAGCGGTCGTGCTTTTAGCATTAGTCGCACTTTCCATATACAGGAGGGAGGTTGGACTTTTACCTCTATTTGTCATTATTCTTCTTGCCTGGTATATGTATCAAGCCATTGGCGCATTTGAAAGTAGCGTAACCGGTTTGTGGTCTAATCCATTCACCCAATTCTTTCGAATGGCCGGAGTTGAAAGGTATGTAGCCGCAAAACCTCTACCCGCCCTTGTCAATCGCTACATGCAGCTTTCCTACCTGGGTATATACGGTGTGGGTGTGGTGCTTGCCCTTGTCCTCACTATACTCAGGGGAAGCGAGGCTAGGAGAAGAGTTATGCCCGCATTATGCTGGTTAGTGGGAGTTGTCCTGGCAAGCTTGATAGGCTATGGCGGCGAGCTGGAAACGAGGCTTTTTATATTTAGTATACTTCCAGCGTCAGGCATCATCCTGCTGTCACTTTCCAGTCGGAAATTGCTCATCGGTCTAATGGTCATTTTTGTTGTCCTTAGTCCGCTGACCCGCTACGGCTCTGCAGTAACCTATGGGCAAGTGCCCACCACCGAACTTGCCGGGGCGAAATTTCTCGCTCTGGAAGTGAAGCCTGAGACGAATTTTTTCTATGGCTATGATGATGGCATGATGTCATTTTATGATCCAAATCTGATTTCGCTCCCCAAGGGGGTGCTAGCAAGCCTATACTTTGGGAGTAGAAATGAACCAAACTTATCAGTAATAGATAACTATGACTACGTAATTATAAGCAAGCAAACACGCGACCGAAGTCTATGGGCGAGTGGGATTGATCCATATCAGGATTGGCTGCAAACTGAAACAGGGAAGAGGGCTCATCTCATCTATAATAACGGCTATTACCAGATATATACCAGGGAGGGTAAGTGAAAGGGGCTATTGGAACAGGCAAGCCCGCAATGCTGTAATCCGCTATTAGAGAGGATAGCTATGGAAGTTCTGCCTATTTCAACTATCACCGTCACCAGAAATGCTGAGGATACTATCGAGGAGGTAACATGACATTGAAACTCAAGGACAAGGTAGCTATCGTGACTGGTGCTGGTCGGGGCATAGGCAAAGCCATGGCGCTGGCCTTTGCTGCCGAAGACGCCAGTCTTACTGTGGTATCACGAACTTTAAAAGAGGTCGAGGAGACCGCCAACCAAATCCGCACTTTGGGATGCCACGCTCTTCCATTGAAGGTGGACATTTCACGGCAAGCAGATGTCGACATGATGGTAGAACGAACGATTAGAGAAATGGGCAAGGTCGACATTTTAGTGAACAACGGAGGTATCCAGGGTCCTGTGGGACCACTTGTGGAAAACGACGTACAGCATTGGATTGATACTATCAATATCAATCTACTTGGTGTTTACTTCTGCATTCGCTCTGTTCTCCCCGCTATGATTGCACAGCGCCGTGGCAAGATTATAAACATGTCTGGCGGCGGAGCTACTTCTTCTCGTCCTTACTTGAGCGCCTACGCTGTTTCGAAGACAGCAGTCGTGAGGCTAACCGAAGTCCTGGCCGACGAGCTCAAAGACCATAACATCCAGGTGAACGCCATTGCGCCTGGGGCGCAGAAAACGAAAATGATTGAAGAAATCATCGCTGCAGGCCCAAAAGCCGGCCCTAAAGAAATAGCAGACATGAAGAGACTACTAGATAGCACCGATATGCAGTTCGAGAAGTTCACATCATTGGCGATTTTCCTGGCCTCTGAGGATTCGGGTGGACTTAACGGGCGGTTGATAAGTGCAGTCTGGGACGACTGGGAGAAACTCGGAACCAAGTGGCGGGAGGTACAGTCTACGGAGCTTTATACCTTGCGCCGAGTAGTCCTGGAGAGATGACTTAAAATGACAAAAATACCGGCATCTGTAATCGTTGTTACTAGGAATGCTGAGGAAACTATTGAAGATTGTCTGAGCTCCATTCAAAGGAATAATCCGGCTGAAATCATTGTAGTCGACGGCAATTCCAGCGACAGGACGGTGGAAATCGCTAAAAAATACACCGAACGAATATATTCCGATGAGGGGATAGGGCTCACCTACGCCCGCCAGCTTGGCGCTGAGCAGGCAACCCAGGAATATATATGCTATGTTGACGCCGATGTTGTTCTGCCGCCGGGCACCTTAGCCACAATGCTACAGGAGTTCAAGGCATCACAGTATATTAGTATGCGCGCCCAGAAAGCGGCGGGAAAAATCTCAACCTACTGGGAGCGCGCAGCGGAAGAACATATCCAGATTATGGTTTCCCGAGGGGATACCCTTGGTCTGGCTACATGCCTGCTGAAAAGAGAGACGATTCTGGAATATCCGTTTGACCCTCGCTTCCCACGCGCTGACGATATTGACCTTAAACGCAGGCTGAGCAGGGATGGGTATAAATTTGGTGTCTCTTCGGCTGTTGCTTATCACTATCACAGAGATGACCTGAAGGGCTTTGTTAAGCAGAGATTTGTCAACGGGCGGGGGAAAGCTCAGTTCATCTGGAAGTACAGGCTATTGGACCCAAGGATGTGGACACCATTAACTACGGTGTATATGCTCGGCTTTTCGCTTATAAAGGGCAAGCCAAACCTTATCCCTTACTTTCTGCTGGGAGGCATCACAGAGACGGCAGGGATGATTAAGGGTTTCCTTGAGATGATAAGGGAAAACCCCGGAAAGAGAAAAATACCTACCGTAAATGAAAGGTTATAATGGTTAGAATACTGCTGCAAAATTGCCATTTTTATCATAATGATTACTGCGAGGTTAACAGGGGTGACGCTGCCTGGATGATTGGCACCCTGGAAGCGTTAAAAAACTTGATACCGGAGGCGGAATTCGTTACCTTTATGCAATATTCCAAGGCTTTTTCTGAACGGCATGGAATAAAAGTAGTTAAAAGCAGGCTCTTTGCATGGAAGTCATTCTCGCTTCTTACTTCGGTAACGTCATCACTACGCTTACTTCAGTGTGCGTTGTGGGCAATATTTCACAAGTGCCTCCACGTAGATGTAAAAGCCTTGGTGAACGGTAAGCATTTAAGAGAATACCGGAAGGCAACCATTATCCTCGACATGAGTACCTTGTTGACAAGTGATGACTTTGGCTTTATTTCAGTTATAGAGCATTGTAAAGACATCCTGATACCAATTTTGCTGGGTAAACCGGTAATGATTTACGCTCAGTCCCCGGGCCCTTTCAGAAATAAAATGACTTCATGGTTAGTCAAGATAGCATTCAACAAGGCTAGCTTGATTACATTGAGAGAAGAAACGCGCAAGAGCTACTTAGAAGAGATAGGTATCACTAAGCCGCCAATCTATGTAGTCCCTGACCCGGGTTTCCTATTGGAACCCGCATCTAAGGAAAGAATACAAGAAATATTGTCCGCGGAAGGTATTGATAGGGGTAATAAGCCACTTATGGGGCTAGTCGTCCCCGAGGGTGAACTTTTTGGGGGTAGTGTATATATAGGTGGTAACACCCGACTGGGATCAGGATATAGAAATGTAGTAAAGATTTTATATAATATCGCTTTATATTGCTTACCCGAGGGGATATTCCAGCGATTGATGTCCTTAGGAAGAAGAACGGGATACTATTCAAACTTGAAATCACAATTCCGTGATAAAACTATAAATAACCTGACACAAATCGCTGGCCACCTGGCCGAGAGATATAAATCCACAGTGCTTCTTATCCCTCACAATATATATCCCGGAGCCCGTGGCAGGGAACGGATTGACGACGGCAGGATTGTTGTTGAAGCAATCCATCAACGAGTCTCCCATAATGATAAGATTATTCCACTTGTTAATGAATATACCGCTGAGGAGTTGAAGGGAATCATCGGCCAATGTGACTTGCTTGTTTCAACGAAGAAACACGGCTGGGTTGCCGGGGTCACACAATGCGTTCCTACCATAGCGATAGGGACTCGCTACCAGTTTCTTGGCTTTATGCAAATGATGGGGCAGGAGGAATGGCTTTGCGAACAGATGTCCACCGAAGAGGTGCTAGCAAAAATAGAAGAGGCCTGGATTCGGAAGGAGGAAATAAAGGAAGAATTGAAAGCTAAACTGGGCACTGTGAGGGAAAAGGCGCTGTTTAATGCCCGGTTGGTAAAAGAGCTTTTAGATTCTGAGCCTGAATAGACCTATCGACCTCAAGTAGATGTTCCTTTTTGCTTCCTTGTCAATACCCCAATGACAAGCGCCCGGAGTGAAGCGTATGCAGGAAGTAAACCCCACAAGTAACGCTTCGAACCGGCGCTTGTATCCAGATATAACAATAGGCCTCTGAGATAGGTCAGGTGGTTTGGCTTTAGTAGTTCTATGTTATATACAGGCGCTTCTTTGCCGAGCAATCTGAAAAGGGATAAGCGCGCCTTCAGGGATTTCCGGGGGTATAAATTTCCATAATGGGCCTGTATCACCTTGTCTTTACTTACCCCGGTCAATTCAATCCTTCCCTCTGCTGATGCATTTTGTAGGAGGCTTTCTCCTGTTTCACGCCTGGAGATGAGCATTGATTTGCCTGTCTTGTCATCTCTTAATTCTGGCAGCCAGGCATCGCCGAACGAAATATCCGCCAGTTCGGCAGCCGCGTCAGCACATAGCATGCAGCGCATAGAATGGAAAAACGAGCCAAAGCCGCTAGCCCAGCAATCCGCATAAGACAAGAAAATCTCACGGCTGCCCAGTTTGATGGTCATCTTTCCCGGCCATCCCTCACCCCGATAATGGAATCCCTTAACATCTCCCTTTTTAACCTTCATTCGGTGGAGAAGGTATTCGGTAGCCAGGAAAGAAGGGGTATGGTTGCAGAAAATCCCCAGGTGCAAAACTATTCTCTCCTTCAGTTTTTTATTGATTGCTTCAGCTTTCCTTATGCCATGGAGGTGGCAGGGGAGCCCAACAACAGCGAACTTTTCGCCCTCTTTGGCTTTAAGGATTTCCTTCAGTGCCATGTTTGCCGGCACCGGGCAGTATTTAGATTTGGATGCCGATATTATCTCCTCCCTAGTTCTGGCGATAAAGGGCTGTGGTTCCAGGGGGTTATTCTCGCTCATCCTGGTTACCAAAGCACCGTCTATTACGCCCTGTTCAAGGGCAAAAATGAGCAAAGCTGTTATTAGACCGCCGGAGGCTGAGTTATATCTGATGTCATAATCGCTGGCATGACCAATATAGCAATTGAGGTAATTGCCCAAGAGGATATCCTCAGGTTGCTTGCCAAAGATTCTCAAGTTTAACTGCTTGAAATCCACAGCATGTCCCGGGCAAACCTCAAAGCAGATACCACACTCATTGCACCTTTCTTTATCCAATTGAGGCAGATAAATTCCTTTATGGTGGTCTATCACCATCTCTATGGCGTCTAGGGGGCAGATTGCCACGCAGCTGCCACAGCCGGTGCAGAGACCATCTTTTACCACTGATTCAATAGTCTTGTTATCCATAGTGACCCTCACCTAAAAAATGTACCGGCCATTGTGAGAGAATTTTGATTTTCCAAACATTGCTCAGCATATTGCCTGGGCATCAGGATGAAATTCAGCTTTACGCCGTTACGGTAGGCCCGTTCATCAAGGGCACGCCCGTCAAACTCCGGTCCGTTATCCATCGTGATGACCTCAGGTAGTCCCCTGATCTCAGCCAGTCTCTCCAGCACGCTGACCACCCTAGCACCGGCTTCCCCCTCCCTGAGCACGGTGATGATCTGTTCCTCGGTTAACTTCTTGGCTTTCATGAGTCCTCCTCGATACTTTATGATATGACCCTAAGACGGGGTTCACCTCAAGATAGCGGAGAACTCTAATTCGCAGTGTTACTGTTTTCGGGGGTAAGATCATCAAGACTATGCTGGCTCGCTAGGCTTCCTGCATTCGATGAGGAAGTGTTCAGCTAAGAATTCAGGAACCCTTACATTCAGTATGGGGCAGAATGGCAAACTTTTGCCTAAAGCTTGAGACATCGTTATAAGAAAGAGGGTCACAAAAGGGATGTATAATCCAAACTTCTGCCCGGAAACGATTTTAAAACCTTCCCCCTCAAGAGCAGTTATAAGCGATGAATAGGAAAACAAGCGAATATGGTAGGGGAAATATTTCCCGCTTGCCCCGCTACCATTGGGAACGGTGATTAGCGCCACCCCGTTTGGCTTTAGCACTCGATAGCATTCCCTTATAGCATCGTTGCCCTCAATATGCTCCAGAACTTCAGTGCAAATCAGGTAGTCAAAGGTATCAGTCTTATAAGGAATATGCCTGGCGTCCCCGGTGCAGAAGCTCCCATCTTTAACCCGAATCTTAGCCGTGTTGACTGACCCTTGAGCTATATCCATCCCATATAATTCTCGCTGTAGTCCCAGTCTAGATAGCACTTGACCACTTCCGCAGCCAATATCTAGAATTCTCCCATATCCGACCCTTTTTACTATCCTTTTATGATGATGCTCCTGCGCTGGACTAACAGGACGTATCACTAAATGTTCTTTTTCATAATAGTCGTCAGGCTCAGATAATGCCATCTCTCTGGTGCACTTTTCACATATGCCTGAACGGAGAAATTGCTGGTCAAACAGCCAACTGCCGCACTTTCTGCACCTGATGGAGAAGGTAATGCCCAGTAATGCGTAGTAAACCATAAATGGTAGAAGAAGTAGCATCCCCTCAAATTTCCTTAGACAATACCACATTTCTATTTTATCCACCAATTATAGGCTCCCTCTTTATAGATCGCCCCGCAGTTGGTGCCTTTGCATAAGTTCATTTTGTCCCCTTGGCCGTTGAGATGTAGCTCTCTGAGTTTTTTGATGTTGTTTGAATTCCATACCTCATTGATAGTTTGTTCGTTCAGGTCTCCGAGCACGGTCGAGCCATCATAATCAACGCAGCATAACGCCACTTTACCATTACTCATGACTACCATGCGTTGGAAAATTGACCGGCAAGGATAGATATGCCTCGATTTTTTTAATTTTAAATCCTCTGGCAACAACCCCTCTGTTCTCCTAGCATCGACCCATCCAATGTGAACCTCATCAGCAAATTCTTTCCAAAATGATTTGAATTTTGAAATCTCTTGATAATTATCTTTCTGGGCTACGAAGTACACTGCAACAGAGGGTTTCCCCAAACCTCTTCCATTTCGCTCCTTAATCAGCTCGATGATATTACTTTTTGTTTTCTCAAAATCTCCTCCAACCCGTGTCTTCTCATATGTTTCCTTTGTGGCTGCATCAAAACTAAAAGATATTGAATCTAAGCCACTATCCAAAAGGGCGTTTGTCTTTTCTTCAGTTAAAAGGCACCCATTGGAGTTAAACATTACATTTAATCCCTTACTCTTAGCATAGTTTATCCGCTCAAATAATAGTGGGTCAAGAAGTGGTTCATTATAAAAATTGAGACATACCCCCTTGATGCGATTTGTGGTGGCATCGTCTATAACCTTCTTGAAAAGCTCCATGCTCATCAGCACCTTCTCCCTGGTCATATCAGGATAAGGACACATTACGCATCTAAGGTTGCAGACATTGTAGGTTTCTATATCTAGTTTAGTTAAGCCTTGGGAGGCTTTCCTCCTTATCAAGATGTAATACGCGCGATAATAGATGCCACTTATTATGGGCAATTCAATCAAAGAAATGAACACCCGTTTTATTAACTGACGCTTTGTTAAAGAGAGACTTTCAAGGTAAGATAATGACCTATTCAACATCTTAAACCCCTTTCCAGAATTTAACTTGCTCCTCTCTTAGCTGTGAATCGCCTTTTGACAAAGCCAACCGTAATCACCACAGCCACAGTTACCTGGCTGATAAGCCAGGCAATACCTGCTCCGGTGATACCCATCCTGGGCAAGAGCACATAGCTCAAAGTTAAAGTAGTTACTGCTAGGAAGGCAGTTACCGCAATAAGGATAGCTAATTTTTTCTCTACCCTCTTTATAGACAAATAGATAGTATTGATGGCTAGGGGAAGGGTGGAGAGGGTTAGCATGCGAAGCAATGTAGTGGCATTCTCCGAATAGGAGCTGCCGAAAGCGAGGAGAATCTTATCAGCAAAAGCCAATATTAGTATAACAGCCGGCACCAGGATAGGGAAGACCATCTTCAGGCTTCGCCTAATGTTAAGTCCCAGTCTTTCCCCATCATAAGAGCCCTCGGCGAAAAGGGACATGGAGGTACTCTCGACGACCATAACCACCGAGGCAGCAATCGACCAAGCAATATAATAATAGGCAGTGGATTCAGCACCCAATATATTTATTATCATGATGGGTAAAACTAAACCGGGGACACCCTTAAGAAGATTGGCGAGGTAGTTGCCAGTGGAGAAGTGGATTATCTCTTTTATCTCTCTGCCGATAGTCGGACGGGGACGATAATCTGGTTGAACCCGGGGGAGGAATAGGAAAATATTAAATAGAAGTGCCACACAAAGTGAAATACCCCAGGAACCGAAGATTCCGGAGGAATGGAATACTCCCGCCAGCAGGATAACCAAGGGTAGCCTCAGCACATTAAAGACCCCTTCCCTTGCCAGAAGAAAGAAAGCCCGGCGTTTAGCAATAAGAGCCTCACCTGCCGTCCATTTCAGGGTAAAGGCTATAGTGAATACCACAAAAGCAGCGATAAGCACCGGGTCTTGGCGAAGGAAAAGGAGGGCAGGAGACCAGAAGCCAAGCCCACCGAGAAAGATAAGCGAAATAAGGAGCGAAGCTAATATACTGATAGTGAACGAGGAGTTGAGCAGGCTATTGGCTTTTCCACCGGAGTGGGGGAGAAACCTGATCAGCCCATAGCCAAGTCCGAGGTTAGCAAAGCTGGCTAAAAGCCCCATTGCGGCTAAGACTGCTGAAGCCAACCCCACCGCCTCGGCGGGATAGAACCTGGCGACGATTACCCAGAAGGCAAATCCACAGAGAGCACTAAACGCATTGGTTATCATCAAGTAGAGGGCATTAGAGTAAAGAGAGATGTGGAAAAGCTGCTTCAGTCTCTGTTTGGAAGTGGCTATACTAATAACATCACTGAGAAATTCGAAGGCGTGTTTGTTCAACTGCTTCATCAATTCCAGCAAGTTAAGTGACTCCAGTGCAAATCAGTGTATCGCCAGCTAGAGCCTGGCTCTACCTGGCCTTCTCCATCATCTCCATGGTTTTTCTGGCGTCGCTGACGAACTGCCTCACCGTATCCCTAGTATATTTATGATCGGC
Organism: uncultured Dehalococcoidaceae bacterium; assembly: GCA_964558675.1. Taxonomy (GTDB): domain Bacteria; phylum Chloroflexota; class Dehalococcoidia; order Dehalococcoidales; family RBG-16-60-22; genus CAZLEY01. The sequence continues at coordinate 8,730 of CAZLEY010000022.1, read as the reverse complement.
CATCTTGCCTAGGAACTGCGGGGGAATGGTGATGATGTGCGCCCCAGCCATGGCAGCACTCAGTATATCCTCTACTGACCTGATACTGCCTATCAGTAGCTTGTCTTGTAATGCCACCGATTCAACCAGTCAGCCGCGTTCTTGATGACCTCAGCTGCGTTGCCGCCTTCATCAGCCACCCTGCCGATAAAGACACTAATGTAAGTGGCCTGTGCTTTGGCCGCTAGTATGACCTGTCCCAAGGACATGGCCACCGTGGCATTAACCTTAATGTCCATACTTTCAAGCTCTCTGATTACACCGTAACACGGTATACCATCCTGAGTTATCTGAGGTATCTTAATTACGATATTGGAACCCAAGGAAGCGAAACTTCTCGCCTGATTTATCATTTCATCAAGGTCATTGGTGGTAACCTCTACGCTCATCGGCAGGGGATACACCAGCGCCGAGATTTCTTTCACGCCTCCTTCCACATCATAAACACCATCGTTAAACATGATAGATGGGTTGGTGGTTACCCCATCAATTACTCCCATCTCAGACCATCTTTCAATTTCGGCGGCAACAGATTGGGGATAGTATCCACAACAGGGTAGTTTACTTTACACTCAAGGCAATGCAGGGAACCGCTGACTATCTCTCTCTCATTCTCATCTTCTACATTAAGCCCCAAATCACCTTTACATACCGGGCAGGCCAGGATATCTACCAGCTCTCTTTTCATGATTACCTCCGTATAGCCCATATCACGGAACTGCTTAATAGCCTCGGCTACGCCGGGAAGCAGTTTAAATTGTGCCACGGTGAACGGCGAATCGATAATACCTGGCTCCTCGTGGTAGACGAGTTCATTAACAACACCGTCTCTGTCTAAGAATATTGCCTTCATATTGCCTGGCTATCCTCGATATTTCGTTTCAAGCAGGAGCAGATCAGGTGTTCCAGCGCCAGATGGAATGACTCCACCTGGGGAGTCGAGTCGGCCGGCACGACAATACAGGCTCCTGAGCTGCTCGTAGTAGAGGTTGTCAAATCCCTCATCATTGGTCAGCGCACTGACGAGGGGCACATTATCATTAAGGCAAATGGCTTTGAACCGTTTCATGCCATCCACGATGGTGGTCTTGGCCAAATCACAGGTAAAGTGAGTAGCCGTTGAGGCAGAACCCCCATTACCGCAGATGAAAACCTGGTTCTCATCCTGCCATGCCTGATAAAGCAACCTGATGACTTTATCAATATCTTCTACCGAGATAGCCTCGGTAATCTGCCTTGTCTCCGAGAGATAATCCTCAATGATAGCCCTGTTTTCCATTAGGCCTCCGTTAAGTATTTACCAGTATCTTGGCACCATCAAAATCAAAGCGGAAGCATTCCCATCTGAGCCCCATCTTCTGCATAGCCTCTATTAGTCTGGGCTTGTCATGGTTAAAATTATGGCAGTAGAACATGAAGAAGCCGCCGCCGCCGGCACCAATTAGTTTACCGCCGATGGCACCGTTCTTCCTGGCAAACTCATAGCACTCATCAATATAGGGGTCGGTCATTTTCAGTGAACGTTTTTTCTTGATTTCCCAGTGAACATGGAGAAGTTCTCCAAGCATGTCTACCTGGCCGCCTTCCAAATATTTCCTCGTGTCCAGGCCAATCTGCTTAACCTGGTCGAGATTCTTAATCATTTCCCTATCATCCTGCTTTGATTTCTGGTCTTGCTCTGAGAGTATTTCCGAGGCCCTCCTTTCCTTGCCAGTGAAAAAATAGAGCGTGTTGCTTTCCAGTTGGTCTAACGCCTCACTAGAAATTTGAAGAGGCTCCACCAGGACATCGCCATTTTTATCGAAGGTGAGGCAGGTAAGACCACCGCAGGCAGCCATGTACTGATCCTGCTTGCCGATAGGCTCGCCTAGGACATCTATTTCGATATGGCAAGCTTCCTCAGCCAGTTGAGTCTGGGTTACAAAATCCCTTTTGTAAGCATGAAGGGCGTTCAGCAGGGCCACGGTGAAGCAGGAGGACGTGCCCAACCCGCAGCCGGCGGGGGCATCAGCCGTAGAGTGCAGTTCTATTCCTTTATTAATATTCATAAACTCTAGCGCTGCCCGAAAAATGCGGTGTTCGATTTCAGCTACACTATCTTTGATCTCCATCTGGGAATAGCTGAGGCGGATACTATCATGGAATCTTTTGTTGGCAAAGATAGTGCAGTATCTATCAATTGCCCCGGCAATGAGAAACCCACCATACATGCCGTAGTAGGACTTGAGATCAGTTCCCCCCCCACCCAGCGTTATCCTCATCGGTGCCCTGGAGAGTATCATCCTGTCACCTTCGTCATAATATATTCCTCAAAATCTTTAAGCCCACTGAGGGAGCCTACTTCATAGAACCTCTCCTTTACCGCAAAGGCGAGGAGCTCCTTTTTCTCTATCAACCGGGGGAAAAGGTCCTCCAGCCCATAGAATTGATTTTCCGGGACCATCCTGAGGACTTCCTTGCGGAAGGCATTCACCCCGTAGTCAATATAGACCATATCCGCGCTTTTTCCCCGCTTGCTGTATCTCTTCACCAGGTTCCCATCGACAACCGTGTTGCTGCTGTCAAAGCGTCCCTGATTTCTGTATACCGTCATCAGGGCCAGTTTATGCTGTGATTGGAAGTAGCGCATCACAGCGGCAAAATCCAGGAACAGATATGAATCGCCGTACATCGTAAAGAATATGTCGCCCAGCAATGGCTCGGCCTTTTTCAGAGCCCCGGCGGTGCCGAGGAGGTTATCCTCGTAGCTGTATCTTATATTGACTTCGTGCTTCCTGCCGTCACCACAGTAGTTCTCAATCTGCTCTCTCAGGTGACCGAGGCAGATAACGACGTTTTTTATCCCTCCTTTCCTTAAAAAACCGAGCTGATATTCTAGGAAGGGCATCCCCTGAATTTTAAGCATTGACTTAGACTGGTCTTTGGTTAAATTACCCAGCCTTGTGGCTAGTCCACCCGCTAATATTACTACCTGTATTTCATTAAGATAATCAGTCAATTGTTAAATTCCCCAAAACAGCTTGGTTGCCGGGTGTCTCAACGGTCATCTATGCCTGCCTTGCGAAATAATTTCCTCAGTTCTCTTAACGATAGACGATTGGGGTTGCCCCCCTTGTTTTCCCAACGCTGTATCGTGGAGAGGCTGACATACATGTGCCGCGCCAAGGCTTCTTGCGTCCAGCCCATCTTCTCGCGTAATTCCCTGATCTTTCTAGACAGATCATTCATATATAACCTTATAATCCGCGTTACGTGTCATTATATATTTGAATTCCTTCCCGGGGAGAAAATCACTAATTTGTAAAATCATTAAAATATCCCGTCAATCTTGCTTAGCGGCCTTTTTGATATTTTTCCGTCTGTCATGCTCTAGTAGTTACCGTAACTTTTAAACAGTATTATAAAGTGTAAAATGTCATTTGTCAATATATGTGACAAATATTTGCCTATTGTCATTGTTTTAAATACTAAACGCCTTCCCGTATTGCTGTATTCACCATCGGAGGAACATAATTGCCATTGACTTGCCCCGAAAAGGGTATCAATGCGGTACAATAGCTTGTTTTGCGTAGCAGATATATTTTCTCACGTAACTGCCTTATATTATATGATGGACTGCAATTTCCATGCCTCCATATCCCGATAGTGCCTTAATGCATGGAAAAATAAGCGTGATGATTTGTTTCCAGGTAGAAAATTGTATTAGTGACCCTAAAAATATGCTTGATTTGTTGTATTGCTAGAATTATCATCTAATGATATGAAAAATACAGCCTAAGGAGTTAAAAGGATGAAACAAAGGGCAATTGCTTTACCAGATTCCCCTACCTTCCAGCAGCTTTGGGATACTCTTGGCTCAAAGCTAATTGAAGCCGCACAGGAGCACCTGCTTTACACGCAGGGGGTCACAGGTTCGAGTCCTGTACCGCCCACCACGCTCACCTGAAGACTCTCTCCAAGCTGGCCAAGGCGCAACTATTGATTATCGATGACTTCCTGCTCACTCCACCCGCCGACTGGGAGCGGCGGGACCTGCTGGAGATCGTGGAAGACCGCTACCAGGCGGGCGCCACCGTCATCACCAGCCAGTGCCCCATCGGTGACTGGCATCCCAATATCGGTGACCCTACCCTGGCGGACGCCATATGCGACCGGCTGTTCCACAACGCCTACAAGATAGAGCTTAGGGGCGATTCCATGCGCAAGAACCGGAGCGAACTGACTGCCACCAGCTTGGTGGCAAATCAGAAACATGAGAAAGGAGGAAACCTTGCAGATGACACTAAGTTGAGCTAAACTGACTTAGACTCGACGCTGCTCCACCATCCCCAGGCCACCAGGGGGTGGCCGATTTGGCCGAGAAGGTGGCCGGTTTGGAGCGAAACCAGTGGCCGATTTCACCGAAATCCGCACCAGGCCCATTTCGATTTCGGCATCGAAATCGACAACGTTTTTAGGGTCGCCGCCCATGAAGAAGATAACCTGTTCGAAATCGTGATTGTGGGCATCGGCGACCATGAGAAACGGCTGTGTCAGGAAGAACCAGCCCAGCGAAAAATTCATGCCGTTGAGGTCCCTGGTGCCGAAGGCGCCGGCCTGGGGCGCGGTAACCTCTTTATAGAGCGAGGCGCCCGGCTTCAATTCCACTATGTAGTCGCCGTGTTTGATGTTTTCAATAGGCATCTGTCCCTCCTTGTGTTTATTGGAAGTTTAATCGTATCCTTTTTTCCATGTCAACTTTACGGAGAAATCCGGCAAGTGGTAAGCCAATCTGGACTTCCATAATATAGAATGCTATTATACCGGCGAGGGAACAGGCTTCCGATAAAACTCATCAAAGAAAAGCTAGGGGGAATTCGCCCTCGAAATTTCTAAAGAACAGGGTTATCTACCAGTCTCATAGAAAAAGCGGGAAAAACTGTTGTCAAATAGAAGTCAAAGGAGTGTTTCCCATGATCAAATCGATTGCGCTTGCCCACAAGAGACCTGACCTTACCCATGAGGAATTCAGCAAATACTGGAAGGAGCAGCATGGGCCTCTGGCGGCACGGCTCATTCCCGGGCTGAGGAAGTACGTCCAGGACCATTTTGTCATGGTTCCCGGGCGTGAGTACGAAGGGAACGGCATCGTCGAGATGTGGTACGATGACCTCGAATCATTCGAGAAATCCATGGAATTCATCCATTCACCCGGGGGAAGAGAGCTTGCGGCCGACGGAGCAAAATTCGCCGAGATGCGACCCGGTGGCCTTTGGGTGGTCGAAGAGCATATCGTCAAGGACGAACTTGGTAATTAATCGGAAGAATCTCAGATGGATAGGGTAAAAGATAAGGTAGCCATCGTCACCGGAGGTGCCAAGGGGATTGGCGAAGCCACAGCGAGACTGCTGGCCAGTGAAGGGGCCGCGGTCGCCATCGTGGACATCGACGACGAAAACGTGAAGAGGGTAGCCGATGAAATTACCGGAGCGAATGGGACTGCGGGTTTCTGGCACCTGGATATATCCAGAGAGGATGCGGTAAAACAAGTCTTTTCCGAAGTCTATGCGAAGTATGGCCGGCTCCACATCCTGGTGAACAACGCGGGTATCCCCGGCTATCGGAAACCACCGCATGAAACAACCGTAGAAGAATGGGACCGTGTCATGAATGTCAATCTTAAGGGGGCTTTTTTCTGCACCAAGTATGCCGCGCCTTACATGATTAAATCCGGCAGCGGCAGCATAATCAATATAGCTTCCGTTTACGGAATAATCGGCTGCGATACACCGGTCTACGATACTTCCAAGGGAGCCATGAGTGCGATGTCAAAATCGGATGCCCTGGTGTATGCGAAAAACAACATCCGGGTTAACTCGGTTCATCCGGGTAATGTCATTACACCGCTTTTTAAGCAACTTGTTGAGAAGATAGGCGGCGGACTTAAGAATACGATCAGGCTATTGTCCGCGATGTGCCCGATGGACCGCATGGGAACCCCGGAAGACATTGCGAATGGCGTCCTTTTCCTCGCTTCGGACGAATCAAGCTATATTATGGCAACCGAGCTGGTAATCGATGGCGGTATGCTCAATGCCCCGCCGCCGGTATATCCTGTTTGATAAACACCCAGGATAATCTCAGGTTTTAAATCTGCAATTTCCTTACCATTAAGCTAAATGTGTCCCGATGAAGTGGCCCGGCGTCTTATGAAAAAGAGAATACCAGCGCCCAAAGGTGGTTTAAAGTGGACGGTAGAGGGCTCGAACCTCTGACCCCTGCGTGTAAAGCAGGTGCTCCTGTGCGGTTTCAACCAGCTTTGAGCCAAGAGCATCCCAAAGCTGTTGGAAGGTAGGGGAATCTGGTAAAGCAGGTGCCCTTTGTTTCATCCTTTTGCCTCCTTTTCCGATCTTAACGTAAGAGTATCACACACCCTTTAAGAATACAATTCTCAGAAGCTTTCGGCAATTTATAACCCCCCGATGTGCCACAGCTAAAGGTATCATTAAATCCTTTGCACAGTAAAACAATGCTGATGTTTATCATAACATATGGTATAATCCTAAATGAGGTTATTGATATGGCAATAAAGAAAATCTCGCCATGTGAAGCAGCAACAATACTGAGACGTAGAGGTATTCCCTACGGGCAAGATTACGCTTTGCCTTATGATATTGATATTTCGAAATGTGAAGAATTTGGTGGAACTAGGTGTGCTTGCAACGTCCATGTTAAGGGCAGGAATGTTGCACATCGTGATCGAGTTGATCCGAGGCACGACCTCGCGGGACACTGGCAAAAGGATTGCGGCATCTCTGTCGGTCCTCTGTTCCTATTAGGTGCTTTAGGCTTACTCACCTGGATTGCTTCTAGATCTTCATGAAATCAAAAACGCTCCGCTGGTTTCTTTCAAGATCAACCTGCGCTTTCACAAGAAGTAAGTCTTCCTGTTCAGTATAGCTATGAAATAAACAAGCTGGACAAACGTTATTTGATTGAACAATTTAAGCTTTTGTTGGACAGGGGGCAGAATCGGACTCTCCCTGAAACAATGCTCAAATTTTGTTTAGGATTGAAACCTTGCCGTTATACTTTGAATTCACCCCTTTTTGAAGAACACAACAATGTGTATTATGCATAACCCAAATTTAATAAGGGATCCTTTCCCTCTTCTCTGGGTCATACCATCCAAGGAACTCATACCCTGTTACGTCGTGAGATTCGACTTTAAGAGTCCTTGGGTCTAATATGCTTTCGACCTTGAAACTCACGAATACAGTTTCTGATTCGTCTTGATATCCATAACCTGATACTACTATCACAACGGAAGCTTCCCACTCAGAGGTGGCAAGTACTTTGTCATCCAACTCAAGAGTAGAGACCAAATCCGTCATTGCTACATCTTCAGCAACGTCAAATGAAGCGTCGTAGTAGTCGTATTTCGTGATCCATTCCTCTGGAATGTCTATTGTCATTAGATACTCATTAATCAAGATGTCGACTTTGTCGTCCGCATCAGTAAAGTCAGGTATTTTGCCCGATTTAATCGCCACTTCAACTGCCTGGTCTGGTTTTAAGCGAGGTTTGATAAACTCGTCAATCACATCTAAAAAAGATTTTCGTACCAACACACGACCGGATAGACTTAGTGAAGCCAATTCTTTCTCAAGATCGGAGTGCAATTGCGCTGAATTTTCGGCATAAAATCCATTGTCATTTGAAACCAATATATAGTTACAATCATCGGCTGGTAACGCAGCTAAAATAGAAATCCAAAGTAAATAATCGCGAAATCCCTTATCACCCTTAAGAAAGGGCCTATGCTCTGTTATTGAACGCAGGGCAATCTCTCTTGGGTCAATAACGGGATAGGGCATTGATGCTGATTCCTTCTTTAGTGCTTCCCATCGCTTTTCCCACGCCTGTGAGGCTTGTTTTAATTCGTATCCTAGACTATATTGGTCTATGCCGGTTTCTAAATTGAGGGTCTTGGCTTTGTTTGCTACTTTACCAAGATTACTCACGATTGTCCTAAGTTGTTCATTCACGATGTTGCGAACCTCATCTAAGGTAACTTCTCCGATAACCAAACCAATGTCCATGAATTGAGTCGCGGATATTATGGTTCTTGCAGCAACGCTTTGAAAGAACGGGTCTGCAAACAGCACATTAGCATCCGGGACGATTCTAATAGGTTTACTAGAAAAATCTAAATCGGTTTTACGTACTCTCTCAGGTTCCATATCACATCTCAATAACGGCTAGTTTCTATTATCCTCCCATATCGATGTAAACTGAATAATTATTATATGTCAAATATGAGAAAGAAACAAGACACTCCGGTCGGGAGAAGCATTGAAATTAATTTCTCTCCGCTCAACAATTCGTCAGAATGTTGGGTAACCAAAATAATAGGCTGCTACCCTTCATCTGATGGCGAACCAGATGATTTACCTTGGTCTGATGTTGGTTCAGTGGGCTTCTTATCAGGTTGATTAAGCCAATAGTCATATGGTAACAAAGTGTTACATTGAAGGTTGAAGGTCTCATCAACAATACAGAATGATTCCTGAAGATATTTTGTGCAATTCAGAAATAGGTCGAATTCTGGTTCCATTTCTGGGTCACCTGGGATGAGCATGTACTTGTGTAAGGGATTACCTGATTGGCCCATATTTAATCTGCCGACATGGTTCCACATATTGTGGACAG
>CAZLEY010000021.1:0-36585 GCA_964558675.1 uncultured Dehalococcoidaceae bacterium | reverse complement strand
CTTTCTTTTTCTTCCCCCTCTCCTTTGAAGGAGAGGGGGACCGAGGGGGTGAGGTTAAACACCCTCATTGGATTGACGCAATTTTAAAGTTTCAGCAAATCCTCCAGGGGCTCGTCAGGCTTAACCGGACCCACGACGGCCAGGCGGAGTTCTTCGCCTGCCAGCAGTTCCCCGGCCAGCTGCTGGAGTTCGCCGGCAGTCATGGCATCAACGATTGCGATTACCTCATCCACGGTCAGGATTTCACCGGTAAGAATTTCCTGCCCGCCCATCCATCCAGACACACTGCGGCTGTCCTCAAGACGCAGCAAAATGCGGCCTTTGAATAATTCCCTGGCCTTGGCCAGTTCCTTCTCCGGGATAACTTCCTTAAGCCGGGCAAGCTCCTCAAGGATAGCTCTGATAGCTACCGAGAGATTTTTAGTATCCACCCCGGCTGAAATAGTAATGGCGCCGGTATCGAGGAAGTGTTCGACGTAGCTCTGGATACTATAGGCAAGACCCAGCTTATCACGAATCTCCGTGAACAATCGGCTGCTCATTCCCTCACCAAGTATGACATTGAGCAGGTCGAGCTTGAATCGGTCCGGGTGGGTAACGGAAAGTCCGGGCAGAGCCAGACACAGATGGGATTGCTCGGTATCGCGGTTTTCAATCCGCACCCGGCGTGCCATTTCACCCTGATAAGGCGTGTAGCCGGTTTGAGCCTGGCGTTGAGTCCAGCCGGTGGTTGCCTGAGTGACCATGTCTGCAGTTTCCTGATGCTGGATATCACCGGCAATCGCCAGCACGGCATTGCCGGACTGATAATACTCCGCCAGGTAATCGAGCACCATATCCCTGGTAATAGCGGTAACTGATTCCTTGCTGCCGGCTATATCGCGTCCGAGAGGATGTCCGGGCCACATAAGTTCATCAATGAGCATGGCCACTCTCTGTGACGGAGAATCCAGAGACATATTTATCTCTTCGATGATGACCTGGCGCTCCTTTTCAATTTCTACCGGGTCGAACTTTGAATTAATGAGCATATCCACCAGCACGTCGAGGGCAATAGAAAAGTGCGGCTGCGCCACCTTGCACCAGTAAACGGTCAGCTCCTTGTCAGTACCGGCGTTAAGGATACCCCCCACCCCTTCAATGACCGTACAGACCTCCGCGGCTGTAGGGCGCTTCGACGTGCCTTTAAAACACAGGTGCTCAATGAAGTGTGAAATGCCGGCCTGCTTATCAGTCTCATATCTTGAGCCGGCACCGATAAAGAAACCGATGGATACAGAGCGGGTATAGGGCATGGCGGCAGTAACCAGGCGCAGTCCATTATCCAGGGTGACTTTCTGATACAATAATGTACCCCTTTAATCTATGAATAAGATATTCTATAGGTTTTACCTTACACTGTCAACTTAACACGGGCTAGTCCAGTTTCCTCAGATGGGGAGAAAAGAGCAACATCGCCAAGCACAGGATGGCCAGGGCTATAGCCAGCCCGCCGATAGACCACTCGATGCCCATGGTCTCCGCCAGTATACCACCGAAGACGGTGCCCAGACTAGCCAACCCAAATCCCAGCATCATAAAGCTCATGACGCGTCCACGGTAATCAGGATTAACGTAATACTGTACCAGGGTAAAGCCGATTGCCGTCTGCCCCGTCTGCCCCAGTCCGATAAAAACAGCCAGTACTAGGCAGAGATACCACTCTGTTGTAAAAGAAAAGGCCATCAGCGCCAGACTTAAAATCAGGCCGCTGAACAACATCATAATACCGCGGTTTTTATTTGACATGGAGGCAAGGACGAACGAGACCACGATGGAACCTACCCCGGAGACGGCCAACAGTATCCCGAGGCCGACTTCGCCAACCTTCAATATATCGTCGGTGAACATGGGCAATAGCATGTTAAAAGGCATACCCAGTATGGTACAGCCGAGGGTGAACAGGAGGACGAGCATAATGGTGGCATCGGTACGTATATACCGGAACCCCTGTATTACCTCCGTTGCGGTGCTGCTACCCTGGCGGACTGCCGGGCGATTGGGCGGTATCCTGAACAGGAAGATAACAGAGAACATATAGAGCGCCGTCATTATATAGTACACGGCGTCAAAGTCCCAGGCAGCAATAATAAATCCCGTGGCCGCCGGGGACACAATCCGGAAGACATTCATCCCCATATTATTCAGGGATATCGCGTTCATCAAGTCTTCCGGCTCGACAATTTCAGGGACCATGGATGCGCGCGAGGGCATCATGATACCCATAATAATTCCCTGCATTATGCTGGAAACTATCAGAATCCACCAGGAGCCGGGCACATCCCGACTCAGGTAATTCATGGATAGTGCTACAGCAACACCAACTGAAACCACCGCCGAGGCCGCCTGACTGAGAATCAATATCTTTCTCTTCTCCAAACGGTCAGCCAGGGCGCCACCGTAAAGGGACAGGATAAGCATAGGTATCGAACCGGCCAGGGCCATTAAACCCAGAATAGCCCCCGACCCGGTAATGCGGTAAATAAGCAGGGTGCGGGTTACCATCTGCATCTGCATCGGGGCCCAGTGCCCTATAAGGGAATAATAGTAGAGGCGATAGACAGGGTTTTTAAAGGAACTGAAAACCCTGCGGCCGTACCCTGATATGCCTCCCTCGTCCATAGCCGGCCCGGTCGTCTTCAGGTTCTCGTCTGGGTATTTGTCCAGATTATCATTCACTTATTTAATCCGATACTTTCCTCTTAATCGCGGATAGGGGAAAAATAACTTCTAAAAACGGATTGAAATCCTCGGAGGGTACTGCTTAAATTTTACACCGCTACGCTCTTTCAGGCAAGGAAAGCTTGGAGTTGAATTGTCCACACGTTGACTTCATTACGAAGCACTGCTAACATTAGGGGTGTGAGGCTAAGATGATTACGAAGCAGACAACACCGAGGCTTTCGTTATTTCCGACAACCGCCGGGATAAATGAAAAAGGCCAACTGACAATCGGCGACTGTGACAGCGTGGCGCTAGCCGAGGAATTCGGCACGCCGCTGTATGTCTTCGACGAAACGGATATACGCAGCCGGTGCGCCGAGTTCAAGGCAGAGTTCGGCCAACATTATCCCGATACCACCGTATGCTATTCGGCGAAAGCCTTTACAAATAAGGCACTGCTGCTCATTATACAGGAAGAAGGACTCGGTCTGGACGTGGTTTCGGGCGGAGAACTGGCCATAGCGCACTCGGTTGGTTTTCCCATGGACAGGGTGTATTTCCCCGGCAACAACAAATCGGCCGAGGAACTCGAAATGGCCATTCAATACGGGATAGGCCACATCGTGGTGGACAACCTTCATGAACTGGATATGCTGCGCCGGATTGCCGGTAAGAGAAAGGTTAATATACTGTTACGCCTTTCCCCGGGTATCGACGCACATACGCACCAGTATAATACCACCGGCATCGTGGACTCCAAGTTCGGTCTGACGCGTTCTACCTGGGACGAGGCGGTCGCCACAGCTTTGGTATCGCCCAACCTGAATGTTGATGGCCTGCACTTTCATATCGGCTCCGGTATCTTTGAGACCGAGCCGTATCTAAAATCGATTGACGTAGTGCTTGAGTACGCGGCGACAATCAAGCAGAAGCACAGCTTTGAAATCAGGGCACTGAGCATCGGCGGGGGATTCGGAGTCCAGTATACGTTGGAGGAAGAACCACCGCCCATCTCCGCCTATGCCGAGGCGATTGCCAGCAGAATCACCAACAGGTGCCGTGAACTGAAGCTATCATTGCCGAAGGTTATAATAGAGCCCGGCCGGGCCATGGTTGCCCGGGCCGGGGTGGCGCTCTATGAGGCGGGGGTTATCAAGGATATACCTGGTATCAGGTGTTATGTTTCCGTGGACGGCGGCATGGGCGATAATATTCGCCATGCACTTTACGGCGCCAGGCATGAAGCAGTTCTGGCCAACAAAGTTACGGAAAAAGAAGCCGGGAAGGTCACCATCACCGGTAAGTTCTGCGAGTCGGGCGATGTCCTGGTTACAGATATCAAGCTGCCCCAGGTTGCATCCGGTGATATCATAGCCATAGCCGACTGCGGCGCTTACTGCTTACCACTGGCAAGTAATTACAATGCCTCGTTCCGTCCGGCGGTGGTCATGGTCAGGGAAGGTAAAGCCCGCCTCATCCGTCGCCGGGAGACGCTGGAAGACCTGACCCGGTGTGATCTGGTTTAGCGAGGAGACTCTTAATGTGGCAGGTAATCGGACAGACCCGAGCGGTCTCTCTGTTACAGCGTAGCCTTGAGTCAGGGAAGCTGGCTCACGCTTATCTGCTGGTCGGCCCGGCCCACGTCGGCAAGATGACTGCGGCCATAAATCTGGCCCAGGCGCTTAATTGTGAAGCCTCCGAGCGTCCGTGTCTTGAATGTGCCTCCTGCCGGAAGATAAACGCCGCCAGTCACGCTGATGTCCAGGTTATCAGCCTGACCCAGAACGAGGACTCGGTGGAAGCCAAGCTGATTGGCATTGACCAGATTAAGCAGATACAGCACGACGCCAACCTGCCACCTTTTGAGGGGAACCACAAGGTATTTATCATTGCTCAAGCCGAATTGCTGTCAATCGAGGCGGCTAACTGCCTGCTCAAAACCCTTGAGGAGCCCACAGATAGAGTAACCTTTGTCTTATTGACCACTGATGACAGACTGCTGCCAGAGACGGTCGTTTCCCGCTGCCAGCGCCTGGAGCTGCCGCCGCTGTCAATGGCCGAGGTGGAGTCAGCCCTGGCAGGCAAGGGCATTGACCCGGAGAGAGCCAGACTTCTCGCCGGTCTCTCTCACGGCTGCCCGGGCTGGGCGCTTTCGGCGGCTGCCGATGATAGCCTGCTTCAGCAGCGTGATGAAGAGGTGAAAAGGCTGCTTTATGTTATAGATGCCAACTATGAAGAACGTTTGGCTTACGTTGCTCAGATGGCGGCTCAGTTTAGCCAGAACAGGGGGTCGGTTTACGATATTCTGAATTTATGGCTGGATTTCTGGCGCGACCTGATGCTGGTCAAGCTGGGCTCACATGATATAATTACCAATGTCGACCTGAGAGACGAGCTCGCCAGGATGGCCGGGGGCTATCGGCTGGCTCAGATAACGTCCTTCATCAAAAGCATCCAGGCGGCGGCCGAACAGCTCACACAGAACGCCAATACGCGGCTGGCGCTCGAGGTGCTGATGCTTGATATACCAGTTAAGGAAGGAGGTGGCGAGGAAAACCTGGCTACCCAGTTTTCGGTTAAATATGGCTAATATTGTTGGCATACGCTTTAAAAGAGCGGGCAAAGTCTACTATTTTGACGCAGGTGATATCGAACTCGAGGTAAACAACTATGCGGTTGTTAAGACAAGCCGGGGTCTTGAGCTGGGGCATGTAGTTATTGCTCCCGGCCAGGTACTGGCCAGTGAGATAGAGGAGACATTAAGCCCGGTAACACGAAAGGCAGAGCCCGAGGATATTCAACAGGCGGAGGAGCTTAGTGCTAAGGCAGAAGAAGCCCTGATTGAGTGTGGGAAGATGATTGGAGAACTGCAGTTACCCATGAAGCTGCTATCTGCCGAATATAATCTGGATGGCAGCCGTCTGACGTTTCTATTCAGTGCCGAGGAGAGGGTGGACTTTCGTGACCTGGTCCGGAACTTGACCGGCAAGTTCAAGGCAAGGGTGGAATTACGGCAGGTAGGCACGCGGGACGAGGCCAAGTTGTTGGGCAGCTTCGGGAGGTGCGGCCGTCCCCTGTGCTGCGTGAGTTTCCTGACCGAATTTTCCCCGGTTTCCATCAAGATGGCCAAAGAGCAGGATTTACCGCTCAATCCCATGAAGATTTCGGGCGCCTGCGGCCGTTTGATGTGCTGCCTGGCCTTCGAGGGCGAGCAGTACCGCATAATGAAGGAGAAGATGCCCAAGGCGGGACAGCGTGTTTCCACACATATGGGCGAGGCTACAGTGGTCGGGAGCAATCCCCTGAAGGAGACGGTGCTGGTTGAACTGGAGAGTGAGGCTACGGTAGAGCTGCCCCTTGACCAGGTCTCTTACTGATTGGCGTACTTCGGCAGATACTTTCGCCACTCGTCACGCTTTTCTACGTAATGATAGGGGACGATGTAGAAATGATTGTCACGCGGGGGCGCTGGCGGGCGAATGAGTTTCATATTGGCTTCACGAGGGGTTCTGCCTGCCTTGCGACGGTTACAGGCTACACAGGCACTGACGACATTTTCCCAGGTATGCTGACCGCCGCGATAGCGGGGTATTACATGGTCCAGCGTTAGCTGCCGGTTTTGCTGACCACAGTACTGGCAGGTGTGCCTGTCGCGGTTAAAAATCTCGAAGCGGGTCATCTTTCTTTCCCGGTGGGGTCTTTTAATCATTTGAGCCAGCCGGATAACTGACGGTAGCTGAAACGTTTCACTGATGGTATGGATGAAGCCCACGCCGTTCTCCAGCATCTCTGCCTTGCCCTCATAAATGAGCACCACCGCCCGTCGGGCACGGCATACAACCAGCGGTTCGTAGCTGTAGTTCAATACCAGTACCGGATAGTTGACCATATCCCGGGTTTCCTTTAAAGCAAAACTATCCCATTTTACTGCAAAGCTGGTGAACGTGCAAGGCGAGGATTTTTACTATGGGATAAGCAGTGGATGATGCGAGGGCGGCGGGTGGGGAGAAATTTCCAGTAAATCCAATCAAAGACTGAAATAATTATGCTATAATAAGACCATGAAACGCTCACTTATGGATATTCTGGCCTGCCCGGCGTGCAAGGGGGAACTGGAGCTGGCGGTGGTGGAGGAGAGTGCCGACGAGATAATCACCGGCTCCCTGCGCTGCCCTAAATGCGACGTCAGCTATCCCATCAAGGACGGCATACCGAACCTGCTGCCGCCGGAGCAGGGCTAACCGGGGCGGTAGGCAACACCCTGTTCCGGGGCTTCCCAGGCTTCTACCGACACAAGAGTTACAGGGTCGGCCGCCAGCTTGCTCTTGAGTTCATCATAAACGGCGACGGCGATGTTCTCGGCGGAGGGGTTTATCTTATCAAAAGGCGCCACATCATTGAGGCAGGTGTGGTCGAAGCGCGATAGGATATCATTCAGGTGCCGCTTCAAATCGGTAAAGTCATAGGCCAGGCCGATATCATTCAGTTTTTCCGCTTTTACTTTCACCACCACCCGGTAGCGGTGCCCGTGCATGGCCTCACACTTGCCCTTGTAGCCACGTAAATAATGAGCGGCGTCAAAATGTTTCTCAACGGATATCTCGTACATTATGCCTCCTCAATCCGTCTCCCATTTCAGGACACCCTGTTTTTCTTTAATAGCATCCCTCATTTCCTTTATCTTTCTCTTGCTCACAGGGTGGACAACGTCGGGAGCAACCTCGGCCAGAGGCACCAGGACGAAGGCCCTCTCCGTCATTCTGGGGTGGGGAATAACCAGTTCGGGCATATCTATAACCTCATCACCATAGAGGAGAATATCTATGTCAATGGGGCGGGGTTCACCGGACTTACCGTACCTGCCCATCTTGCTCTCAATCCCCTTGGCCAGAGCCAGCAGACCTTCCGGCGCCAGCCTCGTAAAGACCTGGCAGACCATATTCAGGAAACGGGGCTGGTTCGTATTGCCCAGCGGCTCGGTATCATATATCGATGACACCTTGCCCATCCTCATTCTCTGTGACAGCAAATCCAGGGCCCTGTCCAGATTTTCCTCCCGCTCGCCCATATTCGAGCCGATACCAAGGTATACCGTTACTGTATCAGTCACCAACTGATCCCCTTTTAATAATAGCATCACTCATCCGGCAGACAAGCACCGTCTGCCTGACATCGTGGACCCGTACCATATCGGCGCCGTTGGCAATACCAATAGCTGTGGCCGCCAGATTCCCCTCAAGACGCTGGTCGGCCGGCAGGTCCAGCACCAGACCAATCATTGATTTTCGGGATGTTCCCAGCAGGATGGGCTTTCCCAGCACCTTGAGCTCAGACAGGCGATTAACAAGCTCCAGGTTCTGTTCTAAAGTCTTGCCAAACCCGATACCGGGGTCAACGATGACGTTCTCCCCGGCTACCCCGGCCTCCATGGCGAGTTTGATACCCATTTCCAGGTCAGAGATGACCTTCGCCATAATGCCGACCTTTGGCGGCGCGTCCCGCTGATTTGCCATAAGTATAACCGGCACACCCGCCCTGGCGGCAACCTGAGCTATCCCGGGGTCTCTCTTCAAGCCCCAGATATCGTTAATCATGCTGGCGCCGGCTGCCACAGCCCGGCTGGCTACACTGGCCTTGTAGGTATCAATGCTCAACGGTACAGATAGCTCACCGGCCAGCCGTTCTATGGCCGGAATTACCAGCCTTAGCTCTTCGTCGATATCACCCGCAGCCGATGGCTCGGTGCCGGGGCGGGTAGACTCCCCGCCGATGTCGATAATGTCCGCTCCCTCGGCCACCATGCGTTTCGCCTGGGCAAGAGTCGCTTCAACATCATCACCCAGTCCATCGCCCGAAAAAGAATCGGGGCTGAGATTGCAGACACCCATGACGTAGGTCCGCTCTCCCCACCGGAACTCGGTATTTCCGCAACGCGTGGAAGGTAAAGTTCTTGACATCTAAACGTTCCAGATAGAGTTTTGCCCAGCCCATATTTTAGCACGTCCACGCTAACTTATAAAATCACCTCCGGCTCGGCAGGCAACAGACAGACATACTGGCTTGCTACATGAATATATAATCCGGAACTTAATGGTCCCACCGCAGCATACGCCCGCCCATGAGATGCATGTGGAGGTGGGGCACAATCTGTCCTGATTCCGCCCCGCTGTTGATGGTCAGTCGGTAGCCTTTTTCGGAGATACCCTGTTCACTGGCCACCTGATTGGCCGCCCTGACCATCTTACCAACGAGCGTCGTATCTTCGTCCGACATATCGGCCAGCGATGGGATATGCTTTCTGGAGACGACCAGCAGGTGTACCGGCGTCAGCGGATTAATGTCAGGGAAGACGACGACATCATCGTCCCTGTAAACAAACTCGGCAGGCAGCTCCCCGGCGATTATTTTGCAGAATACGCAGTCCGTGGTCATTACTGTCTACCTCACCCCCTTTGTCCCCTTCTCCTATAAAGGAGAGGGGGAAATTTATGGAAGAGGGACTCCGTCCCTCTTAAACACCCTTTTTAGAGTTACAATTCCCTACTCATGAGGTGCGCATGAGAAACTCCGAATAAACCTCTTCATTTCTCCTTCTGGTTGTTTATTGATTATTATGAGTTGCATCACCCTTCCGCTTGCTGAGCAATACCAAAGAGCAGTAAGTCCTGGTCCCTCTCCCCCTAGAAACTTGAACTGCATGAGCGCAAACGTTACATCAAAGCCAGCTATTTGCTCCGTTACCAGACCCCCTGATATTTCTGCTTTAAAAGTGCCACTTGCTGACTGAAAAACATTGGGAGTGGTTAGAATTGAGAGCCGCACCTCTTCTGCTGTCATCTCAGGTCTTTTA
Source organism: uncultured Dehalococcoidaceae bacterium (assembly GCA_964558675.1). Classification (GTDB taxonomy): domain Bacteria; phylum Chloroflexota; class Dehalococcoidia; order Dehalococcoidales; family RBG-16-60-22; genus CAZLEY01. The sequence goes on along the minus strand of CAZLEY010000021.1, from coordinate 27,032 downwards.
ATCCATAGGAAGACAAAGTTCTTCTCATTGCTCATCACCCACCCTTGGTCATAGCTCGTAGACCCTTTGCGAAGAGTTTGGTCTCTACTGTTAAGGATATATTCCTCTAATTTCAGGCTGTTAGCTACCTTGAAAGATATATCATGTTTACTAAATGTCTGTAGTCCAGCGCCACAACTCAATAGTAAGCTCGAGACTAGCAATGAGAGTATTAAAATCGGTAGAAGACACCGTTTCATTTTGTACCTCCTAATCATTGCCAGCAAAATTTAGTATTATAGCACCTAAGATAATAGGTCCCCAACCGGCGAATAACAAAACTGGAAATGTCCCTTCAACTATCCACGAAATGATAGGAATAACAGGTGCAAGAATAGGTGACAAGATAAATGCCCATATAGCACTCGAACCCCACCACTGAAATACATTCACCCACAGCATTACACCGCAGTATAGATAACCGAGCCCGCATAAAGTGTAACCGACTACCCTTCCCATCCCCTTCATTGCTTCCTCAGTATTTTTTGCTGAGTTTTTTAATTACGGCATCAGCCACCTGCGAGGTGCCGACCGCTGAGGGGTCATCCCGACTGGGCTTCATATCGTAGGTAACGCTCTTGCCCTCGGCGATAACGGCGGCGATAGCCTTTTCCAGTCCGTCGGCCGCTTTTTTCTCACCGAGGTGACGCAGCATCAACACCCCCGAGAGCATCATGGCCATCGGGTTCACCCTGTTCTGTCCGGTATACTTGGGGGCGCTGCCATGCGTCGGTTCAAAAACAGCCAGTTCGTCGCCGATATTGGCGCCAGGTGCCAGCCCTAGTCCCCCGACCAGCCCGGCGCAAAGGTCAGAGATAATATCCCCATACAGATTGGGGGCGACAATCACATCATATTCCTGCGGCCTCTTCACAAGCTGCATGCAGAGGTTATCGATGAGGGCTTCCTGAAAGCTGATATCCGGGTATTCCCTGGCTACCTCCCGGGCTACCGCCAGGAACAGGCCGTCGGAGAACTTCATGATGTTGGCCTTCTGCGTGGCCGTTACCTGCTTCCGTCCGTAGGTTCGGGCGTAATTAAAAGCGTATTTAATAATGCGGCGGCTGGCCGACTCTGAAATCATCTTGATGCTGAGGCCGGAGTCACTCTTGATAACATCGCCCCTCTTCTCGTTGATGTAATGGATAATATCGGACGTTTCCGCGTCACCTTTCTCGAACTCCACGCCTGCATAGAGGTCTTCCGTATTCTCCCTGACGATAACGATATCGATATTTTTATAAGGAGAAGGGACACCGGGATAGGTCTTGCAGGGGCGTACGCAGGCATAAAGGTCTAAAGCTTTACGCAGGGCGACATTAACGCTGCGGAAACCCGTCCCCACCGGGGTTGTTACCGGACCCTTGAGGGCGACCCTGTTTTTCCTGATGGACTCCAGGACGGAGTCGGGCAGGGGCGTACCGTGTTTCTCCATGACCTCGGCGCCGGCGTAGGCCAACTCCCAGTTGAATTTTACGCCGGTAGCCTCCAGAACCCTTCTCGTTGCTTCGGTGATTTCGGGGCCGGTGCCATCGCCGGGGATTAAAGTTACGTTATAAGCCAATTATCTACCCTCTCTAAAAATTCTTATTAACCTTGCCCCCTTTGTCCCCCTCTCCTGCGAGTTAATCATGAGAGGGGGAGTTAATTAGAAGAGGGGTGAAACCCTTCTTCAACATCCCTTCTCTATAATTTAAAATCGCCGTGTTTCTGAATATAAGGAATCAGCCCGCCCTCGTCAAGAATATGGAGCATCACCTCCGGTATCTTACCGAAGGTAAGCTGGCTGCCGCTGGTTATATCTTTGACTGTCCCCGCCGCTAAATCCACCTCCAGCTCATCGCCATCGTTTATCTTATCCGTATCGCATATCAGCACGGGCAGTCCCAGGTTAATGGCGTTTCTGAAAAATATTCTGGCCACCGATTTCGCCAGTATGGCGCTGACGCCGGCCATCTTGATGACCAGCGGGGCGTGCTCACGGCTGGAACCCAGGCCGAAGTTATTACCGCCGACGACGAAGTCGCCCGGTTTCACTTTAGCAGCGAAATCCGCGTCGGCGTCCTCCAGTACGTGTTTGGCAAGCTCCGGCAGGTTGCTGCGTAAATGGGCGTACCGACCCGGTATGATATGGTCGGTGGAAATGCCGTCCCCGAATTTATGGGCCCGCCCTTTAAGCACCTACATCACCTCCCGGGGGTCGGTAATCTCGCCGGTCAGGGCTGTGGCCGCCGCCGTGGCGGGACTGCCCAGATAGATAAAGCCCTTCGGGTTGCCCATCCGCCCTTTAAAGTTGCGGTTGGCCGTTGACATACATGCCTCGCCGTCACCCAGAGCTCCCTGGTGGAGTCCGAGGCAGGGACCACAGCCGGGCGGCAGTATAATAGCGCCCGCTTCGACGAAGTCCTTAATGTAGCCCATATCGATTGCATCCAGCAGGACCCGCCGCGATGCCGGGGCGATTATCAACCTGACCCCCGCAGCCGTTTTCTTCCCCCTTAAAATCCCCACAGCCACGGCCAGGTCTTCAAGTCGTCCGTTGGTGCAGGTGCCGATGACCACCTGCTGTATCTTCGTGCCCTTAAGGTCTTTGGCTAGAGCCGTGTTATCTACGGTATGCGGTCTTGAAATGGTCGGCTCAAGCTCGGCCGTGTTAATTTCGATAGTTTTTTCGTAGACAGCGTCGGCATCGGCGGCCAGCAGTTGATAGTCGTCTCCCCTCCCCTGTGATACCAAGTAATGGCGAGTCATTTCGTCCGATGGGAACAGCCCGACCTTTGCCCCCGCCTCGACAGCCATGTTGGCTACGGTAAAACGCCCCGCCATGCTCATCTTCTGGATAGTGCTGCCGTGGAACTCCAGAGCTTTATAAGTAGCGCCGTCGGCGCCGATTTTGCCGATAAGGTGCAGGATAAGGTCCTTGGCGCTGACACCTTTCTGAAACTCTCCCGTAACCTCTATTTTAAAAGTCTCCGGGACGCGGAACCAGGTTTTGCCCAGTCCGAAGGCGACCGCTACGTCCGAAGAACCCATACCTGTAGCGAAAGCCCCCAGCCCCCCGGCAGTTACCGTGTGGGAGTCCGCCCCCACCACCACGTCGCCCGGTCGGGCATAGGCCTCGGCGACTATCTGGTGGCAAACGCCATCGCCGACTTCAGAGAGGACGCAACCGTTCTGGCGGGAGAAGTCCCGCAGCAGGATATGGTCGTTGGAGAGGCTGGCGTTGGGACTCGGCGCCGCATGGTCGATAAAGAGCAATGTCTTCTCCGGATTTGAGAGGGACATGCCGCTGGACTGGAACTGCCTGACAGTCAGCGGGCCGGTGGTGTCCTGCACGAAGGCCAAATCGACCCTGGCGATAACGATATCCCCGGCCTGGGCATCGCCGCCGGACTTTTCGCTCAATATTTTTTCGGCTAATGTTTTGCCCATGAGAGGACTAACCTCACCCCCTGTGTCTCCCTCTCCTTCAAAGGAGAAGGAGAAGAGATTTGATAAGAGGGGCTGCGCCCCTCTTTGACTCCCTGCCTTTCCAAGCTACATCGGTATATTGCCGTGCTTCCGGGGCGGGCGGGTCTCCTTTTTATTCAATAGTGCCTCGAGGGCGGCGATAACCTTCGGTCGCGTCTCCCTGGGGGGGATTACCGCATTGATATAGCCCATCCTGGCGGCGACATAAGGGTTGTAGAGCAGATCGCGGTATTCGGCTATCTTTTCCTGCTCCTTGGCCTTGGGGTCTTCCGCCTTCTCAATCTCGCCGCGGTGAATGATGGCGGTGGCCGCCTCAGCGCCCATCACGGCGATTTCCGCCGTGGGCCATGCCAGGGTATAGTCGGCTCCCAGGCCCTGACTGCACATGGCGATATAAGCCCCGCCGTAAGCCTTGCGGGTAATCAGGGTTATCTTGGGCACGGTGGCCTCGGCGTAGCACCATAAGAGCTTGGCGCCGTGCCTGATGATGCCTCCCCATTCCTGATGGCTGCCGGGGAGATAGCCGGGGACATCGGCGATGGTGAGCAGTGGGATACCAAAGGCATCGCAGAAGCGGATAAACCGTGTGGCTTTGTCGGAAGCATTAATGTCGAGGCATCCGGCGAGATAGCTGGACTGGTTGGCGATGATGCCGACTACGTAGCCATTCATGCGGGCGAAGCAGGTAATCATGTTCTGGGCGTACTGACGGGACGGCTCCAGGAACTCGCCGCCGTCTACGATAGCGCGGATGACCACCTTCATATCGTAGGCCTGCTGGGGACTGTCCGGTATAATATCGTCCAGGGCAGCATCAGCGCGGCCGGGGGAATCGGTTGGTTCGATATAGGGAGGCTTGTCCTCGTAGTTCTGCGGCAGGTAACTCAGTAGACTTTTTATTTCTTTGATAGCCTGCTCGTCATCGTCGCAGGCGAACTGGGTGACGCCACTCTTGGTGCTGTGCGTAATCGCACCGCCCAGTTCATCATTGCCTATCTCCTCGCCTGTCACGGACTTGACTACCGCCGGACCCGTGATAAACATGTAGCTTGTCTTTTTAACCATGAAAACAAAGTCGGTCATGGCCGGGGAATAGACGGCGCCTCCCGCCGCCGGCCCCATAATAGCCGATATCTGGGGGATAATCCCGGAAGCGCAGGAGTTGCGGAAAAAGATATTGCCGTAACCGTCGAGGGCGTTAATGCCCTCCTGAATACGCGCCCCGCCGCTGTCGATAAAGCCGACCATCGGCACCTTCATCTTCATGGCGATGTCCATTATCCGGCATATCTTCCTGGCGTGCATTTCCCCCAGGGTGCCCCCCCTGGATGTAAAGTCCTGAGCGAAGGCGCAAACCGTACGCCCGTTTACCTTCCCGTAGCCTGTGACCACGCCATCGGCGGGAATAGACACCTTGTCCATACCGAAGTTCGTCGAGCGGTGCTGGACGAATATATCCGTCTCCTGGAACGTTTCCGGGTCAAAGAAAAGGGCGAGCCTCTCTCGCGCCGTCAGCTTGCCGGAGTCATGCTGTTTCTGAACGCTCTTTTCGCCGCCCCCGGCTTTAAGCTCGGCTTCCAGTCTGGCCAGTTTCTCCATTTCTTCTTTCAAATCTCACCTCGCAGGTAAAGATTAAAGCAAGTTAATGATATCATAACAGTTTTTTGCGGGCAAACATTCAAGGTATTGTGCCACCTACCTCCCATCTTTAGAGAAGTGAGGGGAAAAAGAAAGGGGGCTTACGCCCCCATTAAATACCCCTGCACGCTGGCGTCTACCTGTGTACTCAGAAGGATAGGCAATTATTTAAAAAATCTAAGAGGAATTTCCAATCACTCAGTGTTTTTTCCGGTATTCCATGAAAAAGAGCAGCCCGGCGATAGTCTTGGAATCTTCAATCCTGCCCGAGGTTACAAGGTCGGTAACCTGCGCTAAAGGCACCCGTACCAGTTCTATACCGGCCGTATCCTCAGCGTAAAGCTGGCCGGGGACAAGGTCCGTCGCCAGGTAAAGGTGCAGATACTCATCGCAAAAGCCCGGTGAGGAATATAACCCCCCCAAACGCTTCAGCTTCTGCGGCCGAAATCCGGTTTCCTCCTGCATTTCCCGTATAACCGCTGCCTCGGGGTCTTCGCCGGCATCAATGCCACCGGCGGGTATCTCCAGCAGTTCTTTTTCCAGCGCCTTGCGGAACTGCTTTACCAGAAGGACATTATCATCGGCATCCACAGCGATGACAGCTATGCAAGGCGCATGTTCAATAACTTCACGCGTGCTCTGGCGTCCATCGACCTTCCGTACGGTATCGACACGCAACTTTAAAATACGCCCTTCAAAGATTGTCTCGCTGGATAGTGTCTTTTCTTCGTTCAGCTAAACTGCCTCCTTGGCATAATAGATAAGGGCCGTCTCATCGCAGTTGGGGAATTTGGGACACCGAAAGCAATCGGTCCAGACCTTGCGCGGCAGTTCTCCCTTGTCGATATCCACAAAATTATACTGCTTAAAGAAGTCCGGATGGTAGGTAAAGCAGAAGACGGTGTTTATACCGAGTTCCGCAGACTCCTTGAGGCAGGCCTCAACCAGGAGGCCACCCAAACCCTTTCCCTGTTTGTCCCTGGCTACGGCCATCGACCTTATCTCAGCGAGGTCCGACCAGCTGACGTGCAGCACGGCGCAGGCAAGCACCCGCTCGCCCTCTTTGATGACAGATATGTCGCGGATGTCTTCGTACAGCTCGCTAAGCGGCCGCGCCAGCATCTCGCCTTCCTCAGCGTAGTCGTTAATCAGCTTATGTATCTGGGGCACATCCGGTATCTTAGCCTTTTCTACATTCACCTTATTTTCCTCTCAACTTTTCTTCCAGGGAACTATAAAAGGAGTTCTCAGGGCGGATTCTCCAGAATCTGGCTGTATTGGGACTGTGCTTTATCGTAAGCGTGTCACCACCCGACAGGGGTAAATTGACATGCCCGTCAATACTGAGAGTGGCCGGATGATATGTGCTAAGGCGTAATTTCACCTCGGCGGTTTCAGGCAGAACGAGGGCATAGTCCATGCTGAGGTGAGGGGCTATCGGCACCAGAAGGAAGTCCCGGCACTGCGGATATAAAACAGGGCCGTGGGCAGCCATAGCATAACCGGTGCTGCCCGTAGCCGTGGCAACGATGATACCGTCGGTTTTGTACGTGGTCATATACTGGCCGTCTATGCTGGCTTCGATTCTGATTAACCGGGCAATTTCACCCCGGGCCAGCACGATATCGTTCAGGGCGTGAAATACACGTTGTCCCTGTCCTGAGGCAGCGATTTCTACCTGAAGCATAGCGCGCTCGTCAATCCAGCCGTTTTTATTAAGTAATACCGGCAGCTTGTCCAGAGCTTCATCGGCATCGAGTTCGGTCATAAACCCAAGCTTACCCAGGTTTATGCCTGTAATCGGAGTCGCCCCGGGAATTACTACCTGCGCTGCCCGCAGGATAGTACCGTCCCCGCCCACAGTCAGAATAAGGTCAGTGCCGTTTAGCTGGGCGCCGGCCTTCTCTTTGTCCCACGCAGAACAGACCCAGACAGAAATACCCTTTGTGTTCAGGAACTCTTCCAGTTCCCTGGCTTTAGTCTGGGTAGCCTCGACCTTGGGATGATAGAGGATGCCGATTTTTTTCACTGTTCTTACCTGCCTCACCCGCCCTGTTTAACTCCGAGGGGAACAAAGAAAGTGTAGCAATTCTGTGTCTGAGGTGTCAAGCTGAGCCATGACAACAGTCCTGACCTTACAATATGTTTACCTCCACACCCATATCCCCGTCTACAACAAGTAACAGGAGAGATAATTATCTACCTCACCCCCTTTATCCCCCTCTCCTGACGAGGGGTCACAGGAGAGGGGGAAGATTTTTTAAAGAGAGGCTTCGCCTCTCTTAGACTCTCTGTGGGGTGATGGGGAGAAAATTGTGGGACAAGATGTTGATGCACGAGGGCGGCGGGTGGGAATAGATATCAACAAGGGTGGGTGGGAATAGCTGAGAATGTGGCTATTTATCGTTAACCATCCGCTGTGGTATAATAAATTCTCGGGAACAGACTTGAATAATGAAAGGCACAAGACATAAAGCCAGGGCTACGGCTCTGCAGGCATTATATGAGGTCGACTCCGTATCTCGAAATGCCGGGGAGGTAATGGAGCGCCTCCTGGCTGAAGGGAATTTATCCGAGGAATACAACGCCTTTGTCCGCGAACTGGTGGAAGGCGTCATCCGAAATAAGGATGAGATTGACCGCAATATCCAGAAATTCGCCCCGGCCTGGCCGCTGGAACAGATAGCGATAATCGACCGAAATATCCTAAGACTTGCAATATTCGAAATTTTATTTGATAATAAAGTACCGGTTAAGGTGGCCGTAAGCGAAGCGGTTGAACTGGCAAAGGGTTACGGCAGCGAGAATTCAGGCAAATTTGTTAACGGGGTCTTGGGATCAGTAAGTACGCTGGCGAGCCGATAGAAAGCTCTTAAAAAGGGGGACATAAAGTGGCGACTATCTTTGAAAAAATCAAGGCGATAGTTGTGGAGCAACTCGGTGTCAATGAAGCCGATGTGGTACCCACAGCCAGCTTTGTTGAGGATTTAGGTGCTGATTCACTTGACCTGGTGGAACTGATAATGGCCCTGGAAGAGGCGTTCAGTACGCCGGAACAGAAGGTCGAGATACCGGATGAGGATGCTGAGAAGATAGCGACCATTCAGGACGCTATTGACTATATAAAAGAGAAGGGTGTTAAGGAGGCCTAGGCTACTTTCTGCAAGACATCCATAAGCACCCCGAGCTATTCAAATGCCTTTTATCCAGGCAACCGCATTCAGAAATACCTGCAGACCGTCTCCATAGTTACCCGGGGTCTCTCGCGTCCATCTCGGATGTTGCGTCCAGCGGATAAAGCGTTCCGGATGCGGCATCAGCGCAAAGATACGCCCCGAATCATCACAGATACCGGCGATATTACGCTCCGAGCCATTCGGGTTATACGGGTAGCCAGCCCCGGTATCCCCGTTCTCATCGGAATAATAGAGTACCGCATTAAGCTTCTCCCGTACTCCGGGCTCCGCCACCAGCTTTCCCTCCCCATGGTTGACCGGTATATAGAGGCTGCGTATACCCCGGGTAAACACACAGGGACTGGCCTCGTTGACCTGAAGGTACACCCAGCGGCACTCAAACTTACCGGAGTCATTGGCGGCCAGGGTTACCGGCTGGGAACTCTGGCCTTTTAGTCCGGGCAGAAACCCCGCTTTCACCAGAACCTGAAAACCGTTGCAGATACCAAGGATGAGCCGGCCATCATCAACAAACTTCCGTATGTCTTCGCCCAGCCTCAGCCTGAGTTCATTGGCCATGATTTTCCCGGCGGAAATATCATCACCATAGGTAAAGCCGCCGGGTATGACCATTATCTGGTAATCAGCCAGGCGTTTCTCGCCCCGGAAAAGCTCGTTCACCAGCGCCGAGTCAACCTCGGCACCGGCCTGCTCGAAGGCAACCTGCGTTTCAAAATCACAGTTCGTCCCGGGCGCCCGCAGCATTAGTGTTTTTACTTTTGCCATTTTTCATCATACCTTACTGGTCTATAATCATATTACTCTAGAATATCCATGTGTACGCTTATTTTACCCATTTCCCACTTGACTTCTACAAATTTTTTTGTTATAATATTCAAAGAGTCACGACGAAAAGCGCCCTGTAAGGTTCCGTCCTTACGGGGTTCTTTTCTTTATATATTCTAACTTCTGCTTCAGATTATCTATATAAGCTATTTCTCCCTTGGCTGCTTTAATTAATAGATGAGAACAGCCTTTTTCACAAGGAGCCAATACACATTTAAGCTTGTTAATACCAAGCAAGTAATTTACTAAACAGTAGTAATCTCCATCACTGCTCACTATTATTGCCTTTTCATACTTATCCAAGTCAATCATGGCCTGTAATATCAACTCAGCGTCACAATTGCCTTTTATTTTCCCCTCAGGGGTTTTTAGAATAGGTTTAAACACTAATTTATAGTCCACATCTTGTAAAAAATTGTAGAGTCCAGTGTTTTCTGGTACATATCCAATAAAGTAATAAGCTTTACTTACCCCATAATGTTCACTGAGATAGACCCGGAATCTTTTATAGTCTAAATCCCAGCCCAAATATCTCATGGTCAGATGCAGGTTATTTCCATCTATAAAAGCATAATTTACCTGTGATTTTTTCATACCATTTACTTGCTACCATCTCAGAGGCTTTTGCCATGCCTCTTTCAACTCGGCCAGGGTGGCATTCAGCAACTGGCCACTTCGACTGTAAACCTCGAATCTACCGTTATCTATTACCTGTCCGATTTCGGCGAATTCCACCCCGGACATCGTCTTCTCAAAATGCTCTTTATCCTCAGGGGCTACTTCGGCGATAAACCGGGTATTGGACTCGGAAAACAGCACGAAGTCCTCACGGTCTATCGGCTCCGCCAGCGGCACTTTATCCAGGTTTATTGCCATGCCCAGTCCGCCGGCAAAAGCCATCTCCGCCACCGCCACCCCGATACCACCCTCAGAGCAATCATGGCAGGCCTTTACCAGGCCTCTCTCCATAGCCGCCGAAAGGCGGTTCATAAGCTCCCTGCCCTCCTCCGGATGCACCCTGGGCACGCTGTTGCCGATGTAACCGTGAATATCATAATAATGCGAACCACCCATCTCTTTATAGGTAGCGCCGATGATATAGACCAGGTCGCCCGCCCGCTTGCAGTCCATGGAGACAGCCTTATTGACATTCTTCATAACCGCCATTGCCGAGATAAGCAGCGTCGGCGGTATGCAGATGCTTTCCTTCCCCGTCTCGTATTCGTTATAGAGGCTGTCTTTGCCCGATATGAAGGGCGTCCCGTAGACAATGGCGGTATCATAGCAGGCCTGCGCCGCCCTTACCAGGTCGCCGAGTCGGTCGGGCTTTTCAGGATTGCCCCAGCAGAAATTATCCAGCAGAGCTACTTCCTCCAGGCTGCCGCCGACGGCGATAACCTGCCTCAGGGCTTCATCGATAGCCGAGGCTGCCATCCAGTAAGTGTCAATATCACCGTACTTGGGATTGATGCCGCAGGAGATAATGATGCCTTTCTCAGAATCAGGCAGCGGTTGAAGAACGGCGGCATCGCCGGGGCCATCATTGGCGATACCGACGAGAGGTTTGAGCACACTGGACCCCTGCACTTCATGGTCATACTGGCGTACCACCCATTCCTTGGAGCAGACATTCCACGAGCCGAGTATCCGCATCAGGTCTTCCTTAAGGTCGGCGGGCTGGGGAAAGTCCGGCTCGGGGTTCTGCGGCAGTTCCCAGAGGGCTTCCCTTTCCAGCTGGGGCAGACCACCATGCAGGAAAGCCATATCCAGGTCGGCAACGAGATTGTCGTTATAATACAGATGGAGGCGGCGGTCATCAGTGAACTCGCCAATCACAGTAGCTTCCACGTCCTCGCTCCGGAGAAGTGCCAGCAGCCGTTGGACCTTATCCGGAGGCACCGCCAGCAGCATCCGCTCCTGCGATTCGGATACCCATATTTCTGAGTAGGAAAGCCCGGAATATTTCAGGGGGACTTTCTCCAGGTAAACGCGCACCCCCGTTGTTTCGCCCATTTCTCCCACCGCCGAGGAAAGCCCACCGCCGCCACAATCGGTGATACGGCAGTACATCTCCTGGTCACGCGCCTTCAGGATAACATCAAGGGCTTTTTTCTCCACGATGGGATTGCCTATCTGGACGGAGCTGGAGGAGATATCCTCGGACTCTTTATTCAGTTCTCCGGAAGCGAAGGTAACGCCGTGGATGCCGTCGCGCCCCGTCTTTCCCCCCACAACAACAACAAGGTCACCGGGTTTTTGCTGCCCTCTCTGGCTCATATTTCTGGGCATGAGCCCAACCGTACCGCAGAAGACGAGGGGATTGCCCACATAGCGTTCGTCAAAGAGTATAGCGCCATTGGACGTGGCGATGCCCATGCGGTTGCCGTAGTCGGCCACGCCGGCGCGGACACCCTTGAAGATGCGGCGCGGGTGCAGCACGCCCCGGGGCAGGTCGGCGTGTGGTAAATCGGGCGGGCCGAAGCAGAAGACATCAGTATTCATGATTGGTTTGGCACCCATACCCGTACCCAGGGGGTCGCGAATAACGCCGCCGATGCCCGTCGCCGCCCCGCCGTAGGGCTCCACAGCCGAGGGATGATTGTGCGTCTCCACCTTGAAGCAGACGGCATAGCGGCCGTCAAAGTCAATGACGCCAGCGTTGTCACGGAAAACAGAAAGACACCACGGCTTGTTCAGTTCCTCGGTGACCTTCATGACAGTGGTTTTCATCAGGTTGTCAATAGTCTGGTCACCCAGTGATATCCTGCTTTTGAATGTCTTGTGAATGCAGTGCTCCGACCATGTCTGCGCCAGCGTTTCAAGCTCAACATCGGTAGCCTGGCGGCCTAGCTTCTTAAAATAGTCCTGGATTATCTTCATCTCGCTGAGATTCAGCCAGAACCTGTTGTTGCTCAAATCCATCAGCTCACCATCGCTCATATTCTGGATGTCGATGGTTTCAAGATTGAATTGATATGTCGCCGAACGTAAGGATACAGCCTCTCTTGCCGAGACGACATGCTGGACAACGCTGTTTACCAGCAGCTTGTCACAGATTGATTGAAGCTCTTCCTGCGAAAGCTCCCCCCACAGCAGGTACTTCATGGCCGTCCTCACCGCTTCAACGGCGGTAACACCGAGGTCGTTGATGCCCTTCTTAACGCTTTCCTCAACAGGGTCCATGACGCCGGGGTTATAGGCAACCTCGATAAGATGCGCGCCCGGAGGAGGCTCGGTTTCCCGGTGCGAATATTCTTCGACGATGGGGTCGGTCAGCAGTTCCCGGCAGATGGTCTCCAGTGCAACCTCGTCAAGTTTCCCTTCAAGAAGATAGATATCGCTGACGCCGACACGTCTTACCGCCGTAATGCCGAGGTCTAGGATATCCTTCTGCAGCGCTTCCGCGCGGGGGTCGGTAAAACCTTCCTTTATCGAGACCTCTATGCGAAACAAGGCAGCTTCCTTTCTATTTTTATCCTCAGCCAGAATTTATTACAATATCGGCAGGTACTTCTTAAGCTCATATTCGGTAACCTGAGACCGATACTGGTTCCACTCTATCTTCTTGTTCTGGATGAAGGCATTAAAAACATGGTCGCCAAGGGTCTTGCGTACCAGCTCGCTTTTTTCGGTTATCAGTATAGCTTCCAGCAGGCTGGCAGGGAGGACAGCAATGCCTCTCCTTATCCTTTCGTCTTCACCCATTTCATAAACATTCTCTTCTACCGGCTCGGGAACCTGGTACTCTTTTTCAATCCCCTCCAGCCCTGCCGCCAGCATAACGCTGAAGGCGAGGTACGGATTACAGGCGGGGTCGGGGGAGCGGAATTCAATCCTGGTAGCCTTTTCCCTGCCGGGACGGTACTCCGGTACCCGGACGAGGTCGGAGCGGTTCCGCCGTGCCCATGAGACATATACCGGCGCCTCATAGCCCGGCACCAGCCTCTTGTAAGAGTTTATCCACTGGTTGCAGACGGAGGTTATTTCCGGGGCATGCTTCAATAGGCCGGCTATATAGCACTTGGCGTCTTTGGAGAGGTGATATTCATCTTTAATATCAAAAAAGGCATTCTTCTCACCCTTAAAAAGGGACTGGTGCACGTGCATTCCATTCCCATTGATACCATAAACCGGCTTGGGCATAAAGGTGGCATAGACGCCGTACCTCAGGGCAATTTCCTTGATTACCAGACGGTAAGTCATCACGTTATCGGCCATAGTCAGGGCATCGGTATACCTCATGTCTATCTCATGCTGGCTGGGGGCAACCTCGTGATGAGAATACTCGACACCTATGTTCATTTCCTCAAGGGTGAGGACGGTCTCCTTCCTCATGTCAGTAGCGGCATCCCGGGGAGTCAGGTCGAAGTAGCCTCCCTGGTCCAGGGGCTCAGTGCCATTGGAGTCGCGAAAATAGAAATATTCAAGCTCCGGCCCCACATTGAAAGTATAGCCGAGGTCAGCCGCCTTTTTCAGGTTTCTCTTCAAGACATATCTGGGGTCGCCCTCAAAAGGCTCACCACCGGGCCGCAGGATATCACAGAACATGCGGGCGATGGCGTGCTGTTCGCGGGGCCTCCAGGGTAATATGTCAAAGGTATCGGGGTCGGGCAGGGCGACCATATCGCTCTCGTCGATGCGGGCAAATCCCTCGATTGATGAGCCGTCAAAGCCCATCCCTTCCTCCAGCGCCCCTTCCAGTTCCTCCACGGTAATGGCGAAACTCTTCAGGAGACCCAGGATATCAGTGAACCACATTCTTATGAACTTGACATCGTGCTCTTTAGACAGCTTGAGGACATGTTGCTTGCTTTCTTCGGTGCTTCTCTCTGCCATTTACCCTCCTTTTCAGGATAGCCCAGATAGCATTGCCCATTCAACGCCGGCCTACATATTCATCGTACCCTTCACTGGTACTGGCTGACCCTTTTCTCGATTCTATTAATTAAGAAAGTGAGCCACCGGCTCGGCTTTTCCTTCTGCCCGAAGTCAAACTCCGCATAAGATTCATCGGTAATTTCCGCGAAATATCTCCCGCCGACCGCTTTCTGAAGTACAAAATCCAGCATACTCTGAAATGTCCGGCTGCCTGCGGCGTGAGGAAACAGTGATAGAACATCCAGGACCCGCAGGATTCCGTATTTGACCGCCGGATACTGCAGACTCATAAATCGCCGGCCGACCCCGAACCCGTGCGGTCGCCAGCCGCCACCTCTTCTATCCCAGTGCTCCAGCAAGGCATCAATAGCGCCCTTTAGCATGGGGCTATTCCTGTACTCCTCATACTGCCCCAGCAGCATTAGAATGTTCAGGTTGTCCATGGGACAGGACTCGATGTCCAGCGCCTCGAAAGCATCGTAATAACAATGCCAGCCGCCGTTATAGTTCTGCGCATTCAGAATATTGCGAATATATTTCGCCAGACGCGCGTCATCACGGTATCCCATCCGCGCCATAGAAGAGATAAGGATTGCCGACATACAGAAGTAGTTGTCCTGTACATTTGGGGGGATAACAAAAGCCCCGTCCCGTCCCTGAAAGCGGAATATCTCTTCCACCTCCTTACGCAATCCCAGAGCATCAATGGTAAGCCCGACATCGGCCAGGAAAAAGAGGTCCCAGTAAGCCTTCCCGGTTTCCGTGTAATGTACCTTCCCGGTTTTTAGTGCCGGAATACCGGTATTACTGTCTTTAAGTCTGTCTATAATTTTTATGATAGAGGTATCTTTCAGTACCGGTTTGACATCCGGTTTTTCATCCATCAGCTGGAACTCAACAGCATACCTCAGCCAGACGGGGCCTTCCAGCAACCAGTCGAGGACTTTTCTATCCAAAATGCTTGCCTGCAAATTCACGGATTCTACGCATTTTCCGGGGTTGATAAGACTCTTCCGCCTAATTTTAACGTTTTTTACGTCGGGCGTAAAGGTCAGGGTACATTCAACCATATGGTAGAGTATAAAAATATTTTTTGTTGACCAATATAAATTTTTTTTCCAATTCTATTATCTGTTTTTTTTGCCTTCCAATCTGATTACTGTTGTGTTGATTAAGAACTAATAGTAGAATGTACAATAGCTTCATAAATAGCCGAAATATTTAATTAACATAATATGGAGGTGAGTAATGAAGAAAATACTCTACACGACAGTCCTGGTAATATTTATACTATCCATCATGATAACCGCGCTTGCCTGCGGATCAAACACCGGGGAACCAACACCACAACCCCAACCCACACCCGAGGTCACTCCCGCCCCTCAGACGGAACCCACGCCGGCGCCGGAGCCTGCCGAACTCACGAACCCTTATGAGATTATCATCTCTGAAGACGGCGTAGACCCGAAGACGCTTACAGTGCCAGTAGGTACAAAGGTCACCTGGTACAACAATGACTCAAGGCCAAATTCACGACACTGGATGAAAGCCCTGGACGGCTCGTTTGACACAAGGGCGGTACCTAAAGGCGCCAGAATGAGCGTGACCTTCAACGAGAAGGGCGTGTACGATTATGAGTGCATTTTCCATCGTGACAGGGAAGAGGAGAAGGGAACAATAATCGTCGAGTAGCCAGCGGCTGGTGGAAAAACGACAGATTCAGCCCTTTAGTGACAACCAGTGTTATTATCGTCTTCGGCATCACTAACCTTTTTACGGGTCTGCTAATATTACTTCCTGTCGTTGTTTCCTTTGTTTAAAAAGGGCAAGAACTCTAAGTGGTGATATATGTTACCTTTACTACTATTGCTCAGGAGCATGATTACTAATTTCACCCGGAATATCCCGTTAACAGGAGGTGAACCATGTTAAAACTATCAAAAGCATCTAAACTAAGTCCCGAAGAGGTTATCAAGCGTGCCGTGAAATACTTCGGACCCGAGGGTTACGGGCTGGAGGTCAGGGAGCAATCCGACGAAAGCGCCTACCTTGAGGGGGGTGGCGGCAGTGTGAGCGTTACCGCCTGCACCGAGGGGAAGGAGACCTCCATAGAACTGGTATCACGGGAGTGGGATTATCAGGTAAAGGAATTTTTAGGAAAATTGAAATGATTTTCCACTGGGAATGAGGAAAAATTCAGAAATTCTGAATATATAAAGGGGGGATACAATGGCATATACAGCTAAAGACTACAGCAAGCTCATCGGTATGGAGGGTTTCAGTGAAACCCTGCTCAATAACCACTTTACTCTGTACCAGGGCTACGTGACCAATACCAACAAGCTGACAGACCTGCTGGCGGCTATGCTGAAAGAAGGCAAGACAGGCACACCGGAATACGCCGAGTTGAAGCGGCGCTTCGGATTTGAGTTTAACGGCATGCGCCTCCACGAATATTACTTCGAAAACCTGGGGGGCAAGTCCCCGCTGGACAAATCCGGCGCTTTAGCGAAGAAACTGGCGGCTGCCTGTGGCAGCTATGACGCCTGGGAGCAGGACTTCCGGGCTACCGGCGCCATGCGCGGCATCGGCTGGGTGGTACTGTACCAGGACAATGTAACCGGCGGACTTTTTAACCAGTGGATTAACGAGCATGAAATCGGTCACCTTGCCGGATGCCGTCCCATACTGGTAATGGACGTTTTTGAGCATGCCTTCATGATTGACTACGGCCTGAAGCGGGCCGATTACATTGGGGCATTTTTCAAGAACATCGACTGGAAAGCGGTGGCAGGTCGGCTAGAATAGTCACCTTCTGCGGGCAGGGCGAAACTCATTAGTTGTTAACCGGTGACCAGGGTGCCTCCGGAGGAAGGCTTCCTGTGGCCTGCCACCATGCTCTGGTTTACACTCTCTGCATAAAACTGTTATGCTGGAAGAGCAACGCTGTTCCACGAGCCATTCAGAGACTATATACGTACTGGAGGTTCACCTTGACTGAGTTCGGATATGCTGGAGAAATTCTAAAGGTAAATTTATCTGATGGAAATGTAACCAAAGTGCCTTCTGCCGCTTACACGGATAAATTCCTGGGCGGGCAGGGCATCGCGGCCAGGCTCTACTGGGAAATGGTACCTGCCGAGGCCAGGGCTTTCGACCCCGAAAACTGCCTGATATGCGCCAGCGGGCCGGTAATGGGCTTCCCCAGGTTCGCCGGTTTCAGATGGAAAGCCTGTGGAAAAACGATTCTGGTAGAACCGGAATCATATAACCATGCCAATCTGGGAGAAAGATGGGGTGCTTTTCTAAAATACGCCGGCTACGACGCGCTGGCCGTCCAGGGCAAAGCGGACAAGCCCGTCTATATTCTAATCAACAATGACAGAGTCGAAATAAGGGACGCCTCAAATCTATGGGGAATGTCAGCCTTTGATGCGATAGACAGCCTGAAGGCCGAGTTGGGAAAAGACACAAGCGTCCTGACAATCGGCCCGGCTGCCGAAAACCTGGTCTCCTTCGCCACCATGCTTACCGACGAGGGTGCTTCCGGCTCCGGCGGCCTCGGGGTAGTTATGGGGTCGAAGAAACTAAAGGCCATCGTCGTCGCCGCCAGCAGTAAGAGGCCGGTAGCCGCTCACCCGGAGAAGCTGAAGCAGCTTGCCGACCGCGTCAGGGAAATGAAACCCAATGCCGGTATTCCTGATATATGGGCGGTGCCGGGACTCACCAGTGACCATGTCTGCTACGGCTGCGGCATCGGCTGCACGCGGCAGATGTACACCGCCGAGAAGGGTAGACGCTACAAGTCATTCTGCCAGGCGATGGGTTTCTATAGTCCATCGGTCATGAGATACTACGGCGAGTTTAATGAAGCGCAGCTTCTGGGCACCAGGCTTTGCGACGGCTATGGCCTGGACACCGCCGTGATGATGGGCATGATTGAATGGCTCTACACCTGCTATCAGGAGGGCCTTATCAATGAAGAACAGACGGGACTGCCGCTGTCAAAGACAGGCAGCCGGGAATTCATTGAAGCGCTAACACGCAAAATCGCCTACAGAGAAGGATTCGGTGATGTCCTCTCCCGGGGGACTCTCAAAACCGCCGAGTCAATCGGGGAAAAAGCCAGAGAGTTCACCAGCAGGTTCATCGCCACCAGGGGGAGCGAGACCAAGGACTATGACCCGAGACTGATGATAACGACAGGGATTTTCTATGCCACCGAACCGAGAAGGCCGATACAGCAGCTCCACGAAGTAAGCATGTTGGTCATTACGTGGCTCCGGCTGGTTATGGGAGAGGAGAACGCCTTTTTCACCAACGATGACCTGCGTGAAGTCGCCGCCAAGTTCTGGGGCGGCGAGATAGCGGCCGATTTCTCCACCATCGAAGGTAAAGGACTTGCCGCCAAGAAAATACAGGACCGCATCTCTGTCAAGGAGAGCCTTGTCCTGTGCGACATCTTTTGGCCGATAGACTGGGCCTACTACCCCGGCGGCCATACCGGCGACCCCACGCTGGAAAGCCAGATATATTCGGCGATTACAGGGAAGGAAATTGATGAGGCGGGACTGAATAAGATAGGCGAGAGAATCTTTAATCTACAGAGGGCAATACTGCTCAGACAGGGGTGGCAAGGACGGAAAGATGACCAGATGCTGGACTACTTTCATGAAGTGCCCCTGCAGCAGGGAGAGCTTTTCTTTGACCCAGATGGTCTCATACTGGGGAAAGATGACGAGATAATATCTAAAATAGGGAAAGTGGTGGACAGGGAGCAGTTTGAGCAGTTGAAGGACGACTATTACCAGCAACGCGGATGGGATGTTGCCAGCGGCCTGCCTACCAGAGCCAGGCTTGAAGAGCTACAGCTTAAAGATGTCGCCACGTACCTGGAGGGGCGGGGACTTATAAAGTAAGATAGATTAGCTTCGTTTGCATCCCATATTTAGTATCAAAAGCATACCAGGTATATAACTCCAGCAATGCGAGCACGTTCGGAATAGATACCTTGCCAGAGCGAGTCGGCTGGATGTATGATTAGAAACGAGTAACCAATATGGAAAGCGAATTAGTTCCCCCCGGGCTAACTTACCTCGCCGACAATATTATCTCCAGTCAGAACATACTGGGTGTCACCAAGGAACAAAGCGCCCGGTGGGCGCAAAACCTCAACCTCCCCAGGCAGGCCGAGACCGTTTTTTTTGCCGGCTGCGGCTACCAGTATTCCAGTCAACTGGAAGTGCTGATGTCCCTGATACGGCAGATAGACAAGAGCGTTATCGGTGCCGAACTGCCGATGCGCTTCGCCCGCTTTCAAAAGAAGCTGGGACTCAATCTCCCCGGTATATACAGTAATGTCGTGGCCGGAGGTGCCAGCTCAAAAGTACCCCCGTTAGAGGCGGCCATTAAAGTGCTGCGGAGTTTTGGAATTGAGCCGGGCTACCTGGCTGAAGAAGAGCCCTGCTGCGGGGCGCCCCTGTACCATGCCGGATTGCATAAGAAATTCGCCGAAAATGCCCGCCAGGCCTATCAGAAGCTCAAGTCCTTTGGCGTGAGACAGGTCATCAGCATAGTGCCCTACTGCACCAACGCTATCCAGAAACTGTTCCCACAGTATGTGGAAGGCTATGACCTGGAGGTAAAACATTTTCTGGAAGTTGTCGACGAAAATATCTCTTCACGCGAACTGCGGTTCCCCAGACAGGTCAAGGTTACCTATCACGACCCATGTCAGCTGGTGCGTTATCTGAGTCTGGTTGAGGAACCGCGCCGGATACTGAGGGCAATCAAGGGCATCGAGCTGGTGGAACCTGACTGGACCAAGGGGGAATGGGCGACCTGCTGCGGCGGCGGGGGCGGATTTGAGACCGTCTTCCCCGAGTTAAGCCAGGTCCTGGCGGTGAACAGGGCAATGGAGCTGCTGGAGACCGGGGCTGATATTATCGCCACCCACTGTCCCGGCTGTGTTATGCAACTCAAGGAAGGACTCCGGGAACTGAAAGTTGATGGCGTCGAAGTGCTTGATTTATCTCAGGTTATCGCCATGGCTATAGAGACATGAAAAAACCGTCTGAATTCAAAAACTATAAGAAAGAAATAATGGGAGCGGCCCATGATGACCGCCTGCGGCTGGCTTTGTCCCGGGCAATCAAGAGCTTCCGTGCCAACGTTAAAAACGCCCTGGAGAAATTTCCTCATACCCTAAAAATGGCGGAAGAGGTCAGGGAGATAAAAGAAAAAGCCATCCCTCAGATGGAAAAGCTTGCCCGGCAGGCAATCGAGGCGATAGAGGAGAACAAGGGAAAAGGTTATATCGCCAGGACGGCTGACGAAGCCCTGGAAATCATCTCGGACCTGGTCGGAACCGGCAAGCTCATCGTTAAAGGGAAAACGATGACCGGCGAGGAAATCGGCCTGCGCGAGCACCTGGAAGAGAAGGGCAACGAGGTCTATGAAACCGACACGGGCGAGTTTATCATCCAGAAAATGGGGTCGAAGCCGATGCATATCCTGTCGCCGGCAATCCACATTCCCCGCGAGGATGTCGCCCGCCTTTTTTCCAAGGTTATGGGACAGGAAATAGCGCCGGATGCGGATATAGCCAAGATGGTAGCCGCCGCCAGGGAATTCCTCCGGGAGAAATTCTTCCAGGCTGACATCGGCATCAGCGGGGCCAATGTTGTCGCCGCGGAAACGGGCACACTGTTTATCATAGAGAATGAAGGCAATATCCGCCTGGCGACCGGCGCTCCGCCCGTACACATCGCCCTGGTCGGCATAGAGAAACTGGTGCCAGCTATCAATGACGCCTACAAGGTCAGCGAGGTAACCTGGCGATACGCCAACTATACCGTACCGTCATATGTCAGTCTGGTATCCGGTCCGAGCAAGACCGGCGATATCGAAAAGGTAACCACCTATGGGGCCCATGGACCGAAGGAGTTTCACGTTATCTTTCTGGATGGAGGCAGGACGGAACTGGCCAGGCACCCGGTACTGAAGCAGGCACTCTACTGTTTACGGTGTGGCGCCTGTCTCTACGAATGTCCCGTCTTCGCCGTTACCGCCGGCCACTTCGGCGACAAATATTTCGCTGGAATCGGCGCCGTATGGGCAGCCATTATTAACAAAGACCTGGAAAAGGCGGCTTCTATAGCTTATACATGCCTGACCTGCGGGCGGTGTCGCCAAAGATGCCCCATGAAAATCGATGTCCCTGAAATGATAATCGAACTAAGAAGATGGCTGGCAGAGGGCGATTAAGCTCCATGCGTAACATTAAAGCGGATATTATTACCGAAGCGGTATCAAACCTCTTCAAGCAGGCTAATTACGAGCTGGGCGAGGACGTACTCGCCGCTCTCAGGCAGGCACGTCAGGATGAAGAATCACCGCTGGGTCGGGAAGTAATCGACAGAATCCTGGAGAACGCCGGTATTGCCGCCCGCGAAAGAGTCGCTCTTTGCCAGGACTGCGGGGCGGCCGTGGTCTTTCTGGAACTGGGACAGGAAGCCCACATCGTCGGCGGTGACCTTTATGAAGCCATCAATGAAGGCGTGCGCCGGGCTTACCACGAGGGCTACCTGCGCAAATCTATGGTTTCCCGGCCCTTTTCCGACCGGACAAATACCGGCGATAATACGCCGGCCATTATTCATACCGATATAGTGCCCGGCGACAAATTACGAATCACGGTAATGCCCAAAGGAGCTGGCGCCGAGAATATGACGCGACTGGGTATGCTGCTGCCGACGGCCGGATGTAAAGGCGTGGCGGATTTTGTAGTTAGTGCTGCTGACGAGGCATGGAGCAATCCCTGCCCGCCGGTTATTATCGGGGTGGGAATAGGCGGTACGGCGGAGAAGACATTGATGCTGGCCAAGCAGGCACTGCTGAGGGAAGTCGGCAAACCGAACCCGGATGTTGAAATTGCCGACCTTGAGAGGGAAATTCTAACTAAAGTAAACAACCTGGGCATCGGCCCGATGGGGTACGGGGGGAGAATTACCGCCCTGGCTGTCCATGTGGAGAGCTTCCCCGCCCATATCGGCAGCCTGCCGGTGGCCGTTAACTTTCAGTGCCACAGCGCCCGGCACAAAGAAATCATTCTATAAAAAACCATATGCTCATGGCAAAGAAAATCAAGCTGCCGCTAACTGAAGAGATAATAAAAGGGCTAAAGTCCGGGGACAGCGTTCTTCTCTCCGGTGTCCTTTATGTCGCCCGCGACGCCGCCCATAAAAGAATAATTGAGGCCATGGAACAGGGAAAGCCTCTGCCTTTCGATATCAGGGGCCAGACGATATACTATATGGGCCCGGCACCGGCGCCACCCGGTCGCCCCATCGGCTCGGCGGGGCCTACCACCAGCAGCCGGATGGACAGCTATGCCCCCAGACTGATAGCCGGGGGACTTAAAGGGATGATAGGCAAAGGGGTAAGGTCGGCGGAAGTCAAAGACGCCGTGAAAAACCATAAGGCTATATATCTGGCAGCTATCGGCGGCACCGGCGCCCTTATTTCTAAAAGCATGATAAAATCAGAGACAATCGCCTACGATGACCTCGGGCCGGAGGCAGTCTTGCGTCTTGAGGTCAAAGACTTTCCGGCGATAGTCATCTATGATATCTACGGCGGTGACCTGTATATGGAGGGGAAAGCAAAATATAGAAAACCGGAAATAAAGTGAGCATACAGGAGGATAGAGAATGGTAAAATCAGAATGGATAGACATCTCGCTCCCGCTTGGGGAGGAAATACCCGTCCTGCCCCCGCTTTCGCCGGAGCCGGGCGATGCGTCGGAGAGCCCTATCCCGCCGTCCAGGGTTGCACGCTTCTTTGACGTGGATAAGGGTGATAAGGCTACCATGTCCCGGATAGAAATGATTTCCCATGACGGCACGCATATTGATGCCCCCCTCCATTTCATCCCCGGCGGCATGACCATAGACGAAATGCCGATTGATACCACCATCGGCCCGGCACGCGTCATTGAGATTAAAGACGATAAAGAGGTAACGGTAAAGGAGCTTGAGCCTTATAACATCCAGCCCGGCGAGCGCATCCTCTTTAAAACAAAGAACTCCCCGCGCGTTTACGCCACGAGGCAATATACCGGCGATTTCGTGGCTGTATCCCTGGAAGCCGCCCGCTACCTCGCGGAGAAAAAGGTGCGACTCGTCGGCATTGACTATCTCACTATCGCCAGCATTGAGACACTGGAAAATCTCGCTGCCGTGCACAGGACTCTGCTCAGTAACGGAGTCTTTATCCTGGAGGCAATCAACCTGGACGGCGTCAGGCCCGGCAACTATGAGCTTGTCTGCCTGCCGCTTCGCCTGGAGAAGGGCGACGCCGGCCCGTGCCGCGCTGTTCTCAGACAGCTTTAAGGCTTATTTAACTGGAGTATCAGTTATTTAATACTGCGAGATTCGCAGCAGATAAATTTAAAGGAGGTGCTAAGAATGGCTAAGTCGGAATGGATAGATATCTCAATACCGCTGCGCAAGGATATGGTGCACTGGCCCACCGACCCCGTTCCACCAAGCGTTGACTTCATGCATCATAAGGACAAAGACAAGCAGATTACGACGTCTCAGATGACTATAAATTCTCACCACGGCACACACATTGACGCTCCACGCCACTTCAATCCCAACGGAACGAGCATTGATGAGATGCCCCTGGATACCATAATGGGGCCGGTACGTGTCATCGAAATCAAGGATACCGAGTCGATTAAACCGGAGGAACTGGAAGCTCATGACATCCAGCCGGGTGAGCGTATTTTGTTCAAAACTAAAAATTCGTCCTATTACAAGCTGAATAAATTTGTTGAGGATTTCGTCTACATATCTAATGAGGCGGCCCACTACCTCTATAAGAAGAAGATATCGGTGGTCGGCATAGATTATTACGCTATAGGTAGTTTTAAGGATAGGGAGAGCCTGGTCGAGGTGCATGAGGTGCTGGTCGGTAATGGCATCTGGGCTATTGAAGGGTTAAACCTGTCCGGGGTGGAACCAGGTAACTATGAAATTATCTGCCTGCCCGTCAAAATTGAGGGGGGAGATGCCGGCTGGTGCCGGCCTATCCTGAGGGCGCTTTAAGGCTTATTTTACTGAAGTATCAGTCATTTAATACTGTTAAATTAGCAGCAGATAAATTTTAAGGAGGTGCTAAGAATGGCTAAGTCGGAATGGATAGACATATCCATACCACTGCGGAAAGATTTACCATACTGGCCCGACGACCCCGTAGCGCCGCAGATTGGACGCATCGTGGATGTGGACAAGGGCGACCCTGTTACCATGTCCCAGATTAATATAAACTCGCACAACGGCACGCACGTTGATTCCCCCCTCCACTTTTTCAAAGGGGGCAGCACCATTGATGAAATGCCCCTGGAAACCACCGTAGGGCCGGCGCGCATCATTGAAATCAAGGACACTGAGTCGGTAAAAGTCTCGGAGCTTGAGCCTTATAATATCCAGCCCGGCGAGCGTATCCTGTTTAAAACACAAAACTCCGAAAAAGCCTACCAGGCCGGCAAGTTCGTGAAGGACTACGTTTATATCTCGACTGAGGCGGCGCACTTCCTTGCCGACAGGAAAGTGAGGCTTGTCGGCCTGGACTACCTTTCAATAGGCAGTTACAACTCCAGGGAGAACCTAATTGAAACGCACGAGACCCTTCTCGGCAACGGCGTTTACGTGCTTGAGGCGATTAACCTTTCCGGCGTGAAACCCGGCGAATACGAGCTTCTCTGCCTGCCGCTCCGGCTGGAAAAGGGCGATGCCGGCCCGTGCCGCGCCATCCTGAGGCCATTAAAATAATGCTGTTAAAACATCAAACGAAAAGGGGGAGCATCTCTGCTCCCCCTCTATTTTTTCGGCACGCCGTTACGGCGTATTCCGGTCAACGGTCGTAGTTAATCCCCGAAAATGCCGGCTGCTTCACGTCCAGCCGGATATCTAGCGCGGTCCACCTTCCGTCGGTCGGCCTTCCCTGCCCATGCGCATGAAGCTCCTCTCAGGGTCGAACCGGCCCATCGGTATGCCGCCGCCGATATTGAACATCTGGCCGGTGATGTAAGACGACATCTCCGAGCACAGGAACAAATTCGCATAACCTATATCTTCCGGCAGGCCGACTCTCCCTATGGGGGTGAACTTGCCCATCTCGTCCATCATAGGGCCCCTTTCCTCGGCCGGAATCATAGACAGGACGGGGTCCCAGAATGGCGACTTGATAGGACCCGGCAGAATACCGTTCACATTGATATTGCTGGGGCCCAGTTCGTAGGCAAGATTATAGACCAGCCCGATAATAGCGGCTTTGGCCCCGTGGTATTCGACGGATGGGCCGGGAGGATTGTATACACCCATGGAAGAAATCAAAACTATCTTGCCGTATTTCTGCTTTTTCATATACGGCACGACTTCCTTGCAGAAAAATACATGGCCTTTGTAATTCAAATCCGTCATCATGTCAAAATATTTTTCGTCGGTATTCTCGACGCCCATCTTAGGGGCGCCATCGGCTGTTCGCGGCCTCAGGGCCGGGTCGCGGGGCATGCTGCCCCCGGCGCTGCCTATCAGGATATCCACCTTGCCGAATTTCTTAACAGTCTGATCAACACAATCCTTGATTTGCTTGAGGTCGGTTATGTCACACTTAATAAAAATGCATTCCTTCCCTTTTTTAGTGGCCTCCGCCGCCGTTTTCTCCCCCTCTACCTCGTTAACGTCGGCAATAACGCAGTTACAGCCTTCCTCGGCGAAGATGAGGGCTGTACTCCTGCCCATCCCCGTAGCGCCGCCGTTGATAATAGCGACTTTGTCGGGTAGTAGTAACCTGTTCATCTATTACCTCCTTATATTTTTCAGTTCCCCTGATTTTAAAGAGCACTTGGCTACTTATTATATTCGTTAACTGATACCTAAAAAGCGGTGGGCACTTAAATAAGTCAAATTTCGTCTTAGCAATAATAATACTTTTACCAGAAATCATCAAATCATTGAAAAGGTCAGGAAGGCACCGAAACCAGGGAGCATTAAAAAGAGGGTTGATTTCCTGTGCTTATAACGGCTCGCTGCGACCAGTTGCTCTTTACGTGAAGCTGCCATTCCAGTTACCAGCTTGAACGCATACCCCCGGACACGGTAAAGTATGAATAGAGGAACCATAGACCTACAGGAGTCGTTATGATTGAGTCAAAGCATATTGACCGTTTACGCCAGATTGCAGGTAAAGAAAATATTTTGACGTCTAAAGAGGAGCTGGTTGCCTACTCTTATGACGCCACCAATCTATGGTCGCATACACCCGACGTGGTCGTGCTGCCGGCTGATACGGAGCAAATTTCGGAGATTCTGAAGCTGGCTAACGATAATCAAATACCGGTCACTCCCAGGGGCAGCGGCACCAACGTAAGCGGCGGCTCAATACCGATAAAAGGCGGCATTGTCCTGTGCACCACCAGGATGACCCGGATTCTGGAGATAAACAAGACCAACCTGAATGCCACGGTAGAACCGGGGGTTATTCTACAGGACTTTAACAATGCCCTGGCTAAAGAAGGCCTGTTTTTCCCGCCGGACCCCCAGAGCTCCGCGGGCTGCACGATGGGTGGCGTCGTGGCAGAGAACTCCGGGGGACCATCCTGCCTGAAATACGGGGTCACCAAACAGTACGTGCTCGGCCTCGAAGTAGTCCTGGCGGATGGGAAAATAATGAAAATAGGCGGCCTTACCCCAAAAAACCGGACGGGGTATGAGCTGATAATGCTTTTTACCGGCTCCGAGGGTACACTGGGCATTATCAGTAAGATAACTCTGCGGCTGCTGCCGGCACCCAAAGCGAATAAAACGATAGTAGCCGTTTTCGGCGACGTAGCCATAGCCGGGGAAACCGTCTCCGAAATCATAGACAGCGGCGTGCTGCCGTCCAAGATAGAGTTTGTTGATAACTGGACATTCG
>CAZLEY010000020.1:0-37602 GCA_964558675.1 uncultured Dehalococcoidaceae bacterium | reverse complement strand
AGAAAAGCCATCGAACCCGTGGGCAACAGCCGTCCCGACTGGTTGATAACCTGCCAGATTGCCCAATACATGGGAGCCAAGGGGTTCGACTTCGACCATCCTTCGCAGATTATGGAGGAGATTGCCGATATCACCCCAAGCTACGGCGGCATCAACTACAGTCGCCTGGAGACAGGCGGTCTGCAGTGGCCCTGCCCCACCGAAGACCATCCGGGGACAGCCATCCTCCACACCGAGCTTTTCTCCCGCGGCAAGGGGCATTTCGTCCCACTGGAATACAGACCGTCCGCAGAGCTCCCCGATGAAGAATACCCGCTGGTTCTGACCACCGACCGCAGTCTGTTCCAGTTCCACACAGGCACGATGACCCGAAAGGTAAAAGGCCTCAACGTTTTACGGAGTGAAGAACTGGTGGAGATAAATCCCCGGGATGCCGAAGCGCTGGACATTGAAGATGGCGAGATAATTCAGGTAATTTCACGCCGGGGCAAGGTGAGCGCCAGAGCCAGGGTTACCGAGTCCTCGCCACCCGGCACTATCGCCATGACCTTCCACTTTGCCGAAAGCCCGACCAACGAACTGACCAACCCGGCCCTCGACCCCGTGTCCAAGATACCTGAATACAAGGTATGCGCGGTGAAAATCCGGAAAATAGGGCGGGCGGCGGTTAAGACAGCGTAAGAATAAAGCGTTTTATTATATCTACCTCACCCCCTGTGTCCCCCTCGGTGTAGCGGATGCAATTATGTAATATTTAACATTATGGTATAATTCAGACAAATACATCCGCCTTAATTATTAATTGTCAGAGACGATTTACAGTCTCGCAAGGAGGTGAGTTATGGCATTAGTAGAACGAAGTGTATTGATTAATCGCCCTGTTGAAGTCGTCTTTCAATTTATTGCTGATTTTGAGAATTACCCGACATGGAACCACAGCATGCTGGAATGTAAAAGAACTTCGGAAGGCTCAACCAGCGTAGGGACCATTTTCGATACAAAAATGGTTTACATGAAACAAAAGTATTCAGCGCCTCTCGAAATAACAGAATATGAGCCGAATGAAAGGATAACATTTCACGCTAGCCAGTTTGGGTTTTTCAAATGGTTCAGGGGTATTTTCAGCTTTGAGCAGGTCAATGGCTCTACTAAAGTCACGATTAACGCTGATACCGATTTTGTAGCACCTTTTAAGCCGATGTTAATCGTCATGCCTATTATAGGTAAGCGGTCCTGGGGGAAACACCTTGGTGAACTAAAGAGTATTCTAGAGTCCGGTATCTAAATGATGCCCTGCCTTGTTATGATGAATAATCTGCATGTTACTTTTGGGGAATAAATCCACTACATGTAAGCTGAAAAACGGGAGTTTGCCTGTCTCGTTTCTTCATTATGACTTACCCACCATATCGGTTAATCTGTCTACCCCTCTTCCTGCAAAAGCCTCTGCGCCGTAATTGCTACGATAGCACCGTCACCGACCGCCGTGACCATTATTATCTCGGCTGGTGCAAATGACTGTTTCTCGAAAAAATCGGAGCCAAGGTGGCCTGAGGAAGATAGAAATCAGGGCAGACCCGCGCCGGGTACATCAACTTCCACAATCTCCACGCGACCACTGGCTCCGGCTTCGCCAGGTTGATTTACTGACGGGGTGAGCACAAAGAGCGTGCGACGGTCCGGGCCGCCGAGCATACAGGCGATGGTGGTCCGCGATGCCCTGACGCGGTGTGTTATTTCACCACCCTCCAGAACGCGAATAACCTCGTTGATGGATGGAGATGCAACCCAGACGGCGCCTTCGGCGTCAAGGCAGATACCATCGGGAAGCACGTTTCCGGCACGCCCACCGGCATGTTCAGCTTCTGAAGTAATGCGGGGAGAATATGCCTTCCCGAGCTGCGCCCAGACCCGCCGTCCTGTCAGAGAGCCGTCGGGCTCAATGTCGAAAGCCGTGAGGCGCGCGCCAAACGTTTCGGCTACTATCAGTGTGCGTCCGTCAGCGGTTATAACGGTCCCGTTCGGGAAAAGCATTTCATCAGCGACAACACGTGCATCACCGTCCGGCGTGACCATTATTATCTCGGCTGGTGCGAATGGCTGTTCCCCAAAATAATCGAAGCCAAAGTGTCCGATATAAGCCCGCCCGTGTTTGTCAACGACCATATCATTGCAACGATATGGCGTAAGCCCGCTCAGGTCGGCGACTTCAGTAAGTCCACCGGGGTCAAGCCTCAGCAGGCGCCTGTCCGTCATGGAAACCACCAGCAAACGCCCGTCGGGAAGCCAACCCAATCCCGAAGGCCAGCCCGGCACTTCCACGATTACCTCAGTCTTACCGTCAAGACCGACAGTCATCACCCGATATGCAAGCATATCGGAGAGCCAGAGTTTCCCATCGTGCCAACGCGGGCCTTCTCCAAAGACCAGGCCTTCTACAAGAACTGTCGTTTCAAGCATCATGATAGTTTCTGCCTTCAGGGAGCTGCCTTTATTCTTCTACGGCAATAAGCTCAGCAAGTCTATCCAGGACTTCCTGCAAAGCATCCCATTCGATGCCGAATCCAGACCAGTCACCGGCTTTAAGGTTTTCCTGTGCCTGTTCATAGTGCTGGCGGGCCTGTTCAATCAGGTCGGCTACCTCAGCCGATACCGGCTCTTCCGGCTCTGTCGGTACGGGCGGTTCTACCGGTTCCGTTGGTTCTACAGGTGGCGGTTCAGGAACGGGCTCCAGTGGCGGTTCTTCCGGTATTGGTGGTGCCTCAGTACCGAAGATAGCCTCGATACTGGCCATCAAGCTCGACTTCATAGCTATCTGCTCACCGGCCGCCACAATAACCCGCTTCAGTTCTGGCAGCCCCCCACCCTCCGCCTGGAGGAAGACCGGCTCTACGTACAGGTTGGACTTACCTATGGGAATCATCAGCAGGTTGCCGCGGATAATGTTGGACCCACCGCGACCCCACAGGGCAAGCTGCTCGGTGATAACGGTATCCTGCCCGATTCTGTTCTCAATCTGGCTGGGTCCATACACCAGACGTTCCTTGGGGAAATGGTAGGCGAGCAGCTTGCCATAGTTATCACCGTCACAGCGGGCGGCGAGCCAGCCGATAGTATTGTTCTTATTCACCGGGGTGAAAGGTAACATGAGCAGAAATTCTTCCCTGTCCTCACCGGGAAGACGCATAGTAATAAAGTAAGGCTCTACCAGCTGCTGTTCTTTGCTGGCATAGACTTCCTTGGGTACAGCCCAGAGGTCTTCCTTATTGTAAAAGACACGGGCGTCACGCATATGGTAGCTCCGGTACACCTCCGCCTGGATATTGAACATGCCTTCAGGATAACGCAGGTGGACCCGCAGGGACTCGGGCATCTGCTCCATCGGGACGAATAAATCGGGGAAAATGGCCTGATAGGTCCTAATCAGAGCATCATCTGGTTCGGTAACATACAATGTTACGCTGCCATCATAGGCATCAATAACCGCCTTGACGCTGTTCCGGATATAGTTCAGACTGATTCCAAAAGCAGTTTGTGGTTCGGAATAGGGATAGCGGTCAGTGGTGGTATAGGCATCCTGTATCCAGAGCAGCCTGCCGTCAACTATTACCAGATAGGGGTCATCGTCCAGTTCCAAAAAGGGTGCCAGATGATTTACCCTTTCCCTGATATTCCGATAATACAGCACCTGGCTCTCAGGGTCTAGCTCGCTGCTGATAAGGATATTGAGGTCGCCGAATTGCCAGGCATAGGCGAACCGGCGGAAGAAACCGCCCAGTCTGACGCCACCGTCTCCCCCGTAGTGGCCAAAGACATTTTCATCGCCACTGGGATAGTCAAACTCCTGTGTTTTCGTGTTTACAATTACATAGTCATTCGTCTTCTCTCCGTAATATATCTGGGGTTGCTCTATTTCAAAATCGCCAACCGGGGGTATATCCTTTACCAGCAGATTGGGTAGTCCTTCGGGGCTGATTTCATTAACCGGACTGAGAGCGACACCATAGCCATGGGTAAACTGCAGCTTGCGGTTGACCCATGTCTGCGCCTCCCCGGATAATTTCTCGGCAGACAGTTCACGGGCTGAAAGCATGACCTGGCGGTATTCGCCATCGATAGTATAGCGGTCGACATCCACGTCATAGAAGTCATAGTAAAGACGAATGGACTGTATCTGGTTATAGGTATCTTTTAAGGGGCGGTGGTCCCACAGCCTTATGTTATTGATGGTCACTTCGTTCTGGGCTATATCCTGGCTGGTTGGTGCCAATTCGGCAGGAAAAGACTGCTCCTCAATACGTTTCAGGGCGAAGGCTTCCCGTGTGAAGTCGATATTATAATCGATATAGGGCATCTCCCGGGCCAGTTCGCTGGGCTGTACCTGAAAACGCTGCACAAGACCGGGGAAGATTGCCCCGATGATAATAGCCGCGACTATCCATCCCCCGATACCGTACAGGGGCCAGCGATAGTTACGCCGCAGCACGGAAAATAGAACGATACCCATAAGGATGACCACCACCACCAAGAGAATCCACTGAGCTGGCAGCCTGGCATGTACATCGGCATAGCTAGGCCCGAAGACCGCCCCGTGCTCGGAGAAAGCCAGCTCCCAGATACCGAGCCAGTAACCCCAGGCGAAAAGCGCCAGAATAGCCATAACCAGTCCGCCGATGTGGCCCAATACGGGCCGGGTGAAGTCTAACTTCAGCCGCTGTACTCCATGGGCGAGAAGATATGCAGCAACAGTGCCAATAAGGATAACAATCAGGGCCCACAAGAACCAGCCCCTTATAAAATGCAGGTACGGCAGGGAAAAAACATAGAAGCCGACCTCATTATGGAAAACAGGGTCGGTTATGCCGAAGGGCTGCCAGTTAAAGAGTCGAAGGATGACCTGCCAGTTTCCCTGGGCGACCAGCCCGAATATCAGGCTGAAAAAGGCTGTAATCAGAATGACATTCCACCTGATTATCCTTTGCAGTCGGCTCACGATTGCCCACGGCCAGAAATGCTGCTCGGTCTGGGGCGTCAGGCGAGTAGCCAGTACCATGTTACCCAGGAGCAATAGGCAGAAGACGATGGCAGCCACGAAGAAGACAAGAAGTCTTGTCTTGAGGATGGTTGTGTAGACACTGCCGTAACCCAGGCTGCTGAACCAGAGCCACTCCGTATAGAAACCCTTGGCTGTATTGAGGATGATATAAATGACCAACAGACCGGCAATTATCAACATCACCCTGCCGACCGTCCACCGGCGTTTTACCGGCGGTGCCGACTCTTTCTCAGTATCCTCGGGAAACCAGCGCTGCCAATCCCTTCTGAATGAATCCATTCCAATTACCCCCCACCTTTTTAATTATCGACAATTAACAGGATAACAAACATATATACTGCGGTCAATGTTTGATATTTTACGGGGTTTTAATTACATTATCGGTTTTAGCTTCTCCCCACCTTAATCCCCCCCTCCAAACGAAGACATCGGAGAGCATCATTAATTTCTTTTTTGGAGAACGGGGAAATGTTTTTGAGAGGGGCTAGTACCCTTAAGCACCCCGTTGCCCCGGTCGCCTGTTGTATTTTCCCACCTAGGCCCACCCTCACATCGCCCGCGGCTTAACCCGTAAAGGTTACGCCCCACCCCACGATATTTGGGGGCAGCGTGGATATCCACGGGCCAGGTAGCCGATGCCGCGTGGGCGGCGGGTGGGAAAAGATATTAAAGGGGAGGGGCCGGGGGGGATGAATAGAGAATAAAATGTCTGTGAAATTAAAGACGCAATTCTTGACAAGGCAATAGTTGTCATTGATAATTGGCAGGTAATTATTTATAGCTGTAAGGAGACATTATGAAAATACAGAACTACCGCCAGGTGGATGGTATAGAAGCCGCACCGGGAGTGATAATGCGTGTTGTTGCTGGACCTGCCGAGGGCAGCCCGAACTTCGTTATGCGTATCTTCGAGATACAACCGGAATGCGCTACCCCATCCCACACCCACCCCTGGGAACACGAGGTC
The DNA here is from genome assembly GCA_964558675.1 of uncultured Dehalococcoidaceae bacterium. GTDB lineage: Bacteria > Chloroflexota > Dehalococcoidia > Dehalococcoidales > RBG-16-60-22 > CAZLEY01. Next base: position 31,579 of record CAZLEY010000020.1, on the reverse strand, counting down.
TTCGTAGTCTCCGGAAAGGGCGCCCTCAGGAGCGCCGATGCCGAAAGGCCACTGGTGGAGGGGGACGCTGTCATGGTACTGCCCGGTGAACTGCATAGCTTCGCCAATACCGGTAACGATATCCTTCATGTTATTTGCGTCGTCCCGCTGGTGGACGGTAAGATGCCTGGGATGCTGGCAGGAGACTGAATCACCATGAGAATAGACAACGGCAGGCTGGCGAAAGCCTGGAACGTTACCGATAGGCTGCGCTTTATGCAGCAGCTCGGCGTTATTCCCTCAAAATAAGCTGCATTATATTCGAATTTTACGAAAATTTCTTTTCTGATACTACAGGGACCTCTTACGTTTATCAGTCCCCTTGTTTTTCGCTGAGAAGCATATATACATGTTAAGGGACATTTTACCCAAAGATAACTCCGCCCTACCTTAATAGATAGTGTCATGGTTAGCGCTGGACAAACGGTAATTAACATGGTAAGATAACCTAGTCCACTAAGGGAAGGAGCGAGAAATTTTTTTAAAGGAGATAAGAGAGTGATCTGAAGCCGGAAAGTTGGCGCATTGTCTGGGGGCTAGTGGCCTGACTATCGAAGAATCATACCTCACCCTATTCGTCCAGAGATTCGTAGATTAAGCAGTCCATCAGCAACAGGCTGTTTACCCGGTCTACAAGTATCACCTCCAAACCACCCTGCTCCAGAATACCAATCCTGTGTGTTCTACACACTAACCCCCCTTGAGTTCCCCTTATTTACTGTATTACGCCTATACGTATGCGCTTGATAGGGAGCATATGCGCCTTAAAGCCAGGTCTTCAGACGAAAGAAGGGAGAAATAACTATGCTGGCTATAAGTGATGCCATGGATGTTAATAAACAACAGATACTAACAAATATCGGTTATGCTGATGAATATCAGCCGTCAGCCCGTATTAGATCTCTGGTGAATGATTACATAGAGAACTATCATGACCTTATTGCATCATCGTATTCGTACGTAATCAGGGATATCATATCGGTAGAAGGAAACCTTGTTACCATTGAAGACCCGATTGAAGGCTCGATCACCTTAAAAAGCAGGGTCATCGCCAGGCTGCTGGAGAGCTGTGAAAAGGCAGCCATATTTGCCCTGACGATAGGTAATCACCTGGAGGATATGGTCGCCTACCTGGCGGAAAACGGACTCGTTCTACAGGCAACGGTACTTGATGCCGTAGGGTCAAGCGCCACTGAGAAGCTGGCCGATTATGTAGAAGACAGAATAAAAAGGATGGCTAATCTCGAGGGGCTTATCGCCAGTCAGCGTTTCAGCCCCGGTTACTGCGATTGGGCAGTAAGCCAGCAGAAAAAGGTCTTCCAGTCCTTGTGCGATGATACAGCTGGCATACGCCTGACGGAGAGCCTTTTAATGATACCGCAGAAATCAGTGTCGGGTATTATAGGTATTGGCCTGGCAAGCAAAGAAATAGAGAATTACAACCCGTGCCCGACCTGTAAGAAAAGGAACTGCCCGGGCAGGAGATAGAATATTAGAATATGATTCGAAAAGGACTGGCCGGGGGTAGTTATAAGCCCCTCACTCCCGAAGCCATATCCAGGATAAATGAGACGGCGTTACGTATAATTGAGGAAATAGGCTGCGAGGTCAACTCCGATATAGCGCTGGCATCCCTGAAAGAAGCCGGCGCTATAGTAGATAAAGAACAGCGGCGGGTGCGGTTGCCCCGGGAAAAGTCCCTCGAACTTATTGGACTGGCGCCATCGGAGGTCAGACTCTGCGGCCGTGATGAGAAGCATGATATCCAGCTGGGCGGCAACCGTGTCTATACCGGGACCGGAGGCACCGCCCTCTATATTTATGAGCCGGACACTGAACTGAAAAGGCCGGCTACACTGGACGACCTGAAGAAAATCGCCAGACTTGTCGACAAGCTGGACAATATCCATCTTTTTCTGCTACCCACCTATCCCAATGAGCTACCGTTTGAGCAGGTTGATATCAACCGCTTCTTTGCCGGGCTGGACAATACCACCAAGCACATTATGGGGGGTATCTATACACTCGACGGCATGGAGCAGGTCATCAAGATGGCCGAAACGGTCGCTGGCTCGGCGGAGGCACTCAGGGAGCGTCCGATTATCTCCATGATATCCTGCACCATCAGCCCCTTAATCATCGACGGCGAATACGGTGACCTGCTGGTAGCCATCGCCAGGAAAGGCATCCCGCTGGTATGCCCGGCAGAGCCGTTATGCGGGGCAACCTCACCGATAACCCTTGCCGGCAATCTGGTTGTCCAGACGGTTGATTCACTAATGGCTATAATGCTGACCCAGGCGGTAAACCCGGGTACACCCGTAATTTTCGGCTCGGTAGCCACCAATACCGACCTCAGAGACCTTAAATATATCGCCGGTTCGGTGGAGATGGGCCTGCTTAATGCAGCGGGTGCCCAGATGGCCCAATTCTACAAACTGCCGTTCTACGCCACCGGCGGTATGACTGATTCCAAGGTCCTGGATGCCCAGAGCGGCTACGAGTCAGCCATTACCAACCTTTTATGTGCCCTGGCCGGCGCTAACTTCATACACGATGCGGCCGGTCTTATGGAGTTTGCCATGACCGTCTGCTACGAGAAATATGTTATTGACAACGAGATACTGGGTATGGTAATGAGAGCAGTTGAGGGCATAAGAGTAGATGATGAAACTCTGGCATTCGACCTCATCAAAGAAGTGGGGCCAGGCGGCAACTTTATCACCGCCAAGCACACCCGACGCTTTATGCGTAAAGAGCACTACCAGCCCGGGCTGAGCAACCGGGACAGCCGGGAGGAATGGGAGACCGAAGGTAAGAAAAACACCTGGGAGAGTGCCGCCGAAACAGTGCGTACCATTCTGGATGGGCCCGCCAGCAGCCTGCCTGATACGGTAAGGCAGCAGATATTAGCAGAATTTAAGGATATCGTTGCGTAACCTTTGCGGGTAACTCGAGAGGAGATACAGATGCCTGAGGATATTATCAATTTGATTAAAGAGAATGTCATCCAGGGGCGGGTGACTCAAGATGACGAAGGCATTGAAGAGGGTATGGTCGGGCAACCCGGCGTCACCGAGCTTATAGAGGAAGCCCTGGAATCAGGAGAAAACGTATCGGATATAATCAACCAGGGACTCACCGCGTCAATGGAGGTAGTAGGCAAGAAATTCGAGAACGAGGAATACTATATTCCTGATATGCTTGCCTCGGCTGAAGCGGTCGGAGCCGCCATGGAGATACTGTCACCTCATCTTGCCAGCAGCGGTATCAAACCCAAAGGCAAAATACTAATCGCCACGGTGAAGGGAGACCTCCACGAAATCGGCAAGAACATCGTATCCATACTGCTGCGGGGAGCCGGCTACATGGTAAAGGACCTGGGTAATGATGTTGAGCCTCAGGACATTGTCAAGGCGGTAAGGGAGGAAAAGCCCGAGTTCCTGGGACTATCGGCGCTGCTCACCAGCACCATGGTATACATGGGAGAGACCATCGAAGCGCTTAAAGAAAACGGCCTTAGAGACAACGTGATAATAATTGTCGGTGGGGCGCCTGTCTCGGAAGAGTACGCCGGCAGCATCGGCGCCGACGCCTATGGCGCTGATGGCTTTCAGGCGGTGGCCGTGGTGGAAGCCCTGAGTTCCAGCGCATCTGACGACAAGTAGGTTCCCCCACCCGATACAATCGGCGAGGCGATAAGGAGGACTCAAGTGCCCAGAGAAGGAATATTAGTCAATAATCCCCTTGAAAGAATATCCAGGGAGCAGGTACAGCAAATCCATGATGCTTCCATAGAGATACTGAAAGACCCGGGCCTGCTGTGCTTTAACCGGAAGGCGGCGGAGATATTCAAGACTAACGGCGCCGAGGTGAAAGCTGTCACGGGCAGCGAAACAGCCTGCTGGCACGTGAAGATTCCCGAGAGACTGGTGGCGGAGGCACTTGACAGCACCCCCAAGACAGTCAAGCTGGGTGCCAGAAACCCGGATAATACCTTGGTAATGAAGGGAGACGAGCCGCGTGTATTCTTCATTACCGGCTCGGAGACGAATATCTGGCTGGATGTCGATTTTCCAACCTATGCCAGTAAATCCGACCCCAGCAGAGAAATCAAACTGCCGGAGTTTCACCCCCGGCGCGGTACTGTCGCCAACCTGTGCGACTCGGCACATGTCTGTGAGCACCTGGAGACTGTTGACGGCTACATACGGACAGTCAATATCCAGGATAAAGACATTACCGAAGACAACAAAGATGTGAATAAATTCTTCGCTTCCCTGAACAACACGACCAAACATGTCATGTCCGGCCTGACCAGTCTGAAACAGCTTGATAACGTGGTGAAAATGGCCGAACTGATTGCCGGCGGCAAAGAGAATCTCAAGGAGAATCCCATCATATCATTCATTACCTGCCTGGTAAAGAGTCCGCTGCAGTTCGTCGACGATACCACGGAGAGCTTCATCGAAATCTGCCGGAGAGGACTGCCGGTGGTGGTATCCTCGGCACCCCAGGCCGGAACCTCGGCCCCTATCAAGGAAGCCGGCATCATGGCGCAGATAAACGCCGAAGTCCTGGCCGGGATAACGCTCAGTCAGCTCGTAAATAAGGGAACGCCGGTGCTTTACGGGAGCGTGCCGGTGCGGGCAAGGATGGACACCCTCAGCGATTCCTATGGCTCCGTGGAAACCAGCCAGTACAACATCGACTGCGTACAGATAGCGCGATTCTACAAGATACCCAACTACTCCACCTCGGGGGTTTGCGATACCAAGATACCGGGACAGCAGTCATCAATAGAGAGGTTGTTCTCGGACATCATGGTCACTCTGAGCGGTCCGCAGTTCCTGCACTGTGCCTTCGGTCTCCTGGACGGCAATTCCGTTTTCTCCCTGCTCCAGGCCGTTCTGGATGACGCCCATTTCAAAATGATAAAATTCTTCCTAAAATCGCCGCGGATTAACGAGCCGGAACTCGATGAAATTACCCGACAGATAAGAGACGTGATGGCAACGCCGCGGAAAATGTTCATCAACTACATCCGCCCGGTAATGCGAACCGGGGAAATTTCAGTATCGTATCCATTTGAAGGAGATGGCGAGAGCGATGACGTCCTGGCTTTAGCCTACGAGCGACTGCAAGAGCTTCTGGCCAAGCCTGTTGAGCACATTGACCCGGATACCACTTCCGAGATATTCAAGGAGGTTCCCGGCCTGCTGCCCAGGCTGAATGTATACGAAAAGGGGAGTAAGTCATGAGTGAAGATATCTTGAGCATGATTAAGGAGAACGTTATCCAGGGGAGAAAAACCCAGGGTGATATAGGCATCGATGAATCGCTATCCGGGACACCGGGGGTGCTCGAACTGACCGAGCAGGCCCTGAAGGAAGATATATCGCCAGAGTCAATCATCAAACAGGCTTTGACGGCAGGTATGCAGGTCGTGGGGGAGAAATTCTCCACCAAGGAATACTTCATCCCGGATATGCTGGCCTCGGCGGATGCGGTAGGCGCCGCCATGGATATACTGAAGCCGCTCCTCGAAGGCTCTCAAATAGAGACGAAAGGGAAATTCGTTATCGCTACCGTTAAAGGAGACATCCACGACATCGGCAAGAACATCGTGGCGATACTGCTGAAAGGCGCCGGCTACGATGTTAATGACATGGGCACAGATGTGCCTGAGGACAGGATTGTCACGGTTATCAGGGAAGAAAATCCGGACTACCTGGGGCTTTCCGCCCTGCTGACCACGACCATGACAGAAATGGGCGTTATCATAAAGTCACTGGAGGAAAACAGCCTCAGAGATAAGGTCAGGGTCCTCATCGGGGGGGCGGCTGTCTCCGATGATTACGCCAGGGAAATAGGCGCCGACGCTTTTTGCGCCGATGGTTTCCAGGCAATCAAGGTACTTGAGACATTCGAGACTTCATAAGCAGGATATCTGCATAACAGCGATTTTACTGAAGGGAGAACGATACTATGGCAGGAATAGCCGGAGTTCTGGGAAATGATACGGGCGAGCTTAAGCAGATTCTGGAGAAAATCAATTACCGTGGCCCCCACGAGACCTGGATAAACAAACAAAGCCCGGTAAACCTGGGCTGCCTGGAGTTGAACGTGGGCGGTAATTGTAAGGACGGCGCTCACCATGCTTATGACGGTGAGGTAGCCGCTATCATTGACGGGCGCGTCTATAACCCGGAAAAAGGTAGCATGACCGATGCTGAGGCAGTAATTGCCCTGTATAAAAAATACGGTATCCACTTTGCCGGAAAACTGGATGGAGACTTCGCCTGTGCCGTATCCGACGGCGGGCAGGTGATTCTGGCCCGTGACTGGGCAGGTGTTAAACCTATTTACTATGGTCACAGCGACGGCAAATTATGCTTTGCCTCTGAGGCCAAGGCCCTAGTGGGCATAGCTGACGATGTTAAAGAGTTCCCCCCGGGGCATGTATATTCCCGGGAACTGGGCTTCCATAAATACGCCAACGAAGCCGTAGAGACTCCCGAATTTGAGGACTTCGAGCAGGGCAAAAAGGTAGTTAAGGAGCTGCTCATGGAAGCCGTAGAGAAACGCATGAAAGATAATGCGGTAGGCGGCATCCTGTTAAGCGGCGGCCTGGACAGCAGCCTGATAGCCTACATGGCGCATGAGATAAAGCCTGATATCGAATGCTTCACCGCCAGCATGGAGGAGGGGGAAGACCTCCCACTGGCCAAGGACGTAACCAAGCATCTGGGTGTGAAACACCACATATTGATGTTCAGCGAGAAGGAGATTAAGGAAATATTGCCTCTGGCCATTCATCATCAGGAGATGTACGAGGAAAGCTGCGTCCACGGGGCGATTGCCAATTTCCTCGTCGGACGCTTTGTCAGCCCTCACACCAAGGTGGTGTTAACCGGAGAGGGTGCCGACGAGTTCTTCGGTGGGTATGACGGCCAGTTCCGCAAGGGAACCAACCCGGAAGAGGTCGCCGGTATCGTAGATAAGCTCATTAACGTTGCCCACAATACCGCCCTTCAGAGACTGGACCGATTAAATGCTGCATGTTCGTACGAAAGCCGTACACCCTTCCTCGATGCCAGCGTGATGGACTTCAGCCTCAAGATACCCATACAGTACAAGATTCACGGTGAAGAGCAGACCGGAAAGTGGATAGTACGCCAGGCATTCGAAGGCTGCCTGCCTGACCACATTATCTACCAGACCAAGAGGTTCTTCGCCCAGGGTTCCGGCGTCGCCTATATCATGCGGGCGCAGGCCGAGAAAGAGATATCACAGGCCGAACTGGAGGAATTCAACAAGGTTGAAGTGAATCCTTACCTGTATTCGGTAGAGGAGCTTTATTACTATCGCATCTTCAAGAAGACATTCCCCCAGCCCGCCTATGACCGACTGGTGGGGAGGTGGGATCCCCTGAGGCCGGCTTTCTTCCACGATATCGAGAAGGCAGTCTAGCGGTGGCGTTTCAGGAATCCAGACTATAAATGAGGTAGAGTCTCGGCAATACCATGAAATGGACTATTTTAGGTTCAGGGGGCTGCATGGTCATACCCAAGCCCCTATGCCAATGCCGCATCTGCCGGGAAGCCAGAGAGAAGGGTATTCCGTATTCACGGACCGGCCCTTCTGCGTTCCTGCATGATATCAACCTGCTGATAGACACACCGGCCGAAATTATCAGCCAGCTTAATCTTTTTTCCATCAAACGCATCAAATACCTCACCTTCACTCATATGGACCCCGACCACGTGGAAGGGTTCCGGGTGGTGGAGCAGATAACCCTGGACTTTCGCACCTGGCACGCCTATCCCCAAAAGCAGTTATGCCTGCTGCTCCCCGAACAACTGAGTGAGCCCTTGAGAGCACTCAGGTCTCAATACGACGCCCATATCGACTATTTCCTGAGAAAAGGCTTCCTCCGCCTGGAGCTTTTCCATGACAACATCCAGATTGGAGACGTTAAGATAACGGCGATACCCGTTGACCGGGGTTCCCAAGTAGCCTTCGTTTATGTCTTCGAAAAGTCAGGATGCAGGGTAGTCTACGCTCCCTGCGACATCAAGCCATTCCCGGTCAACCGGAGCGAGGTCCAGAGAGCCGACCTCTTAATCATTCAGCCGGGCATATTTGAAACCGGACTTAAACATAACTTCAAATATCCAGCCGGGCATATCTCCAGGAAAACACTTTACACCTTCGAGCAGACCATGGAACTGGCTACGGAAGTGCAGGCCAGAAAGGTCGTCTTCGTTCACCTGGAAGAGCACTGGAACCGGAGCTACGATGATTACCATCTCATGGAAGCTAAAGACCCCAGGATTCGCTTTGCCTACGACGGCATGCGGTTGAGGGTGTAAAAAGGAGGTAACATGGCCAGGACAATTAACATCGCTGCCGTCCAGATGGAGCCCAGACTCATGAAGCCCGGCGAGAACCTGGAATACATTATAAGTGTTATCAGAAAAGCGGCGGGAAGCGAAGCCACCCTGATTGTCTTCCCCGAATGCTCCCTGACAGGTTATATCTTTAACAGTCGTGACGAAGCCCTTCCTTTTGCCGAGACCATACCGGGTCCCAGCACCGATAGACTATCTTCTTTATGTAAAGAACTCGGTGTCTACGTAATCGTCGGGCTCCTGGAAAAAGAGAGCGATAGACTCTTTAATGCGGCGGCATTCACCGGCCCTGACGGGCTTATCGGGAAGTACCGAAAGAACCACCTGCCTTTCCTGGGTATCGACCGCTACGTGGACCGCGGCGATAAGCCTTTTGAAGTATATCGAACGCCTCCAGGTAATATAGGTATCGAAATATGCTATGATATCATCTTCCCGGAAAGCTCCAGGGTCATGGCGCTAAAGGGAGCCGATATCTTAGCCCTGCCCACCAACTTCCCCCGGGGTCGCGGCGAGATGATAACAGACCATGTTGTTACCACCAGGGCTATTGAGAATAGAGTACATGTGGTGGCGGCCAACCGCATCGGCACGGAGAGAGGCCATACTTTCTCCGGTCGCAGTAAAATCGTTAGCGCTTCCTGGGACACCCTGGCACTGGCCAGTCCGGATAAAGAGGAAATCATCTACGGCGAGGTTGACCTGGAGACGGCGCGGCGGAAGCGTGACATCATTATACCCGGCGAGCACGAGGTGGACTTCATTAAAGACCGCCGACCGGAGCTTTACGGCGTGATTACGGAGCTTTTTGACGAAGGTGACACGAAGTAATATAATCACGTCTAAGTAGATATAAAAAAGGAGGAAAGACAAATGTCGATTGAAGAGAACAAAGAGCTGATGAGGCGCTGGTATGAAATGGATGACTTCAAGGGAATACAGAAAGATGAAATGGAGAAAGCGCTCAGAAAAGTCGTCGCCGAGATATTCGCCCCCGAGTGGATAGCGCATTCTCCACAAGGCGATATGCCTTATGAGGCCTTTATACAGCACAACGTTGCAGTAATGAACTCTTTCCCCGATTTTAACTGCACTGTTGAAGACCAAATCGCTGAAGGAGATAAAGTGGTGACACGTCTTATCATGCGCGGCACTCACCTTGAACAATACCGTGGTATACCGCCTACGGGAAAGAAGATAGAAGTAGGCGGCATCAGTATTGGCCGATTCGCCGATGGCAAGGCCGTAGAGGGCTGGTTACTTACTGATACGCTCGGCCTGATGCAGCAGCTTGGGGCTATCCCCTCAAAGTAGAAAAGGAGGAACCTTGTATGCCTTTTAAAGTGAAATGCAAACTGATTGGATTTATGAATGACGTAGATAAATTCCCCTGCCACTTCGACTACAAAATCGGGGAAGAATTTACCTATGATGGGGAGAGAGTCGAGGGTAGAATCTGTCCAGGCGTACTGCTCACCATAGTGCCGTCAATATGGTATACCTTTTTCTCCGGGAAAAGGGCTCATGAACGGATTATCTTCAAATACTCCGGCCTAAGCCTCAAAGACGAGAGTATGAAGGAGTACGACGGTATTGGCTTCCGTCCCCTGAAAGAAGCACCCGCAGGCTCCGGAGAAAAGTCGGGTATCGTCGTAACGCCTGAGATACCTACAAGTCTCAAGGGGGGAGGGAGCTTTGCCTGCGCGGACTGCCGTACCTCCGCCTATTTCTCGGTGGAGCCCGTTGACATAGCCAGCGGCGGTTATACCCTTCCCTATTACAAAAAGGAAATGAGTGTACTGGAAAAAGTTAAAGAACAACCTGGAATGAACGTAAATGAAATACTGGCTAAATTCACCGATTTTGAAAGGGACGAAATTTATCCCCCGCTTAATCCGGTTAACGTGGGGCTGATGCTGGACGAGCTGGCCGAAGTAGATTATATTGAACTCCGTGACGGTAAAGCCTATCCCGGGAAGAAGTCCCGGTAAAAAAAGGTGAAGGATTATGAATATCAATTCGGTAAAACTCGTCTATTTTTCACCTAACAGAACAACAAAAAAAGTCGTAGAAGGCATTGCCGGGGCAATTCGTGTTAACGTGGTAGACCATCTAGATTTAACACCGCCTGAGGCAAGAACACGCGGGTTTGAGGAACTACAGGATGAATTAGTCATTATAGGAACTCCGGTGTATTCTTGCCGAGTTCCAGTTGACGCGATTCACAGGTTACGAAGACTTAAGGCTAATAACACGCCAGCGGTAATCGTCGTCGTATACGGAAACGTGGACTATAAGGATGCCCTTTTAGAGTTAAATGATATTGCTGTAGAAATAGGCTGTAAACCTGTTGCTGCCGGGGTTTTTATCGGCGAACATTCACTGATGCCAATCGCACGCGGACGTCCTGACGAAGAAGACCTGAAGAAAGCAAGAGAATTCGGGAAAAAGATAGGGGGGAAATTAAAAGACATCAAGGCGATTGGTGATATATCCCCGTTACAGATACCCGGCAGCTTTCCCTACTATACGATGCCGCAGACCCCAAAGGACGCTTTACAGGTATATCCCGCAACCAAGGAAACGCTATGCACAAAGTGTGAAACATGCGTCGAAGTCTGTCCAACCGCAGCGATTACGATAAACGATACCGTGATAACCGACCTGGATGCCTGTATCTTATGTTGCGCGTGTGTTAAAAACTGCCCAAATCAGGCAAGAGTTATGGATAGTCCGCAATATCAAAAGGTAGTAGAATTTACAAGCAAGAAATCACCCGAGCGAAAAGAGCCTGAAATATATTTATAATTCCATTGATAAAGAGATAGAACGTAAATTACTCGCACTAAACCCTTTATGTGTATATCAGAGTACCCCAAGAAGCTGTTCGGTGTGGCGTTAGACCCTGCCGACGACCCCTGGACCCTGCAGCTCAAGCATGCCTGGATGACGGCCGACCACGCCAGCCTGGACTGGCTTTCAGCGTGTTTAGACCCGTATGATGCCGTAAAGGAGAGCCTGGCGGCTATTCTGGAGAAGCATCATATCGAGCCAGCCGGTAAATTTCCGGTTCCCACCTGGCTATGGCCAAAACCGAATCTATCAGACCTGCCTCTGGTAACCGCCAAAAATATGGAGAGCTTCTTCGATAGCGGTGACCTCCTTGAAACCACAAAGCGGCTGCAATCCTTCGTCACGGAGACAATATTACCCGAGATACCCGTTATGCTGGGCGTCGACCACTCGGCCACGGCGGGGGTTGTCTCAGCTCTGGCGGACACATATGGCCCTGAGAAGCTCAGCGTAGTGGTGCTCGACCAGCACTTCGATGCCATTCCTTTATCAGTAAGACTGGCAGGCGTAATGAAGGCCAGCCCGGATTATACAGCCAGCACTCCTATCGGCCTTTCCTCAACGCCGGTGGGGTTCTCTGACCATTTCTGCTGCGGCAATTTCTGGGCTTACCTCATGGACAATGATATCATCCTTCCCGAAAACCTTATCTTTATAGGGGTAGCCGATTATCCCGGCCATGAAACAGACCCCCGGAGAGACAGCTACCGCCGGAGTTATCTGAGCTTCGAGGAACGGGGTTGCAGTTTCTTTCCCCTGCAGCAGTTTGAAGGACAATACTTTGACACCCTCAGCCGATTCCTCCGGGAGGGAATCAAGACTCCCCACGTATACATAAGCCTCGACCTGGACGTAGGCTCATATTCAAGCACTTATGCAGCACGCTACATGGACAGGCCGGGAATCAGTGAACAGAACCTCCTGGATGTTGCCAGGATTATTGCCGACGAGTGCCGCCGGGGAAGGTTCAAGATAGCCGGCCTGGATATAATGGAGTTTAATATGCACTTCCTTGGAATAGAGACGCCTGACGGCATTAAAGATACGACACTTACTCTGGTAGAGAAATTCATTACCACCTTAACATGAGGCCGGTACATGAGGAACACTGGTAACAATGCAATCCTGTAATGAACCCCTATTTATAGCAGAAGTGTCGTCTTTATCCTCTATTTGTAGACAGAACAACCATCCAGTGCGTTATAACTGGTCGGTTATTCGTTTTGCCAGTACATTCAATATTACCCCGGTCGAAATAACCAACACCCCGACAGTAATCAACAGCATTGATACCAGGGCTGAGCCTATCTGTAGTACCTGACTGGTATAAAATGTCTGAACCACCATGACCCCCATGGCGATACCGAAAAGAATCAGTATTGTGCCAAAGATACCAAAGAACAATAGGGGCCTTTTCTCCGAGATCATTACCGTTATCCTTCTAAAAACGCTAACTCCGTGCCTGATTGGATTCAGGCTAGAGCCGTCCTTGGTATACGTAACGGAAATAGGAATCTCTTTGATTCTAAGTCCTTTCCGGGCTGCAGAAGTGACTATCTCCGATGATATTGCCATCCCATTTTCTTTTAAGTCCAGCGTGCTAATTGCTTTCCTGGAATAAGCCCTGAAGCCTGATTCAGTGTCTGTTAGTTTCTCACGGGACAGAATACGCGTCAAACCTGATAATACTTTCTGCCCTACCCGCCGATAAGGAGGAATGACGTTACTCTGCAATTTCCGCGAGCCTATGACCACGTCATAATCCTGCCTGATAGCTTCAATAAGAGCTGGTATCTCATCGGGGTTATGCTGGGAGTCGGCATCAAGGATAATGAGGATATCGGCATCTCGCGCCGCCGCCTCGGCCATTATTCTCTGGATGGCACTGCCGTAGCCTTTATTTTTCTCGTGCCGTACGACCGTAGCACCGGCAAGTCCGGCAACTAAATGCGTTCGGTCCGCACTACCGTCGTCGACAACAACGACCTCGTCTGCATACTGCCGTGCCTGTAATACAATGCTACCGATGTATTTTTCTTCATTATAAGCAGGCGTGCCTACAATTATTTTCGCCGGAGTTTCTTCATTCATAGTTTTCCGCTCCCAACCCCTATTTCTACTTCCCTTCACGAAGGCTATCTGCCGGATTTACTCTATTATAGTCCACTAAAAGATATTTTTCTATACCACTTCTGATAATATGCCAACCGTCACAATATGCGGCTACCACATATACGTTAACCGCCTGTAGTTAGACCAGGAATTATAATTTCAATATGCCTATTGTCACGCTACGGCATATTACTTGACATTTGTATCCAATGCATTTATAATGTTACGTATTACAGCCGGTGAATATTTATTTCAGCGGCTATGTGAAGTTATAAAATGCAGCATCTATGTGAAAAAGTAAGGGAACTGCGGTCGAAAAAAGGTTGGGCGCAGGAGTATCTCGCACGGGAGATAGGCGTCAGTCTGTCCACAGTGCAACGCTGGGAAAAAAGGGGCGGTAGACCCACCTACCTTGCCCGTAGAGAGCTTGTCCGCCTTTTTAGAGATGCCGGGATAAGTACTGATTGAGATATTAAAGGTATAGATTTAAGCGCCGCAAACCTGAGAAAGTTCTGCTAAAACAACCTGTTTTCAAATAGGGGGTAAGCTCTTACAATTACCGGAACGGTTACTGATTCTACCTTAAATGGCACCAAGATAATGGTTAATATATAGTTGATTAAAAAATATCCATTTGTCCTATTATTACCAATTTTTCGTCTGGAACATATATTAGCCTTTTTGCTTTCGAGTCAATTACGTCATTACAAAAATTTGTGCAATTTTCTATATTTTATGTGTAATATTCAGTTATCTACATGATTTGACTAGAATATCAACTCCGACCAAGCAAACCACTATTTCCATGTAAAATATGCCATATTGTCCAAAATTTGGCTAAATAAGCTTGACTTTTTACTCAATATTGCCTATAATAGTATCACACAACTATTCTTCGCAGTACTATATCAGAGGTATTAAAGAGGTATTAAAATGGAAGAGGTTAAAAAGTTCGGGAAAAGGTTAAGGGAGCTACGCACCCAGGCCGGCATGACCTTAACAGAACTGGCAGGCAAGTGTAATATCGATTTCACTTACCTCAGCAAGATAGAAAACGGGGTCTTACCGCCTCCCAGCGAAAAGGTCATAATACAGCTGGCCGAAATTCTGGATACGGATAAAGATGAACTGCTTACTTTAGCCGGGAAGGTTCCCCCTGACATCGCCGAGATATTGAAGAGTCGGGAGGCACTGCAGCTTTTACGTTCGGGACGCATCCAGAAATCCATGGGTCCAAAAACTCAGGTATTCGGGACAAGGCTGAGAGAGTCACGCACCCAAGCCGGTATGACCCTGAGGGAGCTTGCTAGTAAGGTCAATGTCAATTATACCTACCTCAGCAAGATAGAAAACGGCGTCCTGCCGCCTCCCAGTAAAAAGGTTATACTACAGCTGGCCGAAGCCCTGAACGCCGATAAAGATGAGTTATTTTATTTAGCCGGCATTATACCATCTGATATAGCCGAAAAACTGAAAGACCAGAAAACGCTACAGCTTCTTCGTTCGAGAAGTAATAAGAAAGAGGCAAGCAATCACGAAAAGAAGCGCTTTTCTATACCCGGCTTATCAACTCCGTTTTTCAGTACTCCCGCGATATCACTTCCTTTCAAAGGTTTATACCGGCTGGCACTGCCTGTTTTTCTCGTAATAGCCATAGCCGCCTCACTCTGGTACGCTTCACCGACTCAGGCCCTGGAGATAGATATTCAGGAACCCTCGGGCGGTAGACTGGGTAACCAGCATACTTTCACCGTAACCGTGACTATTAATGAAAACGACCTCGTGCCGATACAAAGCGTGGACGTAGAGATTTACAACGTAAGCGACCCCACCAAGAAGGCAACTCTGGAAAATCTACCCCTGGCAGATAGCACCTCGCAGGCACACACGATAAAGGAGGGTTCATCAAGCGGCTCGGCACTTGTTGCCGCCAGCGCCTCGGGTGGCTGGGAAGGTGGTTACGCATACGGTTCCGGCTACGCCTACTGGATAAATATGGGCTACTCTTTCGGCACTGGCTATGGATACGGCTATGGGGGCAGCCCCACAAATATTACATATACTATCAAATGGACATCACCATCAAGCTGGCCTTCCGGCAGTTATAAAATTGATACCATAATTACCGCCAGCGGTCCCTCGCTTACCAAGACCTTTACCAAGACCAGCAGCGCCTTCACGCTTACCAGGTCTTCAGGAGGAGGAGGTATCGGCGGCGGCGGTGGTGCACCCGAAGAGGAAATCACTATTGAAGAAATTGAAGCAATGACGTCTGAAGAGGCAGCTGATACCCTTGAGGATATGGATGCCGACGATGCGGCTGAAATCATTGAAGAGCTCACCACCGACATGGCAGCCGACATCATGGAGGAAATAACCACCGACATGGCGGCCGATATTATGGAAGAGCTCACCACCCAGAAGGCAGCCGATATTATCGAAGGACTTACCATACAGAAAGCGACCGATATTATCGGAGAGACAGCTACAGACAAGGCAACCGACATTATCGAAGAGGTGGCTGCCGAAATTGCGGCTGATATCATGGAGAGACTTGACACCGAGAAGGCGGCGGATATTATCGGAGGACTTACCATCCAGAAGACAGTCCAGATTATAGCGAACATGACTGCCAAGAAAGCTGCGACTGTTCTTGAGGCAATAGGCATCGACGAGTTGATCGCCATTATGGAGCAGCTGCCCGCGGAAGAGCTGAACAGAATAATACCAGAGATGAGCGAGCCTCTCCTGATTGAAGTACTGCCGTACCTGTCAACAGATAAGTTCTACTCCATCAATAAAGAGGTGCTCTTCAACAAACTCACCAGTGTTCCCACCGAGCAACTGGTAAGCGAGGAGCCGCCTCAGCCTTCCGCTCAGCTGGATAACCCGGTAATAATCTACAGCACACCTGCCGGAGCCAAGTACCTGGCGGTCAAGACACTGGCTGGAGAGTGGGTATTGGCGATGGCTACCCCGGCACCCATTGACCGGTTTATGATTAAGACAAACAAGGCACTCGAGGATGTCAGTACCACCGTGGAGATATCCGCTCAGCAGCCAGCCGACGTGTTAACCATGCTGCCATCCGACCAGGTTGTCATGACCTACTTCACCATCGGCTTCGATAACGCTACACCTGAAGATATTGACCTTGGTTACATGACCTTCTACATAGAGAAGGAATGGCTGGAGCAGAACTCGATACATAAGTGGTCGGTAGCGCTGCACCAGTATGACCCAGAGCTTAACAAGTGGATTGATCTGCCCACCAAGCGGGTGAGCGAGGATGATAAATACATCTACTACTCGGTAATCATCACTCACTTCTCGACCTTTGCCATATCCGGCTCTCCAACGATGCCAGCGCAGGTTTTCGAGGTTACCAACCTGGAAATCAGCCCGGTCGAGGCCGAGGTCGGTGATACGATAACCGTCAGCGCCGATATAACCAACGCCTCAGCCAGCGCCGAAGTCTATATCGCCACCCTGCGGCTGAACGGCACCGTTGAAGCTGGCAAGGATGTCCAGATAAAAGCCGGTGCTACAGAATCCGTGTCATTCAACCTAGAACTGTCTGAAGGCAGCTACGAGGTAAGGGTTGACCGCTTACTGGGTGGACTGGGCGTAGGCAGGCCCGTACCTACACCCGTACCAGAGCCTGAGCCAGAACCAGAGCCGGTGCCAGAACCAGAGCCAGAACCGACACCAGAACCAGAACCTGAGCCAATACCTCTGCCGGAGCCAGAACCGACACCAACCAACTGGTTGCTCATCGGCGGAATCATCGCCGCGGTATTAATCATCGGCACCGGCGCCTGGTTCGTAATCCAACGCCGCAGAGCGCGGTTATAAGGTCCTTCTCTACCAGACCAAAACAGAATAAAGGGTTCCCGATTCAACCCCGGGAGCCCTTTATTATTTCCTCAACCAGATACAGCCCAGGTCAAATGTAATCTGAGTCCTGCCTTTACGCCACCCGGGTAGAATCCACACATGACTTGACAAGCTGAAGATAAAATTATATAATAATTATGGTCATATGTTCATTATATTATAGTTATTACGGTAAAATTTTTGAACATAAGCTCTTAATAACATGATAAGGAACAATCTGAAGAACCAACTCACATAGGGAGGTGATTAGGATGCCATTTGGAGATGGAACGGGACCCAGAGGAATGGGACCGATGACTGGAAGAGGAGCTGGTTATTGTACCGGTTTCAGGCGGCCTGGTTTTGCCAGCCTATTACCCGGCTCAGTACGGCCTGGATTTGGCTTGGGCTTGAGGTCATGGTATGGCGGCCGGAGAGGTAGCTGGGGACGCGGCATAGGCCGCGGTTTCGGCTGGCGTCAGTTTACGCCCTACCAGAATCCTTGGTGGTAGGACGATAACGTAAAATTACCTTAGGAGGTGTAACTATGCCAAGAGGAGACGGAACAGGACCTCCCGGTGGTGGTCCCGGTATGGGCAGAGGTATAGGCAGGGGCGGACAGGGCGCCGGCAGGATGGGAGGCAGCCGCCCCGGAACTGGACCCGGCGGTGAATGTATCTGCCCCAGCTGCGGAGCAAAGCTGCCCCATCAGATAGGTATGCCCTGCTATAACCTGAACTGCCCCAAGTGTGGAACAAAGATGGCGAAAGCATAGGATGATAATATCCGTTGCCAGCGGTAAAGGCGGGACGGGTAAGACTCTGGTAGCGACCAGCCTTGCCCTTGCCCTGAAGGATGAATACAAAGTACAGCTTCTGGATTGCGATGTAGAGGAACCGAACGACCATATTTTCATCAAACCTGATATCCACCATCAAAATGCGGTCAGCATCCCCGTGCCACAGGTGGACGAGGAAAAGTGTACTCACTGCGGTAAATGCGCCGAGGTCTGCGCTTACAACGCCATCGCCGTAATAAAGGAACACGTACTCACCTTTCCCGAGCTCTGTCACGGCTGCGGCGCCTGTAGCTATCTTTGCCCTGAAAAGGCGATTACCGAGGTTGCCAATGATATCGGGATAACAGAAACGGGTAACGCTGACGCCATGGACTTTGCTCACGGCAAGCTTACCATCGGCCAGGCCATGGCACCACCCGTTATTAGAAAGGTCAAAGAACTGGCTGATAAGAATAAAGTGGTGATTATTGATGCTTCACCGGGGACATCGTGCCCGGTAGTGGAGGCGATAAAGGAGAGCGATTTCTGCCTGCTGGTCACCGAACCGACACCTTTCGGCCTTAACGACCTGGTACTGGCAGTAGAAACGGTTAGGCAACTCGGCATACCCTGCGGTATCGTACTCAACCGCGCCGGTGCCGGCAACGGTCAAACAGAGGAGTACTGCCTAAAAGAGAACCTGCCGATATTGCTTACCATCCCCCTGGATACAGAAATTGCTCACCTGTACTCGAAGGGCGTGGCGTTAGTCGAGGGCATGCCGCAGTGGCGCAAGGATTTTATCGGGCTTTTTAACAAGCTCACGGAGCTGGTAAATGAAAGAAATAGTAATACTGAGCGGTAAAGGGGGGACGGGCAAGACCAGCATAGTCGGTTCTTTTGCTGCCCTGGCGGAAAGCAAGGTGCTGGCTGACTGCGATGTAGACGCCGCCGACCTTCACCTGCTGCTCAACCCATCTGTTAAACAAGAAACCGAGTTCTGGAGCGGGCAGGTCGCCTCTATTGATGCCGAAAAATGCACCCAGTGCGGCCTCTGCCAGGATATATGCCATTTCGATGCCATCAGCAACTTCGAGGTCGACCCCATCTCGTGCGAGGGCTGCGGATTCTGCTCTCATGTATGCCCCGCGGATGCCATCACAATGACGGAAAACATGGCCGGGCACTGGTTCGCTTCAGATACCAGATACGGTCCTCTGGTTCATGCCAGGCTGGGAATCGCCCAGGAGAACTCGGGCAAGCTGGTAGCGCTGGTCAAGCAGCAGGCCAAGCAGATTGCCGAAAAAGACGGACTAGATTACGTTATAAGTGACGGGCCACCGGGGATTGGCTGCCCGGTTGTCTCCTCCCTTTCCGGAGCCGCCCTGGCACTTCTGGTAACCGAGCCGACGCTATCCGGGATACACGACCTGGAGAGAGTTCTCGGCGTTTGCCGCCACTTCGGCGTTCCGGCCCTGGTATGCATCAACAAGCACGATATCAATGAGGACAATACCCGCCAGATTGAGGATTACTGCTCTAACCTGGGAATAGAAGTAGCTGCCAGGATTCCCTTTGACAATGTTGTTACCGAGGCTATGGTAAAAGGAATGCCGGTTGTGGAATACTCCGACGGTGATGTCACCAGGGAAATCAAGAATCTATGGCAGTTCGTCACCCGTACGCAGCCATGAGGGAACACCACCCACTTAACGGCTAGTCTCCCCGGAGTCCCCGCAGCATGTTGCGGAGAGTGTTCCACAGGCTGTTGGCACTATCCACCTGTTCTTCTTGAGGCCTGATTTCACCATAGCGGACACTGGCATATAAGTCAGTAATCTCAGCCAGTTGTCCACTACCTTCGGGCACAAAGCGTTCCAGGCGCCCGGCATACTCAGAGGTTGTCTCATGTGTTCTACGAGCCACTCCTGAGCACGCCCCTTCCCACAATAAATGCCGGTATATCTCCCGGATGTCGAGCCTGTCCAATGCGCCTTCACGGAAATGGCTTTTTTTCAGAGCCGTCGCCGGCCTTCTCTTGAACTTGTTCGCCATCATGTTGAAAAGCAACAGCAAATCATCACGCAATCCACTCAGGCTCCAGAGCGACTCATGTATTTCCTCTATTTCTTCTCCCTGACGCCTTTCACGGAAGCGCTGGATTGCCTTTGCCAGGATAAAAACAACGACGGCAACGACAACCGCCACCACCAGCCATTGAAGTATCGTGGTCACTATCGGCGGTATATCTTTCGGTATGACTTCCGGCATGTCCATATTGGTCATGTTGCCAGTACCCCCTAATCCGGGCTCCCGCCCCTGCCGCAGCCAGCTAACAATGAGTTGCAGCAGGAATAAGATGCCCTCCATCAGATAGTTAAGGGGAATCAGGATATAGTGAAATACCGTTCCCAGAGCATCGAAACCGACTCCGGCTCCCCGCTCGATACTCTCGAAAAACTCGGCGGAGAAAGCGCTGGCAACACCCAGCCCCACGACGACTATGCCGCCAATAACGCCCAGCATTATCGGCAGCCAGCGCCAGACCGATGTCACGGCCGTTTCCTCCTGAGGCATACGCCGCCGCATCAAGTACAGATGGCAGATAGCTACGGCAATCAAGCCGAAGAAGAAGAAGGCAATTACATGCCATCCGATAGCGGCTACCGGACCCTCGAAATCACCTGATGATGCGCTAATCTGCCAGAATATAATTAATACGATAAGCGCTACCATGCCAATTACGAACGAACGGTAGATATTGCTGAAGTAGGAGGTGGTACGCCCCAGTAGTATACCCCGCCACCAGAGATAAAGCAGTATCGGCAGAGCCAGCACCACAATATGAGGACTGTCAAAGGTAGCACCGAGCACCTGCCCAATATGAACAAACCACTGACCGTCAAAAAAACCATACCCGCTACCATAGTCGAAACGCAGTACCAGGAACACGGTGACCAGCCCGCAACCGATGACAACTAACTGGATAAGCCACAACGGCCACTTCCGCCTGATGGATGACCTGGTTACCAGCAGGGAAATAGCCAGCACGATTATTACCGATAACAGGCTTAAAGCCGGCCGCGACTCGGCAAAGAGCGGCCAGACCCCGAACCATACCAGCCAGGGATAAACCCAGAAGGCTTCCATGAGGACTACCGCCAGCGGATAGATAACGACAGCCAGCCAATCATTAATTTTCAGTCTATTCATCACCACAATGCAATATCCAATACATCAAAACGGTTTTATAATTAGTCTATGTTCGCTTCAATCCGATTTGCTCCACAACATCCCAGGCAATATCATCGCTTATGTGATAAACGGATAAATCATCAGTCATTACTTCCGGCGCCGTACCCCCAACCTTTATTAGGGCTACGCTGCGCCCCACCCTTTTCAAATCCATCAACTCAGCAAGCAGCTCATCAGTAGCCTGCGCGGTGATGACTACTAGAGTACTGCCCCAGGGGACATTCCGGGCTTCCTGCTGGATAAACCTGCCAGCAGGTATCGCCTCAATCTGATGCAGCTGCGCCAGGGCCTCCAGTATATGCAGCAACTGGTCGGGATGCTGGCTGTGGGGTACCCTGACCATGCCCCGAGAGAAGCGAGTTATCTGATTGACGTAAAGACCGACACGGTAGCCCTCTTTCAGGGCGTGCTGAGAGATTGATGCCGCCGCAATTATTCCCAGTTCCTGTAGCTGTAAGATACTCCCCCAGTAAGGGGCTTCGAGAGTGCGCACATCCAGGAAAATACTGAGGTCTACAGTAGTCGTCGGCTCATACACCCTGGTCTGCAGCTTGCCGAGTCGGGCGGTGCTCTTCCAGTGAATCCGCTTCAGGCTGTCGCCGAAATGGTAGTCCCTTACTCCGGCAGTAAGCACAGGGTCCTGGAAAAGGTGCCTTCTCAGGCGGATATCACCGAAGAGCTGCTTCGACGGGATGCCCAGCTGGTCCAGAGGCACCAGACGTGGATACACCAGAAGAAAGTCCAGTTCCTCAATACGCTTCTCCCGTTGGAAGAAGCCGAACAGGTCCCCGGAACGAATACGTGTCGGCCCGAAAACAAAGCAGCCTCTTTGCGGGCACCGCAGCGGGAAGCGGCGCCTCACCCGATGGTACCAGTTAACGGGGAACATGTTAATCAGAATAACACGGTCCTCCGCGGTGGCGATGGCCTTGCCCTTAAGGAGGGTTACATTGTTCGGCAACTCGTCTTCAATATGCAGCCACGGCAACGGCAGGGGCTTCCGGTTGGTTACCTCTATCTCATAGACTATCTCTTCACCGGAAAAAACCTGGTTCCGGCTCAGGTGACGCCGGTATTCAACGCGGTGAAGACAGAACCGGTTCCACAGTCGTGACACGCCGCCGGTCAGCAAAAAAAGAAGGGTAATTAAAACAAGCGGCACCTGGTTCAGTGCCAGGCTGATGATAAGTATAATTACGGCGAAGAACAGCCAGTAGTCGCCCCGCATCGCCTATCCTTCTCCAGGGACGACTTCCTCTTCCACCGGCACAAATACGGAATCCACAATCTCTTTAATTAACTGCTCCACTTTCAGACCACGGAGCCGGCTCTCCGACCTGGTAATAATACGATGGATGAGTACGGGAGTAGCCATATATTTTATATCGTCCGGGGTCACAAACTCCCTGCCCCGGATTGCGGCGAGGGCTTGCGATGCATTGTAAAGCGCCAGCATAGCCCGAGGACTGGCCCCGAGTTCGGCTGATTCGTGCGTGCGAGTGGCGTGAATAAGGCGAATAATATAGTCCTCAACGTCAGCGGCAACATGCACTTCACGGCAGGCCGCCTGCATTTGCAGGAGTTCATCAGCCGAGACTACCGACGATAGCTCCTCCAATGGGTCGGACCGTTTAAAGCGGGACAGTATCAGGTGGTCATCCTCAACCGTTGGGTAGCCTATCCTGATTTTTAAAAGGAACCGGTCAAGCTGGGCTTCAGGTAGAGGGAAAGTACCCTCCAGCTCGATAGGGTTCTGCGTGGCTAATACCAGAAAAGGCCGTGGCAGCGGCTTGGTCTCACCCTCGGCAGTGACCTGCCGTTCCTGCATCGCTTCCAGCAGTGCCGACTGTGTCCTCGGGGTTGCCCGGTTAATCTCATCTGCGAGCACTATCTGTGATATTACCGGACCCGGGCGGAACTCGAAATCCGATGTTCGCTGGTTAAAGACGTAGGTGCCGGTGATATCCGAGGGTAAAAGGTCCGGAGTAAACTGAATACGCCGAAAGCTGCACCCCAGCGACTTCGCCAGCGACTTCGCCAGGACCGTCTTGCCCAGTCCGGGAACATCGTCGATGAGAATATGTCCCTCACAGAGTAAAGCGACTATAGCCAGCTCCACCACCTCACTCTTCCCCACGATGACACGCTCAACGTTTTCCTTTACCTTTATGGCGGTATCTTTTACCTGTTGAATCTTCGCATCTCCCATATAACACCACTTTCTTTTTACCTAATTATACCAGCCCGTCCTCAGTGTGGCTATTAAATAACGATGGCCAGCCCCTTTTCCCTGGCAATAAAAACTTTAAGGGGATATTAGAGCTTTGTCAAGAGATTGGCCATAAATTTAATGACGTTGACTTTTATGCCTAAAATGGGTATAATTAATCTGAACCGATATATCGTTTTGTCCTGGGTTATCCTATCGCTCAGAGGTAAGTGCCGTGTTCAACACATACCATAAAAGCCACAGACCACCTTTCTTTGCCAGGCCAAGAAACGAAAGACCGTTCCAGAAGGGCGACTTTAAATACATCATTCTGCATTATCTGAAAGATAAACCGAGCTACGGATACGAAATCATGCGGGCGCTGCAAGAGCGCTTCCACAGCTTCTACGTACCGAGTCCGGGCACGGTTTATCCCACGCTGCAGATGCTGGAAGAGATGGGATATATTACCGCCAACGAGCAGGATGGAAAGAGGGTCTATACTATCACCGAGACAGGCTGTCAGTTCCTGGATGAGCAGAAAGAATTCGAGGAGAGAATGAGAGGTCAAATAAGGAACTGGTGTAATCCCGAGAATATCGACGATATAAGCAAGACAATGGAAGAGTTTGAAAAACTTGCCTGTTTACTGAGAGATAATGTCCGCACAGCGGATATTGAAAAGCTGATTCATATACGCCAGGTCCTTTCCCGTGCTTATGAGGAGATCTCAAAAGACCACATATAGACTACCATGAAATCAGCCAGGTTAATTACCGGCTTTTTATACAGGTTTGCTATCATCAGGCGAATGTGAAATGAGAACTATATTAAGATTAATCGGTTTCGTTCAGAAATACTGGGTCGCGCTGCTACTGGCCTTTATATGTCTTGTCCTGGGCACCGCCTTCGGTATCCTTATACCCCGCATGATAGGAGAAGGCATCGATACCGTACTGGGCTCGGGTGACCGCAGTTTTCTTATTATAGCCGCGGTAGTTGTCATTGCTGCCGGTGCCCTGAGGGGCGCCGCCGGCTACGGGCACCGCTATTTCAGTGAAGTCGTGTCCCAGAAAGCATCGTATAATATACGTAATGCCCTCTACGACCGCCTGCAGCGTCTGAGCTTTCAGTTCCATGACCGGAGCCAGACCGGGCAGCTTATGTCCCGGGCTACGGTTGATGTCGAAGCCACACGTATGTTCTTCGCCATGGGATTGCTCGGTATGGTCCAGGTGTTTTTAATGGTTCTCGGTGTGGCCTATATGCTACTGGCCATAGACTGGAAACTCGCGCTGTTTACTATTTTCTTCGTAATTCCGGTGATGTGGCTGGCCACCAGCTTCGGCCGACGTATCCGTCCCATCTGGCTTAGAGTTCAAGCCATGCTGGGCTTCATGGGCACCACGCTTGAGGAGAGTCTCGCCGGTGTCGGCGTGGTCAAAGCTTTCTCACGCCAGAAGGAGGAGAGCCAGAAGTTCTCCACTCAGGCAACTTCACTTTACGATGAACAGATGAATGCCGCCCGTTTGCTGGCTTTCAATATGCCTACCATGGTATTTTTAATCAGCATACCGACGGCCGTTATCCTCTGGTACGGCGGACGTCAGGTCATTGCCGGCCAGATGACCGTAGGCGAGATTACACAGTTTATCCTTTATCTGGGCCTGCTGATGATGCCCATACGCCGGTTGGGCATGATAGTCAACCTTTATTCTCGTACTATATCCGCCGGCCAGCGTATTCTGGAGATACTGGATACCGAATCGAAGGTTACGGAGAAACCAGATGCTATAGAACTGGGCAAGGTCAAAGGCCAGGTCTCTTTCCAGAATGTCAGCTTCAGCTACGATAATATCAGCCCTGCCCTGAACAATGTCAGCTTCGATGTGCAGCCGGGGCAGCTGGTGGCCTTGCTGGGCGGTTCGGGCAGCGGCAAGAGCACCGTAGCCAACCTCCTTGCCAGATTTTATGACGTCAGCAGCGGTAAAATCACTATGGATGGCGTTGATATCCGTGACGTCACCCTGTCATCATTGCGTAAGAACGTGGTGGCTGCACAGCAGGATGTCTTCCTGTTTTCCTCTACCATCCGCGAGAACATTGCCTATGGTGATGTAGACGCCAGTATGGAGCAAATAGTCGAAGTAGCCAAGGCAGCTTACCTTCATGACTTCATCCAGTCACTGCCCGATGGCTATAATACCTGGGTAGGGGAACGTGGCGATACTCTCTCGGGCGGGGAGAAACAGCGGCTGGCCATAGCCCGTACCCTGCTTGTGAATCCCGGCATCCTTATCCTGGATGACTCAACGGCCAGTGTGGATTCGGAAACGGAGAAACTTATCCGTCAGGCTATGGACAGGCTTATCAAGGGGAGAACTACCTTTGTCATCACTCACCGCCTGCCCCTTATCCAGAATGCCGATGTTATCCTGATGTTTCAGGACGGCGAACTCGTGGAGCAGGGCAAACACGAAGAACTGATTGCCAAGAGCGGCGTTTATAAGGAAATATACGAATCACAGCTGATGATTAACCAGGAGACCGAAGAAAGCTCGGCGGAGGAGTAAACATGTTTCATGGAGGTCCGGGAGGACCCCCTCACCAGCGCGGCGGCACCTTCGACGACGAGGTGCTGGGCAAAGTATATGACAACCGGGTTGCCGCGAGACTGCCCAGATATCTGGTACCTGTGAAAGGCTGGTTAGGCATCGGGGCGTGCGGCATTGTGATACGCACCCTCGCCACCCTGGCTCTACCCTACCTGGTAGGCGTCGCTACGGACTATGTTATAAATGGAGACTTCAACGCCCTTACCATAACAGCCATTATCTTCATTGTGGCCGCACTGGCAATGTGGGGCGGGCAGTACCTGGAAACCCTGTACCTGTCCTACGCCGGACAGTCTATTATATTTAGAATGCGTACCCAGATGTTTGACCATCTGCACCGGCTTTCCATGAGTTTCTTCGACCGCAGTAAAGTCGGCAAGCTCATGTCCCGGGTGCAGAATGACGTACAGCAGCTACAGGAACTCCTGACCCAGGGTATATTCGCCCTCCTGACGAGTTTACTGACACTCGTAGGCATCGCTATCATTATGATTACCATTAACGCCAGGCTGGCGTTAATTACACTAACGGTAGTGCCGGTAATGGCCATTGCCTTATTCGTGTGGCAAAAATATGCCCGGCGGGCTTTCATCGGCGTGCGCAGGGCAATCGCTACGGTCAACTCCCAGCTCCAGGAAGATATGGCCGGTGTGCGGGTCGTGCAGAGCCTTTCCCGCGAAGAAGAAAATTACGAGCAGTTTGATGAGGTTAACCGGGCGCACCTTAATGCCAATGTGACCGCCGTCAAGCTGGAGGCGCTTATTATGCCACTGGTAAATATACTCACCGGTGTCGCCTTTGCCATTGTTATTGTCATCGGCGGCTTTGAGGTGCTGGATGGTGCCATGAGTGCCGGCTTCCTCCTGAGCTTCCTGCTTTACATTCAACGTTTCTTCGAACCTGTCCTGGAGCTTGCTATGCAGTACACGATGCTACAACGGGCGATGGCCTCCGGGGCACGTATCTTCGAGATGCTTGACATCGAACCCAAAATCCAGGACAAACCCGGTGCTATCAAGCTGCCTCCGGTGAAAGGAGAGATACGATTTCAGCATGTGAACTTCGGCTACGAGCCAGACAAGGATGTCCTCCACGATATTGACCTCAGTGTTAAGCCAGGTGAGACGGTGGCCATCGTGGGACAGACCGGCTCCGGTAAGAGCAGCCTGGTAAATCTCGCCTCCCGCTTCTACGAGGTGGAAAGGGGTGAGGTGACCGTGGACGGCCATAACGTACAGTCTGTTACCCAGCAGTCATTAAGGCAGCAAATCGGCATTGTACCTCAGACCCCCTTGCTCTTTTCCGGCACAATTGAGGAAAACATAAGATATGGTAAAACCGAGGCCAGCCGCGATGAAATTATCGAGGTAGCTAAAACCGTCGGCGCTCACAACTTTATCAACCGACTTGAACACGGCTACGAAACACCTGTCGGGCAGAGAGGCGGAAATCTCAGCGCCGGCCAGCGCCAGCTGATATGTCTGGCACGGGCCATACTGGCTGACCCGCACATCCTGATACTTGATGAAGCCACTTCCAATGTGGATACGAATACCGAGCGCATTATGCAGAGGGCACTACGCCGACTTACCAAAGGGCGTACCTGCCTGACCATCGCTCACCGGCTTTCCACGGTGACCAATGCCGACCGTATTATAGTCCTCGACCAGGGAAGGATTGTCGAAGAAGGCTCTCACAGAGAACTCCTGGCAAAACAGGGACTCTACCACAAGATGTACCAGACTCTGAGCACGCCGGGGTCAGCAGCTTGAACCGGCTGTAACCATACGCAATATAAACCCGGAGACCTTGTTATAACGCCTTGATAGCCTAAAAAGCCTAGAACATGTCGGCGCAGAATGGTCGATAAGCGGTACTCATCACCTTGTCCCATATCGAGAGAGCACCATTATCGTTAACATCGAGGCGTGCCATACGTGCTGCCTCGGTGGGACTTATCTGGCCGAACACTAGCATCGCCAGAGTAGAGACCGGCATTACCAGTTGTGGTTCCTTATTTGTACGGCCGATATCGGCCCCGGCAGCCGATACCTCCATTCTCCACCTTCCGCTATTCCAGGGACACATGTCATCGATAATTTCGAAAGCAAGGATGCCCTCTTCAGAATAGTGGCGCCTGGGGAGAGCCTTTTCAACATCTATAATCCGACCCATCATGCCATCACCAGAAGTCATATTGAGCATCCGCGGTTCAAGCAATATGTGCGGCAGCGGGTCGTCAGAAGGGACTCGACCCCAGCTGATTTCATTCACAAGGTCCATATTAGCCAGATATTCCCATATTGCCTGGTAAGTTGATGCCGTAAGCCAGATAAGGTCACGTATAATCAGGCGCTGTCCCATAGAACGCCCCGGCCTGTCATCGCGCTCGACGCTGTATATCACGTAGCCCAGAGGTTCCCCGGCCTCCCGGTATACCACCCTGGCTACCAGACCGGGTGATGGTGGAAAGGTAAGCACTGTAAAGGGAGTACCCGGGGCTGCCTCCATAGCCTCGTTACGATGCAGATATCCGGTTTTCGGCACCCCGAAACGGTGATAGAGCTCTAATAGCAGACTCATATCTCCGTCGTTTGCCTCATGGAATTCACCCGAAACCGTGCGGGCCGACGAGAACCGCAGATAGCGAGGTTCTGTTGTATAGGAATTCCTGGTAGATACCACCGCATAGTCATAGCGCTGGTATATAGCCGCCATGGAGGCGTTAAGGGCTGCGATTGGCTGCTCTCCCCGCTCATGGAGCAGGTTAAAATGCGCTTCAGTTACTTTACGCAGGTAACCCCGGCGCCGATAGATGGGCAGCGTGCCCACCATGGTAACCCCGGCAACGGACGCGCTGGCACCATCCAGTTGCATGGTAAGCGGCCAGGCTGCATACGAAGTCGCCAGCCTGCCATCATCAAAGGCACAGAGAGTCCATTCAACCGGCATCTTGACGGTATGCTCCGCTGGTGAGACGAAGGCAGTGCGCACGACACGATTAAATTCCTCCATTTCTTCTGCCTTAGCAGGACGTATTTCCAGCGCCATGGTTCCCCCTCTCAATTCACTGACTTGTTATCTGTTAGCATTCCGAAAGGCAACACCCATTCAATGGTACTCTCTTACGGATTTTGTACGACAACTGCCTGGCAGCCTTGAACGTGCTACAGGAATAAAACAAGTATAACAGTAATTATGGAATGCCTTCAACCTCACATCAATCTGACAAATCGACGGCAGGCCCACAACCTGAATGGTTTTTAACATGCACCCGAGGAATTATCTTCGCCATTTTCACTTGTATAACCCCTCAGAGAACCAGCATCGCATCGCCAATACTGATTATTCCACGGGAATATGAAAAGACGCAAGCTTACTTGGAAGTGTCTCTTTCTTGTTGAGATTGATTACACGACCATGCAGTTAATCTGGAATTCTTCAAAGGTCACAATATACTTAAAAGTGACTCAACAAAATATTTGTTACTGTATACTGTGCTGATTTGACTTCTGATATATCAGCCTCATAAGTCCCAAGACGAAATTCATCTTAGGCACCCTTTTTATGTAGGCTCTATAATCATCACCAAACTTTTCTATCATGCGCTGGTCTTCCTCTCGACAACTCATGTAGATAACCACTGTACCCAACACACCGAGCACCCCGAATAGCCAGTGTGGATACCATAGGATAGTGGTCAGGAAAATTGCGTAGATGCCGCCGGTGTATTGCGGGTGCCTGACAATGGCATATATGCCCGTATCCACCAGTCGAGTGGAATGGACAAATGACTTTCCCCTAGGGACACCAGCACGTCTTGGGAACATGACTATGGGAGCCATGACCAGAACCATGCCAAATGCCCAGACCAACCAACCAATAACGGTTAATGCCGGGTATTGTTCCACTTGTATGACACCTGTCAAGACGAGAGGATTGACCGGAAAGCAGATAATACACAGGATGGTCATGAGCGTACTCTAAAGGATATTCTCCCATTTCTGGGATGACAGATTATTGCTCATCTATTTATCTCCCTATTCCCACCTGAAAAACTTAACAGCTAGGACGGAGCAGCCGACCAGCCACCCCACTGGCACCATAAGCTCCTGCCATACTTCACCGAGTCCTGCCTCACCTATAGCTACTTGCCTCAGGGCTTCATTCATGTGTGCCGACGGTAAAGCATTATTATTAATATATTGATATAGCCTTAAGTCGGACAAAAGCGTATGTCGATCATTACTCGTGCTAATACTCAGGTCTACCTCTATGTTGACAGCTAATATAAATATCAGCGCTGGTATCGGCTCTCAATCGGTTATCCCGGGAGGAGCCCCTGGCCATACTGTCCCTGGTTAACAGGTTGAAAATCTGTGGGGTAAGGGTATTATCATACCAAGAGAGCTGGACAGAGGCTCCTGGTAAGCTTGGGGAGCTCCTGTATGGCCGTTGCGTGGTGTGGGTTGCACGGATGGAGTCAAAGCGCCTCTCAGAGAGGACTAAGGCCGGGTTGGCGAGAGTCGTGGCGCAGGGGAAGAAGCTCGGGAGACCTCCAGGATCAAGGGACAAAAGGAAGAGGAAGAGAAGAATTTCTTTCAATTAATACACCAAAAATAATTATTACGTATCAAACCAATCAGAATAACTTTCTTCCACCAGAACATTATCCATACCTATCTGCACTACTAGGCGAGTATGTTTGTCTAACGGTATCTTGAGGTAAAGTGTAACTGTCAATTTCTGGTCAACTCCAATTGTAGCTGGCTCGCTTTCCTTACTGTTCCATACCATTCCGTTACCAGCATCAAAACCCGCCAAAACGGTCACATTATAGGCCGGGGCGGTACCCACGTTACGGACCGTTATCTCCACTTTAGCGAAAAAACCGCTTCCTTCTATTCTTCCTTCGTGAGTGAGAACGGGTACAGAAACCAACGGCCGAATAGTAGCTTTAGTACCCTTATATGCATCGGGAAGCTTCCCTATTTTCCACCCTTCACCAGTTGTTTCGATATAATAATACTTGTTTCCTTTATATTCGTAATATGACCCATAGATATTTTCCCCACCTTTCACACCCACTCCAACATGATTAGGCAACATTATCAGGACAGTGCCGTAACCCAGCTTATCAATTATCGATGCTAATAGAATAGAGGTATCCTCACAATCACCACCGTTATCCACCAGCGTTTCAATTGGATACCTAGGATATTCGTCAAAGGGAGTAGTAACAGAGTCAGCAGTATAAGGAAGGCTTTGGACAAAAGCTGCTGCAAACTCGACGTTTTGAAACTCAGTGTATCCCTCTTGTTGTGCAGCTTTTTTTATCTTCTCAACAAGTAGGTCTATGTATGGGTCGTCTAGTGGATGAGTTACATAAACTGAGTAATTCTTGGTGGGAGGTCGTGGTATTTTTTGA
>CAZLEY010000019.1:0-38682 GCA_964558675.1 uncultured Dehalococcoidaceae bacterium | reverse complement strand
AGTACGGACATATAAAAACACGTTCAGGAAGACTACTCATAATGCACATATTACATATATACTGTGCATAATGTCAAGTAATTTCGCTGATTGACAACATAGAAGGCCGAGCTGGATTCGAACCAACAACCTAGCGGTTATGGGTCCCCTATTTTTCCCCTCATAATAGTTGCTCATACTGACTAACTCGGAGCGTCAAATGGCTGAGGCAATGCTCTTACAAATTTATGGTGAAATTCCAGCAAATTCTTGCTGGTAACAACTTTTTAAGTCGCTTAAGAGGCATTATCGAACGATTAATGCACTACAAGGCTGCCTTAAGAGCGAAATTGGGCCTCATTTTCATACACATTATCTTGGTTTTCAACTACAATATTGTACATTTCCAAAGCTAAAGTATCCCATATGATATAATTTTTATCCACTACATTGAAATAATGATTTTTATAAACCAATTTTCAGCCACTTATCCCTAGCTTTAGCCAGTTATTGTACATTTTTCGTAGATATCTATACTTATGATTTAGCAAACTGAATAAGTTCATAAGATCTCATCCTGGAAACTAAGAGATATCGTTATTAGCAAATGGTATACAATATTGGTTGACGATAGTTTTCTAGCTTTAAACCATTGCGCCTTATGAGGTGGTCCCCAAAATTCGGACAGGTGGTTAAGAGCGGGTTCTGCTCCTATAATGAATATGGAATTAGGAGGAGAACATGAAACAGAACCGAAGGAAACACACCCCATCGTTCAAAGCCAGGGTAGCCCTGGAAGCATTAAAAGGTGAAGAAACAATAGCCGAACTGGCCAATAGATTCGAGGTCCATCCCAGCCAGATTCGCAAATGGAAGAACTCCCTGGCTGAGGGTGCCGCCGGTATTTTCGGCGGCGACCAGAATCAGAAAAAGAAGGATGACGCCAACCTCGTTGCCCGGTTATACCAGCAGATAGGCCAACTCAAGGTAGAACGGGATTTTTTGGAGAACGCCTTGGGTCGCTGAACGTAGAGCGGCGGCGTGAGGTGGTCGACCGCCGGCATCCGTCGCTCTCAATGGTACGTCAGTGCACCTTGCTGGATATCAGCCGCTCAGGTCTGTACTACCAGCCAGTTGGAATATCTGAGGAGGATCTCACTCTTATGAAGCTGATCGACCGTCAATACCTGGCCATACCGTTCTATGGGACACGCAAGATAGCCGCCTGTCTGAAAAGCCAGGGCAAACGGGCCAACCGGAAACGTGTCCAACGGCTGATGCGTCTGATGGGTCTCAAGGCCATCTACCGGAGCCCCAGAACCAGCAAACCTGCACCGGGTCATAAAATATATCCATACCTGTTAAAAGGCATGAAGATAACACGGCCAAACCAGGTGTGGGCGGCGGACATCACCTATATTCCCATGGCGAGGGGATTCCTTTACCTGGTGGCCATCATCGACTGGTACAGCCGGTATGTACTCTCCTGGAAGCTATCAAATACACTGGACGCTGACTTCTGTGTCGAGGCCTTGGAAGAGGCTCTCAAAAAGGGCAAACCCGAGATATTCAACACTGACCAGGGCAGCCAGTTCACCGGGGAGGCCTTCACCAGGCTTCTGAAGCAGCACGGCATCAGAATCAGCATGGATGGGAAGGGGAGCTATAATGACAACCTGTTTATCGAAAGGCTGTGGCGATCAGTAAAGTATGAGGAGGTATATCTGAAAGCCTATCAGGATGGCAGAGAAGCCCGAATCAGTCTCGGTAACTACTTCCGCTTCTACAATGTCGAACGTCCCCACCAGACCCATGGTTACCGGACACCGGCTGATGTATACACCATAATCCAGGTAGAAGATACCGATGGAGGTATGGTAAAATCCCTAACACCAGACCCCTTGAGGATAGCGGAACCCGACCTTAACATTGCCCTTATCCTGTCCTAAGAATGGGGTCCACCTCAGTTCATTGTTGGGCTATTTCATATCAGGATATTATTAGTAAAATTGAAAAAGCCCTTGATTTGTGTTTCCACAATAAGGGCTTTCTAGCTTCAAATTCTGGCGCGCCTGGAGGGATTCGAACCCACGACACCCGGTTCCGAAGACCGGTGCTCTATCCGCTGAGCTACAGGCGCACGCTCATGCTCAATTATACCCGATATCATCAATAATGACCATTGGCTTACTGTCCTGATGTAATTTCTGGATTTACTTTACCCAACTCCCCCCTTTATTTCCCCTCAACATTCCCACCACCCCGCTCTAAGATATCTATTCCCACCCGCCGCCCTCGTATCACCCTGGTCAAATCCTTAGATGTCTCCGCCTAACCCCCACGAAAAAGTTATAGAGAGGCGAAGCCTCTCTTATATATCTCCCCCTCTCCTGTGACACCTCGTCAGGAGAGGGGGACCAAGGGGGTAAGGTAGACAATTGATTTAGCTATTGATTTATATCTATACTAAAAGCGGACTATATTGATAACGGAGGCCACTATGGACTATGATAGCTTTCTGCAACTGGTAAAAAGCAGGCGCACCATCCGCCGCTTTAAATCTGCCCCCGTTCCTGATGAATATGTAGATAAAATAATCGAAGCGGCCCGCTGGGCCCCATCCGGTTTCAATTTACAGCCCTGGGAATTCGTCGTCATCAGGGACAGGAAACTGAAAGACACTATTGTCAACTGGGTGCATGACTATCACAAGCTCATTATGAAAACTGAAAGCGCCCGCGAGCCCTGGCAGCGTGTGCCCCAGCGGCCCTCGCACGACCCCGAGATGGACTACCGTAATGCCCCGGTCTTTATCCTCATTCTGGGAGATACCCGGACCCTAAAAGGCCTCCCGATGTCCATGCGCCATGACCTGGAAAGGATGCAGACTATTTATGCCTCCACCCTCGCCAACGCCTATCTCTATATGGCTCTGGCCGCGCAGACTCTCGGCCTCGCCAGTGAATGGGTGTCTTCGGTAGCCACGGCCTATCCGCATTGCCTGGTCAAAGACCTCCTCGGCATACCGCCGGAGATGGAAATCTATGATATGATGGCGCTCGGATACCCCGCTTATAAACTCACCTCCAGGAAGCTGCTGCGGGACAAAGAGAAGATGGTTCATTACGATTACTGTGGCGCTGGAGATTTCAGGACTGATGAAGAGGTCGACGACTTTATCAGGAGGGCCAGAATATGGACGACAGCCAACCACCGGCGTGGTGTCGATAAGAAAATGGTGGGGTGAGTGGAGGGATTTGAACCCTCGATCTCCAGGGCCACAACCTGGCGCCTTAGACCACTGGGCTACACTCACCATGGATGACAGTATAATTATAGCGGAAATATCCGTAGCGGTTCAATTACTGATTATTTCTCGGCAAGCTCCGCTATGGTGACCCCTTCTCCCCCCTCCCCGTACTCGCCTGCTCGGAATGACTTTACTAACGGGTGCCTCGCAAGTTCTCTCCTTACCAGCAGGCGCAGTGTCCCCGTTCCCTTGCCGTGGATTATCCTGACCTGTATCAGGCCGGCCATGAAGGCGTCATGCAGGTACTGGTCGAGTTTGGGCAGGGCTTCGTCTACGGTGAGGTGGCGCAGGCGTAGTTCGTTAGCTGGTGGTGTATCCGCGGGATAGTCCTTGTTGCCCATGTCCGTTGTGAATTCTATCACTTTAAGCTGGATTAGAACAAGCAGCAGAAAGCATGAAAGCCCTGAACTGTGCGGGCAGGTGACATGGGTTTATTTCATCGATTAGTTATAATGACGGAAAATGAGCACCGAGTTATGCCCGCCAAAGCCGAAGGAGTTAGACATGGCCGTATTTATCTTGACCTTACGTGCCTTATTTGGCACATAGTCCAGGTCGCATTCGGGATCGGGATGCGTCAGGTTTATGGTCGGTGGCACGACTCCATGTTTCATGGCAAGGACGGTTGTTACGGCTTCGATGCTTCCCGACGCCCCCAGAAGGTGCCCGAGCATCGATTTTACGGCTGATATCGGTATTTGCTTGGCCTTGTTCCCGAAGATGCTTTTAATTACGGCGGTTTCCGTGCGGTCGTTAAGGAGGGTAGCTGTACCGTGGGCGTTTATATAATCTATCTCGTCCGGACTGATATCAGCTCTCTCCAGGGCGTGTTGCACCGCCCTGGCAGCACCTTCACCGTTGGGTGAAGGCTGCGTGAGATGGAACGAGTCGCTGGTATTACTGTAGCCGATAATCTCGGCAAGAATCGGGGCACCGCGCTCCAGGGCAAAGGCGGCGTCTTCAAGGACCATCATGGCAGCTCCCTCCCCGAAGACAAAGCCGTCACGCTCGGCATCAAACGGTCGGCACGCTGCCTGTGGATTGCCGTTTCTGGTTGATAGTGCCCTTATGTTGCCGAAAGCCGCCAAAACCAGAGGTGTAATGGGCGCTTCCGTACCACCGGCCACCATTGCCTTAGCATAGCCCTGACGTATTAGTTCACAGGCCTGGCCGATGGCATCGCTGCCGCTGGAACAGGCCGATGATGGTGAGTAGTTCACACCCTTGGCACCAAGGATTAAGGAGACCTGTACGGCGGGGGCATCTCCCGTCATGGTCGGCGCCAGGGTCGGGCTGACCCGCTTCGGACCTGACTCGCTCAGTACCCTGTACTGCTCATGAACCGAGACCAGGCCGCAGACACTATTGCCGACAATTACCCCGGTATCTTCAGCATTGCCGTTGCTTATGTTCAATCCCGAAGCCTCTACAGCCTGAAGGCTGGCGGCTACGGCGAACTGGGAGAACCTGTCCATATGCCGCGCCTGCTTCCGGTCAACATACGTGCTGGCGTCAAAATTCTTAACCTCGGCAGCGAAGTTGGTTTCAAAGTCGGCGGTATCAAAGCTGGAGATGTAGTCGACGCCTGATTTTCCTGCGATAAGCGCCTCCCACATACTGGGGACGTCGAGGCCAACCGGACTTACCGCGCCCAGACCTGTAACAACCACTCTCCGTTCATTCCTGGATCCTTTTGATTTCATAAATCGGTCACCACCTGATGCTGTATATCTTACGTTACATTAAGTAGTATAACCATGGTACTATATAATCTACAATATGTTACCTTAGTACTTTAAAGACAGTACTTTTTAACCAGTACTATTGGTGTCTTTGTTATTGCGCCCCATCCCCCATCCCGTCCTTGTCGTTATTAAGGCCAGGTGCTACAATTTTAAACAGGGGTTTCCAAATCATGTCATCAGATGCGATAGTCGTCAAAGGGGCTCGCGAGCACAATTTAAAGAATATAGATGTCACCATTCCGCGGGACAAGCTGGTAGTCATTACCGGAGTATCCGGCTCGGGCAAGAGTTCCCTGGCTTTTGATACCATTTATGCCGAGGGGCAGCGCCGCTATGTGGAATCACTTTCTGCTTATGCCCGCCAGTTCCTGGGCAGGATGGAGAAGCCGGAGGTCGACTATATTGAAGGCTTGAGCCCGGCGGTTTCTATTGACCAGAAAGGCCCCAGTAAAAACCCACGCTCCACGGTCGGCACCGTGACCGAGGTCTACGATTACCTCAGGCTGCTTTTTGCCCGCGTGGGACACCCCCACTGCCCCCGGTGCGGACGAGAAATAACCATGCAGACCGTGCAGCAGATAGTTGATGCCGTCCAGAGCCTGCCGGAAAAAAGCCGCATCATGATTCTGGCGCCACTGATTAGTGACCGCAAGGGTGAGTATCAGGCGGTATTCGATGACCTGCGCAAGGCGGGTTATGCCCGCGTTCGTGTGGACGGGCAAATCCATGACCTGTCGGATGATATTCAGCTTGATAAATACAAGAAACACTCCATCGGGGTGGTGGTGGACAGGCTGGTGGTCGGGCAAAGTGGCACTCAGAGCCGTATTGCCGATTCGGTGGAGACCGCTTTAAAACTTGGCGCCGGGGTGGTGCTGGTATCTATCGTTGACGGTGAAGAGCTGCTATTCTCGGAGCACTTCGCCTGTGTCCACTGCGGCATCAGCCTGGGAGAGATTGCCCCCCGGAGCTTCAGCTTCAACAGTCCCCACGGTGCCTGCCCTAACTGCACCGGGCTGGGATACCGGCAGGAGATTGACCCGGGGCTGGTACTAAATAGAGAGATCTCAATTCTAGAAGGAGCCATACGCCCCTGGCAGTCTCATAACTGGTATCTTTATCAGTTAGAACCACTGGCCAGGGCTCACAACTTTTCATTAAACACGCCGGTCAAGCAACTGACACAACAACAGATAGACCTGCTGCTTTATGGTGAAGGCCAGCAGGAGCTTTCGTACCGCAACCGTTTCGGCAGGATAGTACGGCACTTCGATGGCTTCGAGGGTGTTATCCGCAATATGGAGCGGCGGTACCATGATACGGAGTCGGAATACTCCCGGCAGGGAATCGAACGCTACATGGTCTTAAAGCCCTGCCAGGTCTGCGAAGGAAAGCGGTTGAAACCGGAATCTCTGGCCGTGACCATCGGCGGCAGGAATATCATGGATGTCAGCGGCATGTCGGTTGTGCAGGCGCTGGAGTGGGTCGACGATATCGCCGATAGCATATTGACCGAACGCGAGATGATGATAGCCCACCAGATTCTCAAGGAAATCAGGTCGCGTCTGGGTTTCCTCAAGGACGTGGGGCTGGACTATCTCACCACCGACCGCACCTCGGCAACCCTCAGTGGGGGCGAGGCGCAGCGCATCCGTCTGGCTACCCAGATCGGCAGCGGGCTGATGGGTGTGCTTTATGTCTGCGATGAGCCAACCGTAGGCCTGCATCCCGCCGATGATTACCGCCTTATTCAGACCTTGCAGAGGCTGAGAGACCTGGGAAATACCATACTGGTGGTGGAGCATGATGAGGCCATGATGCGGGCGGCTGACCATATTGTGGATATGGGTCCCGGCGCCGGTGAGCACGGCGGCTGGATTGTCACCACGGGTACTCTGTCTGACGTTATGGACTGTCGTGAATCGCTAACCGGACAGTATCTCAGTGGGGCGAAGCAGATACATCTGCCGGACAAACGCCGGCTAGGTTCGGGGAAAGAGATAGTGGTCATGGGCGCGCGACAGAATAACCTCAAGGATATAGATGTGCGTCTTCCACTGGGTAGATTCGTCTGCGTTACCGGGGTCTCCGGCAGCGGGAAGAGCACTCTGGTCGACGAGATACTGTACCGGAAACTCGCCCAGCTCTTCTATCGGGCGAAGGATAGGGCCGGTGACTGC
Source organism: uncultured Dehalococcoidaceae bacterium (assembly GCA_964558675.1). Classification (GTDB taxonomy): domain Bacteria; phylum Chloroflexota; class Dehalococcoidia; order Dehalococcoidales; family RBG-16-60-22; genus CAZLEY01. The sequence goes on along the minus strand of CAZLEY010000019.1, from coordinate 31,468 downwards.
GATGATATTACCGGCATAGAGCATATCGACAAGGTAATCAATATTGACCAATCACCCATCGGGCGCACCCCCCGCAGTAACCCCGCCACCTATACCGGCCTGTTCACGCCCGTACGCGAGCTTTTTGCCACCGTCCCCGAAGCCAGGCTGAGAGGCTATGGCCCCGGACGTTTCTCCTTCAATGTGAAAGGTGGACGCTGCGAGGCCTGCCGCGGCGACGGATTTATCCAGATTGAGATGCAGTTTCTACCGGATGTTACCGTCCCCTGTGAGGTATGCCACGGACAACGCTATAACCGTGAGGCTCTGGAGATTAGATTTAAGGGCAAGAACATCGCCGAGGTGCTGGACATGACGGTAGCCCAGGCACGGGATTTCTTTGAACATTTCCCTAGGCTCAAGAACAAGCTGGAAACATTGAATGATGTCGGGCTGGGTTATATCCATCTCGGTCAGCCGGCGCCCACCCTGTCCGGCGGCGAGGCGCAGCGTGTCAAGCTTGCCACCGAGCTTTCCAAGCGTTCGACGGGCAGGACGCTGTATATCCTCGATGAGCCCACCACCGGCCTGTCTTTCGAGGACGTGGCGGCGCTGCTCAAGGTGCTTCAAAAACTCGTGGATGCCGGCAATACCGTGGTGGTCATCGAGCACCACCTGGACGTGATTAAAAACGCCGACTATATTATTGACCTCGGCCCCGGCGCCGGCGACAAGGGCGGCTATGTCGTCGCCACCGGTACCCCCGAGGAGATAGCTCAGGAAGAGTCTTCGGCTACCGGGCAGTACCTGAAGCGGGTATTAAAGGGGGAGAGTAGGGTGGGGGTAGAGGGGTAAATTTTTCTATATACCCTTCTCTTTTTCTTCATTTTCTGATTTTTTCAATTGAATTAAAAGCCATAAATGGGCTATTAATTCGTCTAATTCTTTTACTATTTCATCAACGCTTTTTTCATCAAGTGGAGTAGACACGCTGTGTATCAACTTGTTTCTAGCATTGTTTACAATCCTCAAACGACTACGGAATTTACTATCAAGAATACCATTAGTAATTAATCTGTCTACAGTATGAAGAATTGGTTCACTCAAATTAATCTCTTTTTTTATATGCATTTCGTGTAGATTTCGGACTTCTTCAACTAAAACAGCCCATTTAGATACTAAATAACCAAGAGAACTACTAGGAAGACTTGATTCCTCCGTTTCTAGTTTTACTCCTAATAGATTTTTCAATAAGACTTGTGCAATTTGCAGATAGCTATCTACGTATTCTGGATCAACTGTAACTCCATTTCCGTCGTGGTATAAAGTATTCCTAAGTCTATGATATACTTCAATATCGCCTAACTCTATTCCAGTAAGTTGATTACCTGCAAATTCTTCGAGAAGATCAAGTAAGTCTGGAAAATTTGAACTAGCTTCCTCTAGGCGTTTACGTGATGGGCCTTCAATCCCACGAATTCGTTTTGGAAGACCTAGATAAGTTTTAATGGCAAGTTCGACAGCATTATCGATGCTTATCATAGAAATTCTATAATCAAAGGCTTTTCCAACGCTCAAATGTGTAATAGCGTGGTCTAGAAGTTCTTTTGGTCCTGCTGTCCAAATTTTATTCACATTACCCACGCCCATTTTAAATTATATTTTAAACCATATTATTACGATTCAGAATTCGGATTAATTTATTATACTATCCTGTAAATTATTATGCATCAAGTTGTTCATCCCGCACCCTCGTTTCTCATCTTTTCCCACCCTGCCGCCCTCGCATCATCAGTGGCTAATTCGTTAATATTCCCCACCCCAGTTTCCCCCTTTGAAAAAGGGGGACTAAGGGGGATTTTCTACCCCCTCACCCTGGCCGCCCTCGTATCATCAGCGGCTTGTCCCGTAGTTTTTCCCACCACCCCGAAAGGGAAGTAGCCTGCGAAGAGGGGCGAAGCCCCTCTTTTTATTTCTTCCCCCTCTCCTTGATAGGAGAGGGGGACCGAGGGGGTGAGGTAGAAAAGTATTAAGTAAAAGGGGAGGGGTGGGGGTTATCCTGTAAAAAACCGTGGGGGGTAGGGTGGGATAAGACTGAGGCTTATACGGTTGATTGTTTGTTGCCTCTGTTGTATATTTACCATGAGGGAAGGCTTATGAATCGTTCGGAAGCTCTCGAATCGGTGAGAGAGAACGTGGAGAACGAAAACCTGATAAAACACATGTTAGCCACGGAGGCTATCATGCGCACTCTGGCCCGACAAATGGGTGAGGATGAAAGGGAGTGGGGACTGGCGGGACTTCTCCATGATATTGACGTTGAGCTTACAGACGGCGATATGAGCAGTCACAGCAAGCTGGGGGCAGACTTGGCCAGGGACCTGGGAGCCAGCGAGGCAATTGCCAGTGCCATCCTCTGCCACAATGAGGCGCACGGCGTTCTCCCGGAAACGAAAATGGAAAAAGCGCTCTTCTGCACCGACCCTTTAACCGGCCTGATAACGGCGGCGGTACTGGTACGTCCCGATAAGAAACTGGCGGGACTTGAGGCTAAGTCAGTACGGAAGAGGTTCAAGGAAAAGGGCTTTGCCGCCGGTGCCAAGCGAGAACAAATCGCCAGATGCAGCGATATCGGGCTGGAGCTGGACGAGTTTATCGCCATCGGGCTGGAGGCGATGAAGGGAATTGCCCCGCAGTTGGGACTCTGAATAGCTAATTTATCGAAATTGTTGAGCCTTCGGCGGTTTTGATAACATCGATACGGGTGGGGAAGGCATCCCTCAGTTCGTCCATGTGACTGATGACCAGTATCTTGTTGAAATCGTCCTGAATAGAGTTTATCGCTTCTTTGAGTTTTTCCATGCCGGTGCTGTCCTGGGTGCCGAAGCCCTCGTCGATAATAAGCGTGGGCAATGGCGCACCTGCCCGTCTGGCAAGTAGCCTGGACAGGGCAATGCGAATGGCGAAGTTAATACGGAAGGCTTCGCCGCCGCTGAACATGTCGTAGTTTCTGGTCCCCAGTTCATCGGCGATATTAATATCAAGCGTTTCCTGTAGACTGCCCTTCTTGGTTTCTCGCTGGGTCTCGAATTTCACGTGCATTCTGTTATCGGTCATGCGCCCGAGCAGCCGGTTGGCCTCGGATTCGATTTCAGGGAGGGCCGTTTCAATAAGCAGGGCCTGTATTCCTCCCTTACCAAAGGCCTGTGCCAGCTCCTTATAGATATTTTCCTCTCTGGCAGCCTGAGTTAGCCGGTCGGCTTTCTCTTTCTTCTTCGATTCCAGTTCGGTACAGCGCTGTAGTTTGGCCTTCACGCTGCCGACGGCCTCCTGGTACCGACTGCGTTGTGCTGTCAGGTCCCGGTGCTCGGCTTCGGCTTTAGCCACATCGTCCAGTAGTTGGGGGAGGCTGATAAGCTCGGTAGTCAGGGTTTCCTTTTTCTGGTTATCAAGTTCTAGGTTGCGGCGCAGTCCCTGGGCTGCGTATTCGGCCTTTGAGGCCGCCTCTTTTTCCTGACTGATAAGCCTTTCCGCTTCCTCCAGCCGGCGCTTGTCATGGTCGTATGGTTCCATCTGACTCAGGTACTGTCGTTCCTGTTCGTGCTTTTCGGCGTCATAGCCGAGGTTGGCCAGTTCAGTTTCAATTGCCACGAGCGCCTCTTGCTCGGTAATGGCAAAGTCCTTTCTGGCCAGGCGCTGTTCAATATCGTCCAGGCTTTTTCTCAGCCCGGCAAGCTGTTTTTCGATTTCCTTAGTTTCGGCAATCTCCTTCATGAGGATGCTGGCCTGGCTCTGGGCCTGGGTCTTTTCCTGGTTCAGTCCTGATTCAAGCTGGGTTTTCTCTTTCTGTGATGATTCAAGCTCTGTTCGCTTCTGGGCTAACTCTGCCCGGTTGGCCTGAATCGAATCGGTTTTTCTCTGCTTATCAGCGGTATAATTGGCGGCAATGCGCTCCAGCCCTTCTCGTGTCAGCTCTGTTTCACATAGCGGGCATTTTGCTTCGGTTTGAGACGAGAGCAGGTCGAGTTTTTCGGCGAGTTCGCTGATTTCCCGTTCAAGCCGGGTATTTTCGGATTCAAGGTAGTTGACTTGCGTCTGTAGCTCTTGTACAGACTGCTCTCTCTGGCGCAGTGCTGCTTCTGGCTCTGCAAGTTGGCGAACCTGTATCTGCACATGATTAAGCTGATTTCTGAGTTCGGGCAGTTTCTGTACCCTGACTTCGAGATTGCTAATTTCGCTTTGAGTGACGGCATGTTCTGTATTCAGATTGTGTCCGGCTTCAGTTATTTTTCGTTCCAGTTGGTCTTTTTGCTTTTCAAGTTTATAGAATTGCTGGGATTTGGAGTTGAGTTCCTCACACGATTTTTTAGCGCGGGCGAACCTGGCGTAGCCCTCTTCTATGGTGTCGCGATGGCTAATTACCTCTTCATATTCTTTGATCCGGGAACGGAGTTGCCCTGCCTGCTCATCCCACAGTTCCAGGTCTCTGGTAGTGTTGCTCATGCGTATCTTAAGCTCATCGAGTTGAGCCTTCTTACTCTCCATTGCCTCTTTTTTCTTTTTCAAATCATTCAGTGCATTTTCCTTTTCCTGCGTTATTACTTCTATACGGGAGAGTAAGACCTGCGCCTGTTCAAGTTCAGCCTCATAAGTGGGTTGTTGAGCCAGCTCGTCGTTGATATCCTGGATGGTGCTTTCCAATTGTGCTCTCTCCGCTTCCTGCTGTTTAGCCAGCCCCTTGGCCTGTTCTTCAAGCTCGTCATACAGGGCAAGTCCGAGGATGCTGCCCAGCACCTCCTTGCGTTTGGCCGGGGACTGCCGGGTAAATTCGTCGGCGTGTCCCTGCCGCAGGTAGGCGCTGTTGACAAAGGTGTCGTAGTCCATGTGCAGAATATCGATAATTTTTTGCTGCGTCTGGGTAATGGTGTTGCCCGTGATAGGACGGAAGCCGTCCCCGGCGCTTATCTGTAGTTCCAGTGCCGGCTGTCCCGCCCCGCCCTTCCGCCTGGGACGTGAACGCTTACGCAGTATGCGGTATAGCTGTTGCCCTACCGTGAAATCGAATTCCACCTCCATCTCCGACTGCGTGGTGTGAATCAGGTCGTCGTCGCTGCCAGCTCGGGTCTTACCCCACAACGCCCAGGTCATGGCGTCGATGATGGCCGATTTGCCGTTGCCGTTGTCGCCGGAAAGGCAGGCAAGGTGGATGCCGTCGAAGTGCAGCGGCGGCACGTTGTCGCGATAGCACATAAAGTTGCGCATACTGAGTTTTACAGGAATCATTTCATGTCCTCATAATGGCTTTTACTGCCATCATTTTAGCATAGTTGGTTGTCTACCTCACTCCCTGTGTCCCCCTCTCCAAACTGGAGATAGTATGAACAGCGTAAATTAATATGTTTGGAGAGGGGGAAGATTTTTTTAAAGAGAGGCTCCGCCTCTCTTAGACTCTCCGTGGTGGGGTGAAAATGGTAGAATTCCCCTACGGTGTTATAACTACTTCCGATTTTCTTCTTTAATATACTCGCCGCCGGTAACGGTAGTGAAATGGAAGATGGGACGGTCGACACGACTGATTACCAGGGGGCAGTGTTTCATGCCCGCGGGGACGAATAACATGGCGGTGCGGGTGATGATATGCTTTTCGTCTTCCAGCCAGATTTCTATCTCCCCGCCGAGGTCGTAGGGGTCCTGTGGATTGCTGCCGAAGAAGCCGATAATTTCGTCGGTATCATGAACGTGGGGGGTATCTTCCAGCGTGGTGGAGGCTTTCAGATACCAGGCGGTGTTCATATGGAATGCCCCTTCCACCACGTTTTCGTCCATCCAGAGAATGCGGGTGGCGAACTTCGAATATGCTTGGGCGATTTTCTGTTTTTCTTCCGGTATTTTAAGCTCCGACACGATGTATTTGCCGTATTTCGATTCGGTCATTTGAAGTAACCTCCTTCAGGGTTGTCTGGATATACCAATATTGTAGCATCTTTGCTCGGTTTGTGATAAATTTGGGCGGGGAGGGATTATAGGAGGGGGGCAAAACCCTCTTGATAGCCCGGTCTAAAGACGGCGCCACTACCAGGTCTATCACTACTGGATAAAAAATTTTTCAGGCAAGCCTGTATGAGCCTAGGATAATGCCCTGATGATGTTGTCTTTAACATACTTACCGGTCAATGAAATTGCGAGGAAGAATATGGGCCTGTCAACTCTCGTTACCCTTAACGGACAATGCCTCAGTCCCCTGGGGGCGAAGATAAGGCAGCTTTTTGTTAGCATGTATTTTTCGTCTTCCAGCCAGAACTCTACTTCTCCGCATAAATCATGAGGGTTTTGCGGGTCGCTGCCGAAAAAGCCTATAACCTCATCAAAATTGTGTGTGTGGGAAGGAGAGCCTTCCGTCTCTGTGGCTTTCCAGTACCAGGAACATATTACGCTAAAAGCGCCTTTTACTATCTCATCTTCCAGCCATAATATACGAGTTGCCCTTTCATCATACCGGTTCTCCTCGTCTGTCTCCTGTGCTCCCTCCGGGAGTTTTAAATCGGTGAGGATATATTTCTGGTATTTTAGTTCGGCCATTTTTATCTCCTCCTTCTGAATTTGCTCGATGTAGCGATATTGTAGCATCTTTGTGTGGGTATTAAGAAGTTTAAGGGAAGAGGAATCTGCCTATACCTCACCCCCTCGGTCCCCCTCTCCAAACTGGAGATTGTATAAATCCCTAGATTAATATGTTTGGAAAGGGGGGAAAAAGGGGAGAGGGGCTACGCCCCTCTTAGACTCCCTGATGGGGTGGGGGGTTAAAATTACGGGCTAAGCCGCAGATGCCACAAGGGCGGTGGGTGGGAAAATATAACATGGAAAGGGGAGGGGAGGAGAAACGCCTTGACGCCTTTACTCTCCCCACGTTAGAATTAAATTGTCATGTTCGAAGTTCTCAGTGAAAAGCTGGGTAATGTCTTCCGCCTGCTGGGCAATCGGGGCAAGCTAACTGAGAAGGATATCGATGATGCCCTGCGCCAGGTACGCCTGGCCCTGCTGGAGGCGGATGTCAACTTCAAGGTGGTCAAGGATTTCACTACGCGGGTCAGGGAGCGCTCCCTTGGCAAGGATGTGCTGGAGAGCCTTACCCCCGCCCAGCAGATAATCAAAATAGTCAACGAAGAGCTTATCGCTACCCTCGGCGACGGGCAGAGTCGGCTGATATCAGCACAACAGCCTCCCTCCGTGATTATGATGGTGGGACTGCAGGGGGGCGGCAAGACGACCACTGCCGCCAAGCTGGCGCTCCACCTGAAGCATTCCGGACAGAATCCGTGGCTGGTGGCGGCCGATAACCGCCGTCCGGCGGCAATAGAGCAGCTGGTTACCCTGGGCAAACAGCTTGACGTGCCGGTATACAGTGAGGACCCCAAAGCGGCCAGCAAAAACATCTGCGCCCATGCCCTGGCCAGGGCAAAATCTCAAGCGGCTACCCATATCATTGTTGATACGGCGGGTCGACTGCACATCGACGACGGGATGATGGTGGAGCTGGAGCAGGTTAAAAAGGTGTTGAAACCCGACGAAGTATTGCTTGTCGTAGACGCCATGACCGGGCAGGACGCCGTGAGGGTGGCGGAGGAGTTTCACGTCAGGGTAAACGTGACCGGGCTCGTCCTGACCAAGATGGACGGGGACGCGCGGGGCGGGGCGGCGCTGTCTATCCGGTGGGTGAGCGGGGTGCCCATTAAGTTCATCGGCATCGGGGAAAAAGTAGATGCCTTCGAGCCTTACCATCCCGACAGGCTGGCGTCGCGTATCCTGGGTATGGGTGACGTCCTTACTTTCATAGAGAAGGCGGAACAGACCCTTGATGAGCAGAAAGCCAGGGAACTGGAGAGGAAGGTAAAGACGGCCAGCTTCAACCTGGAGGACTTCCTGGAGCAGCTAAAAGCCATAAAAAAAATGGGGCCGATAGCCCAGCTAGCGGATATGCTGCCGGGCATGTCAAAGATAGCGAGTCGGCTGCCCGATGGTGCCCAGGAGGCGCAACTGAAGAAGGTCGAGGCCATAATACAGTCAATGACTCTACAGGAGAGGCGGAATCCGAATATCATCGGCGGCAGCCGGCGGCGGCGTATTGCCCAGGGCAGTGGCACCCGGACTAGTGATATAAATCAATTACTCAGCCAGTTCCAGCAGATGCAAAAGCTAATGAGGATGGGGGCGCGCGGCAAGCTGCCCAGGAATGTAATGGGGATGTTTAAGTAACGTAAGAGAGCTGTTTTTGTAATTACCCCACCCCACCACGGTGATTTTCTTTCCCACCCTAGCCCACCCTCGTGGCATCTTGGTCTAATTCTTAGATATCTCCACCCGACTCCCCACGGAGAGTTATAGAGAGGCGAAGCCTCTCTTACAAATATTTCCCCCTCCCTTAAAAAGGGAGGGGGATTAAGGGGGTGGGTTATATAAATAAATACGTGGGGAGGAGTGGTGGTCTGGATTCCCGGGTCAAGCCCGAGAATGACATTGTTAAACAGCCCCAGAATGACATTGTTGGACAGTCTCTACTATTCCAGGTAGTCCTTGAGCTTGCGGCTGCGGGAGGGGTGGCGGAGTTTTCTCAGAGCCTTGGCTTCAATCTGGCGGATTCTTTCGCGAGTTACGTTAAACTCCACGCCCACTTCTTCCAGAGTGCGGCTGCGCCCGTCTTCAAGGCCAAACCTGAGCTGGAGGACTCTCTGTTCACGGGGGGTCAGTGTTCCCAGTACATCCTCAATCTGCTCCTTCAGGAGTTGCTTGGAGGCGATATCAACCGGCGGCAGGGCGTTCCTGTCCTCTATGGAATTGCCCAGAGGGCTGTCTTCCTCTTCACCTATCGGCGATTCCAGGGATATGGGCAGTTGTGATACCTTGACGATTTCCCTGACCTTGTCGGAAGATACCTCCATTTCCTTGGCAATTTCTCTGGAGCTGGGCTCACGCCCGTACTCCTGGGCGAGGCGGCGGCTGATTCTCAGCAGCCGGTTAATGGTCTCTACCATGTGAACCGGGATGCGTATGGTGCGGGCCTGGTCGGCAATGGCCCGGGTCAGTGCCTGTCGGATCCACCAGGTAGCATAGGTGCTGAACTTATAGCCTTTGCGGTAATCAAACTTCTCTACGGCTCTCATCAGTCCGATATTTCCCTCCTGGATGAGGTCAAGGAGAGACATGCCGCGACCAATATGTTTTTTGGCAACACTGACTACCAGGCGTAAATTGGCTTCGATAAGATGCCTTTCTGCTTTTTTACCCTCATGGACGATGTCGGCAAAGTAGAACGCGTACTGATTTTCATTAGTCTTAACGGAATCAATGAAGGCTCTATCAGTTACCAGCTTATCAATATCGGACAGGGAGATGTCCTTGCCGATAGCATCGCGAACTTCATCGGGTAACAGCCGGCTGGCCAGCGACAGGTTAATCAACATTTCTTCAGTTTCGGTTACGGGTTCATCCAGCTTGATGGAGATATCATGAATAAGCTGCGGGTCTATGGCATTATCAATGCTGTCCTGTAATCTGGCATCGTATATGCTTTTAATGAAACCGGTAGTCTTTTTTAAACCGAGCTGTTCCTGCAGGAGTTGAATAATACGGGAAGCCTGCCCCAGTTTACGAATCATGGCTATTATGATGTCAGTTGGCGAAGGAAGACTGCCATATTTCTGTGAGTGTTCCTGTTTAATGGTGTTAATGAGTTTGCCCTCTTCCATTTGCTTGGCGAGGGTTTTTTCGTTATCGGCAGTAAGCAGATGTACCCTGCCTATTTCATGGAGGTATATGCGTACCGGGTCATCGGTGATATCCTGCTCTGCCAGTTCTTCGGAGGTCAGAGCCAGTTCAAGGTCCAGGGGGGACTCGGGTTTTTCAACATCCAGGTGTTTTGTCTTCTGCCAGAGTCCGTCCGGCTCGGTTATGTCTTCGTCTTCCAATTCCTCATTGGATTTGGCTGAAACACCGTGTAAGGCCGCTGGTTTTGAATCAGGACTTAATATCTCGTCCTCAGATAGCTCATCGAGGTGGTCACTATCGTCAAATTTCTCCGGATGATTCTTGTCCTTGTCCATCAATCATCTCCTTACCTCGGGCCGTTTATGATTCTTCAAAGATTCCAGCTCTCTCAACTGGGTACTGATTTCTATATCAAAGTCGGTAACTGTGTCGCCGGATTCCGCTTTCCTGGCTGCCAGGTTTCTGAGGTATCTTTTTCTAAGTTCTATAACACAATCGTTATATCTTTGCTCTATATTATTCGTTGTCGGCAGGATTCTGCCTGCAATAGCATCGAGATGCTCATGAATAGCCGGGGCAAGTTTCTCTTTCAATGATGACAGCTTATCAATTTTTTGCCACGCAGTAAAGATTTCGCGGTTTTCGCTGCTTTCGAAATATTCCGGGGGCAGGTCTTCCGGTCGGCCTTTGAGCTGGGGGTTCTGTAAAATGAGGGCCAGGAAATATTCCTCGCGCGGACTGGAACCCAGCGGGCGCAGGGTTTGCGTTACCGACACCGGTCTGGGCTCTGGCGTCTTACGCCGGATGGTGGTTGGTTTCATTCTACTCAAGGCTGCTTCAAGGGTATGCATGCCTACTTTGACCATGCCGGCCAGTTTTTGGAGATAGTGCGCCTGCCGCACCGGGTCTTTAGTCTCCGCCACGATGGGCAGGAGCCTGTCCACGGCAAGGGATTTGTCCCTGGCGGTATTAAGGTCAAGCTGGGCTGTAGCCTTATCGAAGGTATAGTCAACAATAGGCACAGCATTGTTTACCAGGTCCTGCCAGACTTTTATATCTTCCTTAATGATATCGTCGGGGTCTTTGCCTTGCGGAAGAGTCACGACTCTTATTTCGGCATTTATTATATTTTCGTAGCCAACGGTACGCAGCATGGCTTCTTCACCGGCGGCATCGGCGTCAAGGGCCAGCACCAGGTTTTTACTAAGTTTCTTCAGCGTGTTGACCTGTGTCTCCGTAACGGCGGTCCCCATGGAGGCAATAACGTTACTGATGCCGTTCTGGTGAGCGGTGATGACATCCATATAGCCTTCCATGATGATGGCCGTGTCCAGCTTCCTGATGGTTGCGGCGGCGCGGTCGATGCCGTAGAGTATGGAACTCTTGTCGAATGTCGGTGTCTGCGGCGAGTTGACGTATTTCGGCAGCGAATCGTCAAGCGCTCTGGCGCCGAAGCCTATCGTCCTGCCTTTACTGTCGCGGATGGGGAACATCAGCTTACCGCGAAAGCGGTCGTGGGTCTTGCCATTCTCAGCTTCTATTATTAAGCCGGCAGTCAGCATGTTGCCTTCGCTATGGCCTTTTTCCAGCAGGTATTGCTTTAATGATTCCCAGCTGTCCAGGCTGAAGCCGAGCTGAAAATCGGCGATGGTCTGCGGTGTGAACCCCCGGCTTTCCACATAGCTCCGTGCCTTTTCCGCATACGGGGAGTTGAGGAGCAGGTTGTTAAAATACAGGACAGCCGCTTCATTTATCCGGTACAGTTCCTCTTTTTCTTCTTTTTCGCCTTCCTGCCCTGTTCTTGAAGGCAGGGTGATTCCTGCCCTCTGGGCAAGTATGCGCAGTGCCTCACCGAAATCAAGCCCCTCTTTTTTCATGATAAAGGAAAAGACATCGCCGCCTGTATTGCAGGCGCCGAAGCAGTGCCAGCTCTGCTGTTCCGGGTAGACAAAGAAGGATGGATTTTTCTCGCTGTGGAACGGGCATAGCGCCGTGAAGTTCCGCCCGGCTTTCTTCAGGGTGGTGTACTGGCCGATAATCTCTACGATATCAGTTCTCTGTTTGACTTCATCGATAGCGCTCATTATATTTTGTCTACCTCACCCCCTGTATCCCCCTCTCCTGACGAGGTGTCACAGGATAGGGGGAATGATATGTGAGAGAGGCTTCGCCCCTCTTAAACTCCCCTTTTTAAGTATGGCTTATTCCTTAAAAAATGTATCTATATCTTTTATCTTTCCTATGCCGATCAGCCTGCCGTCGATGTCTTTTACCACGAATTCATAACAGCCATAATGTGTGACAGCGGGTTCTTTTACAATATCAGCTCCTTTTTGTGTAAGCTCTTTATAAAGAATATCCACTTCTTTAACGTCTTCCGGGTCCAGATATGCATCGTATCCGGCGCCATACCTTTCTGAATTTGAGATAACATCGCCTTTCTTGGACTGAACGACAATAATCTCGACTTTGTCTCTGTAAAGGGCGGCAAATTTCTCTTCGTTTTCGTAATGCTCTATTACTTTGCAGCCGAATATATCGTGATAATATCTTGCCGTTTTTTCTACATCGGGCGAAATAAAAACGATAATACCATTATCGAGTTTTGTATGAGCCATCTGAAATTTATCCCTAAAGTTCTTCCGCCATTCTAATGGCATACTGGTCGGTCATGCCGGCGATATAGTCGACCACTCTTTGCTCGGTGGTATCGCTGTGGAGACGGTATTCGACGGGAAGCCTGTCTTCATGTTCGTTGAAGAAATGATACAGGGAGCGCACCACCTCCCTCGCTTTTTCTGCTTCCTCCAGAGTTGAGCGCAGGTTATAGACCCTCTCAAAGAGGAAGTCACGTAACGCATCAGCCGCTGCCAGTATCTGGGGACTCATTTTTATTGCGGGTCGCTCTTTAATTATATCACAAGTCTGGACATCCCACGAATTTTCAATGATATCACAGACCATGGTGTTGATACGCTGCGAGTGGGAAAGCCCCAGCACCTTGACGGTATCAAGGGGCAAATTGCGCTCGGTGAGGATTCTGGCCCTGATGGCATCACCGATATCGTGGTTAATGTAGGCTACCATGTCAGAAATTTTGACAACCTCCCCTTCCAGCGTATTTACTTCTCCCCAGCCTTCCCCGAAAATATTCACCACGCCTGTCTTGGAGTGGTTCACGATGCCGTCCCTTACCTCCCATGTGAGGTTTAGTCCCCGGCCGTCATTCTCCAGGAGGTCGATGATGCGCAGGCTCTGCTCGTTGTGCCTGAATCCTTCGTGGTAGAGTTCGTTTAATACGTCCTCACCCACATGGCCGAAAGGGGTATGCCCCAGGTCATGCCCCAGGGCGATTGCTTCGGTCAGGTCTTCATTGAGGTTCAGGGCGCGGGCGATGGTGCGGGCTATCTGGGATACCTCCAGCGTGTGAGTGAGGCGGGTTACATAATGGTCGCCGAGGGGAGCGATGAAGACCTGAGTTTTGTGTTTAAGGCGGCGGAAGGACTTGCTGTGGATAATGCGGTCACGGTCGCGCTGGAAGGCGGTGCGTACCGGGCACGGCTCTTCGGGGCGCTGGCGGCCGCGCGACAGCCTGCTTTTGACGGCATGAGGAGAGAGGTGTTCTTCTCTCTCCTCGCTCATCCGGCGTATATTGAATTTTTCAATCACCTGATGCTCAGTTTAGCACCTGCTGGCGGGTTTTTACAAAGCCTTTCGGTAGGCGATACCACCAATCATTACGAGGCAATCGTTGTCGACAAAATCGGTGGTGGCACCTATTCTTGCCGGATATTTATCTTTTTCGAAATAATTTCGGAAGAGCTTTTCGTATACCCGTACGTCTTCGATATGCTTCATCCGAATATCGACCTGTACCAGGTCTGCCAGAGTCAAACCGAACTCCGCCAGAGTCTTTTTCAGGTGCGAAAACATATCATGGAACTGCGTAGTAAAGTCATCACCGAAGCCGCGGTGCATTGCGAGAAAGACGAAATCCCCCGCCTCTACCGCCTGAGAATAGCTCCAAGGCGAAGGTAACCATTTTATTTCTGCCATTTCTACCTTATTTGCTTATCTAACTGCTGATTACTTGATGCCCAGTTTCGCCTCGGCCGCGGCGATAATGTCGCGGGTAACGTCAATCATATCGGGGCTGACGGATACCGAGGTGATGCCCCATTCCACCAGCTTCTCGGTAATCTCGGGATAGACCGACGGCGCCTGCCCGCAGATGGAGCAGGTAACGCCGGCGGCCTTGCAGGTTCTGACGACCTTCTCGATGGATAGCATCACGGCCTCGTTACGCTCGTCGAAGGTCTCGGCCAGTTTGGAGCTGTCGCGGTCGATGCCCAGCGTTAGCTGGGTAAGGTCGTTGGAACCAATGGAGATGCCGTCAATACCCACGGCGAGGAATTTCTCCAGGAGGATAACGTTAGAAGGCACCTCGCACATCATCCAGAGCTTGAATTTCTCGGAGCGTTTCAGTCCTTCTTCTTCCATAATTTTTACGGTACGCTCTATTTCTTTCACCGTGCGGACGAAGGGAATCATCACCCAGAGGTTGTCGTATTGCTCTCTGACCTTCTTGATGGCGTCCAGCTCCAGCTTGAAGGTCTCGATATCGGTAATATACCGTGAAGCGCCGCGGTAGCCGATCATGGGATTTTCTTCATCTTCTTCGTACTTTTCGCCGCCCTTCAAGGATTTATACTCGTTGGACTTGAAATCATTGGTGCGGTAGACCACCTGGCGAGGGTAGAAGGCCTTGGCAAATACCATCAATTCGTGGGCGAGCTTTTCGGTAAACTCACTGCCGCGTCCTTCGGCAATCATGTGGCTGGGATGCTCGCCGATTTCAGCGACCATGAACTCGGCGCGCAGCAGGCCGATACCATCAACATCACGGGTGGCTACCCGGTCAACGATATCCGGCTGGGCCAGGTTGGCCAGGAGCTTGGTCTTGGTGACCACCTCACCGCGGGCGCGTATCTTGACATCGGTAGCAATCTCTATCCTGCCTTCATAGACCCTGCCGTTGCTGCCGTCGACCGTTATTACCTGTCCGTCTTTGAGGGTGGTGGTGGCGTTTTCGCTGCCGACGATGCAGGGTATGCCGAGTTCGCGGCTGACAATTGCGGCGTGGGCGGTACGGCCACCGCGGTCGGTGACAATGGCCACAGCCCGCTTCATGGCCGGGACGAAATCCGGGGTGGTCATCTCCGCTACCAGGACGTCGCCTTCCAGGACCTTGTCAATCTGTGAGGGGTCGGGCACTATTTTCACCGGCCCCGAGGCCACGCCAGGACTGGCGGCAGCTCCGGATACAAGTACGGGGGCATCTATATCATGAGTGGTGAATTTAACTTTATTGGTGGTGGTTATGGGGCGTGTCTGGACGATAAAGATTTCGCCCTTCTCGGTAGCCCACTCGATATCCTGGGGAAACTGATAATGGTCCTCAAGCTGTTTGCCTATTTTGGCCAGCTGGACTATTTCAGCATTGGTTATTTTCTGCCTGGCTTGTTCCTCGGGAGTAAGGTCTATCTTGATGTTATCTTCTTTACCCGTGCTGCCCTCTTTCTTGACCAGCTTCCATTCCTGTTTCTTGATTTGCTTTTCCAGGATTTTGGTGTCCTTTTTATTGACGGTATAATGGTCGGGGGTGACATCTCCGGAGACAATCATTTCACCGAGTCCCAAAACAGCCTCGATGGTTATCTTTTCCTTGTTGTTGGTAGATGGTTCTACAGTAAACATGACGCCGGCAGACTCGGACTGCACCATGCGCTGCACCGGCACGGCGATGCCGACCTTGAAGTGGTCGAACCCCTGTTCCTGGCGGTAGAAAATAGCCCGCGCGCCGAAGAGTGACGCCCAGCAGTCCTGGACGGCCCTCACCACGTCTTTTTCCCCTTGGATATTCAGGAAGGTAGCCTGCTGCCCGGCGAACGATGCCTCTGGAAGGTCCTCGGCGGTGGCTGAAGAACGTACGGCGACAAGGCCTTTACCCATTTTTATATAAGCCTGTTCAATTTCCTCGGCTGTATCGGGGGGCATATCGGCGTCTTCAATCACTTTCTGGACTTTGACTGCAGCTTCCTGTAGCTGTTTGCTGTTGTGAACGTCCACGGGGTCGAGAAGCGACTTGATTTTGTTATAGATACCTGATTTTTCTATGAAGTCGAAGTAGGCAGCAGCGGTAACAATAAAGCCTTGCGGGACCGGTATGCCGGCGTTGGTCATTTCGCCAAGGTTGGCTCCTTTGCCACCAACGAGGGGTATGTCTTGCTTGGTTACTTCATTGAACCAGACGACTGCTTTTTGTCCTTTCTTCATTATCCCTCCGTTTTTATTGATGATTCATTGGTTTCAATGATAAATATTATACAGGTTCGGTGAAAATTAAAAAAGGGAGTCAACCCTAGTATTAACTAGTATTAATTAGTGATTAAAATTACTACGAAATTTCTACATTCTTTTTATGGATTATTAACTTTTATAACTTATGATAGAAGCAAAGAGAGGTAGGATGGAGGTAGTATGAGAAGAAGCGATAATCCATATCCCGAAATGATAACTGATGAATGTTCTGGTATTCAAGTATCAAATATCGCCCATAAAATATGGGCTGAAGGTTACGAGGTTGGAAGGCGGGATGAGTGTGCCGGTGAGCAAGATAAGTAGAATGGCTACGCCGGTGAATATTCTGTCGAAAGCAGGCTGTTTTCAAAGGTAAACTGAACTACTTTCATTTGACAGATATATTCATGTGGGGTTAGAATTATATACACAGGTTGTGAAAGGGGGAGGCAGGATTAAGCATGATAGAAATGACGATTGACAGCATTCGAGTGAGTTTAATGAATTACCAGCGAGTGGTAATTTTGAAGGAGAAGGTGTCCGACCGTTATCTGCCTATCTGGATAGGTCCGGCTGAGGCGGATGCCATCGCGGTGAAACTGCAGGGCGTGGCTGTTCCCCGGCCTTTGACTCATGACCTGCTGAACTCGGTTATTGACACCTTAGGGGCTGTGGTTAATTCAATTATTGTCAATGACCTTAAGAACGACACCTTTTATGCTAAGGTTATTCTTGATATAGATGGTAAACAGGTGGAAGTTGATTCGCGTCCGAGCGATGCGCTGGCTCTGGCGGTGAGAACAGGCGTACCTATTTTTGCCGATGATTCGGTTCTGGATAAGGCTGGTATCCTGCTGGATGGTGAGACAGGCAAACCTATCTTTGAAGAAGGGGAAGAGGTTAGAGGTAAAGAAGGTGCGGTTACCGACGAGGAAATGAAGAAAAAGATGTCGGCTTTCTATGACTTCATTAATACCCTCGATTTGGACGATTTTGATAAGCGTAAGTCTTAGGCAATAGTATTGCTGCCGCTTTGGGAACTGGATTCATGGAAGAGAGTCTGATAAAAAGGTTGATAGCGACGATTAAATGCGGTACTTGTGGGCGGAACTATGAGGAAGAGAATGTTGAAGTTATTGAGCATGCTAACGAGTTATGGTTTCTGAGGGTATACTGCTCGTTTTGTAACGTGAAATGTCTGGTGGCGGCTATAATCAGGAAAGATGAGAGGCCGGAGGTTATTACAGACCTCACCGAGGCGGAATTAGGGAGATTTAAGAATTCGGAGGAGGTCAGGGAGGACGACCTGCTGGACATGCACAAATTTCTAAAGGTTTTCGATGGTGATTTCCCCCGTCTTTTTCGGCAGTGATGTATACCCGTTCTTCGGGTCTGTTTTTCAGTCGTATTAGAAATTAATAAGCCCTGAATATCAGGGCTTTTTTATGCCATTAAGATAAATAGTCCCAATTAATTGCTTTTAAATTCCTATGTTGACAATCAATAGCTATTACCTATAAAATTCATCAATACATCAGAAAAAGTACCGCTAATAACGGGAATAAGGAGAGAAGATAATGGCTATTGATGGGACTTATAACATCGAGGTTGATACACCGATGGGTAAGCAGTCTGTGAAATTGACCATGAAGACTGACGGTAGCACTCTCAGCGGTACCATGGAAAGTAGCTTTGGCACGAATGAATTCAGCGGCGGTGCCGTGGATGGGGATAAGGTAACCTGGAGCATGGAGATAAGCAGTCCGATGGGTAAAATGGAACTCGAATATCAGGGTAAAGTGACCGGTGACGAGATATCCGGGGAGATGAAGGCCGGCAATTTCGGCTCATCTCCTTTCAAGGGTGTGCGTGCTTAGAATGTCCTTTTACCTTCCGAACAATGCCCGTAAAATGTCTCGTAAAAAAGCGCCTGGGAATACGTAAATCGGGCACTTAAAGTCCCGCTTTCTATTATCCCTTCTATCCTGCCTGTCTATATCTAAAGGACTATATCCAAGGATAGAGAATGCTTGACCTGAATAACCTGATTCTGGTATCATTCTCATGGTCAGATATGTTGAGGCCGGCATGAGCAGGTGGGTAGCAGCTCTCAGGCTGACGGGTGTGGGATTTTTTATAGCCGCCTGTATTCTATTAGGGACGTTTGCCGGTCTTTGGCTCGATGGTAAACTGGACACTAAGCCCTTATTTATGATAGGTGGACTGGTGGTCGGGTTGGTGGTAGCCGTTTACGGTGTTTATCAAATGATTCGACCCCTTATGAGCGATAAACAAGACAAGGAGAATGGCTAGTGGCTGAGCCTAAACGCCGCGGCTGTCTTGGCTGCTCGTTTCCTATATTAATTGGCATTGTCGTTATCTTCCTAGCCCTCTTTATCATCGGTTTTCTGGCTGGACCTATAGGGAAGAGCATGGTTGGAGACGTGGGTTTGCCAAGCTGGCTGAGTGTTCCCCGTCCCGAGCCCCATCTCCCCGCCCCCGAAATCCTCAGCCTCTTTGGCCTGCCTATTACCAATACCATTATCGCCGGCTGGTTCACCGTGGTGGTGCTGGTTGTTATCAGTTACGTGGTTACCCGCCGTATGCGGATTGTGCCAGGGAGGTTACAGACTGCCTTTGAATTTCTACTCGGCTGGGTTTACGACCTCTGCCAGAGCATTGCCGGCGAGGAGAACGGGCGGCGTTTCTTCCCCATAATTGTCACTATCTTCCTCTTTGTCCTTTTTAACGCCTGGCTAAGTTTGATTCCAGGGTTCGGTTCGATAACAATCGGGCATCATGAATTAATCAGGGGCGCCAATACCGATGTTAATACACCGCTGGCTATAGCACTGATTTCCTTCGTCTTCGTGGAATACTACGGGTTAAAAACCCTGGGCGTTCATTACCTGCGTAAGTTCATAAATGCCGGGCAGTTTTTCCGGAGTATCGGGAGCGTCTTTAAGGGTAAGATAAACCCGATGGGGCTGTTTTCCGGAGCTATAGATATATTTGTCGGCGGCCTGGAGGCGCTGAGCGAATTTATCCGCATCGTCAGCTTCACCTTCCGTCTCTTCGGCAATATGACGGCGGGCGAGATATTGCTGTTAATCGCCGCATTTCTTGTTCCGTGGGTACTGGCATTACCTTTTTACGGACTGGAGATGCTGGTCGGCTTTGTGCAGGCCCTTATCTTTAGCGGACTGACCCTTGTCTTTGTGACCATGGCGGTCAGCTCTCATGAAGCAGAATCGCACTAAAATGAATAATAAGCACTAATCGTCGTAAGGAGGATAAATAATGGATGCTGAAGCAGTCAAGATGTTAGCAGCGGGGTTGGCTATGGGGCTGGGTGCCCTGGGGCCGGGAATCGGCATAGGCATTCTGGGTTACGGTGCCATGCAGGGACTGGCACGCAACCCAGAGGCAAGAGGACCAATCATGACCAACATGATTCTGGCCATCGCTATGGCGGAAGCTATCGGTATCTATGCCTTAATCGTGGCCATCATACTGGCTATGGTTGCATAGTAAGAAATTAAATAATGAGGATGGAGGAGAGGCATTATGGAAGAAAGCGGAATTCCAGTCTTTATTGCCGTTATCGCGGCGGCGGTTATGGTTATCGGGGTGATAGTGGGCATGGCTGCTATTACCTGGGTATTCTTGATGATGTAGTCCCGGGATATCGGTAACTAACAGGTTCCGGGGCGGCTCGGGATGTATTAAGAGTCTGCGGGGCCTGATACGGATATTTGGAGGGTATTGTGGAAGGACTTGGAATTAATCTACCAGTACTGTTAACGCAGGTTGTAACTTTTATCATCCTGCTGGTTATTCTACGCTTTGTGGCTTATAAGCCCCTGATGCGGATGCTTGACGAGCGCTCGCAGCGGATTAAGGAGAGCATGGAGCAGGCTGAGGCCATCAAGGAGCAGTCGGCCCGTGCCGAGGAAGAGGTAAAAAAACAGCTTGAGGTTGCCAGCCGGGAAGGCCAGGAGAGGATAGCCCGGGCGGTCAAAACGGGTGAGGAGGTCAAGCAGAAGGCGCAGGCGGAAGCCAAGCAGGAAGCTGAGACCCTCGTAGACAGGGCGCGTACCGAGATACAGAGAGAGCGTGACGAGGCTATTGGCGAGGTACGCCGCGAGTTTGCTGACCTGACTATCATGGCGGCGGGCAGGGTTATCGACCGCTCTCTGGATAAAGAAGAGCATCGCGAGCTCATTGAAAAGGTACTGGAAGAAGGTACAACCGGGAAGAAGGACTGATAGAGAAGTCGGGGAGATATCATGCCGAAAAAAGCTAGTGCCCGGCGCTATGCTCAGGCAGTTTTTGAAATTGCGCTGGAGAGAAAAGAACTGGAACAGTGGCAGTCTGACCTGAAGAAGCTGGTTGATACTGTCAGTGATGATACCTTTTTAGCGGCACTGGAAAGTCCGAAGATAAAATTCGAGGATAAGGCCAGGCTGTTATCCGAACGCCTGACAGACATAAACCCGCTGGCTTTGAATCTGGTATATATACTGATAACCAGAGCCGGGGTTGGCATGATTGTAAATATCGCTGAAGAATATCAGCGATTGCTGGATGGCTATCACGGGATAGAACCGGCAGAGGTTATTACCGCTGTCCCCCTTGATGATAAAGATATACAGAAGCTGACCGAAAACCTTGGCGCCTTGGTGGGCAAGAAAGTGGTGTTGAAGTCCGAAGTAGACCCGGATATTCTCGGTGGGATTATCGCCAGGGTCGGGGGTAAGCTGCTGGACGGCAGCACCCGCAGCAAACTGGTGGCGCTAAGGAGAGAGCTGGTCGGCACGGAGAGGAAGAGATAATCAATGGTCAGCTTAACTGTGTGGCAAAGGAGGTAGCTCAGGTGACAACGAGAGGCGAAGATATTGTATCCATTATGAAGCAGCAGATTGAGCAGTTCGGCACGGCCGTAACCATGGTGGATATCGGCACCGTGATTGAAGTGGGTGACGGTATCGCACGGATTCACGGACTGGCTGCTGTCAAGTATAACGAACTGCTTCAATTCCCCAATGACGTTATCGGCATTGCCCTGAACCTGGAGGAGGACAGCGTATCGGCGGTGGTGCTGGGGGATTATACGCAGATAAAGGAAGGCGACGAGGTGAGATGCACGGGGAGGATTGCCGAGGTCCCGGTGGGAGATGTCCTCATCGGGCGTGTCGTCGACCCTCTGGGACGACCCCAGGATGGCAAGGGCGATATCAAGTCGGATAAAACGCGGCCGATTGAGAGGGTAGCTCCCAACGTGGTCCTGCGCGCTTCGGTAAATACGCCGGTGCAGACCGGTATTAAGGCCGTGGACAGCATGTTTCCCATCGGTCGCGGGCAGAGGGAGCTTATTATCGGCGACCGCTCCACCGGTAAGACGGCTATCGCCCTTGATAGTATTGTCAATCAGAAGGGCGGAGATTTAATCTGTATCTATGTCGCCATCGGGCAGAAGATATCCCAGGTGGCGCGGGTGGTAGCCATGTTGGCGGAACACGGCGCCATGGAGCATACCATCGTCGTTACCGCCAGCGCCGCCGAATCCGTGGCTTTGCAGTATCTGGCGCCTTATGCCGGCTGCGCCATGGGTGAGGAGTTCATGGAGCAGGGCAAGGACGTGCTGATTATTTATGATGACCTTTCCAAGCATGCCTGGGCTTACCGGCAACTTTCCCTGCTGTTGAGGCGGCCTCCGGGCCGTGAGGCGTACCCGGGCGATGTTTTTTACCTGCACAGTCGTCTGCTGGAGAGGTCGGCAAAGTACGCACCGGAATATGGGGGTGGTTCGCTGACGGCCTTACCCATCATTGAAACGCAGGCGGGTGATGTGTCCGCCTATATCCCCACCAATGTCATTTCCATTACCGACGGACAGCTATACCTGGTGGCCGACCTTTTTAACGCCGGCATCAAACCGGCTCTGGACGTGGGCATATCGGTATCCCGCGTTGGCAGTAAAGCGCAGACTCCAGCGATGAAGCAGGTAGCCGGACGGCTGAAGCTGGACATGGGGCAGTACCGTGAGGTGGCGACTTTTGCCCAGCTCGGCACTGCCGACCTTGATAAGACTACTTTAGCGCAGCTGGAAAGAGGGCAGCGTATACAGGAAGTCTTAAAACAGGCCCAGTTTGTACCGGTGCCACTGGAAAAGCAGGTAATGATTCTCTATGCCGTTACCAACGGTCATCTGGACGATATACCTGTGGATAAGGTCACCGTTTTTGAGACGGACTTCCACAGGTTCATGGAGGCAAGCTATGCTGGGGTTGGCGAGGCTATCGCCAAGACCAAGGAGCTTGATGATAAGACGGAAGCGACTTTAAAGAAAGCTATTGAGGAATTTAAGAAAGGATTCGTAAAAGATTAAGATAGGGGGAGTCATAGAGGGGCGCAGCCCCTCTAACAGAAAATTCCCCCCTCCCTTACCAAGGGAGGGGGATACAGGGGGAGGGTTGTAAAGTATAATATGATGAGGTCAGAGATTGGCTGACATTCGTAAAATCCGCCGGCGGATAAAGGGTGCCCAGAACATAGCCAAGATAACCCGGGCTATGGAGATGATTGCTGCCTCTAAAATGAAGAAGGCACAGGAACGTGGTCTGGCCGGGGGGCCATATTCGGAGAAGATACAGCAGGTCATCGCCGACCTGGCGGCTTTACCGGGGATGGAATTGCAGCACCCTCTGTTACAGCGGCGGCCGATAGAGAAAATAGCTGTGGTGCACATCACACCTGACCGGGGTCTGTGCGGCGGGTTAAATGCCAATCTCAACCGGAATCTGGCAGGTTTTATCCTGGAGCAAAACTTGCCGGTTAATGTTGTAGCTGTGGGGCGCAAGGGGCGGGACTTTTCGGTACGGCAGGGCTGTGACCTGCAGGCCGAGTTCACCGAACTGGGAGACCGACCCGGTATCCTGGATACCTTGTCAATATCACATATTATTATTGATGATTACTGTAACGGGGCCATAGACATGGTCTATATATCTTATGCCCAGTTTGTTTCTACGATGGTTCAGAAACCGGTTATGAAGCAACTGCTTCCCGTAGAGCCTGCGGTTATACCTAAAGCGGAAAATGTCGATTATATCTATGAGCCGGGCGCTGAAGCCGTGCTGGGCGGACTGCTGCCCCGCTTTGTGGAGATGCAGATTTATCAC
Source organism: uncultured Dehalococcoidaceae bacterium (assembly GCA_964558675.1). Classification (GTDB taxonomy): domain Bacteria; phylum Chloroflexota; class Dehalococcoidia; order Dehalococcoidales; family RBG-16-60-22; genus CAZLEY01. The sequence continues at coordinate 8,183 of CAZLEY010000019.1, read as the reverse complement.
GCTATTCTGGAGTCTATCGCCAGTGAGCAGTCCGCCAGGATGGTGGCCATGAGGAACGCCACCGACAGCGCCAACGAGCTTATCGGCGACCTGACTTTGCTATATAATAAGGCGCGACAGGAGGCGATTACGACGGAACTCCTGGATATTACCGGAGGCGTTGTAGCTCTGGAATAAGAAATTAAAAACTGACAATTATGTGAGGTTATTATGGCTAAGGGAAAAGTAGTACAGGTGATAGGGACGGTGGTTGATGTTGAATTCCCACCCGATGAACTGCCCGCCCTTTATAACGCAATTGAGATTGATGCCAGCGGCGGCAGGATTGTCCTTGAGGTGCAGGACCATCTGGGGAATAACTGGGTACGGTGTCTGTCGCTGTCACCTACCGACGGACTGGAGCGTGGCGCCGAGGCGAATGATACCGGTGCGTCTCTCAGGGTGCCGGTGGGCAAAGCCACGCTGGGGCGCCTCTTTGACGTGATGGGAACGCCTCTGGATAACCTCGGTGAGGTCAAGGCCGAAGATAGCTGGCAGATACACCGGCTGCCGCCTTCGTTTGAGGAGCAGGAGACCAGCACGCAGGTACTGGAAACGGGACTCAAGGTTATTGATTTGATAGCGCCGTTTACCAGGGGCGGTAAAATCGGCGCTTATGGAGGGGCGGGGGTAGGCAAGACGGTTATCATCCAGGAGTTGATACGTAATATCGCCTCAGTACACGGCGGCTTTTCCGTTTTTACCGGCATCGGGGAGAGGTCCCGTGAGGGGAATGACCTGTGGAACGAGATGAAAGAAGCCGGCGTTATGGATAAGATGGTCATGGTCTTCGGGCAGATGAACGAACCACCCGGGGTGAGGCTGCGGGTGGGGCTGACCGGGCTGACCATGGCGGAGTACTTCCGTGATGTGGAAGGCCAGGACGTCCTGCTCTTCATTGACAACATCTACCGCTATACGCTGGCCGGCATGGAGGTTTCGGCGCTGCTGGGGCGCATGCCCTCGGCGGTAGGCTACCAGCCGACACTGGCCACCGAGATGGGCGAATTACAGGAGAGGATTGCTTCTACCAAGAAGGGCTCGATTACCTCCTTCCAGGCCATTTATGTGCCTGCGGATGACTATACCGACCCGGGTGTGGTGACTACATTCGGGCATCTTGATGCGGTGGTGGCTCTGGAAAGGTCTATAGCCGAGCAGGGCCTGTATCCGGCGGTAGACCCGCTGACATCAACCTCGCGTATACTAGACCCCAACGTAGTCGGCGAAGAGCATTACCGGGTAGCCCGCGAGGTGCAGCGGGTGTTGCAGAGATATAAGGACCTTCAGGACATCATCGCTATACTGGGTATCGAGGAACTCAGTGAGGAAGACAAGCTATCCGTGGCGAGAGCCCGCCGCATTCAGAGGTTCCTGTCTCAGCCGATGTTTGTCACCGAAGTCTTTACCGGCCGGTCGGGTAAGTACGTGAAGGTAGAAGACACCGTGCGGGGCTTTGCCGAAATCCTTGAGGGTAAATATGATGACCTGCCGGAGCAGGCGTTTTACATGGTGGGCGGCATCGAGGAGGTGGCGGAAGCCGCCAAGAGTTTAGGGGCCGAGGCCAATGGCTAACTTAAAGCTTGAGATTGTTTCCGCCGAGCGTGTCGTTTACTCCGAGGACGTGGAGGCGGTTATTGCCCCCGGTGTTGAAGGGCAACTGGGGATATTACCACACCACGCCCCACTGATGACCATCTTACAGGCAGGAGAGCTTAGAGTCAGGCGGGGCGCGGAGGAAGATATCCTGGCCATATCCGGAGGCTTTCTTGAGGTGAGGCCGGACCGGGTAATCGTCCTGGCGGATAGCGCCGAGAGAGCCGAGGAGATTGACGGAGAGCGTGCCGAGGCGGCCAAGCAGCGGGCTGAAGAGAGATTAAAAGAAAGAGGCGTTACTCCCGGACTGGATGAGGGAAGGGTCGAGGCGGCGCTCAGGAGGGCGATGGCACGCCTTTCGGTGCTGGAGAAGGTAAAGAGGCGACGGAAGCTGTAATTCCAAGGTAAATTCATACCACGCCAGAGGAAGCTGGTTCAGGTCCTGTAGCTCCCGGTTTACGCGGGCTAACCTGAAACTCCTTCACTTCGGTAACATCAATTTCTCCCCGATATATTTTCTTCAGGAGCGTAAAGCACCCTGGATAATGATTTGTTATGGGATAACTAACGATATTGAAGATATGCTATAATACGAATTTGAGAAGGTGTTTCTACCATGCTCGCAGTTGAAGTCAGTAATATAGTCAAGTCCTTTGCCGATAAGGTCGCGGTTGACGACCTGTCTTTCTCGGTCGCTCAGGGCGAGGTATTTGGTCTGATTGGTCCTAATGGTGCGGGCAAGACTACCACTATCAGGATGCTGATGGACATCATCAAGCCGGATTCGGGCGAGGTGACCATCCTCGGCGAGAAATTGAGTGAAGCTGCCAAAAATAGTCTTGGCTACCTGCCCGAGGAAAGAGGACTGTACAAGAAGCTCAGGGTACTCGACACTATCATCTACCTTGCCTCGCTCAAGGGTATGGACAGGCACTCAGCCGAGGAAAAAGCTGATGAGCTGCTCAACCAGACAGGTATGCTGCCCCACAAAGGAAAGAAGATTGAGGAGTTGAGCCGGGGCATGGGGCAGATTATCCAGTTCATCGTTACTATCATCCATGACCCGCAACTGGTTATCCTGGATGAACCCTTTGCCGGTCTAGACCCGGTTAACACCGAGCTACTGAAAGGGATGTGCGTTGACTTGAGGAATCAGGGTAAAGCCGTAATCCTGAGCGCCCACCAGATGAATCAGGTAGAGGAGCTTTGCGACCGTATCTTAATGGTAAATAACGGACGCGCCGTCCTTTACGGTGACCTGGCTGAAATCAAGTCGAGGTATAAAGGTGATTCGGTCCTGCTGGATTTCAAAGGGGAGCTGGGTGATGAACCGGGGATTATCGAGAAACGCCAGCATAGGGGCTACGTCGAACTGGTACTGGATGGAAAGACGACCCCTCAACAGCTCCTGGAGCGACTGGTAAGCCGCGGCATAGTTATTAATCGTTTCGAAATGGCCACTCCTTCACTTAACGAGATATTCCTGAAAGAGGTGGGTAAAAATAGAAAATAAGACGCTGCTGATATTCAGGCATGAATTCCTGCACACGATAAAGAGGACCGGGTTTATCGTTATGACCCTTATCGTACCGGTCGTGGCTCTTCTGGCCATAGGCGTCGTCCAGCTGATATCGGCAATCATCGAGCCGTCGGAAGTAGAAACGACCACCATCGGGTACGTTGATGAAATCGGCGGATTCGACGAATACACCACTCAGGGGTATATAGAGCTGGTCCGCTATGATACGCAGTATGAGGCGAAGGCTGCCATGCTCAGGGACGATGTTTCGGAATATATCGTCATTTCATCGCCTTACACGTCGATGGGGGTAGTTAACCGTTATACCCTGGAAAAACAGCTGGAAACGCCCCCCGCCACCCAAGCCGCCATTAAGAGATTCCTAACGAGCAATATCTTATCGGGGAAAGTGCCTCAGGAGACTATTGACCTCGTCGAAGCCCCGTTACGTCTGGCGATAACCAGGCTTACCGAAACCGGCGCTGTGGCTACCGAGCAGGGCGGGTTCGGTAATCTTCTCATTCCCGGTATTTTCAGCCTGCTGCTGGCCCTCTCACTGAATTTCTTTGCCAGTTACATGGTGCAGGGACTGGGAGAGGAGAAAGAGAGCCGCCTTATAGAAGTATTATTGTCCTCTGTTTCCATCCGTCAACTGCTCACCGGTAAGGTTCTGGGACTGGGTGTCGCCGGACTGATACAGGTGGTTGTCTGGCTGGTCTCACTGCCACTCCTGCTGAACCTGGCCTCATCCGCTTTCGGCGGTTTTTTCAGCATGATACAAATACCGGCCAACTTCATCGTTCTGGGGATAGTCTATTTCGTCTTGGGATTTTTGTTGTTCGCCGCTCTTTCGGCGGGTGTCGGCGCTATCAGCCCCTCTGCCCGAGAAGGACAGCAGCTGTCTCTGATTTATTCGCTTTTCGCCATCGCACCTCTCTGGTTATCGTCTTTACTAATGCTGTTTCCTAAAAGTCCAATCTGGATAGTAATGACCATTTTCCCCATCACGGCTCCCGTAGAAGCGATGCTGAGGCTGGGCGTAAGTGATATTCCTGCCTGGGAACTGGCAGTCAGTATCGCGGTACTGGGACTCTCCATCATCGGGGTTTTGTTTTTGGCTATCAGGGTTTTCCGAGCTTACCTGCTCATGTATGGGAAAAGACCGAACCTCGGGGAAGTTATTCGAAATCTCAGGAGCTGCTGATTATTTCGGCGGCTTTCTTGAGGTACGGCCTGACCGGGTTATCGTTCTGGCGGATAGCGCCGAGAGGGGCGAGGAGATTGACGAGGCTCGCGCCGAGGCTGCCAAGCAGCGGGCGGAGCAGAGATTAGCCGATAAGCGTGCGCTTGGATTGGATGAGGCTAGATGCGAGGCGGCCCTCCGGCGGGCTGTAGCGCGGCTTACGGTGGCGGAGAAGATAAAACGGCGGCGGAAGTTTTAGCGCACTAGTTGAACTGCTTCAGAGCCTTCTCGGTTATCTCCTCGCAGAGTGCCGCTTTTCCGTCCATGTAGGGATATTTATCGTTATCGAATTTCTCTGCCAGAGACCATTTTAGCGTGCTTAACCGTTCGGCGTCCGCTTTGTTCTCTTTGAGATATTCACGGAAGGCGATTTGCCTTTTTAGAGATTCGCTGTGCTTCGGGCATACATAAAGGTTGTGGGCGGGGAGCGATTTCTTTACTGTGTCGTCAGCCAGGTCGAAGGCTTCTCTTTCTTTGATATCCTTGTCTCCCTGATGATGGTAGCCACGTTCCGCCAGAAGTCCCTTAATTTTCTCGAAATCTTGCGGTTCAATAACCAGAATCAGGTCGATAATCGGTTTTGCCGTCATGCCTGGGATGGAAGTGCTGCCTACATGCTCAATCCGGATACATGCTAGGCATACTTTCTCTCCTAGGAATGCTTTGATTTCCGCGAACCACTCCGGCCATTCGGGATTGTATTTCTGCACCAGTGTAACAGTCATCTTAGTAAGATTGTAGCATCTACTTCAAGGGTTACTTCGGTGGCTTCTTTTCGTTAAGGTCTAAAAGTCCTACAATGGGTTCGATAGTGATGTATCCATGGTCCAGGTCAATGGACTGGACGACATCCTCAATGGCGGGGATAAGGATTTCTCCCGTGCTGCCTTGGACGATGTAGTTATCGTTGCTTTTCCCGGTGAGAATGTTGGTGATAGTGCCTATCAGTTCTCCCCCGGTTGTCCTGACCTCTAGCCCGATAATCTGGTGATGGTAATATTGTCCCTCGGGCAGGGGATAATTATGGTTGGGTTCAATTTCCACAGAACGGCTCACAACTTCTGAACATCTCGTGATTGAGAAGCACAAGCTATAAAAGGGGGTGAAAGCTATGTCTCCACGTCTCTAAAGAGGCGACCGGTTTTGCGGGGGACTATTTTACATAATCTCGAGTCTGACTCTGGTGGCGGCTTTGGCTGCTTTTACCCTGAGCAAGGTGCGCATGGCCTGGGCAATCTGGCCTTGCTTGCCGATAATTCGCCCTTTGTCGTCATCGGCAACGGTCAGCTTCAGCGTAATACCCTCCTCGTTTGTTTCCTCATCAACGTTCACTGCGTCGGGTTCATTGACGATTGACTTGGCGATGTACTCCACTAGGTCTTTCATGATTTCTCCTTGGCAAGTTTGAACTTTTCCAGAATACCTGCTTTGCCTAGCAGTCTGGCAGTGGTATCCGTTGGTTGTGCCCCCTGTTTTAGCCAGTGCAGTGCCTTCTCCTCTTTAATCACTATCGTCTCCGGGTCTGTCAGGGGATCGTAGTGTCCCACAATATCAACAAACGCCCCATCGCGGGGTGCCCGAACATCAGCGACTACTAATCGGTAACTGGGCTTTTTCTTGGCGCCAACACGCCGCAGTCTAATTTTAAGCATTTATACCTTACCTTTTTCTACAAAATGATATACGTTCCCTATTATGCAACATAAATAATAGCCTGTCAATGGGAATCGGGGGAAAATGTTAATGGAGAGTGTATATTAGCTTCAGTTCATCTTAGCCTCTCCCCCTTGGTCCCCCTCTCCAAACTGGAGAATAGTATGAACAGCGTAAATTAATATGTTTGGAGAGGGGGAGAAATTATGAGAAGGGGCTTCGCCCCCTCTCACGGCGCACTCCCTGTGGGGTGGTATGGGGAACATCTACGAGATAAGCCTCATATACCGCGAGGGTGGCGGGTGGGAAAAGATACGCTGAGGGGTAGGGGGTGGGGTAAAGCCATCAGTTACGTGTAAAGAGAAGCAGGTTGCCAATAGTCTACTCCTGCGTCTATAATCAGAGTATGAAAGTAGCCAGACTGCATGGCTGGCGGGTAACCGCGGCTGAAGCTATACAGATTCAGAAGGAGCTCGCAAGTAAGGTTTCCCGAACTGGGAATATCGATAATCCACGTTTGATAGCTGGAGTTGATATCTCGGTAAACAGAACAGCCGGGACGGGCACCGCGGCGGTGGTTGTCCTGAGCTATCCCGAGCTTGAAATCATTGAAACAAGCATGATAACGGACCGTCTTACCTTACCCTACATTCCTGGACTTTTATCATTCCGGGAGGCACCGCTGATACTGGCGTCCTGTGAAAGGCTTACGGTGAAGCCTGACCTTGTCATGGTGGATGGTCAGGGGATTGCCCACCCGCGGCGGATGGGGTTGGCGTCTCACCTGGGACTTTTCCTGGATATACCGACCGTCGGCTGCGCCAAGTCGCGTTTATGTGGTCGGCACGAAGAGCCGGGCACCGAGGCGGGTAACTATGCAGACCTGATGGATGGTGGAGAGGTTATAGGGGCGGTGCTGCGCACCAGGGGAGGGGTAAAGCCGGTTTATGTATCTATCGGGCACAGGGTTGATTTAACTACCGCGATTCACTGGGTGCTGGCGTGCTGCCGGGGCTACCGCCTGCCGGAGCCGACCCGGCTGTCCCACCAGGCGGCGGGGGGCAATCTGGAATCAATAAAGCCGCCGAAAGTAGCTGGAACCGGTTATCAGGAGAGCCTTTATATCTAGAAAAGCGAGGGCAGATGCAGGAATTACGAGAGAAGTTAGAAGATTTACAGGCCAGGGTTGCCATGGCCGTGGAGCATCTTTGACATAGCTGGTAAAGAGAAAGAAATAGCTGGTCTGGAAAAGCAGTCTTCTCAGCCTGATTTCTGGAATGACCAGACCAACGCGCAGAATGTCATGCGACAGCTTGCCGAGCATAATAAGGTAGTGCAGAGATGGCGTGAACTGGAGAAAAAGACCGCCGATATCGCTGAGCTAATCAGCTTGGCGGAAGAGGATGCTTCTCTTCAAGCCGAGATACAGTCGGAGCTTGATGAACTGTCTACTCACCTTGACGAGCTGGAATTCCAGCTGGCTTTCAGCAGTGAGTATGATGTCCGTAATGCCATCCTGGCCATCCATGCCGGTGCCGGTGGTACCGAATCCCAGGACTGGGCGGAGATGCTGATGAGGATGTACCTCCGCTGGACGGAGCGCCGTGGCTACAAAGCGGAAGTACTGGATACATCGCCGGGTGATGAGGCGGGCATTAAAAGCACGGTAATTGCCGTTGACGGCGAGTATGCTTTCGGCTATTTGAAATCGGAGCATGGCGTCCACCGTCTGGTGCGTCTTTCACCCTTTGATGCCGACCATGCCCGGCATACATCATTTGCCTTGGTGGAGGTTATGCCGGAAGCTGAGGCTGATGCTGACCTTAATATTGACGCCGATGATATAAAAGTGGATACTTATCGTTCCAGCGGACCCGGCGGACAGCATATGCAAAAAACAAGCAGCGCCGTCAGGGTGACTCACCTGCCGACGGGACTGGTAGTGACCTGCCAGAGCGAGCGTTCCCAGTTCATGAACAAGGAGATTGCCCTGAAGATACTAAGGGCGCGCCTTCTGGAACTGGAGCTGGAAAAAAGGGAGGAAGAAAAAGCCAGACTTAAGGGAAGGAGAATAGAGGCCGGGTGGGGCAATCAAATCAGGAGCTACGTTCTGCATCCTTATAAGATGGTCAA
>CAZLEY010000018.1:0-39701 GCA_964558675.1 uncultured Dehalococcoidaceae bacterium | reverse complement strand
AACCTCACCCCCTGTGTCCCCCTCTCCTGGCAAGGCGTTCCGCAGGAGAGGGGGAGGAATTAGGGAAGAGGGGATCCGCCCCTCTTAGACGCCCCATTTTCTCAAAGTATAGTGGAGAGTATGAGAGGGGTGCAACCCCTCTCAAAAAAATTTCCCCCTTCCCTTATGTATTTATTTAAGGGAAGGGGGTCAGGGGGATAGGTTACAAAAATATCTATCTTACTTTTTTATTCTTCTTATATTTATTAAATTCATCTATGGCTTCAGTTGGTGTTAATACCCTAAGATCCTCTAACTGTTTTTCCATATATAAGTAGTGTTTTTTATTCCAAGTAACTAAATAATCTACTTCGTGCCAAGCTGCCGTTTGTGCATGAATGGTATCTCCAGATGGAGTGTGGAATTTGATTGATGTCTCTGCAAGCCTATCCACTAGTGTTGTGAAAGAAGTTAGTTTTTTAGGCGGCATAGGCGGTACAGGTTTAATAGAGCCTTTCCATACGTTGCGGATTCTGTAAAGTAAAGAATAAGCTCTATGTTCATCATTGGTACGCCTTATCATTGCTGAAGCTAATTCTAAAAAAGTAAAAACAGAAGTAATAAAAATAATGTCACGGTGTTCTTGTTTTAAAATAAAATCCATGAATTTTTGAGATTCCGTGTGGTTTTGTTCATTGTCTATCTCTGCAGCAACGATTACATCTGAATCTAAGTATACAGTAGTTGTTAAAATCCAAGCGTTATTTTTCTTTCTTGGCATAGAATGTTACTCTTTTTCTTCTTTTTGAGGGCACTCTTGCAGTAAAAGAAACCTTCTTACCACTAGCTTCAAAAGAGACTCTCTTTTTGATTGCTGTTCTTGCTAAGAAGCTAACTTTTTTCCTTCTAGCCATGTTTTCACCTAAATATAGATGTTGCCTTGATAATATTTACTAAAACTCGCTTCTTCCCTCCAGAGCCCTGGTAAGGGTAACGTCGTCGGCGTACTCAAGCTCGGTGCCGAAGGGGAGTCCCCGGGCGAGGCGGGTGACCCTGATGCCAAGCGGGGAAATTATCTGACTGAGGTACATGGCGGTCTGTTCGCCTTCAAGGTTGGTATTGGTCGCTAGGATGACTTCCTCAACCGTATTATTTTGCAGGCGGTCGAGCAGTTCCCGGATTCTGATGTCGTCAGCGCCGATGCCCTCGATGGGCGAGATAGCGCCGTGGAGCACGTGGTAGAGTCCTTTATAGACTCCGGTATGCTCCAGTGCCAGGATATCCTGGGGTTGCTCCACGATGCAGACCTGGCCGTTATCACGCTGGTGGTTGCGGCAGATGGGGCAGGGGTCGGACTCGGTGACGTTGCAGCAGGTGGAGCAGAGGGTGATTCTTTGTTTCAGTGCCAGCAGGGCTTCGGCGAGGTTTTTACCCTCTTCTTCAGCAGCACGGAGTAAATAAAAGGTAATGCGCTGGGCGCTCTTGGGCCCGATGCCAGGCAGTTTGCTGAACTCCTGCACGAGCTTGCTGATAGCGTCGGTGGCCTGGGTGGCGTCATTCAATGATGGCTCTCCTTGTCTATTACTATGTCAGCCCCGGGATTTTTAAGCCTCCGGTCAGTCCGCCAAGCTGCTTGGCGGCGGCTTCCTGTGCCTTGGTGCCGGCCTCTCTTACGGCGGTCAGTACCATGTCTTCGAGCATCTCCACATCTTCCGGATTGACTACTTCCGGTGATATTTTTACCGATTGTATCTGCTGCTGGCCGTTCATCACGACGGTTACGGCGCCGCCGCCTGAGCTGGCCTCTACCATGAGGTTGCCCAGTTCTTCATGGGCTTTAGCCAGCTGAGCCTGGAGTCTCTGAGCCTGCTGTATCATATGCTTGTTCATTTTTCCTCCGTATCGATAACCTGGGCGCCCATCCGCAGAGCAGCTTTCACCAGGTGATTGTTTTCATGCTCGTAAACACATTGCACCCGGCAGGAGCGTCCCAGGAAACCGCTTACGATTTTTTCAGCGGTCTTCTGATTGTCAAGGTTATCCATTTTTTCTTTGTGGTAGGAATATTTGAATGATATTACTATTGTATCATCCTCAAGCGATAGAGGTTTGGCGCTTCGGAGCAGGGCGGCGGCCGGGGTTTTACCCATGCCACCCGGCGCATCATTGATAATTTTGCTCCAGTTAAGCCGGAGCTGTTCAATTTCACTGCCCGCTTCTAACGGACTGACTTCGGTGCTTTCTGCGGCTGACGTGACGGGTTTCTCGGCTTTTGCAGGCTCGGATACCGGTGGCGCCGGTTCCGGTATTATAGTCTCTTCCGGCTGGGCGGGTTGCTCGGGAGCACTTTTTGTAGTCTTTGGAGTTGCCTTGCTGGCCGCTGGCTCGGGTTTAACCTGAGGGGGTTCTTCTTTTTCTTCCGTCCCGGGCAGGGTGCAGTCAATCAGGGCTAGCTCCAGGGGCAGGGTAGTGTAGTTGTCAAGGCCCAGTTCAAGCTGACCGAAGACTTTAACTGCCTTGAGTATCTGATGCAGGGAAGCCCTGTCAGCCAGGTCCTTCAGCTCTTTCAGGTCCTCATTTGTCATTTCTATGGAATCGGTAGAGCCGGTCTTTGTCAGAAGCAGAACCCTCAGGTAATCGACGAGTTCACGATTGAACTGGCGCAGGTCAAGTCCATCGCTGTTGACGCTGTTTATGGTGGCTACTCCGGCGGAAATGTCATTGTTGATAATATGCCTTATCAGTTCTCTTGAACGCACGTCACTGGATATACCCAGGATAGCCTGTGCCTGAGGCAAATCAATTTCATTGCCGTAATACGTTGTCATCTGTTGCAGCAGGTTTTCGGCATCCCGCAGGCTGCCGGTAGCAGCCCGGGCGATGAGCCTTAATGCCTCCGCCGAGATGTTAATTCCCTCGCTTTCGCAGATGCGGGACAGTTTGGTGACCACGTCCGCCTGGGAAATGCGGCGGAAGTCGAAGCGCTGGCAACGTGAAAGAAGAGTCGGCAGGAGTTTATGTGCTTCGGTGGTCGCCAGGATGAAAATGACATGCGGCGGCGGCTCCTCCAGCGTTTTCAACAGAGCATTGGAGGCCTCTTTGGTAAGCATATGGACTTCATCAATAATATAGACTTTATAGCGCGCCTGGTTAGGGGCATAATTCACTTTCTCCCGGAGGTCCCTCATTTCGTCAATGCCGCGGTTGCTGGCGGCATCAACCTCAATAACATCCAGGGCTCTGCCTTCGGTTATTGCCTGGCACATCGCGCAGGAATTGCACGATTCACCCTTACCGTTGGTAAGGCAATTTACTGCCTTGGCCAGAGCACGTGCGGTGCTGGTCTTACCATTACCCCGGGGGCCACAGAAAAGGTAGGCGTGCGATATACGCTCATTGGCCAGTGCATTGAGCAGGGTCCTGGTTACATGTTCCTGTCCGATTACTTCAGCCAAAATCTGAGGGCGCCATTTGCGATAAAAGACCTGAGAAGTCATTTTCTATCGTCTCTATTATACCCTAAAACATGCCTTTTCCCAAGAATTATCCACGTGGGATTCTGTTTAATTTTTCATTATCTTAATCTCAAACTAACTTAGCCTCACCCCCTTAGTCCCCCTCTCCAACACGTAATAGGCGAGATAGTTATCTACCTCACCCCCTGTATCCCCCTCTCCTGACGAGGTTTCACAGGAGAGGGGGAATTAAAAAAAAGAGGGGCGAAGCCCCTCTTAAACACCCCATGGGGTGGTGTTGGGGATAAATGATTGGAAAACCGCCGATGATGTGAGGGTGGTGGGTGGGAATAGATAAGCAACGATGGGGGAGGGGGCGTGGTTGAGTTGTCGGAATAACCAGATAGGAAAATTATAGCGGGCACATCCCCAACCGGTTGAGTTCCGATTCGATGTGCCCGTTGATGTCTATTTACTCTTTTTAATTATAGCAGCGATGGAATATCTTTGGATACCTCTTCCAGTGCTCTAAGCTTATCCTCGGTTTCTTCCTGCCTCTTCTTGAACTCTGGGATAAGGTCGGTTGACCTGAGATAGTAATCCCTGACCTTTTCGACCTCGCTGAGCTCAGATAAGAGCACAGTTACATCCACAATGCCTCTTTCCCTGGGATAATCACCGTTCCTGATGATTGCCTCAGGGGCGATATCTCTCATATAGTCGCCGATTTCTTTAATCATGTCCATGTTCATTTCCTTGGCAGGACCGGAGACCAGATACATGGATCGCCTTGAGTCGGCAGGATTGCACTTGAGTGATAGCTCGCTGATAGCTTCATCCATGGCCTGAATACCCTTTTGAATTTCGGCGCCCTTCTTCCGGAAATCGCTCTTCCATTCATGGGGCCACTTGAATATCGGTGATTCTGTTTTGCCATAACCAATCACTGTCCATCCAACCAGTGTCTGTATGATATCCCCGGCGTCAATCAGCTTTGCCCCGATGTATTTGGACTTTTTCTCTTCACCGGCGCAGAGCAAGTTGTAAAATGGTTCGGCTATCATATTGTTTATTTTAGACAGGTTGGTCTGAATGGATGAATCTTTCCTCACGTACCTCTGATTGTCGACAAGGAAGACGGCGTCGGCTACTGAGTAGGATGACTTGAGGCATGTGGCAACATTGAATACCGTTCTTTCCTCGGTCGTTTCTTCATGTTCAAAGGGTAGAACAATAAGATTGTATATCGGTTTGTCAATATAGCGCTCTTTCAGGTGTTGTGTGACTATAGAGATAGCGCCGGAGCCGGTACCGCCGGCGGAGCCGGCTATAAGTAAGAAAGCATCCGTTTCAAAGAATCTCTTTGTTGTCCTGATAGCGTCAATAATCTTGTCGGAGTCTTCTTTGGCTATCTCAGCCCCAAGTTCGTTGATTTTACCTACACCGTGTCCACCGGTCTTGCGACCGCCGATGAGTATTCTGTGGCGATGGTCATTCTTGACACTGGATAACCCGCTTAAATCGGCAGCATCTGTATTGACGGCGAAACATCCGGTTATTATGGTCATACCGCGCCGGCTGCGCGCTCTGCCATTAAGCCGGGCGAACTCATCAGCGATTCTGCCACCACATTGTCCTAGACCTACAACCACTAATTTCATTTTGCACCTCGATGATGATAAAGTTATGTTATTTTGGCATAATGTAGGGAGAATGTCAATCATTAATGATGCAAAATAGGCATTACTAATGGTATATTACAGAGTAGTTATATCGTCATGAATTACCTGTTGAAAAGTTGCAGAGACTATAATAGAATATTCTATGCTGGTAAGAAAGTTGATGGTATATATTGGTAATCAAGTTTAAAAACATCGTAGAGAGGGTCAGTGAATGTCTCCTGAGTTAATGGAAGATGTAGAAGGTAATATCGGGGACTTTGAAAAGGCAGTAGCCAGAGCTGAGCAGCTAAGCAAGGCAGCCCGGGCGGCGGCTGAGGCATCAACCAAAGTTGCTATGGATGGGGCGCGCCGGGCTGAAGAGATAGGGAAGGAAGCCAGAGAAGCCGCCGAGTCAGCGGCAAGGGCGGCTCAGGATGCAGTAAACCGGGCCGAGAAGGTAAGCAAAGAAGCGAGGGAAGCTGCTGAGGAATCAATCAAGGCTGCCAATGAAGCGATAAACCGTGCCGAGGAAGTAGCCAGAAGACCAAAAGAAACCACGCAGTCTATGGCGAGAGCATTTGAGAATGCTATAGCCAGAGCTGAGCAGATAAGCAAGGAGGCTATGCAGGCGGCTGAGTCGGCGTTAATTTCATCTCAGGAAGGGCTGAAACGGTTAGATGAGGTGGGGCGTGAAGCTAAGCAAGCCTCTGAGTCAGCTAAGGAGACAGCCCGCGAGACGGTGAGCCGGGCTGAGGAATTAATCAAGACGGCCAAAGAATCTGCTGAAGAATCAAATAAAGCCGCCAGAGATGCGGCCAACCGGCTTGAGAAAATGATCCGGGAAGCGAAAGTCGCGGCTGAAACAACCAGTAGAGTTGCCAAGGAAACCGTGAGCCGGGCTGAGAAAGCCAGCAAATCAACCAAAGATGTGGCTGACGGATCGGCCAAGGCGGTTGAGGAAGTAGCAGGACGGGCTGAAGCGACGAGCCAGGCAGCTAAGGAGTTGGCTGAGGCTTCTCAAGGTTTGGCTCAGGAAACGGCAAACCGGGTTGAGGAGTTGAGTAAAGAAATTAAACTGGCAAATGAAAATTCACAGAGGGCATCTCAGGAAACAGTGCGAAAGGCTGATGAAATAGATAAGGAGGTCCAGGCAGCGATAGAGACCGCCATACAGGCAGCCAAAGAGGCATCTGAGGCTTCGGTAAGGGCATCCAGAGAAGCAATGGCCAGAGCTGAGGAGATAGGTAAGGAAGCCAGAGATAGAGCTGAAGTATCATTAAATGAGTTCGGAGAAGCCGCAGCCAAAGCGGAAGAGATAAACAGGGAAACTCGGGAGGCAGCTGAGGCATCGCTCGGAGAGATTCAGGAAGCTATAGCCAGGGTTGAAGAAGCAAGGGAGGAAGCCAAAGAAATGGTCGCAACATCAGCCAGAGATACCCGGGAAGCGGCTGAGACAATAGCCAGAGATACCCGGGAAGAGGCTGAGGCAATAGCCAGAGATGCTCGGGAAGCGGCCGGGGCAGCGGTAGGAGAGGCGCAGGAAGCCGCCGAGGCATCGGCAAGGGAGGCGCGGCAGGCATCTGAGGCAGCTATAGAGATGTCCCGGGAGGCGATGGCCAGAGCTGAGGAGATAGGCAGGGAAGCAGGAGAAAAAACCAACGCAGCATTGAGGGAATTCCAGGAGGCTATAGCCAGAATAGAGGAGAGAGACAGGGAAGCTAAGGCGGCGGTTGGGACGTCAGAAAAGGTAGCTCAAGAAGCCATTGAAGAATCAAAGAGGGCATCTGAGGAGGCGGTAGCTAAAGCCGAGGAGATAAACAGGCAGGCTACGGAATTAGCAGAGGAATCAACAAGGATTGTCCAGGAAGCGATTGAAGCCGCAATAGCGACTGCCAAAGAGTGTGCCCAGGCAACCGAAAAAGAGATAAAGACAGCCGTCGCCCGGGCTGAGAAAGTAAATAAAGAAACCAAGGAGGCGGCTGACGCATCGGTGAAAACGGCCAAGGAGGTGACTGAGGGATTGATAAAAGCCGCCAGGGAATCGGCTGAAAGAACAATTAAGGCGGTGAAGGAAGCAACGGAGGCATCGGCGAGGGTTGCCAGGGAGGCAGCCGGTCTATCAATATCTGCCTTTCAGGACGCTATTAGCCGGGCCGAGACAACTGGCCAGATGGCCAGAGAAACAGCTGAGGCATCTCTGAAGACATATGAAGCTACGTTGAGTAAAGCCGGGTCAAAGAAAGATAAGGCTGAAGTTGAAATCCCAGAAGAAGCCTTAAGTGAGGTAGTAACTGAGGCTGAAGAGGAAGGCAAGGCAGCTTATGAGGTTACTGAAGCGGCGATAAATGCCATGGGCGAATCGGTTGACAAGGCAAGCAGCAACAACATAGCGTCAAAGGGGTCTGGTAAAGAGCCGGGAGACAAAATAGAAGCGCGTCTGGAGTCCCTGGCCAGAATGTATGAATCCAAGAAGGTACAGAAATCAAAAAAAGAGACTGATGACAAAGATACTAAGAAGGAAAAGGAGTAGTCGGTTACCTGGTTTATTGTATGTTGAGTGTTAACAGAATAATGCTAAAATGGCATTGAAGTGCTTATATGAGAAATGGAAAGACTGCTTGACTTTTTATCAGGTGAGCAATATACTTGGCACTAAGTAGAGGCCTTCTGTCATATAATCTAAAGAAAGAGCTGTATGGCTAATAAGATAATATAAAGGAGGTGTCTGGTGGCTAACCAGAAAGAGCGCACCAAAAAGTCATCTGCTGGAGCAGCGTTGAAAACTGAAACTCAGTCCGAGGAGGTTCAGACAGTGGTTGAAGAAATCCCACAGGTAGTTGAAGAGAAACCCAAGAGTCCGCTCGACGAGGTTATGAGCCAAGCCGAGAAAGCCTATGCGGCCTATATGGACGCTGAGCGTCAGGTTGCTAAGGCTTATCATGAGAATGAGATGCAGGTGGCGAAGGCTTACAAAAGAGCGGAGCAGCAGGCCAATAGAGCTTATGATGCTACCATGGCGCAGGCCATCAATGACCGTGCGGAAGTAATAGTCAAAGCCCAAAAAACTCGTGATGATGCCGTTCGGCGTGCCGAAGAAGCATATAAGAATGCTGAAGAGGCAACCAAAGCAGCATATGAGGCGTCTGTAGGCGGGGCTTTGAAAACCCGTGACGATAATATTGAAAAAGCCTGGAAAGTACGCGACGAGACCATCGAGCAGGCCTGGCAGATTTATTCCAAGATAGCCAGATAGGCGTTAGAGACGGATAATGCCTCCATGACGGCTGTCATTGTGGGTATCGGTCTGACTCTTTAATAGCAGTTGTCGTTGGGTATAGAACTTAAAGATAAGTGGTTCTATTAGCGCTCGGTTTTCTAAAGTAATAGCCAGACTATCTCATTAATATATAAAAATCGAACTATAGCAGCGAGGGTATGTCTTTTACCGTGATGTCGATTCCTCGCTGTGTGCTTACCAGCCCTGCCTGGCGCTTCTTGAGTTCAGCTATCAGGTTAATGGCTTTGGTGAAGTAGTTCCTTATCTTTTCTACATCGCTCAGTTCCGAAAGAATGACGGTAACATCCATAGCCCCTTTTTCTCGAGGATAGTCACCGCTTCTCAATATGGCCTCTGGAGCTATATTTTTGATATAGGTTCCGAGCTCTTTAATCAGGTCCACATTTATTCCCTTGGCGGGAGCCGAAACAAGATATAGTGCCCTCTTGGAGTCTAATGGATTGCACTTGATTGATAATCCGCTGACGGCTTCATCCAGTGCCTGTGCTCCCTTTTGGGTTTCCGATGCTTTATTCCTAAAGTCACGTCCTCTTTCAAAGAAGGACCGGAACAGTGAAGACTTCGAACGGCCGAAGCCCAGGGTTGTCCACCCTACCAGTGTCTGTATAATATCGCCGGCATCCAGTATCTTGGCCCCGATATATTTTGCTTTTTTCTCTTCGCCGGCGCAGAGCAGATTAAAAAACGGTTGCACAATTCTGGAATTTATCCTGGCCAGGTTCTGGCTAATGGGCGAATCTTTCATGGCATACCTCTGGTTATCAACGAGAAAGATGGCGTCAGCAACCAGGTAGCTTGATTTAAGGCACGTAGCCACATTATAGACGGTTCTGTCCTCGGTTGTTTCTTCATGCTCAAAAGGAAGAATGATGAGATTGTAGACGGGCTTATCTACGTAACGTTCTTTTATCTGTTGTGTCATTACTGAAACTGCCCCGGAACCGGTACCGCCGGCGGCGCCAGCGATCAGCATGAAGGCATCGGTTTCTGGGAAATGTTTGTCGTTTCTAATCGTCTCGATGACCTTATCGGAATCTTCTTTGGCTATTTCAGCTCCCAGTTCGTTGATTTTACCGACACCGTGGCCGCCGGTTTTTTTATTGCCGATAAGGATTCGGTGGTCGTAATTAGGCTTAATGGTCTGTAGTCCGCTGAGGTCAGCGATATCAGTATTAACTGCATAGCAACCCGTAACAATATTGAGTCCGCGTATGCTGCGAGCTCTCCCATTAAGGCGGGCGAACTCGTCAGCTACCCTGCCTCCACATTGCCCGAAGCCAACAACAACTAATTTCATATTTCACCTTGGTATCAAGCAGTTTTCCTATTTTACGCAATTCCGCAACAAGATGTCAACAGGTATTAATAACTATATTTATAAGACCCAGCTATATAATAGACTAAAGTAACCGTACCATCGGATGGTCAGAAATAACTATGTTGTAAGAAACCGGCTGAAGGCGGAGCGGCATGGTCTGATGGTTACATCTAATGTAATGCCATTGAAGCGTTCCTTTGTTTTTCTATAAGCGCACTCAGGTTTCGTGCCAGAAGCGGATAAACCCCATCGAAAA
This sequence comes from uncultured Dehalococcoidaceae bacterium, assembly GCA_964558675.1. Classification (GTDB taxonomy): domain Bacteria; phylum Chloroflexota; class Dehalococcoidia; order Dehalococcoidales; family RBG-16-60-22; genus CAZLEY01. Next base: position 29,734 of record CAZLEY010000018.1, on the reverse strand, counting down.
TCCCCAGTTTCTGTCGGGTATCTCCAGGCAAGCTCTCAAAGGGCGTCTTGTTTAGTAAGAGGCCGGTCTCTTTTTCAGAGAAAGAAGGTCCCTCCTTAGTTTGCTGCAGATAGGGTTTATCCACCGGACATGCGAATTGACATAACATACAGCCAACGAGGGCATTGGGCCAGTCAGGCTGAAGCTGGACCCAGTAAGGGAAATCCGGCTCCCGCTCGTTGAGAAAACCCAGGCAGTTTTCAGCGTGGATAAGAAAGCGGTCGGCACGAATACTTCCGGTGGGACAGATGTCGCGGCAAAGCGTACAGTTTTCGCAGGCTTCCATCATTGCAGGTTCTCGCCAGTTATCCTCTTCACAGGACCAATCAGTATAGAAAGCGACCAACATACACAAGCTGCCCATCCCTGACACATAGGTGATGTTGTTTCTACCATATGTTGCCATTCCGCTTCGGACGGCTATCGTTTTAAGTGCCAGATGGGCTTTCACTATCCTGAATCTGGCAGTTTTCAGCACATTGTTTAGAATTGCTTCGGCACGAGATTCATTTACTGTTTTGGCAAAGTAATCCGGCGGGATGTCCGCAGGATGGTTGATTCCTTCCCATGTGAACCAGATGCGAGTAATGGGTTGAGGCATGGCCACCACAATGATTGTCTTTGCCTCGGGCAGGTTTTCGTTAGTCTTCAGATAGAAATGCCATCTTTCGTATAGCTGTTTATTTATCTGTCCCTGTCTGACCAGTTTCCCAACTGCTTCCTGTGTCTCCGGCAGGTGTGTTATGGACACGGTCGTGGTTTTGTATCCAAAGGGTTTCATTCCCTCCTGTATCGTGTCAGCAATTTCGCTCATATTATTGTCTTTGTCAGCGGGCAGATATTGTTGTATTTATCCGGCTAGAGTCCTTTTGAAGCCATGAAAACAGCCAAATCGCCCAGGCGGCAGCTGTAGCCCCATTCGTTATCGTACCAGGCCAGTATCTTGACCATGTTGCCTCCGATGACCATGGTGCCCGGGCCGTCGATGATGGAGCTGTGGGAGTTACCCTTGAAGTCCATGCTGACCAGCTCCTCTTCGCAGTACTCCAGGATACCCTTGAGGGGGCCCCCGGCGGCGGCTTTAAGCGCCTGATTGACTTGCTCTGACGTGGCCTCTTTTTCCAGCTCGCAGACGAAGTCGATTACGGAGACGGTAGGCGTCGGTACGCGGAAGGCCAGCCCGTGAATCCTGCCCTGGAGTGCCGGGATAACCTGTGTTACGGCCTTGGCGGCACCCGTGGTGGTGGGTATCATGTTCAAGCCGGCGGCTCTTGCCCGGCGTATATCCTTGTGGATGGTGTCCAGTACTACCTGGTCGTTGGTATATGAGTGAATGGTGGTCATCAGTCCCTTGCTGATGCCGAAGTTATCGTTCAGCACTTTGACCGGCGGCGCGATGCCGTTGGTGGTGCAGGATGCGTTGGAGATGACATTGTGCCTGGCGGGGTCATACTGGTCTTCATTGACACCGAGGACGATGGTGATATCCTCGTTCTTGGCGGGGGCCGAGATAATTATCTTTTTAGCGCCACCCTGCCGGTGGGCGACAGCCTTGGTGGCATCAGTGAACAGCCCGGTGGACTCGATGACGATATCGACGCCATAGTCCTTCCAGGCGATGGCAGCGGGGTCTCTTTCCGAGATAACCTTTATATCTTTGCCGTCTACGATGATTGCATTTTCCCCGGCGCTTACTTCCCCTGGATAACGGCCGTAAATGCTGTCCCATTTCAGCAGGTGGGCGTTGGTTTTAATATCGGCCAGGTCATTAATAGCTACTACTTCCAGCTCATTGTCGTGGTCATTTTTGATAGCCCTGAGGGTCAGCCTGCCGATGCGTCCGAAACCGTTTATGCCTATTTTTGTTTTCACTCTCGCCTCCTGAGTTAAGATTTTATATTAATATTTCTCAAGGGGGCGTCAACCCCTTCGAGCTTCCTTTGTCCAGTATTTGCGGACAGGCTCCGCCTTCTCTGCAACATATCGAGGAATGCCTCTATGCGTGTTTTAATATGATTATTGAGGAAAAAGTCGTCGTTGCCTTCCAGGGTGAGTATGGGGATGTCAATGGCATCCCGGAAAACGATATCGCCGATGCCGCGGTGGCAGAATGCCTGCACGTAGTGGATAACACCGTCGATATGCCGGCGGCGGAGCTCGGTTTTAATATCCTTGACGCGCTCTTGAATTGAGTAAGGGTAGGTGTAGCTGGAATACTGCTCGGCAAGTGATTTGCCGGGTACGGGCATGGCGAACTGGCGCTGGGTTTCATTGAAGACTGCCCGGGCGCCCTGGCGCTCCAGGTGACGGTAAAGGTCTCTAGCATAAACCGAGGGCACGCCGATATAAGCCAGCCTGAGCTGTCCGGAGGGATAGGGCTGACGTTGGGAACAGACTGCTAGTAAGTCCTGCAACTCCCGGCAGTATTCAGGGAAATTCTGGTTGAAGTCAGAGGCGGAGACCAGCCAGAGATGGTTCTCCCAGCCGCTGACCACGTTTTCCTTCCAGGTAAGCCCGTCCAGCTTCAAAGCAAGGTCACGTCCGGGCTGGAGTTCTTTCCTGACTGTTTCAGAGGCTTCCGGTGTGGTACCCAGCGTGGCTGCCAGTCTCAGCAGAACGTGCTGCATAAGCTGCGGGTCGGGATGGTCGGGGTAGGCGAAGGGAATGGCGTTAAGCCCCCTGAGTTTAAGGACTTCCATCAGCATGATGGTATTGGTGCAGTCACCATTGGTCACGCAGAGGATATCGTCAATGCCGTAGTCGATGCAGGCTCCGTAGATACCCTTTATCCAGGTACAGCAGTTGAGGGGGAAGCCAGCCCTTTCGGCGATGGTGACGAGGCGTCCCGGATTTGGGTCGCTAACGAGGACGTTGTTCAGGTCAACCGGCTGATAACCGGCGGCTATCAGTACCTCGATTGGCACGGTGGTGGTAATGCCGATTTTTTTCATGAACTATTTAGCCTCTTTGCTAGGTCGTAGCTCAATAACTTCTAAAGGACATTCTGGGTAATCATGTTCCCAGACTACCAGATATTTGCATTTCTTGTCTTCTGTTTTTTGTTTATACCACTTATCATCCGAACTTTTAAAGTATACACCGTATGTTTCATCCTTATTCTCAGTCTTTTTTAGTTTAGCATATATATTCTTAAGGTCTTCTCTTTGTAAACCTTCCTTTTCTTTTAAGCATACTTTGCATAATAGTTTTATTAAATCACTTCCCAGCATGGTAATAGCCGCTAATAACCATTGGCTGGATGCTCTCTTTTGCTCAGTACTATCATGCTGTAATTGTCGCATTTTATCTGGCCATAAGGCATATTCGCGAAATACCATATTAAGTGTTCCAAATGTATGTATAAAGAACATTTGCTCTATATTATCCAGAACGCTAAGAGACGGTAAATCAAAAATCCTGTTGAAAACCTCAGTGCGTGGTGGCTGGGAGTATGTATATATTGAATATTTTTCTTCAATGGCCTTAGATATATTTTTCTCAATTTGTTCAAGTATTTCTAAATTGTGAAGAATTTCTAATCCGATAACGTTTCTTGCTATTGTGCATAGTCTTTTCTTTTGCCTTCGTTCTGCTAGCCTTTGTATCAGGTAAGTACCACCGAAGCCTAGAAATGCACCAATTACTGCACCGCCAAGCGCCCAAAAGCCCGCATTCACGAAGAATCCTCCAACATGCAGTTCGAGTTTATTTTATTTACCTCACCCCCTTTGTCCCCCTCTCCTTAAAAGGCGAGGGGGAAGAGATTTAGAGAGGGGCTTCGCCCCTCTCTTCTTAACTCCCCCTTCCCTTCATTAATACTCAAGGGAAGGGGGTCAGGGGGATAGGCTACCATATATTATTAAATAGTATATCAAATCTTCCGGTAATATATAACGCCGTCTCTGGCTATCTTTTCCAGCTGACCGTTGATGGTCATATACTCAAGGTGCGCCAGGGTTTCGGATATTGCCAGCCTCTGGTGGAAGAATGGTATGTCCTGCCAGTCAGAGGTAACTCCCCAGGTTATCTTCCTGGCTACCTGGCAGGCTGTTTTTGGTCGTCCATCCTTTAAAATCGCCAGAACCTCCAGGTTTCTCTCTTCATGGTGCCGGATAAGCTCCTCAATCCTGGGTCTGAATATATTGAAGGGAGCTTCATGTCCGGGCAGGATAAGCTCAACGTCCAGGTGTTTTATGCTTTCCAGCGAGGTTATGTAATCGCCGAGGGTGTTCTCTTTAGTATCCGGCTGCCTGCCGACGTTAGGTGTGATTTTCGGCAGGACGTGGTCTCCCGAGATAAGTATCTTTTTCTCGGGTTCGTAAAGGCAGATATGCCCGGCGGAGTGCCCCGGCGTCCAAATGACCTGGAAGCTGAACCTGCCGGAAGTAATGGTCTCACCGCCGTGAAGGCTGATATCGGGGTAGGTGGCGACGATATAGCGTTCCATTCCCGCGGTAGCGTTTTTGAAGTCCGCCAGCTCTTCCGGCTGTACGCCATTAACAACGAGCCAGTCGGCTGTCTGCTCTGCGAACTGCTTTACATTTATATACCTTGATTCAATAAAACTCTTTTCAATATCATGTAGAGCTACGCTGGCCCCGGATAATTGCTTCAGCCTGCCTGCCTGACCGTAATGGTCGGGGTGGACGTGGGTAACCACTATCTGGGATATGTCTTTAATATCTGCCCCGATTTCGGTCAGCTGTTTCTGCAGGGCAGCAAATGACTCGTCGGTGTTCCAGCCGGCGTCAACAAGGAGAAAGCCGCTGTCTCCCCGGACAAGATAGGCATTGACATGTACCGAGTCGGAATCTGCCATTAATGTAGGTAGTTCCAGCCAGTAGATGCCCGGTGTAATTTCAGTCATATTACCTCTTTAAATTTTTGAATGCTTTCATGCCGGCGAAGCTGGCATTGTCCTTTAAGTCGTCTTCTATGCGGAGGAGGCGGTTGTATTTAGCGGTGCGCTCGGAGCGGCAGGGAGCGCCGGTCTTAATCTGGCCGGTGTTCAAGGCTACGGCCAGGTCGGCGATGGTCGTGTCTTCGGTCTCGCCGGAGCGGTGGCTTACTACGGCCGTCCAGCCGGCCTGCTGTGCCATTGTGATGGCCTCGATGGTTTCCGTAAGTGTGCCTATCTGGTTGAGCTTGATGAGGATAGAGTTGGAGGCTTTCGTTTGAATACCTTGCCGGAGGCGTTTGACGTTGGTAACGTAGAGGTCATCGCCGACAAGCTGGATTCTGCTGCCCAGCTTCTCGGTAATCAAGCGCCAGCCATCCCAGTCGTCCTCGGCCATGCCGTCCTCGATGCTGATGATGGGGTATTCGGCTGCCCAGTTGACATAAAAGTCTACCATTTCCGCCGGACTGAGGGTTTTGCCTTCTTTCTCTAACACGTAATAACCTTCTTTATAAAACTCACTGGAGGCCGGGTCCAGGGCGATAAAAATGTCCCTGCCGGGCCTGTAACCGGCGGTTTCAATGGCGGCGAGGATGGCCTCGACGGCTTCCTTATTGGAGGGGAGGGAGGGGGCAAAGCCGCCTTCATCACCGACATTGGTATTAAGACCTTTATCCTTGAGGACGTTTTTCAGGGCGTGATAGACCTCGGTGCCCATCTGCATGGCCTGGCTGAAGCTGCCGGCTCCCGCCGGCATGACCATAAACTCCTGAAGGTCGGTTGAGTTTGCGGCGTGCCTGCCGCCGTTAAGGATATTCATCATCGGCACGGGCAGGGTACAGGCATCGGCCCCTCCCAGGTATCGGTATAACGGCATATTATTTAAGGCAGCCGAGGCGTAAGCTACAGCCAGAGACGTGCCCAGTATTGCGTTTGCCCCGAGCCCGGACTTATCGGGTGTGCCGTCAAGCTCTATCAGGGTACGGTCGATTTTCTCCTGGTCGGCGGCCGACATGCCGATGATAGCTTTGGCGATAGTCCCGTTGACATTGGCTACCGCCTTGAGGACGCCTTTACCGTTATACCTGGACTTCTCACCGTCGCGGAGTTCAACGGCCTCATACTTGCCGGTACTGGCCCCGGAAGGTACGGCAGCCCGGCCTTTGATGCCGCCGTCAAGCTCAACCTCCACCTCAAGGGTGGGATTGCCGCGGGAATCCAGTATTTCCCTTGCCGTTACGTTTATGATATTCGACATATCTCTCTCCATAACCCTGGTGCTATTCCTGTCACCGGTCTTTAATGAGTTCTATAGCTCTGGTTACCGCATCTTTCGGGTTGTCAACACGGATAATTGAGTTATCTGCCTGGCCGTCAATCGAGAGCGACCAGGTGTTCAGGCCGAAAATGGGGATGCCGCTCTGTAAAGCGTGACCTATTTCCGATAGCGTGCCGTAGCTACCGTCAATGGCGATAACGGCCTGGGCTGATTTGACTACCGCCACGTTCCGGGCGTAGCCGGTGCCGGTGACAACGGGTATCTGGACATAGGGGTTGGCGGTACGGCGGTTTTCCCCGGGGAGTATACCGATGGTCAGTCCGCCCTCGCTGCTGGCACCCCGGCAGGCAGCTTCCATAACTCCCCCAAGTCCACCGCATACCAGCACCGCACCCCGGCGGGCAATCTCGCGGCCTACCTCTTCGGCCAGTTCGGCAATCTGCGGCGGTACGTCGCCGCCGCCGATGACGGCGATAAATATTGTCTTTTCTTTCATACTGGATTACCCTGATTGGATATAGGAATTATAGCACCTCAGGATGAAGTGTGGCAAAGAGCGTTTGAGGCTCGGATTTTAGTTACCCCGCCCCTTTCCCCCCCCAAAAATACGTCATTCCCGCTTTATTTTGTCATTCCCGCGAAAGCGGGAATCCAGGCCACCCCGCCCCACCGAACATTAGACTGGCCTTAGTTGACCCAGCCTTAAAATCCCTCTATAATTTAACTAGCGGCACCACCGCCGATACGGAGCTAATATGAAATCCCAGGAAAATTGTGGGGTATGTGGCAAGCCTCTTACCTATGGAACTGAAGAGGTCTCAAGGCGTTGTGCCTTCTGCGGTGAGACACATGGCACCTTGATATACTGTCCCGATGGCCATTATATTTGTGACGATTGCCACAGGAGCCAGGCCCTCGATGTTTTAAGGGATGTGCTGAGTTCAACCACCAGTACTAATCCCGGAGATATCCTTGAAAAGGTTATGTCCCATCCCTCGGTGCCGATGCATGGACCGGAGCACCATGCCATGATACCGGCTATTATCGTAGCCGCGGTGAAGAATGCGGGTTACCCCGTCCCCGAGGGAGCCGTCGAGAAGGCACTGGAGAGAGGAGCCAGGGTACCCGGCGGGTGGTGTGGCTTCTACGGGGTCTGTGGGGCTGCCATAGGTGTCGGGACTGCCATCAGTGTGCTTACCGAAGCGACACCGCTGACGGGTAAGACACGGGCGCTGGCCAACGAAGCCACAGCTTTTGCCATGAATAGCATGATAGACGGAGGTCCTCGCTGCTGTAAAAGGGCCAGCCGCAGGGCACTGGAGGCAGCTGTTGAGTTTCTCGACACCCGGATGGGCATTACCCTGAGTAGGACACAGAAGATTACATGCCAGTATATCAGACGCAACCGCGAATGTATCCACGATGACTGTGCCTATTTTCCATTGAATTAGATAATAAACCTACCCCACCCCCCTTCTTTAGTATCTTTTCCCACCCGCCGCCCTCGAATCATTTTCTGCTTATCCCTAGATGTATTCGCCCCACCCCACGGGGGGTGCTGCTCGCAACAACTCTCGTTTTCAGGAATCAGGTGAAGTAGCCGATGCCCAGCCAGACAAGCTCGATGGCGAAAAAAACGGTAAAGAATTTGAACACGTTACGCGCGCACCAGTCCGGAAGAATAATATCCGTAATCGAACCTTTCGGGTCGCCGAGTTTCTTGGCGAGGGTGGTAAGCGGGCATTCGAAGCGGTTAAAGAGAATCGACAGGCCGTTGACGGCAATGGCGCTTATGGCTGTGAGCAGGGTCCAGTCATATCTTCCGGTGGTGGCGCAGTAAAGCATGTAGAACAGGCATATTAACATGAAATAGAATGTGGTGATATGAATCGATTTGATGGTGATGATGATGTTTCTGTGCACTTACTTCGGAACCCGGTTGTATTTGTTCATGGCGGCGGTTATGCCTTCTTTAAGCAGGCAGAGAATTGCCTGGCTGACCTCCGGCATGATTTTATCGATAATCCTTTTCTCCTCGGAGGTGAAGTCGGCGAGGACGTAGGCAACAACCGCCTCTTCCCTGTCCGCGGTGGCGTCTCCGATTGTATCCGGTCGCCCGATGCCTACCCTGATGCGGTAGAAGTCCTGGCTGCCGAGGTGATTGATGATGGAATGAATTCCCCAGTGTCCGGCGGAGCGGCCGCCCTGCCGGATGCGTATCTTGCCCGTGGGAAGGTCGAGGTCATCATGGATAACGATAAGGTCTGAAGGACTGATTTTTAGCTTTTTCACGAGTCGGCCGACCGATTCGCCGCTGTTGTTCATAAAGGTCTGTGGACGGGCTAGCACCACCTTCTCGCCGGCGATTTCGCCTGTGCCAACGCGGGCGTACCCCTGCTTCTTATCGAAGCGGATGCCGTGCATGCGGGCAAGATGCCTGATACACATAAAGCCGATATTGTGGCGGTTACCGGCGTAGCCGAATCCGGGATTACCGAGACCTACAATAAGTTTCATAGTTAAGTCTGCTTTAAGAGTTTTATGAATGCCTCTTCATCGAGTATTTTTATGCCGAGTTCCCGGGCACGGGTGAGCTTTGAGCCGGGTTCGGCGCCAACCACAACATAGTCGGTCTTGCGGGTGACATTGTCCCTGGCGGCCCCGCCGAGCTGCTTTATCCTGCTCTCCGCCTCCTGCCGGGAGAAGCTTTCAAGTCTCCCTGTAACGACGAATTCCATGTTGGACAGGGGCATCTCCGATGGTTCTGCGGCGGTTTCCTCAAGGCGTACTTTGGCATCTCTCAGCTTTTGGATTATTTTCTGGTTCTCCTCCTGCCGGAAGAAGGCGGTAACGCTGTCGGCAATCTTGGGGCCGATGGCCGGGATAGACACGAGTTCTTCTCTGGAGACTTCGGCCAGTTTATCTATGCTGCGGAACTCAACTGCCAGAATTTCAGCCATCTCGGCGCCGATATGTTTGATACCCAGGCCGAAGATAACCCTGGCGAGAGGCCGCTCTTTGCTGTTTTCAATAGCTTTCAGCATGTTGTCGACGCTCTTTTCCGCCATCTTCTCCAGGTTTAAAAGCTCTTTCTTTTTCTCTTTCAGATAATAAAGGTCGGCGGCGTTCCTGACCAGCCCCTTTTGAAAGAGTGTGGCGCTGAGGTTTTCCCCAATGCCCCTGATGTCCATGGCGTCGCGGGAGGCGAAGTGCTCGATACGCTGCTGTGCCTGGGCGGGGCAGGCGGCATTGGCGCAGTAGTACATGACCTCTCCCTCAGGCTTGATAACGCTGTTTTTCAGGCATGACGGACAGGCCGGCTGCCCTTTTTCGTTCTTCGGAAGCTTTTCCAGGAGGTTGAACTCCTTCTCGTTTCCGGTACGCTTGCTGGTAACGGGTCCGACGACCTCCGGAATGACCTCGCCCGCCCGCTGGATGATGACGGTATCGCCGATACGTATATCCTTGCGCCTGATGTCGTCTTCGTTGTGCAGGGCTGCCTGCCTGATGGTAACGCCTCCCACCGAGACCGACTCCAGTATGGCATAAGGGTTGAGTGTGCCCGTCCGGCCGACGCTGATGCCGATATCAACGAGGCGGGTGGTGCCCTGGACGGCAGGGAACTTGTAGGCTATAGCCCACCGCGGCTCACGACCGACATCCCCGAGTCGTTCGTGAAAATCCAGCTGGTTTATCTTGATAACGATGCCGTCGGCCTCGTACTGGAGGCTTTCCCGTTTCTCCTCCCAGGTTTGATAGTAGTCCTCGACCTCCTCAATGCTTTTCAGCGGGCGGTTATTGGGATTCACCTTGAAGCCGAGTGATTTGAGGTATTCCATGGTTTCCCAGTGTGTCGGCGGGACCGCCCTGCCCTCGGCGTAGCCGAGCATATAGACATAGATATCCAGCGGCCGCCTGGCGGTGATATGTGAGTCCAGCTGACGTACCGAGCCGGCGGCGGCATTCCTGGGGTTGGCGAATAGGGGCAGGCCCTCTTCCGCCCGCTCCTGGTTGAGCCTGTGGAAGCCTGTTTTAGAAAGGTACACTTCTCCGCGCACTTCGAAGCGGGGTGGGGCGTCTCCGGGTACGGAGAGGGGTATGCTCCTGATAGTTTTCAGGTTCTGGGTAATGTTCTCCCCGCGGAAGCCGTCGCCGCGGGTGGCCCCGGTGGTCAACTGGCCGTTAATGTAGGTAAGGGCTACCGCCAGGCCGTCGATTTTATGCTCGCCGACAAAGTCAAATTCTGTGCTGCCTAATAGCCTCACCGTCCGCGTGTACCAGGCCTGTAATTCGTCGTTGGAGAAGACATTGCCCAGGGATAGCAGGGGGAGAGGGTGCTCGACAACACCGAAAGCTTCTACCGGGGCGGCACCAACGCGCTGTGTCGGGGAGTCCGGGGTAAGGAACCGGGGGTGTTGCTCCTCCAGTTCCTTCAGTTCCCGCATCAGGTCATCATATTCGGCGTCGCTGATTTCCGGGCTGTCCAGGACGTAGTAGCGGTAGTTGTGATGGTTTATTTCGGCCTTTAGCTTTTCGATTCTTGCCTGGGCAACTTCAGGACTGACCAAGTAATTACCTCGCCTCGAAATTCTCCCTAAAGTATAGCACAGGGGAAGAGTGGACAAAAGACGGAGAAAACGGCTGTCATTCGATACCTGAATTTTACGTAATATTCATTTTTACACTGTGTATTTTTATGAGATGTTTTTACCGCAAACAATATGCTGAATATACGATATGCTCCCGGGCTCATGAGTAAGACAGGTATGTAAAAAGATACGACGATGATACTTGACCAGCAGTACAAATTAAAAGCTTTCGTTAACACCGCGGTGAAAGACCACCAGGTAGGAGCGTGGGATATCCTCCTGAAAGTGATTTATATGTCTCTGCAATTACTTGACCTTGAGCTGACACTCGTGGCTTCACAACTCGGCCTTCCGGAACTGAATCCGTTTATCAGAGCGTTACTGATGTCGCCGTTTCATCTGGTATTAATCAAGGTCGGTATGCCGCTATTGATTTGCTTATTCGTGCCCGGGAGGTTTCTTATACCGGCTATTGCGTTATTAACCGGCATCATCTGCTGGAATATGAAAGAACTGTTAATCCTGCTGTTCTGAGATTATCGTCCTTCTTTTTTTAATGCCGACTGTTCTGGAGACTTTCAGCGGTTACATCAGTGCGTTTAGTCTTTGTCGACGCGTATCAGTTCGAAGACTACCGGATTGTCCGGGTCGGGGCAGGCCACTCTTACCTTATCCGGGCCGCTTCCCCAGGGGAATGAACCGCCGAATTGGAGAGGCTCGGCAAAGGGGAAGAGTGTATAGAAAGCCCAGGAGCACATTCCTGACGGAGTCGTCTGCCCCATGATGAACTCATCCCCGACCTTATGGCCGGCTTCGCAGGTGCCTTCTTGTGATATTACTCTGGCGACTATTTTCATCATGCTGTCCTCCGGAAGCTCCGTATGTCATTTGTCCTGCAGTTCGGCGCTTAAAATTTCCAGAAAGCGTACGCCTTCTCTTAATATCTTCCTGCTTTTGGTTATTTTGAGTCGATTCTGAAAGCAGGGGCCATTAATGACAAATGTATGATATTCGCCTCTTTCTCCGCAGAGTGTAATACCCCTGGTCCGATGCAGTTCCTCTAAATGCTTGATGAAATCTTTATCTATCTTCTGTCCCAGCACCTCTTCGCCGAAGAACTCCGCCTTGGCGGCGACGACGATGGCTTCGAAGCCAAGGTCTACGAATTCCCTCAGTATTTCTTCCTGGCTCTTTCCCCACAGTGGAAGATAAGGCGTGATATCCACCTTTCGGCAGGTGCTTTCTACCCACTGCCGGTGTTCTTCGAGGTCGATATCGCCAAAAACACCGCCGTCTATGCCGTCGTTTTTCAGGGTGAGCACCGTTTTCTGGAATTCGGCTTCGTAGTTGGCCATGTTCGTCCGCCTTTGCACCAGCGGGATACCGATGGCCTGTGCCTGTGTCTCCAGCAGTACTGGAGTCTGGCCATGGGTCCAGGAGCGTTTGCCGTCCTCGGTTATCATATTGGCCAGGTAGCGTACTTCCAGGCCGCCGGTCATTGCCAGATAGCCGGCCAGGCAGCTATCTTTGCCGCCGCTCCACGAAACAAAGACTTGTGACATGCTAACTCCTAGGTTTTAAGATGGGAAATATCATTCAGCAAGCTTAATATGGCTCCCTGAGGATAGGTCTCTATAACGCTGATTGAAGCCAGATTAAGTCGCATATGTCGCCAGTGCTCCAGACCTATTGCCAGCAGATTGCAAATCATCAGCCGCAGTGTGCCAGCGTGAGACACGATAAGTATCGTTTGTTCGGGCTGGTGTTTGTGCAGCCGTTTCAGAAACTTCTGCACCCGGCTATCAAGTTCATCAAGGCTTTCGCCGCCCGGGAATTTCGGCCTTACGGCCCATTTACTCAGTACCTCGGCCAGGTCAGGGTGACGCTCGCTTATCTCCTCAAAGGTCAGTCCCTCGATAAAGCCGAAATTAATCTCGTTCAGCTCAGCGCAGGTGGTAACATCAGTATTTTGCCTGGAAGCGATAATTTCGGCGGTAACGCGGGAACGGCTCAGCTTGCTGGCATAGGCGAAGTTAATCTTTTCTGTTGCCAGACGGTCCCGTAGCTTCTCTGCCTGGATGATGCCTTCGGCGCTCAGCTCCACATCAGTCGCTCCCCAGAACCTTTCACTACTATTCAGCGTGGTATTGCCGTGTCTGACCAAAATTAATCTGGACAAATATCCCCCCTGGCAGGGTTAGCCGTAAGAGCTGATAGAGTAAGCCAGATTATATAGACCATTTCTATTTCTCTTCTTCCTCAGCACGTTTTTTCAGCCATAGCTGGGGATAGGTAGAGGTAACACGTCTCAGGACTTCCAGTCTTTTTCTGATATCGCCGGCTATTTCCACATTGGCGAGAAGCTGTCTGAGGCGGGTCTGGTCAAGGCTCAAGACCTTTTCCCACAGACCCTCCGGTTCCAGTAACGCCCTGACTTCATCCTCGCTGAAGCCCGTTTTCTCGATGAGTTTGTAGGTCACTTCATACTCACTGCCGTGGACACGGTTCAGGTTCTCGGTCTGGCAAAAATCAATGATTGTCTTTTTTGCCTCTTCAAGTTGCTCCTGTAGCTCTTTAATCTGCGCCTGGAGAGAAGCGTAGCGCTCAATGGCATCAACGGCAGCGATGCCCGGTAGAAGATCCTGTCGGGCTTCCTGCGGTGTGACTGTCATATACTGGTGGCGGTAATAAGGGCAGTGCTCGGCGAAATCGCAGGGGCAGTACTGATTCTCGATGGCCGGGAATTTTTCCCGGGTTATGTTCTCGGCTACCTCAAGCACCAGTTTCCTGGTTTGCTCCAGTCGTACCTCGTCGCGCGGCGGACAACTGCAGGCGGTGTTTGACCGCAGGTGGTAAAGGGTGAGTTTTTCCACGGGGAGCTGCCATGTCTGCCCGGCAGCCATTTGATATATCGTTAGCTGGAGGTCTTCCTCCAGATAATCAGCGGTAAACAGTTCTTTATTCGTCTTATAGTCGATAACAGACAGGCCGCCGCTCTCCAGTTTGTCCACCCGGTCAATAAAGCCCCTGAGCTTGATTCCTTCAATATCAATATAGAAACTGCGTTCGAGAGCTACCGGCATATGAAAATCGGCACTGTGAATCTCCCAGAATCTGCTCAGTATTTCCCGACCGTAATCCTTATATCTGGTCTCTTCTTCGGGCGATTCATATCCCTGGGAAAGCCAGTTCCGCTCGTAAAATTGAAATATATCTTCCAGGGAGGGTGGCGGGGGCGTGCTGACCCTGAAGAAGCGCTCGACACACCGGTGCAGGGTCGTGCCGAAGCTAAAATACCACTTGTCCTTCGGTTTGAGACCGTCAATGTACTGTAATCTATAGCACAGGGGACAGGTCTGGTAAAGCGAAATTTGGGTGAAACTTAGAGGTCTAATTATTGTCCTCCCATTGTTTTCAGTAAGCCGTAGCCCGTGGGCGGTAAAGGGCACCGGTATGATAGTAAGCTAGGGCTCATTTTTTCAGGCTATTGATAAAATCATCAAGTGTCATGGCGGCCAGCGTATTGGTCTGCAGAGTTCCACGGGAACCCAGCTCTGTAGCCACCCTGGCTATGGTATCGTTGTTGGGCGCTTCTAGGATGTTGATGAAATCATACTGTCCCAGGACGACATACTGCGCCAGTATTTTCACCCCCATGGCCTCCACCTCTTTATTGACCTCTTTAATCCTTCCCGGGTTTGTTTTTACCGTTTTCCTGCCTTCGTCAGTCAGGTTGGTCATCATTACATACAGCGGCATAATTTCCTCCCGTTATCATATTTTTTGGTGCTTGGTGCCCTTTACCTCCTGCCGATATTGTTTATATCGAGAGGTTAATCATATTGTTAGCGATGTATACCTGCAATTATAAGGCGTAATATAAGTTCTGTCTATAGGCAACAATCCTTTGTCTGGAATTTCTACGGGTCCTGCCATTGTTGGCAACTTTTACCAGATACATTATACAATAAGAACGATGAATGAAAATATATCGCTGATTGTTGCCTTCAGCGGTGGGTTATTGTCTTTTCTCTCGCCCTGTGTTTTACCGATGGTACCGGTATATCTTGCCACTTTATACGGGCCGGGGATATTTGATACCAGGGGTATCCGATTGCCCGTGTTTCTACACTCCCTTAGCTTTGTGCTTGGCTTCTCCGTACTGTTTATTTTCCTGGGAGCGATTGTCGGGCTGACCGGATATGCCATTAATCCCAATTACCCTTTGCTCAGCAAGATAGCCGGTAGCCTGCTGATAGCCTTTGGTCTGTTTATATTGTTGGCCAGAAAAGTACCCTGGTTGAACTATGAAAAACGTCTGGCCCCGTCCCTGGGCAGTAGCACCGGTTATCTGCGTTCCTTTATCATAGGGGCTGCCTTCTCCGTGAGCTGGACGGCCTGTGTCGGGCCGATACTGGGTGGCATCCTGACTCTGGCTACGGTACGTGCCACCGCCTGGCAGGGGGCGTATCTGCTGGCCATATATTCCCTGGGACTGGGTCTTCCGTTCCTGATTATTGGGATTGCTTTTGATTCAATCCTGCCATTGTTGAAACGTATTCAGCGCTATTCCGGCTGGCTGCACATCATCAGCGGTTTGCTGCTGTTAATCGTGGGTATTCTTATCCTGACTGACAATCTGTCCTGGTTTTCCTCGCTGGCGAGTTAAATTTATGTCTGGGGAGGGTTCTATGGCAAGAATAACGAATGTAATAGCAATGATAGCGATGTTGGTTTCCCTGCTGGTTATAGCCGGTTGCTCGGATAGTACGGAGCCAGACGCGGTTCCAGCGCCGGGCAGGCCGGCACCGGATTTCCAGCTTCAAAGCCTTGACGGGGAAACGGTCTCGCTTGATAGTCTGCGGGGGCAACCCGTAATGGTTAACTTCTGGGCGTCCGGGTGCGGTCCCTGCCGCATGGAGATGCCTTTTATACAGGAGGTATTTGAAGACCCGGACTGGGTGGAGCAAGGACTGGTAATACTGGCGGTAAATCTGGGGGAGTCTCCATCGGAGGCGCGGAAATTTATGGAGAGCAATAACCTTTCCTTTACAGTCCTCCTTGACGCCAAGAAGGAGGTAATGAGGATGTATAATATCTCAGGAATTCCAACCACGTATTTCATTGATAAAGATGGTATAATAAGGGATATAAAAATAGGGCTTTTCGAGAATAAAGCGCAAATAGACTGGCGGATACTGAATTCGATAATGAAGGAGGAGTCCTAAGGGAGAAAGATATGGATGATATCCTTAATGAAGCCTATGGGATAGTCCAGTGTAAGGAATGTCCCTGGTATAAAAGCTGTGTCATGCCGATGAAATTCACTGCCGAAGATATTCGGAAGCAGCTGGAATCGTCAGCACCGGGAATGAATATGCCTCAGCAGATGGATATCGGTATGCAGAATTTGTTATCAAGTATGGCAACAGCGGCTCAGAACTCACTTCTGGAGGGGTGTCCTGTTTTCATCGAACGCCTGCGTTCCAGTCCCAGGCTTGCACAGCGCATCAAGGAGATAATGCAGAACTGGGGCAGTGAGGAGGAGCCAGGCGAATAAGATAGCAGCGGTCGTTAAGGCTGCTGGCCGATACTGTATTAAGGGAGTTGCCGTCAAGAATAGGCGGGATTTTTTATATAGAGGAGATACCAATGGACAGGGTAAAAGACAAGGTGGCAATCGTAACCGGCGGTGCATCGGGAATAGGCAAAGCGGCAAGTGTACTCCTGACGAAGGAAGGTGCCAAAGTCGCCATAGTTGATATCAACGATGATGCCGGACGAGAAGTTGTTGCCGAAATCAGGGAAAATGGCGGTGTGGCTGAATACTGGCATATGGATGTAACAGACGAAAAGCAAATAGAGAAGGTTTTTGCAGACATATGTAAAAAATACGGGGAGATTAACATCCTGGTTAATAATGCCGGAATCCCCGGCAGTGGTAAACCCAGTCATGAGGTATTAGAAGAAGAGTTTGAAAAAGTGCTGAATGTCGACCTCAAGGGTGTTTTCCGCTGCACGAAAAACGCTATACCGTATATGAAAAAGGCGGGCGGTGGCAGTATCATTAATATGTCCTCTATGCTCGGCATTGTTGGTGGCGGCGACCCCATTTACCACGCAGCCAAAGGCGGTGTCCGCTTATTGACCAAAGGTGATGCCAGCGTCTATGCAGTGAATAAAATCAGGGTGAATTCGGTTCACCCCGGTTTCATTTTAACTCCGGGCTTTACGGGAATGATAGAACAAAGAGACCCGAAGCTGCTGGATGGATTTCTGAAGAGATGTGCCGAAAGGACTCCGCTCGGTCGCATGGGAACGCCGGAGGACATTGCCAACGGTATCCTTTTCCTGGCCTCTGATGAGTCCAGTTACATGACGGGAACCGAGCTGATAATGGACGGAGGCATTACGTCTCAGTAATTTTTCTCTTATCAGGACAGCTGATTTACAGTTTTAGAGCTTCCCTCTCTTCTGCCGTTAGACTCGCTTTAAAGTCCTCTAATTTCTTCTTGCCATTATCGGTTATGGTCACGTTGTCGTCTTTAACGACGACATAGCCCATAACCTCCAGTTCACCGGTCAGTATAGCTACCATCCTCTGGCCTAACGATGGGTAGATATTATCGATTTCGTCCCTGGTGAATTCGTTTATTATCTTGTCCATGGCAATGCCCGGTTTCTTGGAGACTTTGTTTAATATCGTCATTGACCGTCTGTAATAGGGGAGGGCATCGCCTCTATCGGCTAAATCGAAAGCTTCCACCTTGAACTGTGCGAAGGTATGACTGTCTCCGCATTGCAGCTCGATACCCTTTTTCTCTGTACCTTTACCTATAATGAATTTCCCACCCGGGGGGTTGTCGAATAAAGTCTCATCGGCTACGAACTTGTAGCCTTCCTCCGGTCTTTCCAGGGTTGGCCTGAACCCCACCCCGTCGTATTTTTTTTGGGCCGGGTCGTACAGGCTCTGTGGGGAATGCCAGAACGGGTAATAGCTGCCGGGGATTTCGTCTTCCTTATGCCTGCCGCCAGAGGCAAAAAGGGCAGCAAATGCCTGGCTGAATGGCACCATCATGTTAGGGCATATTCTTCCGGCCATTGTTTCGCCGTCAAAAATAACCTCATCGCCCACCTTGTAGCGAAAGTGGCACGGGCACTTGCTCTCGTCCTTACCAAAACCGGTTACAGTGGCTTTTACTTTAAACATCGTCGCTCCTTTACTAATTATTTTATTTTATAATGTAGGATGTCTTCATCAGGGGGCATTTGCCTCGGCAAGCGCCGTAAGGCGGCGGTAGCTTTCACCGGGCTCGGGCTGCTGGAATATGGCACTGCCTACGCAGATGACGTTAACTCCCGTCCTCGCGATGTCGGCGATATTGCCTTCTTTTATGCCGCCGTCAATGCCTATCTCTATCTTTGGGTGTGCCTTGCGGAACGCCACTATCTTATCCAGTACCCCGGGTATGAATTTGGCTCCGTAAAAGCCCGGGTTAACTGACAGGAAGAGCACGCTGTCCAGTTCACTGAGCAGGGGTGTGATGGCATCGATGGGGGTTTCCGGGTTGATGGCCAGTCCCGCCTCCATACCGAGGTTCTTGATTTGCCTGATAATCTGGTCCGGCGAGGGGGTGGCTTCATAGTGAAAGATTATCTTTTGCGCCCCCGCCTGTTTAAACTCTTCCAGGCAGTTTTCCGGGTGCAGCACCATGAGGTGTGCCTCCCAGGTCAGAGATGTTTTCAACCCGGCTATTTGCTCACAGGATACACTTAGCGAAGGCACGAACTGGCCGTCCATGATATCGAACTGAGCGTAGCTGGTAAAGGTTTCGGTCTGGCGTACCATATTTTCCAGTGCCCTGGGGTCTTCGGTAAGAATAGCCGGCACTGTCTGGATTTTTTTACTCACGCAACCTCCTGAAGGAACACCTGAATATAGATATTTAAGATTGGGAACATTGCTGCTTCCGACATTTTAGGTATAGCCCTGGTGTGATGTCAAGTAAGCCAATTCTTTACAGAAAATTAATCTGACCTTTATGTAATATTTATAGTCTTTATATCAGCGTTTATGACTGTATGTCAGAATGAGAATGTAATCCAGGATTGTCTGGTTGCTAAGATTGGGGGGTAAATACAGTGCGGATTGTCCTTAGCTTCATTTCGGGCATGGTAATATGCGGCTTGCTTTTATTGGGAGCCAGGATGGTTTTGCCAACGCGGGCTGATACCGATGATGCAGGCGAAACATCGGATAATGTAACTCAGCGCTTAATTGACCTTATGCCTGATATTGAGAAGATATATAAGGAGTCACTTACCACACCGTTCCGAATGGCTGAAAGTAAGATTTACGACGAAGATATCGCCGAGTTCTACGGCACGCTGTTAGATAATACCGGTCTCCGTGGCACGGAAGAGGGGACGAACTAGGGGAGACTATTACCCTAGGAAAAAAGCGGAGGTCGCTCTCTCAAGCAACCTCCACTTACGAGACTAACCGGTACCAAACCCAACTCATTTCCGGTGATCACCACCGCATTTGGCCTCTGCTCTTCAGACCGACCATTTTTTTTAGTTTATCGAGCCGAGTTCGGATTCCTCTGGCCCTGCCGTTATGCAGGGCATTAACTGTCCACCTGCCAAACTCCGAATAGCGCATGAAGCCTCACTGGACACCTCCCAAAGCTATATTCAGACAGTACCATGAGCTTCTGTCATATTAAACCACAATAGGTGGACAATTGTCAAGGAATGCCCAGCTTCACGGCCATTTTTGTGAGGAAAATTTTATATTTTCCCTTTATTGCATGGTCGAGCCGCCGTCAACACAGAGAATCTGCCCGACGATATGGGCGGAGACGTCCGATACCAGAAAGGCAACCGCATTGGCGATATCCTCGGGGGTGGTCTCTTTCGCTCTTGGAGTTTCCGGTATAAATCCTCTTTTTATCTCCTCGGGGTCTCTAGGGTCGAAATTGGTGAGCCCCCATCCCGGTGCCACGCTGTTAACGTTTATCCCTTCTTTAATCACCATACCTGCCAGGCCTCTGGTAAAGACATAGATGGCGGACTTAGCCATACTGTAAGTGTTCACCCCGGGAAAAGCCTGTTTGGCCACGCTTGAAGATATATTAACAATCTTACCGGACTTACGCTCCAGCATGCCGGGGAGCACTGCCTGGGAACAGAACATGGCGCCCTTGATATTTAGATTGAAATTCTTGTCCCAGGTCTCTTCTTTCTGTTCCATGAATGAGAACGCTCCTAAAGTCATACCACCGGCGTTGTTTACCAGTATGTCTATTTTACCGAATTCCGCCAGTGCCTTCTTGAACATCTCATCTACATCAGCCTTCTTGGTAACATCGGCCTTAATGGCTACGGACTTACGTCCCAGAGCCTTGACCTCATCCGCAGTTTTTTTCGCGTCCTCAAGGTTGATATCATTAACGACTACATCGCAGCCTTCCCTGGCTAGCATCAGGCAAATCGCTTTGCCGAAACCTATCTGGCTGCCCGCCCCGGTTACCAGTGCTATCCTGTCTTTTAGACCTAAATCCATTTTCCCCTCCTTCTGTGGTTACATTACCGAGCCGCCGGAGACGTGGAGAACCTGGCCGGTGACATAGCCGGAGATGTCCGACGCGAAAAAGACGGCGGCGTTAGCGATATCTGCCGGTGTGGCACCTCTGCCCATCGGTATTTGCTTGGCCAGCATGTCAACCAATGCTTGTTTATCGGGGGCCTTGATGAAATTGGTGGGTGAGGGGCCGGGGGCGACGCAGTTGACGCGTATGCCGGAACCTACTTCCACGGTGGCCAGCTGCTTGGTGAAGATATCGACGGCAGCTTTGGCCATAGCATACGTGGACACGCCGTGACTATACATATTGGTGCTGCCGGAGCCAATATTGACAATGACGCCGTAATTCTGTTTTTTCATGTAGGGGAGAACAGCCTGGCTGACGAGCATCGTGCCGTAGAGGTTGAGGCTGACTTCTTTATCCCAGAGCTCCTCCTGTTGTTCTTCTAGGGGGCCTCCACCGAGGATAGCGCCGGCTACATTGAGGAGGATGTCAATCTTGCCGTACTCCGCAATGACCTGTTTGGCCATCTCCTCCAGTTCAGCCTTATTGGTCACATCCGCCTTGACGGCGATGGATTTACAGCCGAGGGCTTTGACGGCTTCCGCTGTTAATTTTGCGTCATCAAGGTTGATATCCGTGATGGCGATGGCATCGCAGCCTTCTTTCGCCAGAAGGAGTGCTATAGCCTTGCCAAATCCTATCTGACTGCCGGCCCCGGTTACCAGGGCTACCTTGCCTTTAAAGCCTAGGTCCATTTCTGCCTCCTATCTTATATTTAATCAGTTGCCGCCACATTATATAACATATTATCGGGTATAGTGAAGTTGAGCGCTTCGTCATTATGTAGATAAGCCTTTGGATTGATAATAAGATGGAAAGGGAAGCTACCTCAGGGAGACGGAGACTTTGTGGATTAAGGCTGCTGTGGTCGTCCTTCAGTACCTGGATGAAGTCCTGAAGATAGAGCGGATTGTACGCTGGCGTCATCATAGATATGGCATCTTACCTGATGTTTCCCTATTACCCTTAATTCCGGCTCTTCTTTCGAGCATATGTCAATAGCCTCGGCGCAGCGTGTATGAAATCGGCACCCGGGAGGGGGATTCAATGGCGAAGGCATCTCACCGCTCAGTATTATTGGTGTTATCTTCTGGTCTTCATCCTCAGGTAATTTTAAAATCGATGCTGACATCAATGCCCTGGTGTACGGATGCAAAGGCTGACTAAATACCTCTTCTGCTTCGCCATATTCCACTATCTGCCCCAGATACATAATCGCCACGCTATGGCTCATAAACCGCACCGTTGCCAGGTTATGTGCTATAACCAGATAGCTCAAATTATATTGCTCCTGAAGGTCTTTCAGCAGATTCATAATCTGTGCCCGAATCGACACGTCCAGCGCAGATACGGGTTCGTCGAGCACGACCAGGCTGGGATTCAAAGCCAGGGCACGCGCTACTGCAATACGCTGTCGCTGTCCGCCGCTGAACTCATGCGGGTAGTAATCGGTATGATTTGGTGCGAGCCCTACCTGCTTAAGCAACTCCTGTACTCTGCTCTGAATCTGCTCCTTGGAGTGTTTTGTGTTTACAACCAGTGGTTCGGCGACAATATCTCTCACCCGCATCCTCGGGTTCATAGAGCTCCAGGGATTCTGCTGTACCGACTGTACCCTTGGCCGGTACTCCGTCTTCAGTTGTGACTTGGTGAACTTGTAGACATCCTTTCCTTCGAAGAGGATAGTCCCGGAAGTTAATTGTTCCAGTAGCAGTATTTGCTTGGCTACAGTTGTCTTCCCGGCACCCGATTCTCCCACGAGGCTTAATGTCTTGCCTCGTTCTATCGTGAAAGAAACGCCGTCTACAGCCCTTACCCAACCAACGGTACGCTGGAGAATACCCTTGGTAACAGGGTAGTACTTCTTCAGGTCGCGGCCTTCCAATAGTATATCTGCCATGGTCTATTTCACTTTCCAGCAGGATACAGTGTGGCCATCACCAACTTCCACTTCAGGGGGCTGTTGGTTATGGCAAATATCCTGTGCGTCGGGGCAGCGGGGGGCGAACCGGCAGCCGGGAGGCAGGTTTAACAGTGAGGGAGGCTGCCCTTCAATCGAGTAAAGCCGGTCATCCTTCTGGTCCAGACGCGGCACAGAATTTATCAAAGCGACCGTGTAAGGATGTTTCGGCGCTTTGAATATGGTGCTGGTCGCAGCTGTCTCCATAATTTTGCCTGCGTACATCACGGCTACCCGCTGGCATATATTGGCTACGACCCCGAAGTCATGGGTAATGAAAATTATGGCCACATCTGTCTGTTTCTGTATATCCTTAAAGAGGGCTAAGTATTGAGCCTGTATGGTGGCGTCAAGAGCCGTTGTGGGCTCATCGGCGATAAGCAGGCGTGGACGGCAGGACATGGCGATGGAACCTACCACGCGCTGCCTCATCCCTCCGCTCATTTGAAAAGGATAATCATGAAGACGCGACTCAGGCGCGGGAATCCCCAGCAACCGCAGCGCTGAAATAACCTCCAGCTCGACCATATCGTCAGGAAGGCCCTGGTGCAGCCGCACCGATTCAGCTATCTGGTCGCCGACAGTGTAGACGGGGTTAAGCGAAGTCATCGGGTCCTGGAGAATCATTGATATTTTTTTACCACGAATCCCCCTCATCTCCTTCTTGCTCAGCTCCATGAGATTCGTTCCGTCCAGGATTATCTTTCCCCCAACTATCCTGCCCGCAGGCTCCGGAAGCAAGCGAAGGATTGATAGACCGGTTACTGTCTTTCCACAAGCGGATTCCCCGACAAGTCCGAATGTCTCTCCCTCATTCACATAGAAGCTAATCCCGTCGACGGCCTTGACCTCGCCTGCCCGTGTGAAGAAGGAGGTATGCAGGTCTTCTACTTGAAGGATGACATCGCTCATAGTTGCCTCAGTCTCGGGTCCATCGTATCGCGAAGCCAATCGCCCAGGAAGTTCCCGGAGAGCACCACCAGCCCGATAGCCACGCCGGGGAATAGGGATATCCACCAGGCTGTATCGATGAAATTTCTGCCGTCATTCACCATAGCTCCCCACGATGGGTTTGGCGGCGGGATGCCAGCACCAAGGTAGCTCAAAGCAGCCTCCGTGAGAATCACCATCCCCACGGACAGCGTCATCATGATTATCAGCGGATTGATGATGTTCGGGAAAATGTGTTTGACCATGGTTCTTATAGGAGAAGCACCGATGATGCGAGCCTGTGCCACGAAATCCTCCTCTCGCAGTTTCAGGGCTTCTCCCCGTATCAGGCGTGCGTAGGGAGCCCAGCCGAGTATCGATAAGGCCAGGACAACGGTCCAGTAGCCCGGCCCAATGCTGGCGGCCAGGAGTATCGCTATCAGAATGGCCGGAAAGGACAGGCTGATATCGGTTACCCGCATTAACGTATTGTCGGTACGCCCTCCCAGATACCCGGCTATTATCCCGAGCACCGTGCCAATACTGCTGGTAATGAGGATAACCAGCAAGGAGACGCTGAGAGAAACCCTGGCACCGAAGATGACGCGGCTCAGGATGTCCCTGCCGAGGTTATCTGTTCCAAGGAGATGGGCCGTACTGCCCTCAGCAGCCCAGAATGGCGGAAGAAACCTTTCCGGCATAGATGTCTTGACGGGGTCATAAGGCGCAAGGCGGACATCGGGTAAGCCAAGCCATGATAGGTCGGCAAATATGGCGGTAATCACCAGCAGGAACAACACTATTGATGGGATAATTAATGTCAGTTGCCTGATAATGCGCACCCGTCTTATGCCGGTAGCAACCTTTGTCCCGGTTATGGCTTCAATATCTGGTGCTATATTTTGCATCGTTCAGTGCCTACATTTGCTGGTATCTTATCCGTGGGTCAATATATGCATACAGAATATCCACTAACAAGTTTATCAGGAGAACCGCAGCCGCTACCATAATGGTAATACCCTGTATCACCGGGAAATCACGGGAGAACAACGCTTCGATGCTCAACCTGCCGACGCCAGGCCAGCCGAAGACATTCTCTGTAATTACGGCGCCGGTAATGAGCATAGCGAATATCATGCCGGCCGCCGTCAGCGGCGCTATCAGGGCATTCCTCAGGGCGTGCTTCCAGATAACTACCCTCTCGGGGAGTCCCTTGATTCTGGCCAGCTTGATGTATTCGCTGTCAAGGACGTCCAGCATACCGGAACGGATCAGCCGCATCATGCCCGGAAGCAGGAAAAAGGCCATGGTGACGACCGGCAGCACATAGTGAGCGGGGGTACCCGTACCGTAGGGCGGCAATACCTGCCAGTACACGGAGAATACCAGGATGGCCATGATAGCCACCCAGAAGCCCGGCAGCGCCTGCCCCAGGATGGCTAAAAACTTCACCCCGTTATCCAGAAAGGTATCACGCCGGGTCGCCCCCAAAACTCCCAGTAAGAACGCCAGTATCATGCTTATAAAGAACGAAGAGACCGCCAACTTTAAAGAATTGGGCAGTCTCTCCAAAATCATTTCAGTTACCGGCCGATCCTTGGTGAGTGATTCGCCGAGGTCGCCCTGGAACATGCCGGACAGGAAAATCCAGTACTGTTCCTGCATTGATTTATCAAGGCCCAGATTCGCTCTGATACGGGCTATATCTTCCTCTGTAGACATGCTGGTTCTGAACAGCATCGTGGGGTCTCCGGAAGCCCGGACCAGAACAAAGACTAATATCGAGATACCGATGAGGGCGATAAATGACTGGAGCAATCGCATTATGATGAAACGCGTCATCGGCTCTTTTCCTTACTGATTAGAATGACTGCGAACAGCCCCCGTATCATCCGACAAATCGGGGCCTATATACCTGCCCGCAAAGATGTTTCTCCATATTCATGATACATATAGGTAGCCCAGGTGTCAAATAATTGTGCTTGCGGGCAGGGGGCTAATCTCATCCAGCCGAGAGCTGTAGCTACTCCCGGCGCGTAACAATTATACAAGCGCTATCTCTATTAGAAAAGTCACGATTTTTATATGCAGAGGAATTCCGGGGGGGGTGGTGTGCCCCCCCCGGAACCCCGTTTGCCTAATCTTGTAGAGCCGTATTGCCCGGCCGGTTACTATTTGGCGTGCTGAATACCCGAATAAGCTGAGGCAATACTACCGAGGTACGTGCCATAGGTCCATTCGCCTACCTCGGGGCCCGCGATTGCTAATGGGGGGTATACCAGACCGACACTGAAGGTGACGAACATTTCATCATGGACGTAAGTCATGAATTCTGACCAGTACCCCTCGACTAAATCGGCATCAGGCTCATTGACGGCTTTTTCATAGAGCTCCACCGCATGCGGGTCACTGCTGCAGGTGTGTACGCCACCGCAGTACATGTTGAATGAGTGGTACACGTTGGAGGGCCAGTAATCAGGGAATATCCACGGGAAAATGGCGCCGACATTACCGAAGTCCGGCTCTTCATAGTGCGGGACAAAGAACATACCAGCCCACTCAAAGGGGTCGACCATATTTATCTGGGTCTGGATGCCGGCCTCTGCCCAGTAGCCCTGGAGTACCTGCATCAAATCGGGCGTCCATCCGGAGCCGACCTGGACCCATATAGGGATTACCGGGTCATCGAAGGCATCCGGATATCCGGCTTCCTCCAGCAACGATACGGCTAAATCAAAGTCATATGGTTCGGGCTGCCATGACGGGTCCCATCCCCAGCTACCAGGGTGCATGAACCAGCGGCCTCCCGGTCCGGCGAGACCATGGAAGAAGGTATCGAAGAGTTCCTGGTGGTTGATGGAATAGGACATGGCTTGGCGGACACGAATGTCATGCATCGGCCCAGCTTCCTCAAACCAGGTACCGGGCATACACATAATCATTCCGGTGGGAGCCGGAGTTGGCACCAATGTATAACCCTCTTCCTGCAAATCGAGGCTTCGGTCGATGGAGATACCGGTGATGACGTCAACCTCGCCCCTCTTGAGCATGGCAATCTGAGTTGCCTCCTCGGGGACGACATATTGAATGAGCGTCTCGAAAGCGGGTACGTGGCCCCAGTGTTCCGTGTTGGCTTCCATTGTAATATGATCACCTGAAACGAACTCGACGAACTTCCATGGCCCAGTGGCGATGGGGTGCTCCTTCCAGGCATCCCATCCATTCTCCTCAATATAGTCCTTGGGGTAAATCACCACGTCCGAGAAACATATGGCAAGTGGATGCTCGGGCTTTATGGTTTTGTAGACAAAGGTGTAGTCATCCGGGCAATCCATGTAATCGAAGTTATAGCTCAGGTAAGGAGACCACGGGTTCCAGGAATCGGGCGACTGCCAGTGTTCTACGGAGAATTGGCAGTCAGCGGAAGTAAGCGGGTCGCCATTGTGGAACTTGACACCCTCGCGGATGTGGAAGGTCCAGGTCAGTCCATCCGCGCTTATCTCCCAGCTTTCAGCGATTGCTGGAGCGAAGTCAAAGTTCTCGTCCCACGATATCAGCGGGTCAGCAAAGGACCAGCCGAAGAACGACTCCCCCTCGATGGCGTCCATTGATTCATAAGAGAAAGAGGGCATGGAGACACGCAGGGTGCCGTACGGTGCTGGTGCTGGCTCTGGTTCCGGCGTCGGGGTTGGTTCCGGTTCTGGTGTCGGGGTTGGTTCCGGCGTCGGGGTTGGTTCTGGTGTCGGCGTTGGTTCCGGTGTGGGTGTCGGAGTTGGAGTTGGAGTTGGAGTTGGCTCCGGCTCCGGCTCTGGCTCGGCACAGCTTGCCAAAACCATGCTAACTGCAAGTATTAGGATCAAAGGGATAAATAATAGTTTTTTCATCTTTTACCTCCTTTTTTAGAATTAGGGTTGCACTTGTTATTTCGCTTCACTTTTACTTAACCCCTCCTGGTTTATACAGATTCGGGATATTGACCAATGGGTTTCACCAATGCTGACAGGATTACCCATGTTGCTAAGTATATTGTTATATATTATAACCCTTACATTAGTTTAATATAATATATTCTACATTCATGGAATTGTCAACTATAAATTTTGATACCTTGTAGAGAAGAATAGCAATTCCAATCAGGTGTCCCAGTATCCGACAAAAAGGGCAGGATAAGGCCTATCGGGATGCTGGTATTCTTTCGTACTTGGGTGCGAAGTAAATATCAAGATGCATAACGGGTTGGCCGACCCTCTTATATTCCATGGGGCAGTGTATTAACCCCGGGGGAATATGGAGAACGGTGGGTGTGGTGATGATGTGCTTTTCGCCTTCCTCGCCCAGATATACCTCGATTTCGGCATCGAACTTGCGTATATCATACGGGTCACTCCCCAGAAAACAGAAGAACTGGTGGAAATCGTGTTTATGGGGCTGGTCCATAAACATTCTGGGTTCTAAAACGGGTACCAGAATCCATCCCGCATCGACACCGTACTCGGCAGCGGAGAAGTTAAAAGTTGGTATTGGTGGCCCGTGCTGAGCTGGTGATATAGATGCTGGGACGAAGTTTTTACTGTATTTTGTTCCCGGCATTTGCCTGTTGGGTACGTCCGGTATGACTGTGTCTTTTTTTACGTAATCAGATGCGAAGAAAACGTCGAAGTGATAAACAGGTTTATCAACCTTTAGCCAGCCGCCAGGGCAATGAGGTGTCCCCGGCGGGAGAATCTGAACGGTGGGGCTGTTGACGATATGTCTTTCCTGTTCCTCGCCTAAACATACGAATTCTTCTGCTTCAAACTCTCCGATATTTTTCGGGTCGGCACCAAACCAGTTTATAAACTGGAAGAAATCATGACTATGGGTTGGTAGACCCTCGCCGGTGGAGGGTTTGATAACGGGTAATAAGACCCATGACGCCTTGACTCCATACTCTGCGGCGGCGAAATTGATAATGTGCACCCCCGTGCCTTCTCTGGCCAGTTCGAAGGGTGCTTCTATTAAGTGTTTCCCGTATTTCGTTTCTGCCATTTTGCAATGTCCTCCCGCTTAATCATTCCTGGCAAAATCATATATCGCTGCTTTCCCCCTTGTCAATTATGGAAGCGTGAGTCCCTTGACTGACAAGGACATGGAAGTACGGAGAAGAAATACTGACCAAGGTGGCTTTTAAGAGTAGCGTGCTTTTTCATTAAGAACCCCTTCCAGGTGAGAGAGCATAGGAAAGATGGGTTAACAAATATAACATTTTGGGCTTCTGTTAATTCCTCGTAAGCCCTTTTCTTCGAGTTAATTGGTAGCGCATACGGGATTAGAGATTAGCTGTGAAAACAGGTCATTTTAGCTTCAATTCGGTAAAAACTGGTGATGGCTGGTTTACGACTTTTGAAGCTAATATTTTTGGTAGCTATAGAAGTTCGTTAGCAAATCCGTTAGCAAAAATGGCGACAAAAGAGAGGGGTAAGGTGGGGGATATTGCGTGGTAGTCTATCTGTTAGAGACTACGTAAATTACGTAGTCGTGGAAGTATAAAGGACAACGCAAATTACACCCACCCATAGGCGTGATATAAGGTGTAATTTACACCCTTTATTAGGCGTGACAGAGTACCTAAATTGGGCTGCCGGGGCTTATATCTAGCAGGGCGCTTCTGCCCGCGGGTATTAATGATTTCTGAAATCGAATTTTCGATTTCAGAAGTTGCTTGCCTAACAGTTTCATCATCAACCTCACTCACCTCCGCAATCGCCTGGTAAGTCATACCAGCCTTACGCATTTCATCCCAGTGGGGCTTTTGCTGTTCGGTGGAAAGATGCCGGCGTAGAAGGTTCAAACTACGGATATGATTTAATTTCTCCAACTCTGACATATCAGCCCGGAATGAAACTTCATACTGGGGGACTTTCACACCCTCCGCCCTTAATTCCTCCCAGGCTTTTATACGATGGTGCCCATCAAGTATATTCCCAGCCTCGTCTTTTTCGATGGGAACTAGAATACCATGCTGAGCAATATCATCTTTGAGAGATTGATATTCCTCGTCGGTCAGAGGTGGGAATATCTGATATTTTTCTTTTGTTCGTAAATTGATGTCAATTTTCTACATCCTTTAAATCTAACAAATGTAGAATTTAAATAAATTTTTTGTGCCTAGTTAAAAATCACCAAGCATTTCGTGCGTAATTGAAGAAGCAGGACTCCCCACCTTACCCATCATCTCTTTGGTTACCATATTCTTCCTCAGTAATTGAGAAGTCCTGATTGATGCGGTAGACTTTACCGTTGTAGCGGAAGGTGTCACTGGATACCCAGTCCTCATCCTGGATATCAGCTAGGGTGGGGTGTTCCTTGACTTCTGTCTGCATATAAAAACCCCCAGCGATTTAGGTC
>CAZLEY010000017.1:0-42776 GCA_964558675.1 uncultured Dehalococcoidaceae bacterium | reverse complement strand
GTTGGTACGGGGAATGTGAATATTCAAAGCATCATCCCGGTGGATTTAATCACCACTGCACGAACATCGGCATGTCGGTGTTTTCATCGTAACACCGGTAATTAGTTGATATCACTGTAATCCAAGCATTGGTATTTTTTCGGGGCTGGTCACTTGTGGGTCTCTATTATATTTCTTACTCCCTTTTAAAATCTAAGTAGCTGTTGACCATACTGGGTCGGATTGCGCTTCTCAGTAAGGGCTACTTCCAGGGCCTCGTCTGCTTTACCGTTATAGCGGAATACGAAGTGTCGATCGCTATATAGCGCCAATGGAATTCCCTTTTGCTGGATGATGCCCCGCATTAACCGGAAATAACCCTCGGTATTCTCCTGCTCTTGAAACAGCGCGAAAGGGGCCGAGCCGGTGGCATCGTCTATAGTCAAAAGCAGAGTGAGCCAGGATCCTCGTGCTTCCAACCAGCGGTGGTGACTGCCATCGATCTGCACCAACATTCCTTCTTGAGGCATTCGCTCGCGCCGATAGCGATGACGCGGAAACTGGCGGTGGCGGGGGCTGGGAATCCCTGCACCTATGAGAAAGCGTCGCACCGTAGAGCGGGATAGTATTATTCCCTCTCTTTCCGCCAGAAGCTCCGTAAAGTGCGTGTGGTTAACTCCCAGATAGCTGCTCTAAAGGCCTACGTTAAAAGCCAGGACTGGGAAATCGTCGATGAATACATAGATGGGGGTTACAGCGGCGGCACCGACGACAGGCCGGCCTTTATGCGTATGCTTCACGACGCCCGCCAGAAAAGCTTTAACATCATTGCGGTATGCAAGCTGGACCGCTTCTTCCGCAACCTCAGGCTCCTTCTGAATTACCTCTACGAACTGGAACAACTGGGGATTAAGTTTGTCTCTACCCAGGAGGGGCTGGACACATCCACGCCTTACGGCAAGTTTGCCGTGCAGATTATGGGGGTGATTGCAGAGTTCGAGCGAGGCAGGATTGGCGAGAGAGTAAAGGACAGTCGGCACTACCTGATTGCCAGTGACAATTGGGCAGGGGGGCGTCCACCTTACGGCTACCGCTGGTTTGCCGGGGAGCGGAAGTGGGAAGTGATAGCCGAAGAAGCCGACATAGTCCGGCGTATCTATGATCTATACGTTAACAAGAAGCTTGGTATCGAGACCATCTCGAAAGCTCTCAATGAAAAGGGGCTTTCAACCCGTAACGGAGCCCCGTGGAACTACAGCATAATTCGTGCTATATTGACTAATCCGGGATATAAGGGGCGGCACCAAACCGGCGTTACTATGCCGCCGCTCATCGATGAAACTACCTGGCAGCTTGCCCAGGAGAGAAGGGAAAAGTCCCGCAGTGTGCTGGCCGACCCAAAGGGCTGGCTCCTCCAGGGGATGTGCTTCTGCGGTCAGTGCGGTCATGTGTTGAAATGCGAGCAGAAGAAAAAAGAGGCACACCGCTATTACGCCTGCCGCGGCCGATTAGAGTGCTCTAACGACGACAAGCGCTGCGACCTGCCGTATATGAGGGCGGACTGGTTGGAGGCGGCAGTCTGGGAGAGGATAAAAACTGTAATAACAGACCAGGACACTCTGATAGAGTCCATTAATAAAGCCCTGGCTGAGCTGGAAGAAAGAAAATCGCATATCGGGGCTGAAACATTGTCTATCGATGGCAAAATAAAGGTAATCAGAGATAAGAAAGAGCGTTTGGGGATGGCCTTCGCTGACGGTGCCGTCAGTGAGGATAGCTACAAATCCAAACTTGCCCAATTGAAAAAGCAGGAGGCGGCACTGCTAAAATGTCACCGCAACATTGACCCTTCACAGCTTAACCAACTAAAGGCACTCGAAGACCGTATTTCCGGAATCAGGAGTATCCTGAGTAAGGGAAACATCATCATTTCTGAACTGGGTATATTTGTCATGACGAAGGATGAGTACGCTCCGTTAGGTTTCAATGCTTTCACCGAATCCTGTGGCAAGTTGGCTATTGGCGAACCAGCCGTAATGGACTATTTTCAATACGAAGGTTCCGATAAGGTATTCAGGGGCATCACTGCACCCGATAGTTTCTTCGAATACGGGTATAGTTTGAAAGGTATTAACGAGATAAGTCGAAACATTCGGGCTATAATGCAACTGTTCGATATCAAGGTATTCGTCTACCCGAAGCGTGTTGAGATTAAAGGTTCGATCCCAACACAGGCAGTAAAGCTGGCAAAAGGTAATATGATTAATATTGCTCCGATTATTGGTTCCCCCTCCCTTGTCAAGGGAGGGGGAAGATTTGGAAAAGAGGGGCTGACGCCCCTCTTAAACACTCCAAAAGGGAGGTGGGGGAAAACTACGGGATAAGCAGTCATGATAAGAGGGCGGGCGGGTGGGAAAAGATAACAAAAAAGGAGGGGCTCAGGGGCGAGGGGATTCTTCTGCTTGCTCTTTCTTCATCCAACGCGTCCGCAGAGCCATCAGGGTGATGGTAATGATGAGCACAACTATTGAGATAACCTGGGCTTGGTGCAGGCCGAAAAGAAAGTCCGTCCCCTCCCGGATAAAGTCGATGCCCAGGCGCCATAAAGCGTAAAAAGTGAGGTAGATAAGGAACAGCGAGCCATCGGGGCGGAACCGCCCCCTAAGACCGAGTAATACCCCAAAGACTATCAGGTTATAGACAATCTCATAAGGCTGAGTAGGGTGTACGGGTACTCCTATCGGTCCGAGGCTCTCAGGGTGTTCATAGACAACAGCCCAGGGCAGGTGACACTCTATACCGTAGCAACAGCCGTTTATAGTGCAGCCCACTCTACCAATTGCCTGGGCCAGGATAATGCCGGGGGCTATCGTATCAGCCAGATAACCGAAAGACGTTTTGCTGAATCGACTGTAGATCCAGATGCCCAGGGCCGCTCCAAGGACAGCGCCGTAGATGGCCAGTCCCGAACCGCCGATTATTTCCCCGGGATGCTGGCTGAAATACTCCCACTGGTCAAGAACATGGAGCAACCGGGAGAATATTATGCCGGAAGGGATGCCAACGATGGCCGCGTTGATAACTGTTTCATAAGTGAGATTGGCCCCCCTTTTAACAGCAATGATTGCCCACAAGACAAGAGTGATTATCGCCAAGGCAACCATGATGCCGTACCAGCGGATACTTAACGCCCCGATGGTGAAAGCTACGGGATCAATATCTATATAAATCATGTCGTTTCAGATATATCAGGAACAGAGCGCTTCAACAAAGGCCTCGGCATCAAAGTTTACCATGTCTTCCAGTCCTTCGCCAACTCCGATTAGCTGAATGGGGACAGCCAGTTCATCACAAATAGCCAGCACGATGCCGCCCTTAGCCGTACCGTCCAGCTTGGCCAGGAATATACCGGTGACACCAACCGCCTCGGTGAAATATCTCGCCTGCGTAAGTCCGTTCTGACCGGTGGTGGCATCCAGCACCAGAATCACCTCATGGGGGGCGGCGGAATCAAGCTTGGCGGCCACACGCCTGACCTTCTTAAGCTCTTCCATAAGATTATACTTGGTATGAAGCCTGCCGGCCGTGTCTATTATCACGTTGTCAATTTGCCGACTCCTAGCCGCCTGCAGGGTGTCATAGACCACCGCCCCGGGGTCGGCGCCCGGCTGGTGGGCCACGATATCCACCCCCACCCTTTCTGCCTGCTTCTTGAGCTGGTCGATAGCCGCCGCCCGGAAGGTATCCGCTGCTGCCAGCAGAACGCTCTGTCCCTCTTTCTTCAATTTGCAGGCAAGCTTGGCGATAGACGTCGTCTTCCCACTGCCGTTAACGCCCACCAGCAGAATCACTCTTGGCGGCGATATATTCTCAGGCTCATCCCGCGGTGGTATCTTCAATATATTCACCATTTCTTCTTTCAGCACGGGACTCACCTGTGAGCCGTCGAGCTTCTCGTCGGCAACTCTCTGCCTGACTCTCCCCACAAGCTTTTCGGTAGTAGCCACGCCGACATCCGCCGAGATAAGCAGTTCCTCCAGTTCATCCCATACCTCGTCGTCAATAGAGGTGCGGTCGAAAAGGCTCATGGCTCTGCCAAAAGTATCATGCGTGCGCTTTAGCGTTTTCTGGAAGATATTTATCTGGATTACCCCCTTTATTATGGAAGAGGGAGCTATGACCCTTTTTTGCTCCTACTATTTTAGTATAAGCCACTTGTCATGATAATGGAAAGTTTTAAGGTATTATTCGCTAATAGCTGGAGGCGTTACCTCACCCCCTTAATCCCCCTCTCCGACCAGCTACATCAAGCCAATCTTCAGATAAACAGGTCGGAGAGGGGGAAAATGTTTTGAGAGGGGCTGGCACCCCTCTTGCTGCGCACTCCCCTTCCGGAGGTGGGGTGATAAAGCTACGGGATAACCCGCCGATAATACGAGGGCGGGTGGGTGGGAAGAGATAACATAGAGAATGTCAGAGGCGAGGCTAGTTTATCAATCTAATACAACAGAACCCAGCTCTGCAAGGCTTGACTTAAAATCTGAGAAAAGCGATAATAATTAACGACCCGGTAAATCATTCCCCGATAGCTCAACGGTAGAGCGGGCGGCTGTTAACCGCTAGGTTGTTGGTTCGAATCCAGCTCGGGGAGCCACCGCTACACCATTACCCTAGTCATCATCCCACCTGTGTGGATTTTTCTTATTTCTCAGCTTCTCCAGCCCGCAGCTGTAGCAAATGCCGTTGTGGCAGCATATCACCGCCCCGCACTCCGGGCAGCGCCACTTCTCCTCTTCTTTTTCCAGAAACGCCTCCATGCCATTCTCTCTGATATATTCTAGGTTCTCAACCATGCTCATCCTGTAACGTTCTTTATAGCGTTTATCGATATGCTTTAAATTACGGCAGGGAAAATCGTCACACTCATAGCAGTACTGCACCTGACCGTTCATGAGCAGTTCGCATTGCTTCTTGATGAAGGCACAATTTTTCCCCCGGGGACGGCAGCCAGCGCAGTAGTTCGTCCTGATTCCCTTATTTCTTACGTCGTTTGCTAAAGCAAGGTAGCCGCTGCATATTCCGCAGTTCATACCACAGGGGGCAATCAGTTCTTCATTCATTCGCCTCTTCCTTTAAACGTCTCCTGGTCTTCCAGTAAAGCCAGACAAGGAAAACCAGCGCGGCCAGTCCAACGACAGCCATGCCGGTGGTATTATCCGTACGAGCGGCATCAAACTCCTGAATCGGCGTCATCAGGATGAAAACAGTCAGGGGACCGGAGGCAAGGGCTAATTTATGCGTATCAGCCCAAGCAGTAAAATTACCGGAAAAACGCATTACCAGCCAGCCAACCAGTATGACAAGTAAAAGGCCAATGAATATTATAACTTGCGGTGGTGTAGCCGTATTCGGCAGAACCCAGAAAATAATCATAAAGGCAATCATGGCCAGGAACCCCAGGAGCCAGAAACGCACGGGCGGTTTCAGCGCTATCGACTTTACGGCGAGGGCCTGCCGGGGCAGCCGCCAGGCAATCAGAATCAAAACTACTACAACAGCTACCGCCAGCCAGTACTGGGCTACACCCGGTCGATAAGACGTCAGGAAGAAGTAACCGAAGGCAACATCCACCTCAAACAGTATCAGAAATATTATCAGGGCTTTTCGCCCCAGCCACTTCTCACTACGCGTGGTCGGAAAAATAAGCCCGGTAAGCAGGATAGGAATGCTGATACTGATAACGGCATGATAAATGGCCAGTTCCAGGCTCCATATCCAGTTGACACCAAGCCACCTTCCATAAGAACCGAGGATTCCGATGTCCTGCCAGGCGGGGTCGAAGAAACTCTTGACCATTAACCCTTCTTCAATAATGCCGTAGGCGGCACCCAGCACCAGCAGGCTGAGCCATCCCTTTCGCCAGCGAATGATTGTTTCCCTTATCAAGATGGCTCCACCGCCATAAAGAACCGTAAGAACGGTTAAGCCAAAGGGGCTGAAGAACTCGGCTGGTGCCGCGGAACCGGAGAGCAGTTCACCAATAGCTGGAGCAAGAAAGAAGAGCACAACCGGCGGCCACAGCTTTTTCATTACCCTATATTAATCCAAACGCAATAAAAAAGGGAAGCCTTGCGGCTTCGCCTTTATATAACTCTATTTTGAAAACCAGTAGGAACAGCCTAAAACTGCATTTCCATCAGGTCAGGGCTGATGATTAGTTTGGGTTCGGTCACCGATTGAATATCCTCGGCGGTAAGGCCGGCCGCCACCTCCTGTAATACCAGCCCCTTCGGAGTGACCTCAATGACAGAAAGGTCAGTGACGATGAGCGTGACCACGCCTTTGGCCGTGAGGGGATAACTGCACTCTTTCACAATTTTATACTGGCCATCATTGGTGACGTGCATCATGGCGATAATGACCTTCCTGGCGCCGACTGCCAGGTCCATGGAGCCGCCTATGTTACCGATATCGTCCGGAAGCCCCCGTCCCGGATTCTGCCACCCCGCCAGGTCGCCCTTCTCCGAGACCTGCAGGGCACCCAGGACAGCCACATCCATATAGCCGCCCCGTATCATGGCGAATGACTCATTTTCAGAGAAATAGCAGCTCCCCGGCAGCTCGGTTACCGGCTGGCAGCTGGCATTGATGAGGTCCTGTTCCACCTCCTCCTGAGACGCCAGGGGGCCAGTGTTGAGCATACCGAGCTCAGCCTGCAGTGTGATATCTCTACCCTCAATCCAGTCGGAGACCAGCGTCGGTATGCCGATACCCAGATTGACATAGGTTCCATCTTCCAGTTCATTAGCCACCCGCAACGCCATTAATTCCCGGGACAGCCCTTTGAACTTCTTAGCTACTTTCTCCATCTGCCCTCTCCTCCGAATTTCTCAGTCAATACTCGGGAAATATTCAGGCCTTTCTACCTTCACCACCCTCTGGACATAGACGCCCGGTATGTGCACCATATCCCCCTCAAGCTCTCCGGTCTTGACCAGGTTCTCCACGGCGGCTATGGTTATCCTTCCCGCCGCCGCCACTTCCGGGTTGTAATTCCTGGCGGTCATGTGACAGGTGAGATTTCCCATGCTGTCGCCTTTGTAAGCATAGACGAAGGCATAGTCAGGTTTCAGGGCAAGCTCCAGCAGGTATTCACGTCCGTCAAAGGTCTTCTTTTCCTTACCCGTTTCCACAACCGTCCCGACGCCGGTGGGGGTATAGAAGGCGGCAATGCCGGCGCCAGCCGCCCTTAATTTCTCTGAAAACGTTCCCATAGGATACACTTCCATCTCAAGCTCACCGGCACGGACAGCCTGCTCGGCGGGAGAATCAGCCCCCCGACTGGCCGAACGATAGAAGGGATAATTGCAGATAGCCTTTTTTACCTGCTTATTAATAACAAGTTCGTTAATATCCTCATTTCCCGGTCCCATCTGCATACAGATTATGGTCAGGTCTTTAGCCCCCTGCTTCGCCAGTGCTTTGATGAGGGGAATAGGGGTTCCGGCTGTGAAGAAGCCGCTTATGGCGATAGAAGCCCCGTCGGGAATATCAGCTACGGCTTCATCTACACTGGGATAAACTTTGTCCAAGACGAGTTCCTCCTAGGTCTAGGCCTTCTGGCGGATTTCATAGCCAATGATGTTAAGCGCCTCTTCCAGGGCAAGCTCCATACAACTGAAAGTTTTGGCCATACCAATGTCTTTAATCAGTGGCTCCAGAGCCCGGGCCAGGGAGGTCTGCATACCGGCAACCACACAACTTGCCCCCAGCAAACGGACAGCACGTACCGCCTTTCTCAGTTGCTCGGCGACACTGGCTTCATCCATAACAGCTGCGGACAGGTCAAGAAGGGCAACGCGGGTTTTGACACTCACGATATGGTTAAGCAGATTGTTGGTGATATCCTCGAAGCGGTCAACGTCAAGATGGCCAACCACCACCATAATCGACAGCCCGGGATACAGCTCAAATACCGGGGCTGCCAGAGCCTTCCATTTATCAAGCTTGGCTTCCAGCTCATCGACACGCGCCTTAACCTCCGCCTCAGCCCCACTCCAGGGCCTGTATCTGGCAAAGTAGCCGACACCGCCAATGTACTTGCCGGTACTGTCTTTAAGATGAGATGCCGAAATACGTACCGGAACGAACTTGCCGCTCTTCGTTCTTATCCTGGATTCATGGTCATGAACCGTCCCCCCACCCTCGTATAACCTCCGGTTTGTCTCCTTGGCGGCCTCCAGAGTCTCATAGACGTCAACAATACTTTCACCAATAAGTTCATTCATCTCACGTTCTGTCAGCTGACAGGCTTCTTTATTGGCGAATTTTATCGTGCCTTCGGCATTAATGGCTATAATAGCATCCGGGCAACCGTTAAGCAAAGCCTCCAGATGCCCTCCACGGTGTGTTGACAGCTGTTTTTCCATCGTTCTCTCCCTCCTATTATACCAGCATTACCTCATAGTATATATATATCAAAAGATATTGATATATATATAAAGTATATATACGGGATACGACAATTGTCAAAGATACGGGGAGTCCGGAGCAGCGATTGTAAAATAGCTCTCTATCTTCTATTATAGAATAGTTATACCCGACATGAATGATAGCAATACTTCAGCAGACACGATAACCTTCCTGGGGACGGCCGGCGCCCGCTTCATGGTGAGCCGGCAGCTGGCCGCCTCGGGCGGTTTATGGCTGAGCTTAAGCGGCACCGAAATACTCGTTGACCCGGGGCCGGGCAGCATCGTTCAATCCACCAAGAGAAAGCTAAGAGCCGAGAAGCTGAGCGCTATCATCGTATCCCACCGCCATCTGGACCACGCGGCAGACGTTAATATAATGGTCGAGGCCATGACCAACGGGGGCTTCAACCGGCACGGCCTGCTGTTCGCCCCCGCCGACGCGCTGGAGAAAGAGCCGATTATTTTTTCATATCTCAG
Organism: uncultured Dehalococcoidaceae bacterium; assembly: GCA_964558675.1. Lineage (GTDB taxonomy): Bacteria > Chloroflexota > Dehalococcoidia > Dehalococcoidales > RBG-16-60-22 > CAZLEY01. The sequence continues at coordinate 33,846 of CAZLEY010000017.1, read as the reverse complement.
ATCCTACATAGAAGGCATAGAAGTATTAAAAGAAGGCAAGTCATACACTATAGGCAATATCTCCTTTGATACGCCGGTCAGGCACAAACACCCTGTAGAGACATACGGCATGGTTTTTAAGACTTCCCGGCATACCTTCGCTTATATTGCCGATACCCGATATTTCGAACAACTGCACCAGAGCTATGCCAATGAGTTGATAATAATCAATATGGTGCTTACGGAACCCCGGCCACTCATCGACCACCTGTCCGTGCCGGATGCCGAGTCCATAATAAAGGAAATAAAACCCAAAGTAGCCATTTTGAACCATTTTGGTATGCACGTATGGCAGGCCAAGCCATGGATAATAGCCGAGAAACTATCTCAACAGACCGGAGTCAGGGTAATCGCCGCCAGGGACGGCATGAAATTCGACCTTGCCCAACTGGACGATAACTAAATATTGTACTCAGCCAGTACCTATTTCTAATCAGGTAGAGAGTTAATTACTTAACCAGGAGGAAGCCGAAAACATGAACTATTCACGCCTGAAAATATGGTTTATCGTGACTTTTACCATGGTCGTGGCCGCCGTAGTGATTAGGTCCATCTGGCAGATAGTCGTTATCCCGACATCGGGTACGATGCTTATTTTTATACCACTTATCGTAGGCATGCTTGGAGCGAATGCCCTGTTTGCTTACCTCGCTGTCAATCCCTACAAGTTTAAGAGCCTGCCATTTCTAACCGGTATAACCGCGGCACTCACGGCGGGACTACTGGCCGGAGTTGCCCACTTTGTCCGCTTCATCATCTCACCCGAAGCGGAACACGCACTCTGTAAAGTAATAGGCTTCTTAGTGGTACTTTCCAGCGTCAGCGCTTATCTGATAATATTGTATATTATCTGGTCATTCCGTAAAGCCAGCAAAGGATAATTACAGGCCATAGCAACAGTACCGTCAGGACGTAAAATGGACAGCCAGAGATTTGAGCAGCTTGTAGCCAGAGCCGTTGACAGCTTACCCGATGAGCTTCACGAGAGGCTGGAAAACGTCGATGTGGTCGTCGCCGACCGGCCGACACCCCAGCAGCTGGAGTCAGTGGGGAAAAGGCGGGGTGAAACCCTGCTGGGACTTTACGAAGGAGTCCCCCTGACGAAGCGGAGCGGACACTACGGAATGGTAACACCGGATAAAATCACTATCTTCCAGAAGCCGATAGAGTCTATATGCAGAAATGATACCCAGATTGTCACCGAGGTACAGCGGGTAGTCCTGCATGAAATAGGCCATCACTTCGGCATCAGCGATGCCCGGCTGAAACAGCTGGGCATGGGCTAGGCGTTAAGCCGCTACACCGGACTAAGTCTAAAGTCTCAAATCCTTAACCATATAGTCACCCTGCGAGCTGTAGTCAAACTCGGTGCGATAGTATTCTTTAGCACCGATACCGCTCAGGACGACCATCCGGCACGCCTTAAATTCGTCCCTGGCAATCGACTCCGCCTCCCTCAGCAACGCCTTACCCAGTCCCTTGTGCTGGGCTGACTCTGTCCTCTGCTCGCTGAGAGGAACCTCAGGTCCGAAAACATGCAGCTCCCTGATGAGCGCATAATCACCGTTTAAATCCCCACCCAGCGCCGGCACGAGCCCGCGCTGAACTCTCATCCGCAGCAAGCCAAACAGGGTCTCCCCTTCGTCCTCAAAAGACAGGAAAATTTCCCTGCCACCCGAGGCGTCATAGTCCAGCCTGACCATATGGGGCTCGCCTATATTACGGCCAGCCCGCGCCCGGTGACCATATTCCCGGCAGCGGATGCACCGGCACTCAACAGCCTGCTTCCTCATGCGCTCCCTGACGATATCGCGCAGTGAATCCTTAAGCCCGGCAACAATGAACTTCGAGGGAATGTCACGCAGCACCCTGGAAATCCTCACGTATTTAGGCACGATGGACTTAATGCCGACAGTCAGATTAACCATGGTTTCATCGTCATAGGGCTGATAACGCCCATCCCGATACCACCTTTCCAGCTCGGTGCCCTCCACAACCATGGTCGGATACAGCTTGAGTCCGTCCGGCCTGAAACGTTCGTCATTGAAAAGCGTACGGGATAGTTCCAGGTCCTTTTCAGGGGTCGACCCGGGCAAGCCCGGCATCCAGTGATAGTACACCTTAAAGCCGTATTCCCTGAGCATGGTGGTGGCTGCGACCACATCCTCCACCGTATGTCCCCTCCTCACCAGTCTATAGATACCGTCGTCAAGGGTCTGCACGCCAAGCTCTACCCTTGTCGTGCCGAACTCCAGCATCCGGTCTATCTCCTCCTGTCCGCACCAGTCCGGCCTGGTTTCGATACACAGTCCGGTACAGCGGTGACCGGCCGTCTCGTTAATTTGTTTGGCTTCTTCCAGGGTTGCCGACTCAACCCCGTTCAATCCATCGTAGCAGTCCTTGATAAACTGATATTGATAATCTACAGGATAAGCTAGAAAGGTGCCGCCCATGACTATCAACTCGATTTTATCCGTGGGGTGCCCCATCTCTGAAAATATCCTCAGCCGCAGCTCTACCTGCCGCCTGGCATCATAGTCACACCGTATGGCACGCAGCACCGCCGGCGACTCCGGCGTATAGCTCTGCGGCGTATCCCGGTAGGTCGGGCAATACAGGCACTGCCCGGGACAGCTCATGGGCATGGTCATGACCGCCAGCGGGGTAACCCCGGATATGGTTCTTGCAAATTTCTTCATCTTACCTTTACTATTAGGTAGTCTTATTCAGTTTAGCAGATTTGGCCTTATGTCAACAAACACCTCTCTGCTATACGGGGAGTCCAAGAGGGGCGAAGCCCCTCTCTAAAAATCATTCTCCCCTTCCCCTTGAGGGGAAGGGGACTAAGGGGATAGGGTGACTAAAGCGATATTCGACCAGATAGCTCCGGGGTGGTATAACTTCCGGCACTGGTCAATATTCCGCACCGAGCTGGAAGCCCTGGCACAGCGATGGCAACAGGGCAGACTGCTTAACATCGGCTGCGCTCACGGCCCCGACTTCCTGCCCTTTCAGGGAAGCTTCGAGCTACATGGGGTGGACTTCTCTACAGGAATGATCAAGAACGCCAAAAAATACGCAGATAAATTCAAATTCAGCGTCAGCCTGGTAGAGGCCGATATCCGAAACCTTCCCTATTCCAGTAAGTCTTTTGACCATGCCATAGCCGTAGCTACTTACCACCACATCGGAGATAAAGAGGGAAGGCTTAAGGCAATACAGGAACTGCGGCGTGTGCTCAAGCCCGGAGGCGAGGCATTTATTACCGCCTGGAACCGCTGGCAGCCAAGATTCTGGTTTAAGCCCAAGAACATAATGGTGCCGTGGCGTACCGGCGATAGAGTATTGTACAGACAGTATCACCTGTTCTCCTACGGTGAACTGGAGAAGCTGGTAAAGCAGGCCGGTTTCGAGGTGCTGAAATCATCTCCCGAGAGCGCCTACCGCTTCCCGATAAAGCTCTTTTCAAGGAATATATGCCTGCTGTTGAGGAAGGGATAAAAGCAGGTGGAAACCGCCTGACCACAGGCTAAAGCAACCGCTCTTTCAATGTCTTTAAGTTCACCACATCTTCCTTGTTGTATTCAAGTAGTCTATCTAGTGCGTCCAGGTCAAAGGAATCGACATACCGCCACCACAACCTCACGGCTTCACGTCCGTCCACTTCCTTGAGCTTCCTCTCTATCCCCAGTTGTCTTTCTACCGCCTTGAATCCGCCACGCAGACTGCATCGCCAGCAATCATACATAAGGTCGCGATGGGTAAAAATCTCCTGAAGGTCAATACCCAGCTCGGCACGTATGAAGGGCAGGTCGAATCTTCTTCCGTTATACGTGTAAATGATATCCACGCCTTCAAGCGCTTCCAGTATACCGCCAGCGCTTATGTCCCTGCCCACCATCTGGATAAACCTGGCGCTATTCCCGTTGCACAGATAGATACCAACTACAGTAATTTCGCAATACGAAGCGGCAAGTCCCGTCGTTTCAATATCTAAATAGGCTTCAGTCAAGGGCTGCAATTAGTAAGCTCCACAATCAGAAAGTCAACTAAATTATACAATATAATAAAATACGAAGCATAAAAAGAAGGGAAATACCAGGAATTACAAGTTGCGGTTATTTCCTCACTTCTCCACCTCCGCCCAGAGCCTTTCACCATCGGTAATGAACTCTATGGTGCCGTGTTCGGCAGTACAATATATATCATCAGGACCAACCACTGCTTCCAGCCTGTCCAGCACCTCATCACTCGGATGCCCGAACTTATTCTCGGTGCCGCATGATATGACAGCTACCTCTGGATTTACCACCGCCAGGAACTCGGAGGTGGTGGAGGTATCCGAGCCGTGATGGGCAACCTTGAGGACGGTACTGGAAAGGTCAGCCCGCTTTCTGACAAGCTCCCACTCGGTTTCCCGCATGATATCGGCAGTCAGCAGGAAACTGATATTGCCGGTACTCAATCTCAATACCACGCCGTTATTGTCCACATCCGACTCAGTATCTGTAAATAAAATTGACGGCGGACCGAGCACCGTCATCACGATGCCGTCACCCATATCAATTTGCTGTCCGGCACAGGCCAGGGTTTGTTTTATGCCGCCTTCCTGAATAAGCCGCAGCCATTCATCATATACCGGGGACTCGTATTCCAGAGCCGGATACAGCACCTGCCCAACCTCATAACGCCGCAGAACCTCCACCAGTCCGGCGAGGTGGTCGTGGTGAGGGTGAGTCATTACCAGCAAATCAATGGTCTTATCCCAGAAAGGCATCTCTCTGCCCAGCTCCAGATTTATCGCCTGAGGACTGGGGCCACCGTCAATGACTATCTGCTGATTCCCCTTCTGAACGAGAATGGCGTCACCCTCACCGACATCGAGAAAGCTTACATGCAGATCATCGTCGGGCATGGTAAACGCCGCAAAAGATACCAGTACGGCTATCACCAGCAAGGGCGAGATAATCCACTTCCCGGCCCGGGAGAGTCCAAAGGATACGCTCACCCCTGTCTTCAAACGGGCAGCCGCTCCGGAGAGCATGTTCTGTAAAATTTCACGTCTGCTGTTAAACCAGATGGCAACGGCAAGAACCAGATAATAGCCCCATACGAAGGCAGGACTAATCGAGTCCATCTCAACAGATGATATGGAGGGTGCTGCCAGACCGCTTACCACCAGCGTCATGTACGACAGGAAAAGCCAGGCTAGCCAGCCGACAATATGAGCCACCGGCATAGCTACAATGCCAATAATCGCCGCCAGAACACCGGCGATTATAACCCCGGGCAACGCCGGCAGGGCCAGAAACGTGGCTAAAGGACCAACAAAGGAAATAATACCGAAGTAATAGGCGACAACCGGCCAGACAGCGATGATAGCTCCCAGAGTAGCGCTTAAGGTATCAACGGCGACATTGGCTAGTGAGACGGCGGCTCCTTCCTCGCCCAGTACCGCGGCGGCCGCCCGCCTGCCCAGATTACGGAAAACGGGGAAGAGAAAGACCAGGCCGGCCATAGCCAGAAAGCTCAACTGGAAGGACGCATCACCCAGAATATAAGGACTAACGCCCACCATTACCGCCGCCGCGAATGTCAGGGCGACAATGGCGCTCCGCTGCCTGCCCAGAAGCTCGGCGAAGAGAAACATACTTGCCATGATAGCGCCCCGCACCACGGGCAGGTGCATACCTGTGATTAAGGCATATAGCCAGATGACACATAATGCCAGCCAGACATAGAGGTAATGCCGCCGGCCAAAGAGCCACAAACCTATACCGAGCATGACGCCCGCCATAATGCTGAGGTGGAGTCCCGATATTGCCAGAATATGAGACGTACCACTGCGGGCAAAGTCATCCTTCAGTTCCTGGGGAATATTACCCCGGATACCCAGAATAACACCCTGAGCCAGCGATGCCTGTGGTTCCGGCAGTACCCCTGCCAGGTTCTGTGCCAGTCGGTTCCTCAGTGAATGAACCCATGCCATCGGCCTGAAGCCCTGCCCCGTGTCCAGAACCTCTATTTCAGGATAGAGTACGGTGCTATAAATTCCCTGATGTGCCAGATACCCTTTGTAATCGAAGTCATCAAGCCGGGGCGGCGTCTTTAGTTCCCCCTTCACCCTGAGCACATCTCCATACTCGTAGGCAGGGTATCGGGGCACAAATATCAGCGCCGTCCCCCCAACCTCCTGCCATTCTCCATCCAGCTTGATTTCGGCAACCGATACATTGAGTCGGGTATTTTTATCCCTGACATCAGGGTCTTCCGACACCGTACCTTTAAGCTCGATGGCACCATAGTCGTTATAGAAGTGCAGGCTTCTCTCATCAACCACATTCAGGCTGGAAAAGGAATAGGCAGCCGCCGCCAGGATGGTGATAATCCCCAGACTGACCAGGATTATCGGTTTTCGGCGACGGCGGATAAAAAGCAGCAGGAGAAGGGGGATGAGTCCGGCGAGGCTGATTGCCAGAGGTATATTCCATTTCGACCCCAGAAAGATTCCGGCTACCCAGACACAACTAAGGTAGATAAGTAACACAAACCGCCATCCTCAATATCCATTAGTGACAGTGATGAGGTGTTTGATCTTTTCAAAAGTAGCCATACCTATGCCCTCAACGTCGGTAAGCTCATTAATGCTACGGAACGGGCCGTTTTGCTGCCGATAGTCAATAATAGCCTGAGCCCTGACCTTGCCAATGCCGGGTAATGTCTCCAGAAGCCATGCTTCAGCCCGGTTTATATTTACTTTTTGAGATGATTCTTCTTCCTCCAGCCCGGGAACGATAAGCTCAAGCTGGCTGAGGTCAGCACTATCGGTAGGGCCCCCCGCCGCCCGGAGTACATCCTCAATGCTGTCTCCGACTCCCAGAGGATAGAAGCCGGGGTTGTTGACAGCACCGCCGGTATAAATTTCACCGGACATTTCCCTCTCATTTACTACGGAAATTTCTATAGCCTGGCTTCGGCTGCATTTTGACCAGATTACTACACCACCGGCGATGATTACTACTGCCAGAACGATAGTTATTACTACCCAGCCGTTGATTATCCTGCCCATCGTCATTAAAAGCCTTTGAATACCTGAGACCAGATATAAGCGCCAGTATGAAAAGCCCCCTTTGCCATCTGGCTAACCAGAAATGACCATATAACATGCAAGGGGTTTACGTCAAATATAACAAGGAGATAGCAACCGAGAGTTCTTAAGATATACTTTCTGGAAGAGAGAAGGCAGATATTACATTATTATATATATAAAGCCTGTTCAAACACCCCTCAGGGCGGCCTTCAACTCATCTTTGGATTCAGGGCTGGTCACCGCAATTATCTGGTCTCCCGCATGAAGAATAGTGTTAGCTGCCGGTACATGGGCATTGCCTTCACCGGGAATAATGAGGGCCAGCTTGCTTTCCTTGGGCAGAGAAAGCTCCTTCACCATTTTGCCTACTGTGGTAGATTCGGGGGATATCTTGACATCAACAATCACCAGTCCCTTTTCATCAATAGTCAGTAATTGTGTCAAGGGGTGTGTGGGCACCTCCCGCTCTATCGCCTCGAGGATGAGGTCAGTGGTACTGACGGTTACATCGACACCCAGCTTTTTAAAGAGCAAAGCATTTTGAGGATTACGGATACGAGCTATCGTGCGTGGCACATTGTGCTTATGTTTTGCTACCTGGCAGGCAACCAGATTATCCTCATCATCGCCGGTCACCGCTACCAGCATATCGGCCCTTCCGGTGCCTACTTCGGCAAGGGTGGCGGCTTCACAACCATCGCCGCGGTAGCAGACACTGCCCATCTCGTCGGTTATAGTCTTGCATATGCGGGCATCCTTCTCCAGCAATAATACCTCGTGACCCTCGTTAAGCAGCGCCTTGAGCAGGTTATAACCCAGACGGCCTCCACCGACAACAACGATATACATAATTACTCCTCAGCTCTCCAGTTTTTCCCTTAGCAACTGGGCAAACACCTTGGTGGGGCTTATTGTTTCCAGACCGAGAGCGCTATACATCTCCTCACGCAACGGGTCATATATACGGCACATTACCCTGGGCACATTGAAGATATGTTTGGCAATCTGGCAGGACATGACATTACGGTTATCTCCCTGCGTCAGTGCCACGAAGATATCCGCATCCTCAATGCCGGCTTTCCTCAGTGCTTCTTCGTCAATACCATTGCCGAACAAAGCGGCACCGCCGAATGTAGGCGGCAGCCTGCGGAAGCTATAAATATCATTATCGAGAACGGTAACCTCGTGACCGTCTTCATCCAGCAAAGACGCCAGTCTGGCACCTACCCGCCCGCATCCCATAATAAGTACTTTCATCTGACAGACCTAACCCTCATTTATTTATATCCTACTGCTGGTAGAGTATCACCGGACAGGGGGAATTTTTCAGCACATAGGGCACGACGCTTCCCAGACTGAACTGCCCAAAACTCCTTTTGTACTTGATACCCATCAGTATAAGGTCGACACCTCTTTCCACAGCTTCATCTATAATTGCCGGGCCAATCTCTCGAGCTTGAAGGACATCAGTCTCGACCTCATAGTCCTCTTCCTCAGCGATTACCTCGACGGAGTCCAGTACGTCCTCAGCATGTTTAATTTCAGACGTAATCTCTGCATCCAGTGGCAGGGCGCGCTTCACAGCAACGACACAGACCGCCCACACCTTACCCTTATCCTTCTTGGCCAGCCTGCAGGCCAACTTCATGGTCTCTTCATCTACCTCAGTGCCGACCACCGGTACAAGTATCTTTTTAAATTCCATCTATTTTCATAAGGTATTTATTTCAATAGTGGGTATTATAACTCTATTGTTAAAAAACTACAATGCCTTTTTAGCTAATTTTTAGTTGAATTTCCTCCGCTCACTTCACTATAAAATCCGATGATTTACGCTGCCTCAACCGGTAGAGATAATAAATAATAAGCCCGACGACCATCCAGCCGAGACCAACCCAGCGACTGTACGACTCCGTGATCAGTATTATTATCCATATCGATGCGGTGGCCGCAAAACCTATTATTACACTCACCGGCAACTCGCGTCCCTTAATCCTGATATTCCAGCCAAGCTTAAAAGGCCGCGGTAGCTCCGGCTTTCTGACCCTCAGGCTAAGGATGGAAGCATGTGCAAACATAAAGGCAAGCAGAGAGCCAACGGCATATAACGCCCCCATTTTAGCGAAAATATCGGACTCAAAAAACCCCGGAACCAGGATTAGCATAGCAATCAGGCTAAACACGATTATGGCGATGTAAGGCGTTTTAAATCTACTGTGCACCCGGCTAAGCGCCGGCGGTACCAGGCCGTTGCTTCCCAACGAAAAGGCCAGCCTTGATATACCGATAAGCCCGGCATTAGTGGCTATGAGCAATATGGTGCCGGCCAGTACAGCAATCAGAGGTTTCAGGACAGTACGTATTAACTCTATAGGAAGATAAAAGGCAATGCCGGCAACCGGGTCTCTGGACCATTCTGAAGCGAGTTCTTCAGGGGGCATGGCTGATAGAGACACCAGAGAAATGCCGGCGAAAATAACCAGAACGGCAATAATCATCATAACCAGAGCCCTGGGAACACTTTTTTCTGGTCGTTTGGTTTCTTCCGCCATCTGCGACATGGTTTCGATACCGGTATAAGCAATAGAAGCCATGGCTATTCCGAGAACCAGGTTACTCGGTGTTGGCCAGTTATCAACAATACGACTAATCAGGACGGTAGGATTAAACAGCAATATAAAGCCAATAACAACAAGCGAAACCTGAGTCAGGATGTCCAGTATAGCTGCGCCAACATTAATAAAGGAAGTCTCCCTGATGCCGATAACATTTAAGACCATAAGGAAGAAAACGATTCCCATAGAAGCAGCGGTCCCAATAAATGGTGATTCCTTAAAAGGTTCCCAGAAAAATCCCAGATATGGCGGTATGGTGAAAGCGGAGATAGAGATGGTAACAATATAGCTCAACATCAATGCCCAACCGGCAATAAAGCCGGCCAGGTTCCCGAAACCATGCCGGGCAAAACTGGCTGAGCCCCCAGCTTCAGGCAGAGCGGCCGTACCCTCGGCATAGGTCAGGGCCGTGAATATAAAAAGTATGCCGGCAATACCCAGGGCTATCGGCGTGGCCCCCATGGCTACCAGAGCTACAATGCCCAGCGCGTAATAAATAGAGGAGCCAACATTACCATAGCCAGCGCTGAACACGGCGGGAACACCCAGCACTCTCCTCAGGCGAAATCGCTTGATTCTCCTCGGGCGGAAGATTCTATCACCAAGTTTAGGATTCCATCTCTCCGGCATATCTCTTTATCTGTCCAATCGCACTATGTCATTATCATACTAATTATACACAATTGAGATATTTTACGCGCTTAGCTGCTGACTGTCAAATAACACTTCCCCTATGTTGACTTGACATATGGCAATAAAAAGGCTATAATGTGGACTAATGTCACTCAATTTGGGGTACCATGATAATAAGAACGAGAGTCTTTGAACTCGCCAATGGAAGATACCATAACCTGTCCGACCTGGCCAGAGCCATGGATCTATCAATAAGCCAGGTTTATCGTGTACGCGTCGGCAAACGCGGCATCAATGAGAAATTCATTATCGGCGCTAAGAAGGCCTTCCCTGAGTACCGACTCGATGAGCTCTTTTATTTCAATACCGGTCAATCATCCAGAGAAGAGGTAAAGAGACCGGTCTCCAGTAGACGTAATCACGCTGTCCGGTGATTCAACGCTACGGACCTCTAGTTAATTCTAGTATCTAAATTTCGATATCCTCCGCCCCGATTTTATGAAGGTCATCCATACTTTCCAGGTGGTCCACGTAAAGCTGGCCGTCCAGATGGTCTGTCTCATGCTCCAGCGCCTGAGCCATCAGCCCTTCCGCTTTAGTCCGTACTTCCTTCCAATTCAGGTCACGCCATTTAGCCGTAACTGTTTCCGAACGATTTATCTGCCCCATATATCCCGGGACGCTGAGACAGCCCTCACTTACCAGACGCTCACCCTTGCGGCGCACTATCTCGGGGTTTATCAATACAACATCTTCTTCGTCGGGCAGGCCGATAACAACCACACGCAGAGAGACGCCTACCTGAGGCGCCGCAAGTCCTACCCGCCCGGGGTAGGCGTGCAGCGTTTCCCGCATATCAGCTACCAGTTTCCTGATGGAGCCATCAATATTTCTAACTCTTTTTGCCTTCTGCCTTAAGACCGGGTCAGGTAATGACCGAATAGGAAGAACAGCCATAACTTCTCCTTAACAACAGACTTGCCGACGAATTCCTTACCATAGTTTACTGAACAAGGCTTACCGGGTCAATATCTATCGTCCAGCCCCGGGGAAAAGGTACCGGTGATAAGAAAGCGGAAAGCTCAGAGCCACGCAGTAAAAGCTGCCAGCGGTACCTGCCCCGCAGTCGGGGTATATAGGCGGGGGCAGGACCTATCAGGCTGACGCCCCCTGTTCCCCTGGTATCCATTTCCTCAATAATCAGGTTCTTCATTCTAGCCGCCTCCCGCTGGCAGAGGGAATCATTGGTATGGGCATAGACAAGTCGGGCCAGTTGTGTAAAAGGGGGATTATGAAGCTGGCGGCGGTAGGTGATTTCCTGCTCATAGAAAGCGGCATAGTCATGCCGGGCAGCGGCCTGTATGGCATAATGCTCCGGAGAGAAGGTCTGGATAATGACCCTGCCCCCCGCTATACCACGCCCGGCCCTGCCGGCAACCTGACTCAAAATCTGGAAGGTCCTCTCACCGGCACGGAAATCGGGCAGGTTCAGGCTGGTATCAGCGCTGATTACTCCCACCAGGGTAACCGAGGGTATATCCAGTCCTTTGGCGACCATCTGGGTACCGATGAGGATATCAGCTTCATGACTGCGGAATTTTCGCAGAATATCTTCGTGAGATGACTTACTACCGGTAACATCGCTGTCCCAGCGAATTTTACGGGCACGCGGGAAGGTATAACCTGCTTCCTGCTCCACTTTCTGAGTACCGATACCCAGGAATTTCATCTGGCGGCTGGAACAGTTGGGGCAGACCTGAGGCACAGGTATTTTATAATTACACTGGTGGCATATCAGCATATCTCCGGAAATATGGTGTGTCAGAGGGACATCACAGCGCCGGCAGCGGAGAACAAAACCGCATCTTCGACACTGAACAAAGGTAGCGCCGCCCCGCCGGTTGAGAAACAGTATTACCTGCTCGCGGTCGGCTATAGCCTCGTTTACCGCCTCTGCCAGCGACCGACTGAAGATGCTCCGGTTGCCTGCCTTGAGTTCATCCCTCATGTCGACAATCTCTACCCGGGGCATGGCTGCCCCCTCGCTGGGGACAACACGTTCCTGTAAGGTGAGCAGTTTATAGTCCCCGTTGTGCGCTTTATAAAAGGTCCCTACATCGGGGGTGGCGCTGCCCAGAACGACCGCCGCCCCGGCTGATTCCGCCAGCTTTACGGCTACATCACGGGCATGATAATGGGGCGAGGTATCCTGTTTGTACGTCCACTCGTACTCCTCATCGATAATGATGAGACCCAGGTCCGGCTGCGGGGTGAAAACAGCGCTGCGGGAACCGATGACGACATCGAACTCCCCATTCTTTATGCGGTGCCACTCATCATACTGTTCTCCCAGGGAAAGCTTGCTGTGAAATACCGCCACCCTGTGGGGAAAGCGCGAGGCAAAGCGTTCGATGGTCTGCGGAGTCAGGGCAATCTCCGGGACGAGGACGATGCCCCTTTTGCCCAGGCTCACCGCCTCAGCCAGAGCCTGCAGATATACCTCGGTCTTGCCGCTGCCGGTAACCCCGTGGAGCAGAAAAACACCTGGCGACGTATTTCCCCGTACCATCTGCCGCAGGCCCGATTTTATAGAATCAAAAGCCGATTGCTGGGCGGCGGTAAGCTTAAGCGGATGGGATAGCTCTATATCATCGTATGAAATCGGTTCACGTTTGACATCAACCTGCTGAAATGCGACCAGCCCCTTGCGTAAGAGGGCATCAGCCGTGGCTTTGCTGCATCCCGTCTGCTTTCTAGCTTCTGTCCAGGATACCGGCGTAGCTCGTTCCCTTAGAAACGCAACAAGAGCCGCCTGCTTCACCGCCAACTTTGAATTTTCGCCGCCACCACCTGCCAGACTTATGTAAAGCTCCTTCTTCGGTCTTACTCTAACTGTCTCCATCTCATAACTTCTCACCAGGAGGCCCTGCCTGACCATTTGTGAGACAACAGTCTGAGCCTTTTTCTTGCCCAGCGCCCTTTCCAGCTTCCTCGATTCAACGCTACCCTGCCCCACCAAGTCGAGAACCCGCCTCTGCTCCCCGGAGAGGGATAAGCCGCTGGTCTCCCCGGCTGCAACGCCGAGAATCGTTACCGCTTTTCGCTCGAATCCCGGCGGCAGCATTAAAGCCACGGCACTGAAAAGCGGCGACAGATAGTACTCACTTATCCAGCGCGCCAGTGATATATAAGATGGAGATAGTAGTGGTTCCGGCTCGATAACGCCAATTATCTCTCTGGTATCTTCCACCGCCGGATACCGGCTCAGTTCCATGACAATCCCCTGGAGTATTTTCTCTCCAAAAGGAACCAGTACGGCCTGTCCTTCACTGACCGTTAAACCAGAGGGAATGGCATAGCTGAAAGTCCGGCGCTGGGCTACGGGCGAATTAACAATAACCTCGGCGTATCTCATCACAGACTCCAGAGGACGAGCACAATTATACCCAGCGTCAGAGAGAGTTGTTATTGTCTATAGTTAAGGCGTTTCTTTATCCGGCTCCTGGTCTTCCGCCGGCTCTACAACTGATTCCGTTTCCTCTTCCTTCTCCATGACCGGTGCCTGTTCTGGTTCAGGAGCTGCCGCCTTCTCTTCTTCCTGGACTGGCTCAGGCTCCTTCTCTAGAGTCGGCTCCTCCTCAACTGCCTCCAGCCCGGCTACCGGTTCCTCTTCCTTTACTTCTTCCTGGACAGCCTCCGGTCCCCTGGCCATTTCCTCAGCTTTTTCTTCCTGAGCAACCTCAGTTTCAACGGCCGCTTCCGGCTCCTGTGTTTCTTTAGATACCGGCTCCTCTTCAGCTACCGCCTCCGGGGCCTTCTCCACCACCGCCTCCGGTCCTTCTTCCACCGTTGCTTCCGCCTCCGCTTCCTCCTCTACCACAGCCTCAGGTTCCAGGACTTCCTCCGGCTCCGGTTCCATCAACCCTTCCCCTATCGCTTTCACCTTCCTGTCCACGCGCTTTATCTTCCGGCGAGCCTTCTTGCCGCTGAGTCCTCGCAGATAGTAAAGCTTGGCCCGGCGTACCTTGCCATGACGCACCACTTCCACTTTGTCAATCAGCGGCGAATAAAGCGGGAAGGTACGTTCAACACCTATGCCAAAGGCGACGTGCCTTACCGTAAAATTCGCGCTAATACCGCCACGCCGCACCTGGATGACCACACCCTGGAATACCTGGATGCGTTCCTTGCCTCCCTCCACTATCCTGGCACTGACCTTTACTGTGTCACCGGGGACAATGTCAGGTATTTTAGGATTCTTTTTAATTTCAACCAGTGATGCAATATCCATTCTAAGGCTCCCTATCCATATTAAGATGAGACGGCTTTGCCGTCAGTCTTTCCACCAACTGCTTATCTTCAAGGCCCAGATTCACCTTATCCAGCAGCTCCGGACGGCGTTCCAGGGTCCGCCGGATAATCTGCTCCCGGCGCCACCTGGCAATCCGGGCATGATTTCCTGATAGTAAAACCTCAGGCACTGACCATTTCCTGTAAACAGCCGGACGAGTGTACTGGGGATATTCCAGCAGCCCGTCGGTGTGAGAATCATCCAGCGGTGAATCCTCCGAACCGAGGACTCCCGGCAGCAGCCTGAGTACAGCATCCATCACCACCATAGCGGGTACTTCGCCGCCTGTCAACACATAGTCACCGATACTGATTTCATCGGTAGCCAGATGCTCGCGAACTCGCTCGTCAACCCCTTCATAGTGCCCGCATATAAGTATCAGGTGGCTGTACTGCGATAGCTCCCGGGCAATCTGCTGTGAAAAGAGCCGCCCCTGGGGAGTAAGCAGAATAACCGGCACTTTGCCGGCTTTATCCTTGATATCGTTTCTTACTGACTCCACCGCCTCGAAAATCGGCTCGGGTTTGAGCACCATTCCGGAACCGCCCCCATAAGGATAGTCATCGACGACGTTATGCTTATCATGCGTGAAGTCCCGTATATTATGCAGGTTGATGTTAACCACTCCATTATCAACAGCTCTTTTAAAAATACCGAAGCTGAACGGGACTTCAAACATCTGCGGGAATAATGTTAATATATCAATTCGCATTGCCCTTGCCTATCCCGGCATCCTGAAGCGTATGCTCGGTTACCTCCCCCTTAATAATCTCCACAGCATGAGGAATGGTCGGCAGCACTACCTCGAGACACTCCCCGACCGCTTTCGGACTACCGGGAAGGTTGATAATCAGGCACTGCTTTCTGACACCAGCCGTAGCCCGACTCAGCATGGCCATCGGTGTTTTCTCCAGAGATTTTAACCTCATTGCCTCGGCAAAGCCGGGCGCAGTCTTATCAACTACGGAAAGTGTCGCTTCCGGAGTAACATCACGCTGGCTCAGGCCGGTGCCGCCGGCGGTTATAATAACATCCACCCCACCCCCATCAGCCCACTCGGCAAGTCTACCGGCAATAACCGCCTGTTCATCAGGAATAACTTCATATTTAATAATGGTACTCTCTATTCGAGATAAACCCTCCCTGATGACTTCGCCGCTCCTGTCATAGCGCTGCCCCTGAGAACCCTTATCACTGATAGTCAGTATACCTATATTAATCATAAGAATGTCTCTAGAAAACAAGATATATTTTACCATATATGAGGCTCAACTCAAAACTTCCTATTTTATGGTTCCGTTCGGTTTTGTTTATTTATTTTTATTAACGTCATTTCGCCTTTACCTCGCTCCATCTTATCCTCACCCCTTTAGTATTTTACAACCCTCCCCCTTTGTCCCCCTCCCTTGGTAAGGGAGGGGGACGATTTGGAAAATGAGGGGCTGACGCCCCTCATAAACGCCCCATGATTAAGGAGGAGATATTTCGAGAGGGGGCGAAGCTCCCCTCTCCCTTTTACTCCCCTCTCCAGCCATAAGAACTCAGGCTTGCTATTATGATACTGGCTGGAGAGGGGTCAGGGGTGAGGTGAGAGTATCAACCGGACTACAGAGCACCCTCTGAAAAATCCCCTCTCGCTATGACCCTTAAATTGAGGAAATTATTAGGCATTAATAGAGATATGCCCTGCCCGCTATCACAAATTTATCACATTTTTTTAAATTTCGTAGTAATAAACTTGACAAATGTGGTTTAGTGTGTTATAAAATGGTGAAATGTGGTGGACTATGGGGATTTGTGGTAAACACTAAACGATAATGTTTCACGGCGAATTTGACTATAAGATAGATGAAAAAGGCAGGGTGCCCGTCCCACCCCGGTTCCGGAACGCCCTAAAAGACGGCGTGGTACTAACCCCTGGATCTGAGAAATGTATTACCGCCTATACAGTACCAGAATGGAAGAAACTCTCCACGGCACTCACCAGCGGCTCGCTGACACGCAGCAAAATGAGAAGGTTGAATCGGGCCATCTTCGCCACGGCCTTCAGTGCCAGTATTGACAACCAGGGTCGCATTGCCATCCCGGCACCATTGAAAGAACATGCCGAGATTATAGACGAAGTGACCGTCATTGGAGCCAACACATATCTGGAGATATGGAACAGAATACATTGGGAGGAAGAGAAGAGTATCAGTCAGGAACAGTCCTGGCAGACTATTGAAAGCCTGGAGAACAGCTGATGAACGCACATAGGTCAGCCTCCAGTCATACTCCAGTTCTTCTTTCAGAGACACTCAGGGCATTGTCCGTCCAGCCAGGTGGACGCTACATCGATTGCACGCTTGGCAGTGGTGGGCACGCTGCCTCTATTCTAGACCACAGTTCACCCGGTGGACAGTTACTGGGCATCGATGCCGACCCGAATGCTATAGAAGTAGCGCAGGAGAGGCTCCAGCATTATAAAGATTCAATCCTTCTGGTCAATGATAACTTCGTTAATCTACAGTCTATCTGCCACAAATACGATTTCTCCCCGGTACACGGCATCCTGCTTGACCTGGGTATCTCCTCCCTTCAACTTAACGGGAACGGTCGTGGCTTCAGCTTTCAGTTTGATGCACCCCTGGATATGCGATTCAACCCCAACCAGAAGGTTACGGCTGCCGATATCATTAATACGACCTCGGAGGCAAGACTAGCTCACCTGATAAAAACGTACGGCGAAGAAAGCCACAGCCATCAAATCGCCAGAAGTATTGTAAAAGAACGCCCCATAGAAACCACACGCCAGCTGGCTCGCCTTATAGAGAGGGTTGTTAGCCGAAGAGGCAAACTGCATCCAGCCACGAAGACATTCCAGGCACTGCGAATAGCCGTTAATCACGAACTTGAGTACCTGGAAACGGCCTTGAGACAGGCTATTGACCTGCTGGGCTTCGAGGGCAGACTGGTGGTAATAAGTTATCATTCTCTGGAAGACCGAATCGTCAAGCAGTTTATGCAGAGAGAAGCCAGGAACTGCATCTGCCCTCCAGATATACCAACCTGTGTTTGTCATCACACGTCTCGCCTCAGGTTAATAAATAAGAAAGTAATTACCCCTTCGTCAATGGAGACTGGCCTTAACCCACGCAGTCGGAGTGCCAAACTAAGAGCGGCGGAGCGTATTGTTACACAAGGTGATAGCTACGCCACCACTGAGGACCATTCCTTCATAACCATCGCCAAGTCCAGTGGGTGGCGAAGGCCAGCTCTGGTAAAAAAAATAAGGACGGCTTTTACAGCAGCCTAGACTACATAGAGAGTCCAAAAAGGAGGTCTCTAACAATGTAATAACCGGGCGACAACAAAGAGGAGACTAAATCCAGTGAAAAAGGAGGGCAGATGAAGAAACGAAACGTTGTAGCTTCAATTGATGTTGGAACCAGCAAGATATGCACGATACTGGCGGATGTAAGTGATGGCGACAGCCCGCGGGTCGTGGGCGTTGGCGTCTCCCAGTCCCAGGGACTGCACAAAGGCCTGGTGGTGAACATCAATGAAGCCAGAGAATCAATTCGTGATTCGGTAAGAAAGGCAGAACAGACCAGCAACTACAAGGTGGAATCAGCTTACGTGGGCGTTACCGGCAGACATGTCACCTCAATGAACAACCGCGGCGTAGTTGCCATCACACGCAATGACCGCGTCGTCAGACCCGACGACCTGAAGCGTGTCCTTGCCTCTGCCCAGAGCATTAAGACTGCTGGAGACAGAAGGCTGCTCCATATTATTCCTCGCAGCTATGCTGTTGATGGTCAGCCAGGAGTTAAAAACCCGGTAGGAATGCATGGTTTCCGGCTTGACGTGGAAACACACGTCATTACGGCTGCCGTAACCTCCATTCAGAACCTGGTAAAATGCATCCGCAGTATCGGGATAGACATTGAGGACCTCGTCCTTGAGCCTCTGGCCAGCAGCGAAGCCATACTCACCGAAGACGAAAAGCAGGTAGGCGTAATACTTGCTGATATCGGTGGCGGGACCACAGACGTGGCCGTCTTCAGGGAAGGCAGTATCTGGCATACTTCCATCCTGCCAGTAGCCGGTTACCAGCTTACCCGGGACGTCGCCATCGGTCTGGGGCTACCATTTGATATCGCCGAGGAGATGAAGAAAAAGTATGGCAGTGTCATGCCTGTTTACGAGGGCAAGCCGGATACCGCTCCGGCAATCTCGCAGGACGGACACGGTGTCTCATATCAGGATTTATGTGAAATCATCAGGGCCAGAGTGGAAGAGATTATGAAGCTCATCCTGCTGGAAATGCCAAATTCAGAATACGAAGCGCTGGTCCCGGGCGGACTGGTGCTCACCGGCGGCAGCTCCAACCTTGCCGGCATAGCTACCCTTGGGCGTGAGGTTCTCCGGCTCCCGGTAAGGATAGGCACTCCGACTGATGTGCATGGCATTGCTGACGTGCTCCGGGACCCGGCGTACGCCACCAGTGTCGGCCTTATACTCTGGGGAGCAAAATACGAAGGCAAGAAGACATGGAAATCAGGGATATTCGGCGGCACTTTAAAACGGTTAGCCACCCAGCTTGGAAGGCTGTTCCGCTGAATGTACCAGAAAACAAGGGATTAATTTTAAGCACCAGCGAAAGGAGGAGGAGATGGCAAGAACAAGTTTTGTTGCTAATCCAGCAAAAATAAAGGTTATCGGTTTAGGTGGTGGCGGCTGCAATGCCGTAACCCGCATGGTTAGGGAGAATATTCAGAGTGTGGAATTCATCGCCATGAACACCGATGCCCAAGCCCTGGCTATATGCGAAGCCCCGCAGTGCATACAGATTGGAGCCAAGCTAACGAAGGGTCTCGGTGTAGGCGGGGACCACAACATGGGTACGAAAGCCGCCGAGGAAAGCCGCGACGAACTCAGGGACCTGGTAACCGGGGCTGACATGGTATTTGTCACCGCAGGTATGGGTGGCGGTACCGGTACGGGGGCGGCTCCGGTCATTGCCGAAATCGCCAAAAACAGCGGCGCTCTCACCATCGCCGTGGTTACCAAACCATTCACCTTTGAAGGCTCACACCGCTGCGAGGTAGCTGATGATGGTATTAACAGCCTGCTTGACAAGGTTGACACCCTCATCATTATCCCCAATGACCGCCTGCTGGCCCTATGTGACCAGAAGACCGGTGTGGACAGTGCCTTCAGGCTGGCCGACGACGTACTGAGACACGGCGTGCAGGCTATCGCCGAAGTTATCACTACCCCCGGCATGATTAATCTCGACTTTGCCGATGTCAAAGCCGTGATGAAAGATGCCGGACCGGCCTGGATGTCCATCGGCAGGGGTTCGGGACAAAACAGGGCTACTGATGCTTCTAAAGAAGCGCTGGCCAGCCCGTTACTGGATGTTTCCATCGAGGGTTCCAAAGCCGTTCTCTTTAATATCGTTGGCGGCAGCAGCCTCACCCTGTTCGAAGTCAACCAGGCTGCTGATGTCATCAAGGCAGCTGTAGACCCCGATGCCAACATCATCTTCGGTGTCGCCAATGACCCGGCTATGGATAATGAAGTGAGGATTACCCTGATTACCACCGGATTCATTAATAAGTTAACCGGAACCAGCAAGAATGCTGAGGACGAGTTAACGACACTTCTCAGAGGTCTGAAATCTGAAGAGGAGCTGGATGTCCCCTCTTTCCTGCGTCGTCCGCTATTCAGTCATCGGCGCCAGACGACGACTCCGGAGGCAAACACCGCCAATCCAGCACAGAAACACTATGCCTGATGGCTCCGGAGAGTTACTCTCCGGAAAAGTATTTTACTAATGCAATAAGGAATGGTAAGGTCAGGTGGAGCAGGTAAAGGTGCTCGGTAGTAATAATTGGCGAGAGAGTACCGAGGCGTTTGCTTATACACCTGCTTGTGAAATAATAAACGGACATTATTACAGACGGAGGAATAGTCACAAAGACTAGACCAATTCCCCCGCCGGTATGAGCGTTATCAAGGCTGTGGGTGATTACCACTCACAGCCTTTTCGTTTACCGGTATATCATTAGATACTTCACCTGGTATATTGCCACTCAGAACTACGGAGTATAAAATACCCTGCATCGAAGGCTGGTTTATTGACAATTCCATTCCAACTGGTTATCCTATTATTTGGTTAGTTAATTTCTTGATATTTAACATGCCTGACACCGTATATGCGAGTTATTACCGGCAAAGCCAAGGGACACCGACTGAAGTTCCCCAAGGGGACAACAACCCGTCCGGCAACAGACCTGGTACGGGAAGCCATCTTTTCCATTATAGAAAATGTTGCCAGCGACTGGTCACAGGTCCTTGATTTATTTTCCGGCAGCGGCGCCCTTGGTATTGAGGCTCTCAGTCGCGGTGCCGGATGGGTAGACTTTGTTGAAAGCGAACCACGTTGCTGTGGTATAATTAAGGAGAATTTAGAGAAGACGAAGCTGTCAGCACAAGCTCACATTTACTGCTGTGATGTCTTCAAAGCGCTCACCTTTCTCGATAAGGAGTACGACGTTATACTGATGGACCCACCCTATTCTAATTCGTCTATAGGCGATTTTATAACGAAACTGGCAAACTCCAGACTGGTCGGCACAGACTCAACGGTAGTGGTAACCCACTCCCCCCATCTGCCCCTCAATGCAAGCTACGCTGCATTAAACCTCATCAAAGAGCAGCGCCATGGTGACAGCTGCATCTCAATATATCAAAAGGAGGTTACGTCTTGACCATTGCTCTCTACCCCGGTAGCTTTGACCCGATAACAAACGGACATATCGATATCGCCACCAGAGCTTCCAGACTTTTTGATAAAATTGTCATAGGCATCTTTTCAACGCCGGACAAGCGCATTACTTTCTCCATCGAGGAGCGGGTAGACCTGGCTACACGCGCCGTAGCCCATATAGCCAACATCGAGGTAAAATCCTACACCGGAATAACGGTTGATTTTGCCAGGCAGATTAAGGCCCAGGTTATGGTAAGAGGGCTGAGAATGAGCGCTGACTATGAGAGAGAATTTGAAATGGCCATGCTGAACAGAAAGCTTTATCCCGAGCTGGAGCTTGTCTGCTTCATGGCCAGCCAGGAGTACCAGTTCCTCAGTTCCAGTTTAATGAAAGAAGTTGCCAGTCTGGGTGGGGATATTAACAGCCTCGTGCCAAAACATGTCGCTGAAGCCCTGAAAAATAAGGGGGTCAGCAAGTAAAACAAAGAGCATATTTAGAAAGGGATACTGAAGGAAAATTCTTCAGGGAAAAACTCAGGAGGTAAATTGAATGGCTTACAAGATTACGGATGAGTGCATTAGCTGTGGAGCCTGTGAGCCGGAGTGCCCCAACAACGCCATCAGCGAGGGAGAGACTACTTATGTAATCGATCCCACAAAGTGCACTGAGTGCGTCGGTTTCTACGATTCATCCAAGTGCGCCGAAATCTGTCCGGTCGATGCCTGTATACCTGACCCGGACAATCCCAGAAAATAAAGCGACGGCTACGTAATTGGATAAAGCTCCATACTGGTTAGATCCCAGTATATACTGAATACGAGCCAGGAATTACCCGCTAACATGGATTTTAAGCGCGATTATCCTGTTATGCCATAACAGGGTTAGGGTTTAATACTTGCCTTCCATTAACATAGGGGGCTATTTGTCTATCAGTTCCTAGACTCTTATTACTGGAAAAAAGAGCGGACTGAATCGAACTCAGCTGGTAGTAAAGCCAGCACGATGGGAAAGCCGTCCAGCAGTATGTTTGCCAGGGCTGAACCCGATACAGCCTCGCCGATACCCAGAAATTTGACCCACATGGTAAGCAGCGCTCCGCAGAAAATGGCGCCCACCACGAAACCGAGGACAGCCCCGCCCAGGCGGTTTACCCAGCCCAGCAGGAACGCCGAAGCAGCCCATTTTATCATCGCTGCCAGAATAGATGCGATTATCATCACCACGATAACAATAATGGCGAAGGCGGCCACTCTAGCCCAACCGGGGTCGGAAATAAAAGGTAGCACTCCGGCTAATGATTCGGAGAACCTTCCTGCCAGAACGACGCCAACCACTATCCCGGCGAGTGACAGGAGAATCTTGACAATCCCTGCTTTCAGCCCTACCAAAGTCGGGATTATTAGAATAATGATAAGTATTATATCAAGCCAGCTCATACCCACCTGTACAATCGGCAAATGCCGATTTAGTCCATTCTACTACTCATAGTGCAGAGCGTCAATAGGATTCAACCGGGCGGCCCGCATGGCGGGATATATACCGGAAATAAGGCCAATGAAAACGGAAACCGATATAGCCAGAGCAATGATATCCGCCGATACCACGGCATTAATGGAAATACCGGCCGCCTCCGAGAACGTGGAAATCAGCCATGATACAGCCCAGCCGCCGATAATACCAACGGCACCACCCGATAAACTCAGCATGGCCGCCTCCAGCAGGAATTGAAGCAGTATATCACGTCTCTTGGCACCAACCGCCTTCCGAATGCCAATCTCCCGGGTACGCTCGGTCACCGAGACCAGCATGATGTTCATAATGCCGATACTACCCACTATCAGGGAGATGCTGGCGATGGCTCCCAGGAGCAAAGTAAGCAGTCCGGTGACCTCCTGTATCATGCCCATCATCTGCTCCTGAGTCATAATAAGGAAGTCTTCTTTTCCTTCTTCGGTAATGCGGTGCCGCTGTGTCAGCAGTTCGGTAATATCAGCAGATACTAAGTCGGCAACTTCAGTGCTTTCTATCTGGACGGCAAGCTGCTGAATAGCATCCTCACCGCGGACAGTTGGCCCCGGGAACAGCCTTGTCTGGTATGTGGTGATGGGAACTACGACTACTGCGTCCATGCTGACCCCCATCATCTGACCACCCTTGGCTTCCAGGACTCCAATAACATCAAACGGACGTCCGTTGACTCTGACCTTTTCGCCCACGGGGTCATCATCACCAAACAGGTCTTCAGCTATATCAGTTCCTAGCACCACCACCATATCCCGGGAAGCTACGTGCCGGGCGGTGATAAACTGTCCATATTCCGTCGGGTAGTTCAGCACCTGCTCAAATTCCGGGGTAGAAGCTTCAACAAAAGCGACCGTGCTCTCATCACCGGTAGCCACCTCAACATAGTTTTCGATTACAGGTGCTACAGCGACCACTCCAGGGACGCGCTCGGCAATATCCTCAGCATCGCCCAGGGTAAAGCTGTAAGCAGACATTCCCATACTGGCCAGTCCCTCCACGCCGGGCGTCTTCGATGTTACATACACAAGATTGGTGCCCATTTCTTGGAGAGTAGAGGTAATGGATGCCTCCGCTCCCCTGCCCACGGACATCAGGGTGATGACCGAACCAACGCCGATGATAACACCCAGCATGGTCAGCGAAGAGCGCAGCTTATTAGCGAACAGCGACCTTATGGCAATGAAAAAGGACTCAACAAACTTCACTATTCATCTCCTCGATCGTACCGCTTGAGAATTTGCCTGTTATTGAATCTTTTTATCCTCAACAATCTGTCCATCCAGTAATCGCACGATGCGTTTCGCCTTAGCGGCGACATCCGGCTCATGCGTAACCAGCACTATGGTGATACCTTCCCTGTTAAGCTGGCAGAAGATAGAAATAATCTCGGCGGTGGCATTGCTATCCAGATTGCCGGTAGGCTCGTCCGCCAGAATTATAGACGGGTCATTTACCAGCGCCCGGGCAATAGCTACCCGCTGCTGTTCTCCACCAGAGAGTTCTGAAGATTTATGATTAGCGCGCGCCGTCAGGCCAACATGCGCCAGCGCCTCCATCGCCCGTTTACGCTTTTGCCTACCACCGCCATAGACGAGCGGCAGCTCTACATTTGATATGGCAGCGGTGCGTGGCAGAAGATTATAAGTCTGAAAAACAAATCCTACCTTCTTATTTCTCATCTCAGCCAGTTTATTGTCATTTAGCTGGCTGACATCAATACCCTCAAGGGTATACCTGCCGGCAGTTGGCTTATCCAGAAAGCCAATGATATTCATCAGGGTGGATTTCCCCGAGCCGGAGGCACCGATAAGCGCCACCATCTCTCCCTGCCGTACATTGAGAGTTACCCCCCTTAGGGCGGGAACCTCCACCTCACCCATACGGTAAATTTTGGTTATATTTTCCAGTTGAATCATGTTAACACCCTGCAACAGAGATGATACTTCCTTCTCTAATGTTTAGAACATACTCATCGACGCTGACTTCACCCGAACCTCATAAACCACCGTCTCACCTTCCTCGAGACCGCTGACAATCTCGGCCCGCAGGCCATCGTCCAGACCAACAACGACAACCCTTTCCTGAATTTCTTCGTTTTCCATAACCTTGACAATTGTCTGACCCTGGTCATTCTTATCAACGGCACGGCTCGGCACCATCAGGACATTTTCATGTTTTTCGGCGACAATGTCAGCGGAGGCACTCATACCGACCTTAATGCCGATATTCTTTGGGGCATCCAGGTCTATCCTGACATTATACAGGACCACACCACCCACCTCTTTGGGCACCGGATGGACAGCGGTTATCACGCCCTGGAAATCAGCATCCGGCAGGGCATCAACCGTGACGACAGCCTCCTGTCCCAACCCTACCAGGGGTATATCTATCTCGTCCACTTCTATTACCAGTTCCAGAGAACTGGGGTCAATCAGCTGAACCACAGCCTGGGGAGCCATGGACGGCGATGGCATAATATCTCCCTCCTTAACCAGAACCATAGCTACCACGCCATCAAACGGGGCAATTATCGTGGCTTCATCAAGCTGTCTCTGTGCTTCGTCCAGAGACAAACTGGCTAAATCTGCCGATTGCTGGGCCTGCTCAACGGCTTGCGCCGCAGATGCCACCTGTAGTTCCTGCATCGCTATATCCTCAGCAAGTTTGTCAAGGTTCTTCTGGGCTTGCGCCAGCGACATCTCCGCTACCTCCACCTGTTTCTTTTTAATGGCTACTTCTTCAGGGTCATAGCCTTGTACTATTGCGTCATATTGAGCTTCAGCCGCAGTCAGTTCCGCCTGGGCGCGGAGAACAAGCAGCTCCATACCTTTATCCAGAGCATATTGTAGAAAAGCCTCGGCCTTTTCCACGTCAGCCTCGGCAATCTTAAGGGCCGGCCAGGTATGGGTCTCTTCAGCTATGGACAGACTATACTCAGCTGTATCCACGTTTATCTGCGCATTAAGTAAAGCCATCTTCAATGCATCTTCCGAATCCCGGGTGTTTTTCAGGTTATATTCGGCCATCTGCCCGGCTATTTGTGCCTGTACCAGGGCTACCTCTGCCTGCGTGAGAGATAATTGTGCCTGGGTTTCAGCCAGCTCAAGAGAACTGGTATCAAGCCTGGCTAGCAAATCCCCACTCTTTACCTCATCACCCTCTTCAACCAGTATCTCAGCTACCCTACCAGCACTGCCAAAAGTCAATCTCGCTTCCCGAGAGGTCTCAATTTTTCCATTGCCGGTAACACTGACCGTTAAATCCCCCCTCGCCACCTTAACCTTTTGCTGGCTGACCCCATCCTGAGCACCCATCGAACCACAGGCCGTTGTCCACAGTAAAGCCAGCAACGTTATCGATAAAATCAAACCCGGTACTACTTTCTTTTTCATTGGTTCCCTCCGAGCTTCCTGATATACATTTTACCTCTAATAATTTTTCTTACTGAGTATTAGTTTCAGTTGAAGTCTTGCCCGCCTTTTTTCATAGCGCTCCATTACAACCGGAAATTGCTTTTCCAGAAAAGCGTACCTGTCTCGCATTTCCTCAAGCCACTGCCTTCTGACCGGAGGCTCACTCTTCATTAATTCCAGGCCCTGTTCGGCGAGCTGACGGAACATTTTTATCTCGTCTTCGATTCCACGTTTTATTGTCCTCGGCAAAGCATCCTTACTCAGGCGAAAGTGGTCATGCCTAGACCCAGGTATGATAAACCGTTCGATTAATCCCATCTGTACAAGAAGACGGACAGTAGTACTGATTGACCCCTTGCTTGCCATCAGTGCTTCCGCCAGTTCTGACGGCGACTGGTATGGCGGGTCGGAGATTAAAAGCCAGCCAAACATACGGCCGGCCATACGGGTAAGGCCGGTCTGCTCGAAGATAATGCCGACTTCTTCCACGAAGGTTTTTTCTTCACTACGCAAAATATCAGACATCGCCACCCCCCATAACAATATTTCATATATTATAATACTTATTATATATTTTGTCAATACTGAACATTGCAAATATTTAATAAATTTGATAAATAGGTAAATAATTGAAAAGCGATTGATTAGGAAGATAAACTGGTTTCCCGCCTAGCTCCCCAACTCCTTAGCCCGCTCATATGCCGCCCTGACCGCCTTTTTAACGAGGTCGGGAAATCCGCCGTCCTCGAAGACCTGCATAGCACGCTCGGTAGTGCCGCCGGGAGAGGTAACATTCCGGCGGAGTTCGGCGGGTTTCTCGCCTGATTTCTGTAGAAGATAAGCCGAGCCTATCATCGTCTGCGAGACCAGTTCCTCGGCTTCATTCCGGGGAAGACCTATCTGCACCGCTGCGTCAGCCAGGGACTCGGCAAGAAGGAAGAAATAGGCCGGTCCACTGCCACTTACCGCCGTAGCCATATCAAGATACTTCTCATCCTCAAAGTGAATTTCCCTGCCCATAGCACCAAGGATTGCCCTGGCTAATCCCTTTTGCTCGTAGTTCACCGCGGAGGTAGCCGTCCAGGCACTCATACCAAAGCCAACCCGGGCAGGCGTATTGGGCATCGCCCGAACGATGCGGTGGTAACCGAGCCCCTTACACAGCGTATCGATTTTAACTCCGGCTACAATCGATAAAACAAGCTGGTTCGATTCAAGACGACCATTCAAATCATTCATAACGTCGGACAGGTTCTGGGGCTTGACCGCAAAAACAACCACATCTTTGCCGGAGACAGCTTCTTTATTGCTTTCCGTTACGAAGACATCATATTTCTCATGAAGGTGATCGCGACGGACAGTACTAACATCACTCACAGTTGTAGCATCACCTCTTGTAGCAAGTCCCTTTTCGAGAACTGATGCCAGCATCGCCTCCCCCATATTGCCACCGCCGATAAAGGCTATTTTCATTTTATTTCTACCTCACCCCCTGTATCCCCCTGCCTCCTATCAAGGAGAGGGGGAACTCCTTAAGAGAGAGGCGAAGCCCCTCTTAAACACCCCATATCCGAATGTAGTACTACTTTACAACGAAATTCACAAGTTTGCCCGGTACATGTATTACTTTTACCAGTTTCCTGCCCTCCAAGAATGCCTGTACCTTTGGCTGCTCTGCAGCCAGCTTTTTGGCCTCATCTTCCGGGATAGACGCCGGTGCCATAAATTTATCACGAATCTTGCCGTTGACCTGGACTACCAGGGTAATCTGTTCTTCTTTTACTAAAGCTTCGTCCCATTCAGGCCAGTCTTGGTTATGAATGCTATACTCACACCCGATTTTCTGCCACAACTCCTCGGCAAGATGCGGCGCTGTCGGCGCCAGGAGCAACAGCAGAGTCTTTTTGGAGTCTTCCCAGGTCTTCTCAGAAACAGCGCCGGTTTCTTTAGCCTTCGTCAGATAATTTGTAAATTCCATAAGTGCCGCTACCATTGTGTTAAAGCGGATTCTCTCAATATCTTCAGTTACTTTTTTGATAGTCTGGTGAGTGACCCGAATCAGCCTGGTTTCTGCTTCAGCCCGCCCGGCGCTGGAGTCTTTGCATATATATTTATCAATCACCAGGTTCCATATCCGATTCAGCCAGCGACTGACGCCGTTGATACCGCTGTCGTCCCACTCACCGCCCTGCTCCCAGGGACCCACAAACATCAGATAGGTGCGAAACACGTCCGCTCCAAGCTCAGCGACATACTCATCGGGGTTTACTACGTTTCCCCTGGATTTGCTCATCTTCTGACGGCCAAAGATAATATGGCCCTGGTTAAACAGGCGTTTGAACGGCTCACCGAAATCAACTATTCCCATATCCCGTATAGCCTTGGTGAAAAAACGCACATAAAGCAGGTGCATCACTGCATGTTCGGCACCGCCGGTATAAAAGTCAACCGGTAGCCATAATTTGACTTTTTCAGAATCAAAAGCCGCCGCATCATAGTTCGGGCTGACATAGCGCAGGAAATACCAGGACGAACATACAAAGCTGTCCATGGTATCCGTCTCCCGCTTCGCCGGAGATGAGCACTTCGGGCAGGTGGTATTAACAAACGCTTCGTTATATTTAAGCGGCGACTCGCCGGTAGGCTTGAACTCGGCATCCTCCGGCAGCAACACCGGCAGGTCTTTCTCCGGAACCGGGACGGCACCGCACTTTTCGCAGTATATCATCGGTATCGGCGCTCCCCAGTAACGCTGCCGGGAGATAAGCCAGTCACGGAGTCGGTAACTGACAGTACGTTTCCCCCAGCCTTTCTCCTCCAGGTATTCAGAGACCGCGTTGATGCCGTCCTGATTACCGCTGAACTGCCCGGAATGAATCATCGCACCGTAGTCCGCATGGAAAAGCATGTCACGATAGAACTCCAGGGTATAGAGCATTTCCAAAACAGTCCGCCTGTCGCGGACATTGGGCTCTATTGCCTTACAGCGTTTCAGTATCTCTCTTTCCGCCTCGATTGAGTCAAGTGACATCGTTTCTATGCCGTCTTTGCCCACGAAGAAAAACATCCAGGCGGAACCGACTATATCATTCCAGCTATCCGGCAATAAGTAATTCTTCACGAGTTCTGTGTACTGTTCTATCTGAGTTTCGCCGTACAGCGTGATGAACTGGCCACCGATTTTCGCCGCAGTATAGCTGAATCCCGCCTTCTTCAGCTCTTCTTCAAATCCTTCACGCATAGAGCCGGGGAAAGCAAAGCTCTTGGCGATGCCATCGGTGCGGTCTATTACCGGGATAATAGGCAGGCCATATTTAAGGGCAAAGGCAAAGTCACGTTCATCGTGGGCGGGTACAGCCATAACCGCGCCGGTGCCATAGCTGAAAAGCACATAATCGGCAATCCAGATGGGCACTTTATCCCCGTTAAGACGGTTAATGCAGTAAGCCCCGGTGAAAACGCCGTCCTTCTCTTTCTCCGTGGAAAGCCGTTCAATCTCGCTCTGACGCCTCGACTTGGCTACATAAGCCTCAACCTCGGCCTTTTTATCAGGTGCGGTTATCTTTTCCACAAGAGGGTGCTCCGGCGCCAGCACCATAAAGGTAACGCCGAATGCGGTATCAGGGCGTGTGGTAAAAACCCTTATTTCTTTCTCTTCAACACCCGGATGGTCCAGTCCGAATGAAATCTCTGTTCCCTGGCTTCTACCCACCCAGTTCCGCTGCATTATCTTGATGCGCTCCGGCCAGTCGATACCGCCAAAATCCAGAAGCTCGTCGCTGTACCTGGTAATACGGAAGAACCATTGCTCCAGGTCGCGGCGGATAACGGGGGTTTCACAGCGTTCACAAACGCCTTCCCCTACCACCTGTTCGTTGGCCAGAACCGTCTGGCACTGGGGACACCAGTTTACGGGCGCCTTCTCCCGGTAAGCCAGGCCTGCCTCGTAAAGCTTCAGGAAGAACCACTGCGTCCATTTGTAGTACTCGGGCAAGCAGGTGATAACCTCCCGATTCCAGTCGTAGATAGCGCCGATGCTTTTAAGCTGGCGGCGCATGTTCTCAATATTCTGCATCGTCCAGGTAAATGGATGAATCCCCCGGTTGATAGCGGCGTTCTCGGCAGGAAGGCCGAAGGCATCAAACCCCATCGGGTGCAGCACATTATAGCCCCGCATCCGCTTGTAGCGCGCGTGGACATCGGACGGCGCCATGGGGTACCAGTGCCCGATATGTAGGTCGCCGGAGGTATAGGGAAACATGGTCAGGGCATACCACTTGGGGCGAGGGTCGTCATCCACGACCTCGTACAGCCTGTCCTCAGCCCATTTATGCTGCCATTTCTTTTCTATTTCCTGCGGGTTATACCTGTCTGCCACGTCTGAACTCCATCTAGAAAAAGAGCTACGTATAGCTCCCACGAAAGTAATTGTAGCAATAAAGTGTGTGGCACGCAAGCTAAATAAGAAGACGACAAAAAGGCATTATGAAAACTAAGGAAACAATTCGAGGCTAAACAGACTCTGGTCAAGCGTGAATTGTTTTTAGCGTTATGTTAAGTGGTTTGAGGTGAAGCAGTGTTTTCTTGTCTACCTCACCCCCTGTGCCCCCCTCTCCAAACTGGAGATAGTATGAAAAGCATAAATTAATATGTTTGGAGAGGGGGAGGAAATTATAAGAGGGGGCTTCGCCCCTTCCTGGTGGGACTGCTCCCCGTATGGGGTGGGGGGATATCCTACGGGATAAGCCGCGTATGATAAGAGGGCGGGTTTGGGTGGGTAAGAAAAACTCAGAGGGGACTCAGGGTGGGGTAAAAAGCAGGAAACGGGCGGAGGGGGTACATTCCCCCTTGCACTATCATTAAGCTTTAACATAGAATTAGGAGAGCCTGCGCCGAAGTGGCGGAATGGGTAGACGCGACAGTCTCAAAAACTGTTGGGGGGCAACCTCCGTGTCGGTTCGAGTCCGACCTTCGGCACCAATATCAAGTTTCTTTATAAATTTAATCATTACAATCTTATTGACTTAAACATTGGCTCATATTATAATACCTATACCATGGTGAACAAAGAGACAAAAGTTGAGTCTAAACCAAAGCCAACAACTACTCCTACACCTAGCACACCCCCACCAGATAATGCAGAGTTAGCAGGTGCTCGTGGACCTACAGAGAAGAAGTAGGTATTAATCGTATTATAAAACCTGCCCAAAATATCACTAGTAACGTCTCAATTATTACCAATGATATTAAAGGTTTCAAATAACCTTGTTTCTGCTTTATTATTTTCTGATTGTGCTTAAAAGCTTCCTCGGTGTGTATTAACATTTCATGATAAAATACATCAGGCTCCAACTCCCAGAAATGTTCTCTGATTATTTCAGGCTGGTCTTCTGTTTTTACCCACTGTAATTTATATGTATAATAAGCATAAATAGCAATCACAACGTAAAGAATAATAGGTAAAATAACTGTATCAGATGCAGTAAATCCCCAACATAGCTTAAAATCATCTAATTGAGGATTAAACCCTAGCGGAATTCCTACACCGGCAATAGCAGTTGCAGTGGCCAGAAGCGTAATTGCTCTCATTCCATAATCTCTTATTGTTTGTTTTTGTTGTATAAGTACTTGATTAACGTGTTCGTAGGCAATTTTTAAACTAGGATATTGCGATTTTAATATCATGTTTTTTACGCTCACTATATACCTCCAACCTTTTCTTCGAAGTATAAAACTCCTTAATCGCTTATGCAATATATCTATTTCCTAAATTCGTATTTAAAATTTCTCCCAGTTAGTATAGAATTACTAATATAAATGGATGTTTTTATCATCGTGCTGGAATCGGTGCTGGTGCTCCTGGGAATAGGAGTTATCGGATTCTGGATAGCCAGAAGGAACGTAATACCGGAAAATGTCCTGGGATTTCTCTCCACGTTAGCCCTTGATATCGCCCTGCCGTGCACCGTGTTCGCCAATATCATAGTAAACTTCACCCCCTCCGAGTTCCCCAACTGGTGGCAGCTACCACTGTGGTGGCTCTTTTTCACAGCTGTCGCCCTGATACTGACACTCATTACCGGATATATATCTGACAGGAACACGCGCGCCGAGTTTAACATAAGCCTTTTTTACCAGAACGGGATATTCTTTCCGCTGATTATTCTGAGTGGCATATTTGGTACGAATACGCCTTATATCGCCCAGCTCTTTATATTCATTATGCTTCATCCC
Source organism: uncultured Dehalococcoidaceae bacterium (assembly GCA_964558675.1). Taxonomy (GTDB): domain Bacteria; phylum Chloroflexota; class Dehalococcoidia; order Dehalococcoidales; family RBG-16-60-22; genus CAZLEY01. Next base: position 1,186 of record CAZLEY010000017.1, on the reverse strand, counting down.
ACGCTATTCTTTAGCTCGTATCAGCTTTTCTTTAAAAAGGCAGGAGGGACTGTGAGGTGGAACAGAATCCTGAACACCGTGCTTATCGCCACTTTCATAGCCATTATCATCCAGATTGCCGGCATTAAGGATTACCTGCCAGAATTCATCATCTCCATATTTGAAATCCTGGGGGCGATGGCGCTGCCACTGGTCATGATTATACTCGGCGGCAGTCTCTATCTGGATTTCCGGCAAAAAGGGGAATTTTACTACAAAGAAATCATTAAATTCCTAATCATCAAAAACATCGTTTTCCCCCTGGTCTTTCTGGCCATACTCATTCTACTGAAACCGAGCTACAATATTGCCCTTATTTTCATTTTGCAGAGCGCTGTACCGCCGATTACCGGGATACCGATAGTAACCGAACGTGTTGGGGGCAACAAGTCAATAGCAACCCAGTTCGTCTTCTCCAGTTTTGTTCTGTCCATGATTTCTATTCCGGCCATATTCCACCTGTTCAGCCAGTTCTTCCCCATGCCTTAGAGTAAAATTAATAATATGTTAATATTATTTTAACCGTCTTCCGAGATAATAAAGGTTTATTTAGAATATACTGGTATTGACAAGAGTGTAAAATAATTATATAAATAGGCTACTATAGGGTTGTAAAAACGGAGGTGAAATATGGCTAAAACAGAGACGATACAGCCAGGCTATTGTGTGGCCGTACATCTGGTGCCAGAAACCGCGCCGGAGCATTGCTACATAGGACAGGTGGAGGCTGTGGACGAACACGGTATAATGATAAACATGGTCCACTGGGATGAGAAACTGGATATGCTGGGGGGTTATACAGAAAGCCTTTTCATCCCCTGGTGTAATATAAACTCAATACTCATCAGCACGGAGAGACAACCGACAAGGCGGTTTATGACGGATAGAGGCCGTAAGTGGCAGGCCCGGGTAAATGCCATGCATGGAAAGGAAAAACCCGTGCCGAAGAAAAATTAACCGGTTAACAGCAGAGATAAGAGCACACCACTGTCATTTATTTATATATAGAGGCCGGGCAGAGCCGCATTGCCACAGACTCGGTGAAATGCTATAATCCTACGAGTACAATTGCCGAGTTGTGTAGTGGTAGCACAGGGGACTTTGGATCCCTTAGCCCAGGTTCGAATCCTGGCTCGGCAGCCATCTT
>CAZLEY010000016.1:0-45723 GCA_964558675.1 uncultured Dehalococcoidaceae bacterium | reverse complement strand
GTATAGCGGTATCATATTACCCGTAGAGAAAGTGCCGGAGGCCTGGCGAAAGGCAATAGAGATTGCCCGTAAGCACGAAATGCCTTATTCATTCGGTCACCAGCTGCTTAGTAACGGCCATAGCGTAATGTTTGGCCCGGTTTATTCCTTTAATCGGGCTGATGCGGCGGATATGGAAAGAGCGAGGCAGGCTCTCGACGATACGAACAGGTTAGGATTGGAGTTGGGCGGCATAGTCTGGAAACCGGAGCTCCAGGCACAGAAATTAATTCTGGAAAATATGGACCCCAATACTCTTGAGTTGATGAAAAGAATTAAGAAAGTGCTGGACCCAAACGGCATTATGAACCCCGGAAACTGGGAGGTGGTCTAAATTCCACTGGCAGATTATAAAGATGTCATTCACCGGTGTTTTAATTGCGGGTACTGCCAGCTCACTCCTGACTATTCAGCATTTAATTGTCCCATCTATAAGAGATTCAGCCTGAAGAGCTACACTCCGGGTGGGTTGTTGTGGCTGATAAGAGCCTGGATGATGGGAGAGCTTGAATGGAGCGAGTCTCTGGCTAAAATATTATACTCATGCTCTACCTGCAATAACTGTGTTCAGAGCTGCAAATTCCCCTTTAATAAAGATATTGTCAACATAATCCTGGGGGCACGGGAAGAGATGGTAGAAAATGGCTTGGTTCTGCCGAATGTGGCCCGGTTTTTCAGGGCGATTGAAGCTTATGGCAACCCGTATAGGGAGTTGAGGGAAAACAGGGGCAAGTGGGCGGAAGGTATCGGGATACAAAGCTACCGTGGTCAAGAATTCCTCCTCTATGTAGGCTGTGTAGGCTCCTTCGATGAAACGGGACAAAAATCTGCCAGGGCGCTCGGAGAAGTTTTACTGAAGGCCGGCGTATCCTTCGGCATTCTGGGTTCTGAGGAAGAATGCGATGGTAATGAGACCTGTTTACTCGGTGAAAGACGTATCTTCGAGATTTTGATGGAGAAAAATCTCAGCTTATTTGACAAGCTCGGTGTGAAGAAGATAATTACCCTCTCCCCGCACTCCTACAATGCTTTTAAAAAATATTACCCGGATAAATTTGAAGTATTTCACTACACGCAAATCCTTGGCGACCTCATCAGCAAAGGCAGGCTTAATATTACCACCGAGCTTAATGCCAAAGTCACCTACCATGACCCTTGTTTTCTGGGAAGGCACAACTCCGAGTACGAGGCACCGCGCCAGGTCCTGAATGCTATACCTGGAGTTGATTTTGTAGAGATGGAAAGGAACAGAGAGAACGCTTTCTGCTGTGGTGGCGGTAGTGGTAATTTCTACACGGATTTCTTCGGCGGTGGCGAAAACAGCCCGGCAAGAATCAGGGTGAGGGAAGCCTTTGAGACTGGCGCCAGCATCTTAGCAATAGCTTGCCCAACGTGTGCTATTATGCTCAGTGAGGCGGTAAAAGGAGAGGGACTGGAAGAGAAAATCGCTGTAAAAGATATTTCCGAGCTTATCAACTCAAATACTCAGCCGGAATGTTAAGTTCATCTTTAGCTAATCGGTGAGATTAGTTACATTCCCTCCGTCAACACCTACAACATAAATATCATCACTAAATCAAACAAGCAGTCGTTTATATTTATTATGTGCCCGAAGTAAGAACTCCCAGGATTTTCCGCCTATGGGAAAATCAACCGGCGAAATTCGCCAACATTGATGAATTAGGTATTGACAAGTAACAATATATATGTTAATATATGGAAAGCGGTAATCGGTTGCCGTATTCCTATTCTTTAGGGAATAAAATGAAAAGAGTTTACGTTAAAGAGCAGGCATGTATCGGCTGTCACCTTTGTGAAGTCTATTGTCAGCTGCGACATGCAGACTCGAAAGACCTTGTCAAGGCATTTAAAAAGGAAGAGGCAAGACCCCTGCCGAGACTGCGCGTTGATGAAAAGGGCGTGGTATCCATGTCGGTACGCTGTCAGCACTGCGACGATGCTCCATGCGTACAGGCCTGCCTTACCGGCGCTCTCTCCCGCGACCCGGTTAGCCGGCTGGTCACCGTAAACGATGAGCGATGTATAGGCTGCGGTACGTGTATGCTGGTCTGCCCGCTGGGGGCCATGATAATGGATGCTGAGCACCATAATGCGGTTAAATGCGACCTTTGCCAGGGCGAGGAAATTCCGGCATGTGTCGCCAATTGCCCTAATGAAGCCCTGCTATATATTGAGGTGCCGGACAGGAGTGATAGTTTAAAAAGACGGGTAATCGTTCCCTCATAATAAATACTCTTATTCAATTTCAGTCAATGCTAAAAAGGAGGTGTGTCATGTCTAACGATTGGGGACCACATTACATCGTTCCTTCAGAGGTGATTAAAAGTTATTCCGGCGCCATCCAGCTACGGGAGGAACTTGAGGAAGGCCTGCTGCAAAAGGAACTGGAAGAACTGGGCATAACGGGACCTGTGGTGAGGGTGGTGAATCCCTGGTACTACCGTAAGAAGAATACAGAAACATGGATTAAGATTGGAGAATCTTCAGATAAACAGCAGAATTTTCCTGTCAGGTGGGACACGGCCGGTCTGGAGAACGGCCAGTATGAAATACTCGGACTGATGCATGTCTTTGTCAGAAGAAACGGTGATGAAATAGCCATCGCCCGGCAAAACGTCGTTGAAGTTACTGTTGAAAACTGAATCATCGTAATAAAAAAGAAAGGAAGCTTGATGATTGCCATAGTTGATTATGGTGCCGGTAATCTGCGCAGTGTATTTAATGCCATCAGCAGATTGGGTTACCAGCCAAAGATAACAAGCACCCCCGACGATGTGCTTGCCGCCCGGGCAGTTATCCTCCCCGGGGTTGGTGCTGCGGCCGATACCGTAGCCAGTTTGAAAAGACTGGGGCTGGCCAGACCGCTCAGGCAGTTTATTGCCGAGGGAAGGCCGTTCCTAGGTATCTGTATCGGGCTACAGGTCTTATTCACCGGCACCGAAGAGGGTGGCTGGCACCGGTGTCTGGGTATTATCAACGGTACGGTGCAGAAGCTTCCTCCAGGATTAAAGATACCCCACATGGGCTGGAACCAGGTCAGACAAAAAGTTGCCCACCCGTTTTTTGCAGGTGTACCTGATAACGCTAACTTCTACTTCGTGCACAGCTATTATGCCGACCCGAACGACGCGTCGCTGGTTGCCGGCGAGACTGATTACGGCATTACGATACCCAGCGTTGTTGCCAGGGGCAACCTGATAGCGACCCAGTTCCACCCGGAAAAAAGCGGTGACATCGGACTGAGACTCTATGACAATTTCATCAAGATGGCTCTGGGAACTGGTGCCAGTGGAAAGAAAAAGGGGCTGGTGGTAACGGAATGACAAATATCGAGAAAATAGAATATATGATTGTCGGCAACTCCGCCGGCGGTATCGGTGCTGCTGAGGCTATCCGTGAGGTAGATAAGGCAGGGACAATCACTATTGTCTCTGACGAGCCCTACCCTGTCTATTCGAGGCCGCTTATCTCCGATTACCTGGCTAACCCGTGTCCCGTAGAGAAGATGCTGTACCGTCCCGCCGATTTCTACCGGAAGAATAATATTCAGACCTTCCTGGGGGAGAAAGCCCTACAGCTCAATCCTGTTGAGCACATCCTGAAGCTGGAGAGCGGACAGACGCTGAACTGGCAGAAATTACTGCTGGCCATCGGCGGTACGCCCATTCTCCCTGAAATCGAAGGAATCGGACTGAACGGCGTATTTACCTTTAACAAGCTGGATGATGCCAAGGCGATCGATGAATTTATTAACCAATACACAAAAAAGATAAGAGCCGTTGTCATTGGCGGCGGACTGATAGGGGTAAGCGTCACCGAAGCGCTGGTAAGGCGGGGCGTTGAGGTCACCATCGTTGAGATGAAGGACCGGATACTCAACACCATACTTGACGAGGAAGCATCCGCTCTTGAAGCCGGGGCCTTGGCGTCGGCGGGAATAGAAATAATTACCGGGCATACGGCAAGTAAGATTGAGAGCTATTTCCCCGGTGAAGTAAGCGGCGTCAGTCTTGATGACGGCCGGTCGATACCATGTGAAATGGTTGTCATCGCCGTCGGTGTCCAGCCGCGACTTGACCTTATTGCCGATAGTGGCATCAGGGTAAACCGGGGCGTCGTCGTTGACCTTTATATGAGAACGTCAAGCCCGGATGTCTATGCCTGCGGAGATGTGGCGGAAGCTTATGATTTTATCTACGGAGAGAACCGGCTCACCCCCATCTGGCCCAACGCCTGTACGGGAGGCAGGACTGCCGGATTTAATATGGCCGGTCTCCCGACCGAATATCAGGGCGGGACGGCTATGAATGCCTTGAAGTATTTCGGGGTTCATATCGTCTCGGCAGGTGTGGTAACACCACCTGATAATAGCTATGAGACTATCAGTAAAAAAACCGGCGATATATACCGGAAAATCATGTTAAAGAACGGAAAAATAGCGGGCATGGTATTTGCCGGGGATATCGAGAAATCGGGTATCGTCTACAGTTTAATGAAGGAAGGCGTGGATGTCACCGGCTTTAAGGAAGCCCTTATCGCCGATGATTTCGGACTGGCTTCTCTCCCCGAAGAAATCTGGCGGGCCAGGCTGGCAACGCCGCCCTCGGAGTTTATCTCTTCGGTAACCTCTGTTGAACAGCCGGAAGAGGCTTTCATCGGGGAGTAGCGTATTTCCAGGAGGAAAAAATTATGAAGGATTTAAAACAGGTAAATAACACTTATAACGATGACAAGGTAATTGACGCCTGCTCAATATTCGGAGCCATGAACACCTCCGGCGAGAGATTCTCCGGTGAGGGTGTCATCAGGGCAATCGCCAACATGCATGACCGCGGCAACGGCCTTGGCGGCGGCTTTGCCGTCTATGGCCTGTACCCCGAATACGCTGACCTTTACGCCTTTCATGTAATGTATCTGAGCCAGAAGGGACAGCAGGAGACCGAGGCGTTTTTACGGAAGTATTTCAGCATAGTCTGGCAGGAAAAAGTACCAACACGCCCGACGGCGGCGATTAAGAACCCACCGCTGGTATGGCGCTACTTCTGCGAGACAGGTCGGCACCAGGCCGAGGAGCAGTCGGAAGACGACTTTGTCGTTGAGAGAGTTATGGAAATCAATACCAGACTTGGAGACAGCTTCGTTTTTTCCAGCGGTAAGAATATGGCCGTCTTCAAAGGCGTTGGCTACCCCGAGGAGATAGCCGACTACTTCTGCCTTGAGCAGTACGAAGGCTATCTGTGGACGGCACACGGGCGGTTTCCCACCAATACCCAGGCGTGGTGGGGTGGAGCCCACCCGTTCTCGATTCTGGACTGGACGGTGGTCCATAACGGTGAGATTTCATCCTACGGGATAAACCGCCGCTACCTTGAGCAGTTCGGCTATCTCTGCACCATGCAAACCGATACCGAGGTCGTGGCTTACGCCGTTGACCTGCTCATGCGCAAGCACAACCTGCCTCTGGAGATAGTCGCTAAGGTGCTGGCGCCACCCTTCTGGAGTGATATTGAGCGCATGCCCGAGGGAGAGCGGAAACTGATGCAGGCGATACGCCAGATATACGGCAGCCTGCTCCTTAACGGGCCTTTCGCCGTGATTATCGCCCATCAGGGCGAGATGATAGGGCTGACCGACCGTATCAGGTTGCGGCCGCTGACTGTCGGCGAAAAGGGTGATATGCTGTATCTTTCGTCCGAAGAATCGGCCATCCGCCTGATATCACCCGAGCTGGACAGGGCGTGGATTCCAATGGGCGGCCAGCTGGTTATCGGCAGATTGAAAACGGCGTCGGCTTTGCCATCAGAGGTTTCTCAGGAAGCGGTAGCCGTCGGGGAGACAATATAATGCTGACGAGAAGAATCATCCCCTGCTTGGATGTAAAAGGAGGCCGGGTGGTCAAGGGTATAAAATTCCGTGACCACCGTGACGCCGGTGACCCTGTGGAACTGGCTAGGTTCTATGATGAACAGGGTGCCGATGAACTGGTCTTTTATGACATCACCGCTTCCAGCGATGAAAGGAAAATCATCCTGGACGTGGTCAAGCATACCGCTGACCAGGTGTTCATTCCTCTCACTGTTGGCGGTGGTTTACGGACCATTGAGGATATCCGGCTTATGCTGGAATCAGGAGCGGATAAAGTCTCCATCAACACGGCGGCGGTTCTGAACCCCGATTTTATCACGCAGGGTGCCAGGTATTTCGGCAGTCAATGTATCGTCCTGGGTATGGATGCCCGGCGCATCCCCGGAACCAACCCGCCGCGCTGGGGCGTTTTCACCCATACCGGCGCCGACGGAGGACGGCCAACGGGCTACGACGCCGTGGCATGGGCGGTCCGGGCTGTAGAGTTAGGGGCGGGCGAGATTGTGGTTAACAGCATCGACGCTGATGGTACGAAAGCCGGCTATGACCTTGAGTTGCTCCGGGCCATCTCCGGGGCTGTCACCGTACCGGTAGTAGCCAGTGGCGGTGCCGGTAACCTGGAAGACCTCTATAAGGCCCTGATGCTGGGTAAAGCCGATGCCGTTCTGGCCGCCAGCATTTTCCATTACGGTACGTATTCTATCAGTACGACCAAAAAATACCTCGCGGAACAGGGAATACCGGTTCGGATGTAGGGAGGAGGAGCCTGTGAAAACTTATATAGCACCGAAATTTTTAGTAAAGAGAGACCTGGAGCGGTGCATCCAGTGCCAGGTCTGCGTCAACCAGTGCAGCTTCGATGTTAATTACTATGATGCGGAAGACGATGAAGTAAGAAGCCGCGAAGAGAACTGCGTCGGCTGCCACCGCTGTGCCGTCTTCTGCCCTACCAACGCACTGACAATCAGCTATAACCCGCTGGACTACCGTGATAATTATAACTGGCGTCCCGAGGTTATCGAGGACATAAATAAACAGGCCGAAACCGGCGGGGTGCTCCTCACCGGCATGGGTGATGATAAGGGCCAGCGCATTTACTGGGACCATCTGCTGCTTAACGCCAGCCAGGTAACCAACCCCTCTATCGACCCTCTCCGCGAGCCGATGGAGCTTACCACCTATCTTGGAGGAAAACCTGACCGGCTGGAACTCGAACCGGACTCTCTCAGCCTGAAAACAGAGCTGGCTAATTCGGTCAGGCTGGAAGTACCGGTGATGTTTGCCGCCATGTCTTACGGGGCGGTGAGCCTCAACGTGCATGAATCTCTCGCCAGGGCGGCCACGGAGATGGGTACCCTTTGGAATACCGGCGAAGGCGGCCTTCACCCCAGCCTTTATAAGTATGGCAATAATACTATCGTGCAGGTAGCTTCGGGGCGATTCGGCGTTCATGCCGATTATCTCGATGCTGCCAGAGTAGTCGAGATAAAAATAGGCCAGGGAGCCAAGCCCGGCATCGGCGGGCACCTGCCCGGCGAGAAAGTGAGCAGTGAGGTATCTCTAACGAGGATGATTCCGGAGGGCACCGACGCCATATCGCCGGCTCCCCAGCATGATATTTACTCTATTGAGGACCTGGCACAGCTTATCTACGCCCTCAAGGAAGCCACCAACTACTCCAAGCCGGTATCGGTCAAAATTGCCGCCGTCCATAATGCCGCCGCTATTGCCAGTGGTATCGTCAGGGGCGGTGCCGATATCGTTGTCCTTGATGGACTTCGCGGGGCTACCGGCGCTGCGCCCAAGGTGATTCGCGATAATGTGGGTATTCCCATCGAGCTGGCGCTGGCCTCGGTGGACAGCCGTCTCAGGCAGGAGGGCATACGTAATAAGGCCTCTATTGTTGTCTCCGGGGGTATAAGAAACAGCGGTGATGTCGCCAAGGCAATCGCCTTGGGGGCGGATGACGTATATATCGGCACGGCCGCTCTCATTGCCCTCGGCTGTCACGTCTGCCAGCAGTGTCACACCGGCAAATGCGCCTGGGGCATCTGCACCACCGACCTGCGCCTAGCCAAGCGGGTCAACCCGGATATCGGCGCCCGTCGACTGGCCAACCTGCTCCGCGGCTGGAGCATTGAGCTTAAGGACATATTAGGCGGACTGGGCGTCAACGCCCTGGAGAGCCTGCGGGGCAACCGCCTCCATCTGAGGGGTGTCGGCCTGACCGATACCGAACTCGAAATCCTCGGCGTGAGAATGGCAGGGAGCTAGCTATGACGGATATAAAAGACTCCATAGTTCAAATAGATGCTGGCGGTGTTTACTATCGGGAACTCAATGCCAGACTCAAAGACATGGTATTGAACGGCACCCGGAAAATTGAACTCCGTAACATACATGGGCAAAGGTACATCGGCACCAATCTGGATAAGCCGGTTGAGATTGAGGTATTCGGCACGCCGGGCAACGACCTGGGTGCTTTTATGGACGGACCGAGGATTCATGTCCACGGCAACGCTCAGGACGGCTGCGGCAATACCATAAACGATGGTGAGATAGTAATCCACGGACATGCCGGGGATACTCTCGGCTTATCGGCCAGGGGCGGTATAATTTTCGTCCGGGATGATGTCGGTTACCGTGCCGGTATCCATATGAAAGAGTACCGGGACAAGAAGCCGGTACTGGTCATCGGCGGTACCGCCCAGGACTTCCCCGGCGAGTATATGGCCGGCGGCATCCTGATTTTACTGGGCATGAATCTCGGTGAAGGGGAAACTCACCGGGCGAAGTATATCGGCACAGGAATGCACGGCGGCGTTATCTACCTGAGAGGAAACGTCGAAGACCACCAGCTCGGCAAAGAAGTTGACATCGCCGAACTGGACGATAATGACTTTCAGACCCTCCGCCGGTTCGTTGAAGAGTACGCCGTCCACTTCGGCTGTAACGCCGGGGCCATATTAAAACACGATTTTATAAAATTATACCCGCGCTGGCACCGGCCTTACGGAAGGCTTTACGCCTATTAACTTTGGTGAGGTGGATTGTGACACGACTGCTGATAATAGCCAGGGAAAGAAAGGCACAGGCGGGACTCTGTGAGGGCCTTGCCCGCAACGGCCTGGCTTGTTCAACAACTTCTTATAACAACGGCGTAAGGGAAGCCATCGCCGTTCAACGACCCGATATAGTCCTTGTCGAGATAGACAGGCAGCTGCCCGACCTTGAAACATGGGATTTGATTAACAAGGCAAAGAATAAAAACCACGTACAGGTTATAGCCCTCGTCCCCGAAAATATGCTGGATAACATTGATAGTCGCCTTGATGTTGACGACTTTCTCACCGGTCCTTTCGACCCCAGAGAACTGTCTTTGAGGATTAGCCGCCTTCTCCAAAGACGCACAAACAGGGATAGCAACGAGTTATTAACATGTGACGGCCTGGTGTTAGACCTGGCTACCTGCGAGGTTACCGTAGATGGCAGGGTTGTGGAACTGACTTTTAAAGAGTACGAATTGCTCAAGTTGATGGCCGGTAACCGGGGGCGTGTCTACACCCGCGAAGCCCTGCTCGATAAAATCTGGGGCTATGACTACTACGGCGGTGACAGGACCGTGGACGTCCATATAAGAAGACTCAGAAGCAAAATTGAGGACTCGAAGCACACGTTCATCGAAACGGTAAGAAATATCGGCTACCGGTTCAGAAAGGAGATGTAGCTGATGCCTCTTCTGTAACACAGATTTAACCTCCCTGTAATCTGTCCGTAACATTAGTCCTCTAGAATAGAGATATCAGGATAGATAAGGGGATGTTTCAAAATGACTATCAACACAGGTGATACGGCCTGGATACTGATTTCATCGGCGCTTGTCCTGCTGATGACGCCCGGCCTCGCCCTTTTCTACGGAGGCATGGCCAGGCGTAAAAACCTGCTCTCTACAATTATGATGAGCTTTGCCATCATGGGCCTTATCGGCATTATCTGGGCGCTCTGGGGATACAGCCTCAGCTTCGGCGCGGATAAAGGCGGCTTTATCGGCGGGTTGAATTTCCTCGGTTTTCTCAATGTCGGCATGGAGCCTTCGGGTATTTATGCCACCACTGTACCCCATCTGGCCTTTATGGCATTTCAGGGAATGTTCGCCATTATTACGGTAGCCTTGATTACTGGCGCCGTTGTGGAAAGAATCAAGTTCAGTGCCCTCCTGCTTTTTTCCACTCTGTGGCTAACGGTTGTATATGCGCCTGTATGCCACTGGGTCTGGGGTGACGGCGGCTGGCTGGGTGGGCTGGGTGCCCTTGACTTCGCCGGCGGTACCGTTGTCCATATCAATGCCGGCGTATCCGCCCTGGCACTGGTCATGCTCCTGGGCAAGCGTAAAGGGTTTCCCGGCGACACGATGGAGGCAAACAATATTCCCATGGTGGCGCTTGGCGCCGGACTGCTCTGGTTCGGCTGGTTCGGTTTCAACGCCGGCAGTTCCCTGGCCTCCGACGGCCTGGCAGCCAGTGCCTTTGTCGCCACCAACCTTTCGGCAGCCGCAGCCGGATTTACATGGATGATAATCAGCTGGTTTCATAATCGCCCGAGTTTACTGGGGACCGTTACCGGGGCCGTTGCCGGTCTGGTAGCGATAACCCCGGCCGCCGGTTTTGTAAGTCCGCTGGCAGCTATTCCGATAGGAATCGTGGTCTCCATAGTCTGCTACTACAGCATAGTTTTAATCAAGAACAAACTCGGGTTTGATGATTCCCTGGATGTCTTTGCCGTTCACGGCATGGGCGGTATCTGGGGAGCGCTGGCTACGGGTATCTTCGCCAGCTCGGCAGTTGCCGGGACACCCGGCTTAATCGAAGGTAACGGAGCACAGGTCGGAATACAGGTTGTTGGTATTTTAGTTGTCGCCGCCTTTGCCTTCGTCGTTACCCTGATAATAGGCAAACTGGTTGACGTTACCATCGGGCTGAGAGTAGGCCAGTCCGAGGAGATAGTCGGACTTGACCTTGCGCAGCACGGTGAAAGGGCTTACGGAGGGCTGCTGCGATGAAAAAGATAGAAGCTATTATCCGGGAAGAAAGGTTGGACGCTGTCAAGCAAGCCCTTGAAGAAAATAGCTATTTCGGTATGACCGTCAGCCAGGTCAGCGGTCGGGGCAAGCAAAAAGGAATTCCCCTGCAATGGCGCGCTGGAGAATACCGGGTAGACCTGCTGCCCAAACTCAAGATTGAACTGGTGTTGCTTGATGAGGACGTACCCGTAGCCGTAAGTGCCATTGTCCGCAATGCCAGGACGGGTGAAACAGGCGACGGTAAAATTTTTATCCTGCCTGTGGATGGTGTGGTACGTGTCCGCACCGGCGATAGAGATGAAAACGCAATCTAGACAATTTATATACTTAATAATATTATTAATGAGGAGGTAACAATGGTTAGTAGAAGCAGAGAGGAAGCTAAGGACTATGTCCTGAAGATGGCCAAAGAGCACGACGTTAAATTTATCAGACTGTGGTTTACTGACATCCTGGGCATATTGAAGAGCTTCGCCATCACCGTAGAAGAACTGGAAGGAGCCCTGGAGGAAGGGATGGGCTTTGACGGGTCGTCAATTCAGGGGTTTGCCCGTATTGATGAAAGCGACATGGTCGCCATGCCCGACCCCGATACTTTCCAGCTGCTGCCCTGGCGACCGCGTGAGCACCGTGCCGTCGCCCGCATGTTCTGCGACGTCTTAAGACCCGGAGGACAACCTTTCGAGGGTGACCCTAGATATGTCCTCAAGAAGAACCTGAAACGGGCAGCTGACCTCGGCTACACCTTCTACGTGGGGCCGGAACTCGAATACTTTTATTTCAAGCTGAATAAGGATGACCCAAACTCTTACACTACCGAGGTGCTTGACCATGGTGGCTACTTCGACCTGACTCCCAGGGACGCCGCCGTGGACATGAGGAAGGAGACGGTACTTCAACTGGAAGAGCTTGGCATAGGCGTTGAGTATTCTCACCACGAAGTCGCCCACAGCCAACATGAGATAGACATGAGATACACCGACGCCCTGACCATGGCGGATAACGTCATGACCTATCGGCTGGTAGTTAAAGAGGTGGCCCTGAAGAACGGCGTATACGCCACGTTCATGCCCAAGCCGGTCTTTGGCATCAACGGCAGTGGTATGCATGTACACCAGTCACTCTTCAAGGGTGATAGTAATGCCTTTTTTGATGCTAAAGATGAGTATAACCTGTCTAAAGTAGCCAAAAGTTACATCGCCGGCCTGCTGAAGCATGCCCCCGAGATAACCTCCATCTGCAACCAGTGGGTCAATTCCTACAAGCGGCTGGTACCGGGCTACGAAGCACCCGTATACCAGTCCTGGGCAAGGCGTAACCGCTCTGACCTTGTCCGCGTGCCTGAGTACCGGCCCGGCAGGGAAAAAGCCACCAGGATAGAATTCCGCTCGCCCGACCCTGCCTGCAATCCATATCTTGCCTTCAGCGTCATGCTGGCGGCAGGACTGGAAGGCATTGAAAAGGGGTACGAAGCCCCTGAACCCGTCGAAGAAAACGTGTATGAGATGAAAGAAGAAGAGAGAATAAAACGGGGAATTGGCACCCTGCCTGCCAGTCTTCTGGAGGCTATACTTCTAACCGAGAATAGTGAAATAGTGCGGAAGGCTCTTGGCGACCACGTCTTTGAGGCCTTCATACAGAACAAGAAGATTGAATGGGACCAGTACCGTACTCAGGTAACCGAGTATGAATTGAATAAATACCTGCCGATATTATAAGTTAAGCGGAGGATATTATGTCCAAGCGGGTCGGTGCACGTCGACTTCGCCTGGGAATGGCTCAAATCAATACCACTGTCGGTGATTTTGCAGGTAACAGGCAGAAAATCCTGAAAGCCATCAAACAGGCCAGGTCTTCGGGCGTCGACCTGCTCACTTTTCCCGAACTCGCCGTATGCGGGTACCCGCCCGAAGACCTGCTTTTTAAACCGCAGTTTATCACCGAGAATATAAGGTCTCTGGAAAAAGTAATTGAGGCTTCAGCAGAAATAGCCGTTACTATTGGCTTCGTTGATGCCCGGGAGGATATTTACAATGCCGCCGCCATCATCCATGACGGCAAGCTGGCCGGTATCTATCACAAGATTTTCCTGCCTAACTACGGAGTCTTCGATGAGAACCGCTACTTCCGGGCTGGAAGCGAATGCCCCGTCTATGTCATCGCCGGCATCAATGTCGGCATCAATATCTGCGAGGATATCTGGTACGAAGCCGGGCCGGCCGCCACCCAGGCTTTCTCCGGGGCCGAGGTTATCGTTAATATCAGCGCCTCTCCTTACCATTTCGGTAAAGGAGACTACCGGGAGAGGATGCTGGCAACCCGCGCCTCGGACAACGTAGCTGTTATCGCCTTTAACAATCTGGTCGGCGGGCAGGACGAGCTTGTCTTTGACGGCGGCAGCCTTATACTGGACGAGAGAGGCCGGGCCCTTACAAGGGGCAAACAGTTCGAAGAAGACCTGATAATGGCCGACCTTGATATCGAGGCGGTATTCCGGACGCGTCTGCACGACCCCAGGTGGAGAAAAGAAATGGTACTGCATGAAGAGGAAGAAGGACGCCCTGGAGAGAAAATTACAATATCCGAAGCTCCATTCGATATGGAGAAACCGTCATTGCCTCCACGGCGGATTGAAGTAAAGGGCTTTCCCGCGGAGGTCTACGATGCCTTGGTGCTGGGCACGCGAGACTATATCCGGAAAAACGGCTTTGAGAAGGTGTTAATAGGGCTTTCGGGAGGACTGGACTCCAGCCTGGTTGCTGCCATCGCCGTTGATGCACTGGGCAAGTCAAACGTAGTCGGGGTAGCCATGCCTTCAAGGTATTCTTCTCCCGGCAGCCTGTCAGACGCCGGACTTCTGACTGATAACCTGGGCATCAAGCTCATAACTATTCCCATCGAGAAGGCATTTCAGGCGTACCTGGATATGCTGGCTGAAACCTTTAAGGAGAAAGAGCCGGATGTCACTGAAGAGAACATTCAGGCCCGTATCAGAGGTAATATCCTGATGGCGATATCTAATAAGTTCGGCTGGCTGGTGCTGACAACCGGTAATAAGAGCGAAATGGCCACGGGCTATACCACTCTATACGGAGATATGGCCGGCGGCTTTGCCGTGATAAAGGATGTCCCCAAGACAATAGCCTATGAACTGGCTCGATACCGTAATTCACTGGCTGGCTCAGAATTAATCCCTTTGGAAGTGATAAATAAGCCGCCTTCGGCCGAGTTAAGGCCGGAACAAAAGGATACGGATTCACTGCCGCCTTATGAACTGCTCGACTCCGTATTGACCTCATATGTGGAGGAGGATAAAAGTATCGAGCAGATTATCGCCACGGGAATCAATGGAAAAGTAGCCAGGCGGGTAGCCCGGTTGGTGGACACCAGTGAATATAAACGGCGGCAGGCGCCGCCCGGAATTAAAATCACTCCCAGAGCTTTCGGCAGGGACAGAAGGCTGCCCATAACGAACAGGTTTAAAGGTGATTGAAAACCGACCCGCCGCCCTCGCGGCATTTGTGGCTTGTCCCGTGAGCTTATGCCCCCCACCCCCAAATGGGGAGTACCCACGTAGAGGGGCGTCAGCCCCTCTCTAATAATCCTCCCCCTCTCCTTGATAGGAGAGGGGGCTAAAAGTCCTTCTATAGGAAGGACAGGGGGAGAGGTTAAGATGGGGTGAGGTAGAAAAAATACCTTCCCTTTATAAATTTTAATATACACCACCCTCGTATCATCAGCCGCTTGTCCCACGATACTGGTAGCTTTTAGCTTTCTATTGAGGCGTGGTATAATAGCCAGAAGATTATAACAGGGAATAGGGAAGCTTCCCATGGAACAGCTTGTCGGTTCGGATGCCGAAAGTAAGCTTATAGCTATCCTTAAAGTACTCAGTGAATCATCTGAGCCCCTAGGGTCAATTACTATTGCCCGCAGACTTGAGCGCGATGGCATCTTCCTGAGTGAGAGAGCGGTCAGATATCATTTGAGGATAGCCGATGAACGCGGTTATACACGACCGGGCGGTAGAGATGGCCGGATGATTACCCCCGAAGGAAGGCAGGAAGTTAAAGAGGCGCTGGCACCGCAGCATCTGGGATTCGTACATGAAAAGCTGGAGTTGCTGGCTTACCAGACTACCTTCGACCCCGAAAAGCGTACCGGCCAGTTATCCATTAATACCTCGATTATAGACAAAGACAGGTTTAAAAAGGCCGTGTCGGCAATGAAAGATGCCTTTAAGGCTGGTCTGTGTGTCAGTGAACTGGTGGCTACCGCGCCGGAAGGTGAAAAGCTCGGCTCAGTGGTCGTGCCAGAAGGGAAAATCGGCTTTGCCACGGTTTGTGGTGCTTCTATCAATGGCGTGTTCCTCAAGGCAGGAGTCCCCACGGAATTCAGTTTCGGCGGAGTCCTCGAAATCAAAAATTCCCAGCCAAGGCGTTTCGTCGCCATAATTAACTATGCCGGTACATCTATTGACCCCTCAGAGCAGTTCATCCGGGCAAAAATGACAAGTGTTGGGCAGGCCGCCAGGACAGGGAATGGCAAAATACTGGCGGCATTTCGTACCATACCGGCACCCGCCAGGGAGGCTGTGGAAGAGAGACTTACCGCGCTCAGGGAGGCCGGCATTGGAGGGGTATACGCCCTTGGCAGCACCAGCGAACCACTTTGTCAGATTCCTGTAAGCATGAATCGAATCGGATTCATCCAGCTCGGTGGCCTCAACCCGGTAGCCGCCGCCGTAGAGGCTGGAGTTGATATTGAGAACATCGCCGAAAGTGGCCTGATCGACTTCCAGCAACTGCGTAGCTTCTGGAAGCTGAGAGATATCTAGCCAGCCGGGACCGGCAGATGCTCACTGGTGTAGCAGTGTCGGTGATGCCACACGCAGTTTTATAAATCCCCTGAAAATCCCGGGACATAGGCATTGACATGCACGTCTGCAACTGTTATAATCAAATCTACTTGTTATAAAACAAGTAGATTTTACTAAGCAGGGAGGTCAATGCCCAATGGTTAAGATAATGAGGTGTCTTGTTTACCCGCTGATAATATTGACTGTCTGTGCTGTGGCCGTAACGCCAGTGATGGCGCTAGACGAGCCAGACCTTGAACCCACCAGCATTGAAGTGACCACCTTATATGCTGGTGTCTCTAACCAGATAGGGGTTGTCATAGCTAATAATGAGGACGTATCCGTTAGCAGTTTCAATGTGCTGCTGGAAGTGGACGATGGGTCAGGGTATACCACGGTAGATAATATAACCGGCAACTCGATTCTGGGTAAATATACCACCGGGTACTGGCCGGTTTGGGTCAACTTCAGCTGGATACCCGCCGCGAGCGGGAATTTTACACTGAAGGCGACTGTCGACTCGGCTAATACTGTTAATGAGACCCAGGAAGACAATAACTATATTGAGCAAGAACTAACGGTGCTGGCCTCTGACCCGATAACAGCCAGCGTTAGAGTGGAGGGCCAGACGGGGACGATATGGACCGGCGAAGTGACCTTCTTTTCATCAACCATAACTGATAAGTATGGCGTTACCTATACTATAGAAGTCCCCACAGCCATGGGAGCCCTGCACGCGGCGTCTTCAGCGGGCGGATTCGATCTGGTGATAGACAGCATGTTTGGACCGGTGGACTATGTGGAATCGGTAGCCGGTGAAACCCCGGTTCTCGAGCCGCCTTATCCGGGCTGGATGTTTCGCGTTAATGGAGCATCGTCAGACGTAGGTGCGGCGGCGTACAGCCTGGCTGATGGCGATACTGTTTTATGGAGCTATACAGTGTGGGGAGTTGCTCCGCTTAAAGTTAGTATAGATAATCAAAATGTTGAATCACCGGGCAGTTTCACGGTCACAGTGGAGTCGTTCGATGACGTTACCTCGCAGTGGCAACCGGTTCCGGCAGGAGTCACGGTATATGTCAGCACCTTGATTTATAGTACGGATGCCGATGGAGAGGTAAAGAATCTTGACCTCAACCCCGGCAGCTACACGGTATATGCGGATGCCGGTGACTACACCCAGTATATAAGGTCGAACAAAGAGACCGTCCTCGTCTATGTTCCACTCGACCTTGAACCAGGCTGGAACTTCATCTCGGTGCCGAAGAGGATGGCGAGCGGATATTCCACGGCAGAAGAGCTGTTCGTGGATGGCGGTGTAGATACAGACGGTCATTCTATCTTTACCTATGAGCCCTCCAGCGGCGGATGGGTGGCTATGGGACCGGATGACGTTGTCTCGCCTCTGGACGGCATATGGATATATTCCGCGGAGGATGTTGAACTGCATCCAGCCTTTGATACCAACCCGCGTCAGGTGCCGCCGACCAAGCAGCTAGTGGCGAGCTGGAACGCCATCGGGTTCTCTGATTTCGCCGCGGCTACAGCCGATTCCGCACTAACCTCGGTAGAGGATAAGTGGACAATACTGCTCGGATTTGATGCCGCCACCCAGACGTATGAAGTGTCCATTATAAATAATGCCCCTGCCGGTGATGCCCACGATGAAGACACGGAGATGAATTGCTGGAAGGGTTACTGGCTTCATGTTACCGATGCCTGTCAGCTGGCCGGAATAAGCTCTTAAGGAGTAGAGCTGGAATATGAGATTAATGAAAAAGTTTAAATACATCAGTCTTGTTACGCTGGCCGTTGTGGTCTGCCTGTTAGCTGTGCCGCCTCTGGCGGTAAACGCTGACACCACACTGCCTGAAGAGTTCCACGGCGACCTTACCGTCAACGGGGCGGCGGCGGCCGTTGGAACGGTTATCGTAGCGAAGATAGGTGGTGCGGAGCGGGGAAGCTTCACTACCACCGAGGCAGGCAAATACGGCGGCCCCGAAACTTTTGACAGCCGGCTGGTTGTTTCCGGTGAAGAGGCGGAAATCGGGGAAACGATAACTTTCTGGATTAACGGGGCAAAAGCGAAGCAGGCAGCTATCTATGAACCAGGGCTGTCCAGGAACCTCGACCTCTCGGCCGAGGTCTACCCGCTAGACGACGGCGATGTCCAGATAGAGCAGGCACTGGATTACCTGCGCGGGCAGCAGGAAGCTAACGGTCGTATCGCTGCGTACCTTACATCAGCCTGGGCCGTGATGGCCATTGCCGCTGCCGGTGAGGATCCGCATACCTGGACGGCTGGCGATACTTCCATTGTGGAGTATCTGCAGAATAACGCCAACCACCTGGACCCGTACAAGGCTACCGATTGGGAGAGGGCGATACTGGCCATCGTGGCGGCCGGTGATAACCCCCGGGATTTCGGTGATTTAGACTACGTTGATACCCTCTTAGATTTCTACGACGGCAACCAGATGGGTGATGATGGCATGTTGAACGATGACTTCTGGGGAATCTTGGCGCTGGCTGCCATCGGGGAGAGTACCACCGCCATCCAGAACATGGCGGCGTTTATCATGAGCAATCAAAATGGAGATGGCGGCTGGGGTTGGACAGTCGGGGGCAACAGCGATGCCGATAACACCGCCGCGGCTATATCAGCCTTGGTCGCCGCCGGCAAAAGCCCCGGTTCGCCGGTAATCACGGATGCGCTCAGTTACCTGAAAACTCAGCAGCAAAACAACGGAGGGTTTCTCTCCGAGGGCAATACCAACACTGCGGTCAATTCCTGGGTAATTAATGCGATTAGCGATGTCGGGCAGAGTCCTGTCGCCGACGAATGGCGTAAAAGCGGTAATAACGCGGTAGGCTACCTGTTGAGTTTGCAGGATGCCGACGGCGCTTTCAAGTGGACAGCAACTAAGAAATCATATCCTGAATGGATGACAGCTTACGCTATAATCGCATTACTAGGCAAATCCTGGCCAAGAGATACCTCGCCACCAATCATATCAAATCTCGCGCCATCATCCGGCGCCAGCACTACCTCAAGAAGCCCTGTTGTCAGTGCCAGCTATACTGACGCCGTCTCCGGCATCGACGAAGCGACGGCTCGTATTATATTGGATGGGACTAATGTTACCGCCGACGCCTCGGTTAGCGACATCGACATCACCTATGCGGCATCAGGTCTTGATTATGATACCCACTCCGTTAAGGTTATTGTCAGCGATAAAAAAGGCAACCAGGCAAGTAAAAGCTGGTCTTTTCAGGTGGTGGATGATTCTGGTGGTGGTGGGGGAAACGGTGGCGGCTCTCCTGGAATTATTAGTGTATCAGAATCGGTAAACAGTAGCGGTAAATTTACCGAGGAAGTTACCGGGAAGAGTGAAGATGGTAAAGTAAAAATCACCATACCGAAAAATACCGTGGGCAAGAACCAGAACGGCCAGCCACTGCACACCATAACGATAAAAGAGAAGAAATCGCCACCGGACCCGCCCACAGATACCAACATTATCGGGCTGGTCTATGACCTCGAGCCCGACGGGTCTACTTTTGACCCTCCGATATATGTAACCCTCAGCTATAAGCAATCTCAGATACCGGACGGCGTTGCCGAGGAGAACATGGTCCTGGCTATCTGGGACAAAACTAAAGGCGAGTGGGAGATATTACCCTGCACGGTCAACCCGACAAGCAATACGATAACGGCCGACGTCGCTCACTTCTGCGAATTTACTATTATAGCCTATACCCGGCCGGCCGATATCAGCGTCAGCAATATCTCCTTATCGCCAGGTCAGGTGAATATCGGGGAAACAGCCACCCTTACCGCCACCGTGACCAACAGCGGTGACTTACAGGGAACATATGACGCAATACTCAAGATAGACGGCGTCGCCACGCAAACAAGGCAGGTTGAGATTGACGGCGGCGACAGCAAGACAATTAGCTTCAGCATTAGACTGGATTCCGCCGGGTCACATACGGTAAGTGTGGGCAATCTGCCGGTGCTATTGGAGGTCATAGAGCCCGACTCTCCGGCCGAATTTCACGTCGGTAACCTGTCTATATCCCCGCCCGAAGTTAAAGCAGGAGAAAACGTAAATATCTCCGTCTCTTTAAACAACGCGGGCGACCTCGCCGGCACTTACGAAGTGACGCTGAAGATAGATAATGCGGTTGTAGAAGCGAAAGAGGCCAACCTTGATGGGGGCGCCAGTCAGAAAGTTACGTTTGTCGTTGCCAGGGATACGGCTGGTTCCTATACAGTTGATATTAACGGGCTGTCCGGTACGTTCATCGTTACCGAAGAGGCCACCTCACCGCCAACGATTGAGGCGTCACCCGAGCCTCCCACCGACACTTCAAAGCTGCCCCCACCGCCACCGGACAATGCAATCAGCTGGTGGATTATCGTAATAATCATAGCCGCAGTCGTGGTAGTAGGGCTGCTCATCTTCTTGCTGGTCAGGAGGGCATAGTATCAAATATAGAGATACAAGGAAAAAACGCTCACCGGCCGTCGTTTTAGCGGCACTTCTGCTGCTGATTACCGTGCTCTGCGCCTGCTCTACCGAGCTGGCAGCAGTGGAGCCGCATCCCGTCGCTGAAATACAGACGCCGGAAGCCGAAGTAAATACAGATTCAACCGTGAGGGTAATAGCCACGCGGGACTTCGGACGGGAGCTGATGTTCGATGAGAGGCTGGAGTTACCGCCTGATGCCTCCGCGATGGCGGCACTGGAGCAGGTGGCCGAAGTTGAGACTACATACGGGGGCGGGTTCGTGGATGCCATAAACGGTATTCACTCCGGATTTAACGAGAACGGCGAGAAGAGAGACTGGTTTTTCTATATAAACGGCATTCAATCGAACGTCGGAGCGCTTGATTATCAGCTGCAGCCCGGTGATGTGGAACACTGGGACTACCACGACTGGACTTTCCAGCAGTCTATTCCAGCCATCGTGGGGGCTTTCCCGGAGCCGTTCCTGCACGGCTACGATGGCAGGAAACGCTCAACCATAGTCGTGTATTCGGATAATCTGATAGAGGAGGCTGAGGAGCTTGAAAAGGGCCTTGCACCGCTGAGATTGGACGATGTAAGCATCAGCGGTACTGCCGAACTGCCGGTATCCGCGAAGGAGTCCTCAAATTTAGTCCTCCTGGGTACGGCGGATAACGAGCTTATAATGGAACTAAATCAGAACTGGAAGAAGCTGGGCTTCTTTGCTCACTTCGAGAACGGAAGCCTGGTCGTCCTCGATGCCCGGGGTGAGACAGATAAAACATACGGCGCGGCAACTGGGCTGATTCAGGCAACGCAGAATCCCTGGAATCCAAGGGGTACGGGGGCCTGCGAGAACGCGGCCTGGATGGTAACGGGCACGGATGACAGAGGTGTACGTAACGCGATAGAAGCCTTGCTTAGAAACCATGCTCAGCTTCAATATGCCTTCGCAATAGTAATAGCCAACGGGGAGATAATCAAGATACCCAGGTGATTAGCCTTAGATATAAGAATAAAGGGACGGCTGTTCACAGACTCAATCCTTTCCACAAACTTCTCTGGGTTATAACCATCTTCGTGCTGGCCCTGATTCTCGACCACCCCATCTATATCCTGCTTCTGTTCCTGGCAACACTGCCGGCAGTGGCGGCGGCCCGGGTGTGGCGGGAATGGACCTCGGTTATCAAGCTCGCCTTCTATCTATGTCTGGCGATAATTGTCATCAATATCGTTGTCAGCTACCACGGCTCTACCGTTCTCTGGCAGGCCGGCTTCAGGCTTCCCGTTATCGGCAGACCCGTAATAACTCTGGAAGCTATTGTTTTCGGGGCGGGCATGTCCTTAAGATTGCTGGCGATAATCTCCGCTTTTGCCGTATTTACCTTCACGGTTCATCCGGACGATATTATGCTGGCCATAATAAAGCTTAAACTGCCCTATAAGTCGGTTCTGGTCACCTCGCTGTCCACCAGGTTCGTGCCGGCTCTGATTGAAGATGCACAGCGTATCAGCGACGTCCAGAGGTCAAGAGGACTGGAGCTTGACCGCGGAGGGCTAATACAGCGAATCAGGAGTCGCACGGCGATTATGATTCCCCTGCTTTCCAACTCTCTGGATAGAACGGTGCAGGTGGCCGAGGCTATGGAGTCCAGGGCTTTCGGCTCCGGACAGAAAAGGAGTTTTTATAAAGAGATAACGGTAAGCCGACTCGACGCTCTGGCGCTGGCGGTGAGCTTTCTACCAGTTGTCCTCGGTATTTTCATGAGGTGCCGGGGCTATGGAATCTACCAGTATTACCCGGCTCTGGAAGGACTCAGCATCGGAGGACTTGAGGGCGCCATGCTGGCTCTTATGGTGCTCCTTGTTGTTATTATAGTGCCAATCGCATTGTTGAAGAGAAGGATTGACCTTGATTAAGATAGATAATTTTACCTTCAGCTACCATGACACCCGGAAGCCGGCTATCGAGGATATAAATCTCGAGATACAGGATGGCGAGTTTATACTGTTAACGGGTCCGTCAGGTGGCGGGAAATCGAGCCTCTGCCGTTCTATCAACGGCCTGATACCCCACTTCTACGGCGGAGAAGTAACCGGCAGGGTCGAGGTGCAGGGGCTTGACACCCTGAAGCATTCTACCAGAGAGCTGGCAACCAGAGTAGGCATGATATTCCAGGACCCGGAAAATCAGCTGGTGACTACCGAAGTGGAAAGGGAGATAGCCTTCGGCCTGGAAAACCTCGCTTTCCCGCGGAACATCATGGCCAGGCGGGTCGTAGAATCACTGGATGCGCTGGGTATATCTGACCTTCGTCATCGGCAGGTGCATGAACTCTCCGGCGGTGAGAAGCAGAAGGTGGCCATTGCCTCCGTCCTCGCTCTGCACCCCGAAGTCCTCATACTGGATGAGCCGACCTCCGAGCTTGACCCCAAGAGCACCGAAGAAGTGCTTTCGATTACGGAGAGGCTGAATGATGAGCTGGGAATCACGGTAATACTGATTGAACATAGACTCGACCGCGTGCTTCAGCACGCCGACAGGCTGATAGTATTGAACGACGGACAGATTATTGCCGATGGGAAAACCAGAGACGTTCTGAGCAGTAGCTATGAGAAAATCGCCGGGGCTGGTATTGGTGTACCTCCAATAATCAGATTGACCCGGGAGATGGCAAGTACAGGAATCAGCGTGAATGGTGCCCCGCTCACCGTCAAGGAAGGCAGGATTATGCTCAGTGAGGCTTTTCGTAAGCCTTTCAGGAAATTACCCGCACATGACCATAAAGCAAATGGCAGGCCGGTAATACAGGTAGACAGGCTCTGGCATACCTACCCTGAGGGGCCTACCGCCTTAAAGGGAATAAACTTACGCGTGAATGAGGGTGAATTCCTGGCTATCATGGGAAGAAACGCTTCGGGCAAAACGACGCTGGTCAAGCACTTCAACGGTCTTCTTAAGCCAACAAAAGGCACGGTAACAATAGAAAATATCGATACCAGAAAGACCACTACGGCTGAGCTGGCCAGAAAAGTAGGGTTTGTGTTCCAGAATCCCAACGACCATCTTTTCGCCGACACTGTTGAGGAGGAAATAAGCTTTAGCCTGCGGAATCTGAGGACCGATGATGAAGTCATAAGGTCACGGGTTGACGAACTCCTGGAGGAGTTCGGGCTGGAGAAGTATAGAGGTCAGTATCCACGTTCGCTGAGCAGCGGGGAGAAACAGCGCGTGGCTCTGGCATCCGTTGTCGCTGCCCGGCCCGAGATTTTAGTCCTGGACGAGCCAACCAGGGGCATGGAGTACAGGCTGAAGAGCTACCTGATGGACTTCTTAAAAGAGTACGTGCGACAGGGCAATACCGTCATTTTGATAACCCACGACGTAGAAACGGCAGCCGAGCATGCTGACAGGGTGATATTACTTAGCGAGGGAGAAATTATAGCGGATGGGAACAAACGAGACGTCCTGTCCGGAGCGCTGCTGTTCTCACCCCAGATAAACCGCCTGGTGCAAGCATTCAGAAAACAGGGCATCCCTGGCGATATACTGACCGTTGACGAGCTGATGCGGATACTGTCATGAGAAAGAGCTATATCTGCCTGCTATTGATACTGCTTATCGGGGCAGCTGCCGTTGCTTCGCCGCTGATACCGCTGCCCCAGTTACAGGAGGCCCTTAGCTGGGGACTGATAGCGACCGCTCTGGTTATCCTGGCTATTCTGGCCTTCTTCTTCGAGTTTGAGGCTTCTGCCCTCAGCTCAAAAGAGATAGCGCTTGTAGCCATGCTGGGAACGCTGTCCGCCGTGCTGAGGATACCTTTCGCCGTTATACCGAACGTCCAGCCATGCACCTACCTGATAATCTGTACCGGGTATGTATTCGGGCCGGTGGCCGGATTTATGGTCGGCGCCGTCACCGCGCTCATATCCAACTTCTTTCTCGGCCAGGGGCCGTGGACGCTTTACCAGATGCTGGCCTGGGGTCTGGCCGGGGTTTCCGCCAGCTATGTAAGACGATTCAAGCTCAGCACCATCTGGCTGATTGTCTTCGGCGTTATCTGGGGCTATCTTTACGGCTGGATAATGAACTTGTGGTACTGGCTGTCCTTTATCTACCCTCTCACTCTGAAGACTTTCGCCGTGTACCAGCTTAGCAGTATCTGGTTCGACACCTTCCACGCCGTTGGCAACGTTATTTTCCTCGGACTCTTTGGCCGGAGGACCATAGCTATAATGGAGAGGTTCAGGCAGAGATTTACCTGGAGTCTAGCAGGCACCGGCATTAATACGCTGCTCTGAATGAGTGTAAAAGTTCCTTTTGTAGATATTTCACAATTTTCTAAAAAGGCAGTATTTTCCCCTTGTTTTTTTATCAGGTACTTGTTATACTTGTTATAGTAATATATGGGCAATTCTTTAAATAAAACCTTGATAGATTTGCGGTTAGGCCAGCATTCTGCGGCTCCCTTGTACCTGCAGATAACACAGCAGGTTAGACAGCTTATAGCTACAGAGAAGCTCAAGCCTGGCGACCATTTGCCCCCGGTAAGACAGCTGGCGAATTTCCTTAATGTTAACCAGAATACAGTGGTAAGAGCCTACCTGTTGCTTGAGCAGGAGAGGGTTGTTGTGGCCCGGCGTGGTGGTGGCACCGTGGTCACCGCTGATACGGATGACCCTGCACTCCTGCGGGAACGCCAGAGGCGCCTTTCGGATACTGTCAGCAATGACATCCTCAAAGCTCTCAGCCTGGGTTATAGTCCGGAGGAGCTTGAGGCAGCTTTCTATGTGCATCTGGCCCGCTGGCGTGAAGAAAGGCAGATTATTGAGGAAAAACCTGAAGGGGCACCGGAAACTGACACGAAGAAAAAAATTATTCGGATAGTCGGCAGCCATGACCTGGCATTAAATATCCTGATAGACCTTTTAAAGAAACGCAGTGACGACGTAGATGTAGACGTTACTCACGCGGGCAGCCTCGGGGGGCTTATCGCTCTTCAGGAAGACAGGGCTCACCTGGCCGGTATTCACCTGCTGGATGAGGAAACCGGCGAATATAACTATCCCTATGTTAAAAGGGTGCTGCCGGGCCGTGAGGTTGCCGTAGTGCACCTCGTATACCGTATTCAGGGACTGATGTTTGCTCGCGGCAATCCCGGGCACATTAAAGGTATTGAGGATTTAAAGCGCCCGGATATAACCTTCGTGAACCGGCAGAAAGGCTCGGGCACCAGGGTGCTTCTGGATATACATCTTCGCCAGCTCGGCATTTCTCCCCGCGAGATAAAAGGCTATGAGCGGGAGATGGATACTCACCTTGCCGTAGGGTTATGTGTCGCACGGGGAGAAGCCGATACAGCCCTGGGTATTGAGGCGGCCGCCCGCAGCTGTAACCTGGATTTTATTCCCCTGTTCAGGGAAAGGTATGACCTGGTAATACCCATAGCCCATTATAAGAGTAAGCTGCTCGCTCCTCTGCTGAGTACGGCTAACAGTGACGAATTCAGGGAGGTCGTGAACCAGGCCGGCGGCTACGATACTTCACAGACCGGCGCAACCAGCTTTATATAGGTTCAAATCATTATTTCTCCGAGCCAGTTCTCCTAAATCCTTCGGATGAAGGACATGGAGACTGGCCGGTAGGGTATCGCTGGAAACGGCTATGCCTTCCTTTTTGAGGAAAGGAGAGATGAATTGTCTGTTGGAAAATGGATAGTCAGTCATCGATTAACGCTTACATTTCTACTTTTAGGGGCAATAATATTCCTGTTCGTGGTTGTTCCCCTGGTCAAGATGCTCCTTTCTTCAGTATCGGAACCGGACATACTGTGGGAAACCATTATGGACCCGGAGGTTACCGGTGCCATCGGGCTAACGCTCCTGGCTGCCCTTATCGCTACGCTGTTCGGATTCTTGCTGGGCGTCCCCCTGGCTTATTTGCTGGCAAGAACGAATTTCCCGGGTAAAAAGCTGGTAGAGAGCTTGATTGACGTACCCATCGTTGTACCCCACACCGCCGCCGGCATCGCCCTCCTCTTTGTTTTTGGACGCCGCTTTTTCCTCGGGGAAGCCTTCAGCACACTGGGCATTGAGTTTGTCGACTCCACTGCTGGTATCGTCATTGCCATGATGTTTGTCAGTATCCCCTTCCTGATTGATTCGGCCAAAGAGGGCTTCAAGAAGGTAGATGTCCGGCTGGAGAAGGTGGCGCGGACTCTGGGCGCTTCTCCCTGGCAGGCGTTCTTCAGGATTTCGTTTCCTCTCGCCTGGCGCAGCATCCTGGCGGGTAACATTATGATGTGGGCGCGCGGTATAAGTGAGTTCGGCGCTGTTATCATTCTGGCTTATCACCCCATGATTGCGCCGGTTCTGGTCTACGAACGTTTCGAGACATACGGCCTCGACTACGCCCGTCCTATCGCTGTGATTCTTATCTTCGTCAGCGTAGTTGTTTTTGTTTTGTTGCGGACTCTTGCCTATCGTGGTGACAGGCAATGATAGATATTAAGAATCTCTGCGTAGACCTCGGTGATTTCGTACTGAGGAATGTCAACCTCACCATAGATGAGGGAGAGTACTTCGTGATACTCGGCCCGACTGGCGCCGGGAAGACGGTACTGCTGGAATCAGTCGCTGGCCTTTATCCTATCCAGAGCGGCGAAATATGGCTCAGAGGAAAGGAAGTGACCAGAGTTGAACCGGAAAGAAGGAAGGTTAGCATAGTATATCAGGACCATGTTTTATTCCCCCACCTCTCCGTCAGGGATAACATAACCTTCGGACTGAAGATGAATAAAGCCAGGCCGCAGGAAATAGCGTTAGCGCTGGACAAGGTAATAAAGCTCCTGGAGATAAAGCATCTGCTTCACAGAAAGCCGGGTACTCTCAGCGGTGGCGAGAAGCAGAAAATAGCTCTGGCCAGGGCAATCATCACCGAGCCCGAACTGCTTCTTGTGGACGAGCCTCTCAGTGCCCTCGACCCGGAGACCCGTGAAGGTGTACAGCAGGAGCTTCGGCAGCTGCATAGAGAGCTGCGTATCACCATCCTGCATGTTACCCATGATTTTGAAGAGGCCATCGCCCTGGGAGACCGTATCGCCGTTATTGGCGAAGGACTGCTTAAGCAGGTAGGAACACCCGAAGAGATATTCCGCCACCCGAATTCGGAGTTTGTAGCCCGCTTCGCCCTGACCAAGAATATCTTTCGCGGGCAAGCAAAAAAGAAGCCTGACGGCGACATTGTCTTCAGTATTGATGGTACTGATTTCGTCGTGGCGACGGGTGCCGAGGGAAGCTGTCGTGCCTCGATACGTCCGGAAGATATTCTTATCTCCACCGAACCGATTCGCTCCAGTGCGCGGAACTGCTTTCCCGGCACGATTTCCCGGATAAACGATAAAGGTTCCACACTCTATATCAATGTCAGCGTACCGCCGGAAATTTCCTGCCTGGTTACCAGGCATTCATTTGAGGAGATGGGTCTGAAGGAGGATAAAAAGGTATTCGTTACCTTTAAGGCATCGTCCGTTCATCTTTTCTAAGTAAAAAAATCATAAATAAAAGGAGTTACCATGCGAGTTAAAGATATAATAAAGCCAAAATTGTTCATAATATCTTCATTGTTGTTGATATCGTTACTTCTTACGAGCAGCCTGATGGCCTGCGGGGAGTCCTCGGAAACCGAGGAGATGTCCGGCACGCTGCAGATATACCACGCCGGCAGCCTGACCATACCCTTTGCCCGGGTCACTGAAGAGTTCAACAAGCTTTATCCTGACGTGGAAATACTGGCTGAAGGTGCCGGCAGCGCCACGACCATACGCAAGGTTACCGAGCTAGGTAAAGAGTGCGGCGTTATCGGCTCCGCCGACTATACTCTCATTCCCGAGCTTATGTTCCCGGACTATGCCGGGTGGTACATAATATTCGCCTCCAACCAGATGTGCATTGCCTATACCGGCACATCTCAATTCGCCGATGAGATAAACAGCGATAACTGGTACGAGATACTCCAGAGAGAAGGCGTCAGCTATGGCCGCAGCGACCCTGACCAGGACCCGTGTGGCTACCGGACGCTGATGGTCTGGCAGCTGGCCGAAAAATACTATAACGCTGCGGGACTATATGATAACCTGTACGAAGCCCCCGGTGATTTAATGAGGCCCAAGTCCGTCGAGCTCATTGCCCTCCTGGAGTCGGGTGACCTGGACTATGCCTTTGAGTATACCTCGGTAGCGGCACAGCATAACCTGAAGCACGTCAAGCTACCGGCGGAAATCAACCTCTCTGACGAGAACAAGAAGGACTTCTATGCCCAGGCGCTGGTGGAAATAGCCGGCAGTGAACCGGGCGAAACGATTACGATGCAGGGCAAGCCTATTGTCTATGGCATTACTATACCGGAGGACTTCCCGCGCATGGAGCTGGCTATCGCCTGGGTGGACTTTCTGCTGGGGCCTGACGGTGTAGCTATCATGGAAGCCAACGGCCAGCCGGCGATAGTACCTGCTATGACCAATGACGCCGGCAAATTGCCGAAAGCCTTGAAAGAATACGTCGAATAGTATCATATCGGCTCTCTCATTAATCAACCGGGCGGCAGGTATCCCTTCATCTTGGTTTCATACCGTAGACTGTTGATTTGTTTCTGTAAATAGCCTTATATGATATACTGAAAATCGATTAGTGGCTACTAAAGGGGAGATTTCAGTATGGAAAAACAGTGGTCGGAACTAACCAGGGAGCAAAAGCGTGAGGAAAGGCTGAAAAACTATCTCACCCCGCCCGGCATTAAATTCCGTGATGCCAGAGCGGAAAAGCTCTACAAGGAGCGGGCGGACCGCATGTTGAAAGTCAGGATGTGTCAGGAGCCCGACCGTGTGCCCGTATCGTTGCCGTCCGGTAACTACCCCGCGTACTATGCTGGATGGAACTTGAAGAAAGTGATGTATGATTACAGGGCACTTCGTGAGGCATGGACCAGGTTTATGAATGATTTTTATGAGGATATGGATAACTTCATGGGTCCCGGCTTTGTCTGGTCTGGAAAGGCACTGGAAATCCTCAGGTACAAGCCCTATACATGGCCCGGCCACGGAGTAGGTGACAATGTCGGTACTTACCAGTTCGTGGAGGATGCTTATATGCAGCCCGACGAGTATGATGCCCTGCTGAAAGACACGTCGGACTTTTCATTCAGGGTCATGGTGCCTCGTGCCATACTTGCCGCCGAAGAGTTGAAGAATTTCCCGCCGCTTAACTCTTTTATGAGTATGCCCCTGATAATGGCGTACCCCTTTGTCAGGCCGGAGATGCGGGCGGCTTTCCAGGCGCTGATAGACGCCGGCGAGGAAATGGAAAAGTGGCAGAAAGAGATTATGGCATTTAATATGGAATCTCTGGCTGCCGGCTTCCCGGTGGGGATGGGTGGACTCGCGGTCGCCCCCTTTGATGATGTCGGCGACTTCCTGAGGGGAACACAGGGGGTCTTCATCGATATGTACCGCCAGCCGGAAAAGCTCCTGGAAGTGATTGACATGATAACCGAGAAGACCATCGCTAACTCGATATCCAGGATCAATGCTACCGGCGGTTTCATGTTGAGTTTTCCCCTGCATAAAGGCGACGATACCTTTATGTCCCGCAAGCAGTTCGAAAAATTCTACTGGCCCAGCCTGAAAAAGGTCATCGATGCCTTAATCGACGAGGGTATTATGGTGTCTCTCTTCGCCGAAGGTAAGTATAATCAGAGGCTGGAGTATATAGGTGATTTCCCCAAAGGCTGGGTTATGTGGCTGTTCGACCAGACCAATATGGCCAATGCCAAGAAGATGATTGGCGATACCTGCTGTATTTCCGGAAATGTCCCTGCCTCGTTAATGGTTGCTGGCACGCCAAAAGAAGTCAAGGAATGCTGCCGTAAACTTATCGAAGCCTGCGCCCCCGGCGGCGGTTATATCCTCTCCGGCGGCTGCTCGGCCACGGAAACGAAGAATCCAGAGAACTTCCGTGTCTTTATGGAGGCCGCCCTGGAATACGGCGTGTATAAATAATCGCCAGTAAATTAACACCGATTGGTACCACAGTTCCGCACAAAGCTATCAGGACTTCGCAGGAAAAGGTCAATGCCCCTGGAAGAAGTCCTGCCTTTTATCAGGCATGTACCGCCACCCCAAACCATATTCATCACTAACTTACACCGGACATAAGACATACCTGGTTACATTTTCTTACGCAATTTTAGTATAACCTGTTTGTAAGATTAGCCTCCACGCTTGACTTCTGTATTCAAAATAATATAAAATTGCGCGCCTAGCTTGATAGCGGCGCTGTTAACTTATATCGGAATGATGTAGAATTAAACATATCTCGTTGCTTCCAGCATCTTGTGATTTGAGATTGGTAAAAAACGGGAGAGATAAATTTCATAGGAAGGTTGAAGGCCAATATTAGCCACATTTCCAGCAACACTGCGGAGGCCTTTAATAAAAAGGAGGTGACTTATGACGAGGTAAGCAGGTTATAAAAGGTGATTCAGAACCCATAAAGGAGGTATGAATTAACGATGAAGAAGTATCTGTTAATTCCTCTAGCGGTTATCCTGGCAAGTATATTAATTTTCAGTGGCTGTGGTGAGCCAGCTGAAGAACCGACACCCGCCCCGGAACCCACCCCCGCCCCGGAACCCACACCAGTGCCGGGACCCACGCCGGAGCCCGAACCTACACCAGTACCCACGCCGGAACCGGAACCCTCGCCCGCCCCCGGTGGACCGCAATACGGCGGCGTTATGAAGTTCGTACGAGGCACGTTCCCGAAGGTCCTGGGCTACACACCGGAATTCTCTCCTACTGAAAGTATATTCGCCCTGCCCGTCCTGGAAAGATTATGCGAGTGGGACATGGAGGGAAATCAAATCCCGGTGCTGGCTGAGTCATGGGATAGCGACCCGGATAACTTGACCATCACCTGGCACCTGCGGGAGGGAGTCAAGTTCCATGATGGGACACCCTGGAATGCCGAGGCACTCAGATGGAACTTCCAGCTGGGACTTGATACTGGCAGGCTAACGGACGGCCAGTACGTGGAGTCGCTCGAAGTTGTCGATGAGTACGCTCTCAAGATGCATCTTTCATCATACAACTGGCTCATGATCGAAAACTACGGGTGGGACATGCAGATTTCGCCGACGGCATTTGAAAACGCCGGCGCCACGGACGAAGAGCGTATAGACTGGGCCCGAATGAATTCGGTAGGGACCGGTCCCTTCAAGGTCACCGAATTTCAGCGTGATGTCGTCATCAAATACGAGAAAAATGATAATTACTGGCGGGAAGGCATGCCCTATCTCGACGGTATGGAAGTACGTTTGATTCCGGATCCCGTGACAGCGTCAGCCATGATGGAGCGGGGTGAGGCAGATGCCTGGACAGACGTAGCGGAAGTACAGAGTATTCTTGATTTACAGGAGAAGGGCTTAAAGGTAAACTGGGCACTAGGTTTCTTCTGGGCACTCCTGCCTAATTCCAGTAACCCTGACTCACCATTGGCCGACCCGAAGGTGCGCGAGGCAATTGAATATGCCATTGACCGCCCGACTATGGCGGACATGCTGGGGTTTGGTTACTATGAACCCCTTCATCAGATGGCCTCAAAGGATTGGCCGGGTTACGTCGAGGGTTATGACCCCCGACCCTATAATCCGGATAAGGCCAGGGAGTTGCTCGCGGATGCGGGCTATCCCACTGGCTTTAAGACCAAAATAATGCTCACGGACAGGGCAGCGGCACGTGACGCTAGTGCGCTCATGCAGGCTTATCTGTCTGAAGTGGACATTGAGGTTGAACTGGATATCGCCGATTTAGGCAGGTACTTTGGCTCCGTCTTCGCTACCGGCTGGGATGAACTGGTATTCGCCGCATCCGGTATAAACCCCGACGCCACTGATTTATTCATCCATTTTGGCCCCAGCCCGATGACTTATAGCACCGGCAACATTGCCAAGACACCGGAATTCTTGGCGCTGTGCGAGGAGGCGCTGGACCCCAAGTTTAAGGACGCATTTGAGGCAATGGACGCAATCAAGGAAGCAATAAGAAAGGGCGGCGAGGACGCTATGGTAATTCCGATTTTCCGGTCGGCACAGGCGCAGGTGATGCAGCCCTATGTTCACAGCGATTATGCTGCACTGCACACGGTCATCTGGACCTCGTACGACGACTGGATGGAAGAGCATTAAACGGCTTGGATAAGCAAAGCCGGGTGATTCATTCCCATTGCCAAGAATGAGGCCCGGGGTGAATCACCCGGTGCGAGAAAAAAGCTGTAATTCATATAAGTAGCCAGACTACGGGTTATTTCGACGCAAGCTGCAGGGTCTGGGCTGGACTTGCGTTTGTGCCTGACCGTACAGATTCCTTAGTCCTAACTGAGGTTTAATATGACAGCATATATTATCCGGCGGCTGATACAGGCATTGTTTGTTCTTATCCTAGTGACCCTGATAGTTTTCTTCGTCATGCGGCTGTTGCCCGGCGACCCAGTATTGATTTACGTGGCTCAGACTGCGGAGCTGGAAGCTATGCCCCCGGAAATGCTTGACATACTCCGGGCTGAGTTTGGTCTGGATAAGCCTATAATGGTGCAATACGCCAACTGGGTATCGGGCATCTTCCAGGGGGACTTCGGCACCTCAATATTCTACCGCGAGGAGGTGAGCATGCTCATGCTGGAGCGTTTCCCAGTAACCCTTCATCTGGGCGTTCTGGCGTTGATAATCGGTGCTGTTTTCGGTGTTCTGGCGGGACTGCTCGCAGCCGTGAGGCGGGGCAAGTGGTTGGATAAAGTGGTCACGCCTCTGACATATGTTGGCATAACCATCCCTGTTTTCTGGCTGGGCATATTGCTGATGTATGCTTTTGGCCTCAAGCTTCAGTGGCTGCCTATCTCGGGCTACACCTCTCCGATGGATGATTTCTGGTTGAGCACAAGACAGGTGATTATGCCTGTCATTTCTATGGCTGTTTTCGGTCTGGCGGCCAATGCGCGCCAGATGCGTTCAAGCATGCTTGAGGTTACACAGCAGGACTACGTCCGCACCGCCTGGTCCAAGGGATTAAGTGAACGCAAGGTGATTGTCAGGCATGCCCTGAAAAACAGCCTCATTCCCGTAATCACCTTGATGGGCATCGGTGTCGGCATCATCTTTGGCGGCTCGGTGTTCGTTGAGACTGTATTTGCTATTCCCGGTGTTGGCAGATTGCTGGTCAGCAGCATTTTTGGCCAGGACTACGTGGTGGTACAGGCGATTACCTTTATCATTGCTGTCATTGTGTTGGTGGTCAATTTGATTGTTGATATATCCTACGGCTGGTTTGACCCCAGGATACGCTATGGTTAGGAAGATGTAGATTATGGTAGCAGGCCCTAATACCGATATGGAGTTTCTTGAATTACCGCCCCGCGTCAGCGAGTGGCGGCGCTTTCGGCGGGTCTTCCTTTCACGCGGTGTGGTTGTCTTCGGACTTATTATATTAGTGTTGCTGGTGTTTACCGCTGCTTTTGCCGCCTGGCTGGCGCCATACGACCCCTATAAGCCGGCCGTGGGTAGGGCTTTGCAGCAACCGTGCAAGGATTTTCCCCTGGGCACTGACACTCTTGGCCGGGACACGTTAAGCCGGCTCATCTACGGCTCAAGGACGGCGCTGATGGTAGGCTTCATATCCGTCGCGGTGGCCACCATAATAGGTATTACTCTGGGGCTAATTGCCGGGTACTTCGGTGGTATGATCAATGTTGTTATCATGAGGCTCATGGATGCATTATTGTGCTTCCCGATGATTTTACTGGCCCTGGTCGTCGCCTCTGTGCTTGGCGGCGGCATCCAGAACGTTATCATAGCCCTGAGCATCGCCACAATACCCGGGTATGCCAGAGTAACGCATGGACTGACTCTCAGTATCAGGGAGAATGATTATGTCCTGGCGGAACGGGCCATGGGTGCCGACGCTACGCACACCATGCTCAGACATATTCTGCCGAATGCCTTTCCACCGCTCATAGTGCTGATGACAATGCAGCTTGGAAATATTATACTGGCCGAGGCCGGCCTCAGCTTTCTCGGTATCGGCATTGACCCACCGGGGGCGGCCTGGGGAGCCATGGTTTATGACGGCTATAAACATCTGTTGAGAAATCCTGTGTTGTCTTTTGCGCCCGGCCTTGCCATTATGCTGGTGGTTTTTGCCTTCAACATGGTGGGCGATGGTTTGAGAGACGCCCTCGACCCCAGGCTTAGAGGACTACTATAGCTGTAGTGAAGAAAAGAGAATGCCGGAGTTGCAGCCTCCTGCTTCCCCGGTATAAAAAAGTACCGCTATAAAGTTAAACCCTCTCCCATCCCGCCCCCAATAAGCTATTTACCGGAGGGGGGTGACTCAATAGAACTAACCTGATTGTAGTATGTTAGCGTACTTTTTTTCGTGAAATCTCTTATCTGGGGTATAAGTAGCATTAAGGTTAATAAGAAAGTGAGGACATCCGTAATCGGGAACGCCAGCCATACGCCGTCTATCTGCCAGTAATGCGGCAGTATGAGTATCAATGGAAGCAGGAACAGGGCAGACCTCGCCAGTGATGTGATAATTGACTGAACGACTTTGCCGATTGCCTGGAAAATTATGGAACCTACCATCATAAAGCCTATCACGGGCAGTACAATAAAGATACGCTTGGCAGCGTAGACACTTATAGCAATAAGCTCGCTATCAGGCGTGAAAACGCGGAGGAACGGTTCCGGGAAGAAGAATAGCACTGCAAAAGCCACAGTGCTGCAGATTGTGGCGTAGGTGGTAGCTATCTTGATTGTCCTTAAGACCCGGTCGAAGCGCTTGGCTCCGTAATTAAAACCGACTATCGGCTGAAGTCCCTGCCCGATGACCATGCCCGGCATCAGGGCGAACATCATGATGCGGTGAAGAATACCAAACGCAGAGACGGCAAGGTCGCCGCCGTAAGCAACAAACATTCTATTGGCAAAAATAGAAGCCAGGCTTCCAGCTAGCACCATAGCCATGGCAGATACGCCTATGGCCAGGATATCTTTCATTATCTGCCACTGTATAACTAAATTTCCCGCACGAAGTTTGAGGTAGCTTTTACCGGTAAGGTGATAGCTCAGGAAGTAAATGGTAGAAATCAGCTGGGCTACTACCGTAGCCAGTGCCGCCCCCCCTATTCCCATGTCCAGCGGTATTATGAATATGGCATCCAGCACTATGTTTGAGCCGGCGCCAATAATCATTCCTATCATGGGGACACGGGCGTTCCCCTCGGCTCTTATCAGGGTATTCATTGACATGGCAAAAGTCTGGAAAAACATGCCGAAGAGAATAATCGTCATGTAGTCATGGGCGTAGGGGAGGATAGTATCCGACGAACCCATGAGCCTGAGCCAGAAGTCCGTATTGGACAGGCCGACTATCATTACCACGGCGGAAAGTATGATAGTGCCGCTAAAGGCATTACCGAGGGCGTGTTCCGCCCTGGGTATATTATTGGCTCCGATTAATCTTGAGATGAGTGATGCGCCGCCCATCCCCATCATCTGCCCGATACCCATTGAGAGCATCTGAACCGGAAAAACTATGGAAAGCCCGGCAATACCGAGGGGGCCGACATAGTAACCGATGAAGATGGTGTCGACAACGTTATACAGCGTCATAACGAACATGCCGAGAAAGGCCGGGATGGTCAGTTTTAACAGTAAATGGCCGATTCGGTCATCGTCCAGTACACTCAAATTTCGATTTTGCATAATCCTTTAAAAAAGATACCCTGGTAGTTATTTAATTATCCGGTTGCTTTCCACAGGGTCCAGCGGCTGATTGGTAAGCAGGGGGCCGGTGTTTTCCTGTTTCTCTGTTGCGGCGGCTTTTTTAAATCCGCGGATAATGGGTATAAGCAATAAAACAACAAGTATAAAGGTCAGCATATCGGCGGAGGGGAATGAGAGCCATACCCCGTCCAGTTGCCAGTAATGGGACATAATCAGTACCAGCGGGATTAGGAAGACAATTGGTCTAACGATGGCTGTAATAAAAGCCTGTACGGCCTTGCCGATTGCCTGGAATACTTGTGAAGCTACCATGACAATGCCCACGAATGGCAGGGCCAGGAACATGCGTTTGGCGGCGTAGGCGCCCATGTCCACAAGCTGCGGGTCGTTACTGAAAACCTTAATTAGCGGTTCCGGGAAGAAATAGAGTACCATAAATATCACTATACTCAGTAACGTGGAGGAGATAGCCGCCAGCATTAATGCTTTCAGGGCGAGGTTAGAGCGCTTGGCTGCGTAGTTGAAGCCGAGTATCGGCTGCGCGCCCTGCCCGATAACTATGCCCGGTAAAATAGCGAACATCAGGAGGCGCTGGATAATGCCGAAGGCGGAAAGGGCATAATCTCCTCCGTAGAAAATAACCATTTTAATCAATATCATTGCGGACAAACTGCCGGCTACTGTCTGCACGAACGCAGCAATGCCTATGGAGAACATGGATTTAAGTATTTTTAAGTCCGGAGCCAGGTTACTGGTATGGATTTTCAGGTAGCTTCTTTTAGTTAAATAGTAGCTCAGGAGATATATCATAGACACTATCTGAGATATTACAGTGGCCAGAGCGGCTCCCGGCACTCCCATTTTCATCGGTATTATGAATACGGCACAGAGGATGATGCTTAGTGAGGCTCCTAGTATCATGGCGACCATGCCGACTCGGGCGTTCCCCTCAGCGCGCGCGAAGCTGAGCAGTGCCATGGTGAAGATGCCGGAAAATGCGCCCATGGTAATAATAGTCAGATATTCCCGGGCATAGGGGAGGACTGCATCGGAGGCACCGATAAGTCTGAGCCAGAAGTCTACAAAGGGTAAGATAACGATAACCACCAGTATCGACAGTACTATGCTGATGCTGATGCCATTACCCACGGTACGCTCCGCCCCGGCTACGTCACCGGCTCCCAATAACCTTGAAATTAATGATGCTCCGCCTATTCCCACCATCATTCCGAGACCCATTATCAGCATTTGCAGTGGGAATACAATGGAGAGCCCGGCAATACCGAGGGGACCTACATAATGACCGACAAAAACCGTGTTTATGACATTGTACAGGGTCTGAACAAACATGCCGAAAAACGCCGGCGTGGCCAGTTTAAACAGTAGCCATCCGATTCGGTCGGTGTTAAGAACGGTATGATTTCGATTTTGCATGGAGTTAGTCACTCATCCTTGGCACTTATGCTGAATCAGTGGATAGTCTGACTGTGATTACTGAAGCTTTAATAGTGTATCTCGCAGATTTCTCAACGAATGCGATAGCGCTTCCAGTTCTTCGTCTTCGAGGCAGGATATATATTCCCGTACAGCGTTCTCTATGTTATTTTCATGTATTTCCAGAAAGGTTCTTCCCTTGTCAGTCAGAGCTATATTAATGGTTCGCCTGTCGGCTGTGTCCATATTCCTTTCGACCATATTTAAATCGACCAGCCTATCTATAAGGTGGGTCATTTGAGCCTTGGCGATTTGCAGTTTTTCACCAATTTCGCAAACATGCAGTGTGCCTTCTTCTTTCAATACCGTCATAATCTCAAAATGAGGGAATTTAATATCCACATCCATATCGGCAAGGGTGGTCACAATCAGCTTCCTGCGTATTATTCTAAAGACGAGGGGTGGTATGGATAGCAGATCTACGGCAACTCTTCCGGGAATATCATTACGCATATTTATCCCTCCTGAAAATAAGCTGCGTTATTAGTATACATACTTAATAATATATATTTTATAAAGTATATATACTATATAGTATACATTATAAACTATATTATGGCAAAAGTCAATGGTGTTGATGTGGTTTTTGAATTAAGCGATTAAGAGGACTAGGCGGATTTCTAGCTATCTCATTCCTCGCCGGCCATGGTCTTGTTTATGTTTATCTTAGCCTGATTCAGTTGAACCTGATTTAACTTCGTAAGGCCTGTCAAATCGCTTTTTAAAGGCTTTGTTCTTCTTAAGCATGGGGTTCCAGTATATGGCGTCGCTTATGATTCTGGTAAACCAGAACTGAAATCTGGATAACTTTTCCGGTCTGGCCAGTTGGCTTACCAGCTTCTCGTCGAACTTACCTGTCTTACCATAGGTTATGCCAAGTTTGTAAAAGGTTTTGAAAAGCTTTTTATTCATGAATTCCGGTGTAACCTTGATACCTTCAACCGCACCTCTGATTACAGTACCGTTGTAACGGCACCCGAGGCGGGCGGAAAGTTTTACCAGATAGCGTTCCAGGTAACGCGAGTGAATTGGTTCCGGGAATCCCGACTGCACGATAAAGCCGATATCAGCATTGTCTTTCTGACCGCACAGCGGTTCCAGTGACTCTATAAAGGCCTTGACAATGCCCGGCATGGCATCGGCATATAGGGGAGTTGCCAGCAGAATGTGTTCGGCTTCCTGGAAAAGTGTCACAAATTGTTCACCTTCCTTGATACGTACCAGGTAAGACAGCTCGTAGGAGTTGCCTTCTGTTTCCATAAAGCCGCTAATGAAATGTTCCAGCAGGATTTTCGTATTGCTGCCTTCGCCCCGCGGGGAGCCGTTAAAGATGGTTAATTCCATCGGCAACCTCCTTAACCGGGTCGCTGGTAAGCCTGGTGAAGCCGTAAGTCGTCTTTACGTTAAGCGCAAATCGCGCGTAGATATCGTTGATGATTTGGATGTCTTCATCATCACATGTCTCGCTTCTCTCCAGAAGAAGGCCGATTCTAGGATATCTTGGATACCTTCCCACGTGGCGCACTTCATTATTAACCTGCTCAAAGTAGGGTAATAATACCGATAAAGCCGCCTTTTCCTGGACCTTTTTAAGCAGGGCGCTGGGAAACCCCATGATTACCGGGGAAGCGAACAGAACGAAGTCGGAATTTATATACGCTCGGCATACGTCCCGTGAGTCGTCTCGCGCGGCACACTGACCGGGGGTTTTAACCCAGCAGCCCCAGCAGCCGACGCAATATCGTATGTCCATGTCCCTCAGGACGAGGGTGGTTACGTTATGCTCTGAAGCGGTCAGTGTGTCCGAGAGGTTCTTCAGGTAATCGTCAAATGTGTGATTACTCGTGTCCGGATTGCCGTTAAGTATGGTTACTTTCATCTGTCTTTCTAAAAGAGCTGTGTTCAGAACTGAAGTTACTTTATAGGATTATTATACATTTGTCAATAGATATCATTCCTGTTTATCGGCATATTCACGAAGCTTCTGAGCGTAATCGCACGTGAATTTATTTGACAGTAGGAATTCTACAGAATAAGATATTTATGATTAGTATAATGATAAATTGGTTCAGGAGGTATCGAGATGGCAGGAACGTTCCAGGGTAAGGTCGCCCTGGTTACCGGTGCCGGTATGGGACTGGGAAAGGCTTCGGCATTAGCCTTCGCCAGGGAAGGTGCTAAGGTAGTCGTGGCTGATATTGATGTTAAGAACGGCCAGCAGACGGTGGATATGATTAAAAAATCCGGCGGTGAGGCTCTTTTTATTAAAACTGATGTTTCTAAAGCCGCAGAGGTCGAGGCGATGGTCAACAAGACGGTCGAGACCTACGGAGGCCTTGACTGCGCCCACAATAACGTCGGCATTGAAGAGTTGCCGGAACCCCTTACGGAAGGCACCGAAGACACGTGGAACCGCATCGTTGACGTTGACCTGAAGGGTATCTGGCTCTGCCTGAAGTATGAGATTAAGTATATGGAGCAGCACGGCGGCGGCTCCATCG
Organism: uncultured Dehalococcoidaceae bacterium; assembly: GCA_964558675.1. GTDB lineage: Bacteria > Chloroflexota > Dehalococcoidia > Dehalococcoidales > RBG-16-60-22 > CAZLEY01. The sequence goes on along the minus strand of CAZLEY010000016.1, from coordinate 5,513 downwards.
TCAATACTTCTTCGATTGCCGGGCTGATCGGTGCTCCGGGGCAGGCCATTTATACCGCCTGTAAGTACGGTGTCAACGGTTTAACGCGGTCAGCGGCCGGCGATTATGCCAAAGCGGGCATCAGGGTCAATGCCGTCTGCCCCGCCGGAATGAGGGGCACCGGTTTCTACAACCGGATGGTGGCCGTACAGCCTGGAATGACGGAGGCGGTCAAAGAGATAGTACCTCTGGGGAGGGATGCGGCCCCGGAAGAGGTCGCCGAGGCCGCGCTGTGGCTCTGCTCGGATGCGGCTTCATACGTCACTGGAATAACCATGCCCGTCGATGGAGGGTTCACCATCACCTAGTCTTCGCGGCTGGTTTATGACGCTGCTCGTAAGTGGGCTATTGTTTGCCGTTTTTTGTCAACGCTGTCTACGGTGGGGCTACCGGTGCTTCTTTGTCTTGCGCATCCGTTCTGTAGCGGCAAACCAGGCTGAAAAAAGAAAGGAAAATCTGAGAGATGGTCGGTATTACATCGGTAGGAGCTTATATCCCTGTATACAGGCTGAATCGTGATGAAATCGCCAGGATATGGGCGGGAAGGAGTATCGGTGGAACCAGAGCCGTAGCCGGCTATGATGAGGATACCGTCACGATGGCCGTGGCGGCTACCCTGGACTGCCTGGCGCGTCGTGAATCTGAAGTAAATGGCTTCTCCCTGGCGACCACCACCGCCCCCTACAAGGAAAAGCAATCGGCCGCTATTATCGCCAGTGCCGCCGACCTGTCCGGAGAGTGCCATACCGCCGATTTTACCGATTCTCTGAGAGCCTTAACTATAGCTGTCAAGTCGGCCATAGACGCGGTTAAGAGCGGTTCGGCCAGGAATGTGGTGGTAACGGCGTCTGACTGCCGTATGGGTGCCGCTATGGGTACGCTGGAGCAGGTGCTTGGCGACGGTGCGGCGGCACTAATGATAGGTTCGGAAGGCGTTATCGCTGAGGTCGAAGGCAGCTATTCGGTATTCAACGATTTTACTGACTTCTGGCGGGCCGAGGACGATGCTTTCATCCGTTCCGCCGAGGGACGATTTATTGACGATGTTGGTTACCTGCCGACCATGCAGGAAGCCATTTCGGGATTGATGGATAAGTATGACCTAACCTCGAAGGATTTCTCTAAAATCGTTTATTATGCCGCTGATGCCAGGCAGCATGCCGGTCTGGCCAGGCGGATGAAATTCGACAAAGACCAGGTACAGGAGCCGCTTTATGATAAAATTGGAAACACGGGGACGGCGGCAGCGCTGCTGATGCTGCTGGCGGCTCTCGAGGATTCCAAGGCGGGAGACAGGCTCCTCTTTGTCAGCTACGGAGATGGCAGCGATGCCTTCATCCTGCGCGTCACCGAAGATATCAGTATAATCCGGGACAGGCCGGTGATAAAAGACAGGCTGGCGGGAAAGGTATCCATCAGTTACGGGCAGTACCTTAACTGGCGTAATCTTGTCCCTGTGGAGGCTTCGACACTGCCGGAGCGTCCGGCGCTTTCGCTGCCCAGCCGGTGGCGCGAACGAAGGGCGATTTCGGCCCTGTATGGCGCTAAGTGCAAAAAGTGCGGGACTCCCCAGATTTCTCAAATCGGGCAGACTCCGAGGGTTTGTGTCAATTGCCAGGCCAGGGATGAATTCGAGGACTATAAATTCTCCGATAAGAAGGGTATACTGTTCAGTTACGCTATTGACCGGCTTCAGCCCACCCTCAATCCCCCCGGTGTCAACGGCGTTATAGATTTTGACGGCGGCGGCAGGTTGATATGTGAGCTTACTGACTGCGACCTCGATGAGGTCGGAGTGGGTATGCCGGTGGAGATGACCTATAGAAAAATGTTTTATAGCAGAGGAATAAATAACTATTTCTGGAAGGCGAAGCCTGTTTCGGACTAGCCCGACGGACTTACCACCAGGAGGCTGAAACATGGACGGAATTAAAGATAAAGTAGCCATCGTAGGGATGGGCTGTACCAAATTCGGAGAGCGCTGGGACAAGGGCGTGGAGGACCTTATCGTTGAGGCTGCTTACGAGGCATTTGAAGACGCCGGTATTGAGCCCAAGGACGTTCAGGCTGCCTGGATAGGCACGGTATTTTCCGGCCTCAGCGCCATTACGCTGTCTCCCTTACAGCTGCAGTATATACCTGTTACCAGGGTTGAGAATATGTGCGCTACCGGGTCCGAGGCACTGAGAGCGGCGAGCTATGCCGTCGCCGCCGGTGTCTGCGATATCGCCCTGGCGGTGGGCGTGGAGAAACTGAAAGATTCCGGGGCGACGGGGGTAAAAGGCCCCAGTGTCGTCGGGGATAACCAGGACGGGAGCTCGGGAATCGGCCCCGGCTACAGCGCCCCGGCGTCTTTTGCCTACCTGGCGACGAGGTACTTCCATGATTATAAAATTGCTCCTGAAGAGGGCAAAAGGCTGCTGGCTAAAATTGCCGTGAAGAACCATCACAACGGCAGCCTGAATCCCAAGGCGCATTTCCAGAATGAGCTGACGGTAGAGCAGGTGGTGAATGCGCCCATTATCGCCTGGCCTCTGGGCCTGTTTGACTGCTGCGGCGTCAGTGACGGCGCCTCGGTAGCCGTCGTCACCCGAGCCGACATGGCGAAGCAATTCAGAGACGACCCTGTCTATATCAAGGGACTGCAAATCTGTGTGGGCGCCCGGCAGGGTGCCATGAGGCAGGATTACGATTTTGTGCACATTGAGGAGAATGTCCTCGGCTCGCGTAGAGCCTATGCCGAGGCAGGAATAAAAGACCCGCGTAAGGAGTTAAGCTGCGCCGAGGTACATGACTGCTTCAGCATCCACGAGATGATTGTCTATGAAGACCTCGGGTTCAGTCCCCGCGGCAGGGCCGGGGAGGATATAGAGGCCGGGACATTCACTCTTGAAGGTGAGCTGCCGGTAAATACTGACGGCGGCCTGAAATGCTTCGGCCACCCGCTGGGCGCCAGCGGCCTGAGGATGATGTACGAGGTCTACAAGCAGCTTCAGGGCAAGGCCGGACCCCGGCAGGTGAAGAACCCTCGCCTTGGCCTCACCCACAACCTTGGCGGCAACGCCGGGACGGGCATTTGCAGCTGCTTTATCGTTGGCAACGAGAAATAGTCGATATGTCATTGCGAGCGAAGCGAAGCAATCCGCCATAGCTAGTATACGGATTGCTTCGTCGCGATGCTCCTCGCAATGACAGCATTATTACTGAACAACACCAGAGGGAGGTAATCCTGAAATGAAAGCGGCTCTTGAAGGTATAAGAGTTATTGACGTTAGTGAAGCGGGACTGGCACCCGTGTGCTGCCGGATTCTGGCTGACATGGGCGCCGAGGTAATTAAAGTGGAACGGACGGAAGGCGGTGACCAGACCAGAGGCATTATAAAAATAAGCGGTAACGTCCCGGTTTACGATATTAACTACGTGTTTGAGTTCTATAACTTCAATAAAAAAGGGATAGCTTTAGATTTAAAGCAGGAAGAGGGGCGGCAGATACTGTACAAGCTGGTGGAAAAGTCTGATGTCTTTGTGTGCAATTTCAGGCCCCATGCCCTGAAAAGTCTGGGACTGGAATACGAGACTATCTCCAGAATCAATCCGCGCATCATATATGCCCACCTCAGCGGCTACGGACTGCACGGGCCGGAGAAAGACGTCGGCGCTTATGACTTTGTCGGATACTGGGCCAGGAGCGGTGTTATGGCGTCTCTGGGAGAACCGGGCACGCCGCTTCCGTATCAGTTGCCGGGTTTCGGTGATAATACTACCGGCATGTACGCGGCGTGTTCCATTGTACTTGCCCTTTTTCACAGAGAACGGACCGGGGAAGGCCAGGAAGTCCTTACATCTCTAATCGGGGGCGGTATATGGTCAATGGGTATCGTAATGTCATCGGTTCTGGCTACGGGTCTGGAATATCCCAGGGTATCCAGACTGGCTACGAGCAATCCCATCTTCAACAGCTATGAGTGCGGCGACGGTAAATGGATTCAGCTTGCCTGCATTCAGGGGGACAGGTACTGGTCGGGCGTCTGCAAGGCGCTCGGGATAGAGGAGCTGGAAAACGACCCCAGGTTCGCTACGCATGAGAAACGAATGGAAAGTCACGATGATTTGATTCCTCTTCTTGATAAAGTCTTCCTCTCCAGACCCAGGGACGAATGGGCGGAGAGACTCGGCAAGGAGGATGTAATCTGGACGCTGGTTAAGACGCCGGCTGAGCTGGCCGTCGACCCCACCCCCTGGGCGAATGGTTATTTTCAGGAAATCGACCACCCCTCGGGGAAAAAGCTCAAGGTAATCCTGCCGCCGTGGCAGTTCAGCAAGACCCCGCCGAGTATAAGGTCGACTGCGCCGGAGCTTGGTCAGCACACCGAGGAAGTGCTTATCGACCTTCTGGGCTATACCTGGGACGATTTGACGGCTTTCAAGGATAAAGGGGTCATAATATAACACTGAAGGAGGCATTCATGGGGGAGCTACTGAAAGGTAGAGTCGCCGTGGTCACGGGGGCCGGTAAAGGCCTGGGCCGCGCTGAGGCTATCGGTCTGGCGGCTCAGGGAGCCACGGTAGTCGTTAATGACCTGGGTACGGCTACGGACGGCAGTGGAGCCTCCAGAGGTCCGGCTGACGAGGCGGTCGAGGAGATAAAGGGTGCCGGCGGCACCGCCGTTCCCAGCTACGATAGTGTGGCTACGAAAGACGGGGCGGAGAGTATCATTAAGGCGGCTATCGATAATTTCGGTCGGATTGATGTGCTGGTCAATAACGCCGGCTTCACGCGCGACCGTATGGTATACAACGTGACCGATGAGGAATGGGACGCTATAATTAAGGTCAACCTCTACGGCACCTTCTTCTGTACGCGCTCTGCCTGCAAGGTGATGAGGGAGCAGGGTTACGGAAGGATTATCAATACGTCTTCTCACGCCGGACTGGGTAATATGGGCCAGGCGAGCTACTCCGCCGCCAAGGAAGGTATTGTCGGCTTTACCCGAACGGTTGCCCGGGACATGGGACGGTACGGCGTTACCTGCAATGCCATCCGGCCGGTAGCCGGCACAAGAGGATTCAGGGAGATGGTCGAAGAGAAGGGACTCAAGGAGGCGTGGGCCAGGATGTGGGGAGAAGAGGCTGCCGGGAGCAGGATAAAGCAAATGCTGGAACTCAACCTACCGGAAGACGTCGCCAGCCTGGTTGTCTACCTCGCCAGCGGGGCTGCCGACCATATAAACGGCTGTGTCTTCGAGGTGTGGCACGGTCATATCGGCATATACCATGACCCGCCGCCGGTAGCGGACGCTCTCTCCAAAGACGGACGCTGGACGCCGGAAGAGCTCGCCGAGACCATGCCGTCGACATTAACGAAAGATAAGGTGCGCGAGTTGCCGCCCATCTTTCCGTTCTAAGTGATTGTCAATAAGGGGTGTTTAAGAGGGGCGAAGCCCCTCTTCTATCAATTCCCCCTCCCTTAATTC